>CANRGC010000005.1 GCA_947630045.1 Candidatus Gastranaerophilales bacterium
AATCGGTTTCAAGCTTGTAGGGTAGGCTTTAGCCTACCGATTATTGCTTAAACATGGTGGACTAAAGTCCACCCTACGTGCTGCTCGCTCACGCTCAAACCTTGGCAAAGCTAACGCTTTGTGGGTTCGCCTCAAAGCGAAATTTTAACTTTAAAGATTGGAGATGGTGGGAGTCGAACCCACGTCCAAAACGGCACAAGCACGAATATCTACATGTTTAGGCTTTTATTTTCTCGGCTTAATTAAGGGAAAAGTCAAAACCAAAAAATTAAACCAGAGCTTATTTTAAAGACAAGCAACTTTTAAGACTGAATTTTCACGCCTGCCGCCTTAAATAACAAGCGCTATACTTGCATAATTGACCTTACATGCCGGCAAGTTGGGCATATAAAGTGGCTGAATCGCTAATTATGCAGCGATTGCTCTTGGAGCAAAGTCAGCTTTGATAACGTTGTTAGCGTTTATTTTTTTGAGTGTTGATAACGGAGAACTTCCCTCCGACATGCAATCCGACCGGCGCAATCGCCCTGTCAAAATCCTTTACATCCCCAAATTTTCAAGGTTCGATAATTTAATTATAACATAGCGGGTAAAAATTTAAAGGGCGCCTTGTTTTGCGCCCTTTGAGTTAATTTTTGCTAATTTTTGAGATATTTTCCAGAAGGACTTCGTTTGCCTTTGAAATTTGCGGGTCAATTTTCTTGTCGACGTCTTCTTTTGTGTAATCAACCACAATATCCGGTTCTATCCCTTTTTTATTAATGTCTGTTCCTGAGGGGGTGAGATATTTTTGAATTGTAATATGCATAGCCGCCCCGTCAGGCATTCTGTTAATTTCCTGAACAAGTCCCTTCCCGAAAGACTTTTTGCCGATAATAATTGCTCTTTTATTATCTTTCAAAGCCCCCGATAAAATTTCGCTTGCGGAAGCTGACCCCCCGTTAATTAAAACGGCGAGAGGCTTATCGTTTATTGTGCTTTTTAATGACCTTTGAGTTTCTTTATAACCGTCCCTGTCTACGGTTGAAACGATAACTTTTGAATCTAAGAAAAAGTCTGCAATATAAATTGCGTTTGTCAAAAGCCCGCCGGGGTTTGACCTTAAATCAATAATAATGCCGTCTTTATCTTTATTATCGTCTAGTGCTTTTTTAAATTCATCGGTTGCGTTTTTGCTTATAAAAGAACTCAACCTTATATATCCGATATTTGGCGCAATTTTTACATTTTCGGGCAATTTTGTTGAAACAGATTTAAGCTCAATATTTTCCCTTGTAATCGTATAGAGTTTTGCGGGTTCGTTTCCTCTTTTAACAAGAAGCTTAACCTGTGTGCCTTCTTTACCCCTGATTTTATCTGCGGCGGCGTCAACCGTAATTCCCTTGGTTGATTGTCCGTCAATTTCTAAAATTTCGTCTTCGGCTTTTAAATTTGCTCTTTCACCGGGGGTGTCTTCAAGAGGCGCAATAATTAAAAGTTTGCCGTCACGAACCCCGATTTGAACGCCTATTCCCGACAATTTTCCCTGAATTGAGTCTGTTTCTTCGGAATATTCTTTCGGGCTTAAAAACCTTGTGTAAACGTCATTTAAGCTTGAAACCATTGTTTCAATTGCAACGTATGCGTCTTCATCGGTCTGAATAACGCTGTCATATTTATGCCGCCAGCGTTTCCAATCTTGATGATTGTTCGTCTGATCAACATATTTTGTGTTAATGAGGTTCCACGCCCTGTCATATAAGGTTTGCGGGGTTTGAGCCAACACTCTGTTAAATGAGGTTGTGCAATAAAATAACCCGAAAACCGCAAAAAATAAAAATAGCTTTTTCAATATTTTTTTCATTTTTAAAAAATCACTCCTAAACCGTATGACTTATTTTAATTTTATTTTAATATAAATTTTTTTTAAGGACAAATTTTAATCACAAAAATTTGGCAAAATACAAGATATAAAGTAAAATAAAGACATGGAAATTTCCGGAAAAAAATCTTTATTTTTAATAATTGTTGCAACAGTTGTATTGTTTTTTCTTTCCTATGTAATAGGGGAAGCAATTTTACAAAATAAATCATATAATTTTATGGTGAAGTATACTACGGCGGATAATATCCCCAGTGACGACATTATTCTCGTGGTTATAGATAATAAATCACTGGCTTCCATTGGGGTTTGGCCTTGGAGAAGAGAAAAAACGATTGATATTTTTGATTTTCTTGAATTTCATACAGACGCCAAAGTTATTGCATACGACGCTATTGTTATGGCTCCCGATAAAGAAAACCCCGCTTCCGACAAATATTTCTTTAAGAACATAAAAAAATATAATAAATTAGTAAGCGGAATAGGCTTTATTGATACAGGTTTTGAAGAATATATCAATAAAGATGAATATAATAAGCTTTTGGCGACAAAGACAGACATAACGGTTGAAGACAAAAGAAGCAAAAAAGAAAAAGAAAAAAGTTTTTATAAAAGTTTCACCCCCTTTTTAGAAGAATATTTTAAAAATATTCGCTATTTGGGAACGGTGAATACTCATCAAGACCAAGACGGCTATATCAGAAGAATTGACCAGTTAGTTAATTATGACGGAAAATTGTATCCTTCTTTGGGCTTAAGCGCATATTCAAAATTTACGGGAATTAAAAATTTTGTTATAGATGATGAATATATAAGAGGCAAAAACGATAAATATTCTCTTAAAATTCCATATGAAAACAAAAACGGAATAATATACGATTATATATATTTTTATAGGACAAATGACGGAATGTATTCTCATAAGATAATTTCCGCTTCTGATGTCATAAAATCAATGGAAAGAATAAGAAAAGGTCAAAAGCCGATTTTAGACCCCGAAATTTTTAAAGATAAAGCGGTGTTTGTGGGGGCAAATGCAAACGCACAGGCGCTTTACGATGTTAAGAGAACTCCGATTTCAGACACTCTTGCAGGGGTGGATATTCAGGCAACAAACTTGAATAACCTTTTAGACAGTCTTTTTTATACAAAAACGGGCAAACTTTATGATTTATTCACCGTTCTTTTTGTTTTTCTTGCCGTAATGGTTTTTGTAAGCGTTCTTCCGATATCAACCGCCCTTTTATGCACTTCTTTAACAATGCTTCTGTATTTTATTTTTGCATTTATAATGTATGACCACAGAGTGGCTGTCGGGCTTATAATGCCTGAAATATTCATGCTTTTTGCAATCGGCTGCGGATATTCTTTTAAATATCTTGTTGAGGGAAGAAAAAAAGAAAAAATTCAATCCGCAATGAGCAAATATATTTCAAAAGACGTAATGAAAAGCGTTGTTCAAAACATAGACAGCATAAAGCTTGGCGGCAAAAGGGCGGAAGTTACCGTTTTATTTGCCGATATAAGGGGGTTTACTTCAATTTCGGAACAGCTCTCTGCGGTTGAAGTTACAAACATTTTAAATGAATATTTTTCTGAGCTTGTTCCTGTAATTGAAGAATATCACGGAGTTTTAAACAAGTTTATGGGTGATGCCATTTTGGCAATTTTCGGCGAACCCATACAAGATGAAAAACACCCCGTCAATGCGGTTTTTTGCGCAAATAAAATGTTGAAAAAGGTTAAAGCTCTTCAAGAAAAATGGCTTTTAGAGGGAAAACCCAAAATTGAAATCGGAATCGGAATTTCAACGGGCGAAGTTTTTATAGGCAATATCGGTTCTGAAACAAGGCTTGAATATACGGTAATAGGCGACACGGTAAACACTGCAAGCAGAATTGAGAATTATAACAAAGTTTACAGAACAAACTTTTTAATCAGCGAAGAAACCTATCTGAGAGTGCAAAAATATGTTGATGTTATTAAAATAAGAGAAGTTTCAATTCGTGGAAAAGCCAAAAAAATCAACATTTATGAAGTTTTGAGAATTCTTGATGTATAAAGATGATTTTGATGAAATTTATAATCAGGTAAAAAAAGCTGTCGAAGTTGAAAAAAAAAGACAGTATATTAACGTGGAAGGTAAAAAAACCACATTTTCAAAATTTGTAATCTTAAGTTTGGAAAAATTCAGAAAGCTTTTATCAAGACCTGACAGATTGAAACTCGAAGGGCTTTATTTTGAATTTGAACAATACGAATTTGATTCTCTGAATTCAAGAATGAAAGCGGTTGAAAATTTAATTGAAACTTTTAATCGGTATAAAAAAATTAAAGAAGCAAAAGAAAAAATAATAAAAAAAGAGGTTTTTGAGTTTGAAAAAATTAAAGAAAAAGATGACCCGTTAAATGAAACGGAAGCCTGTTTTATTAAAGGGGTGGGACCTGTTATATATGAGCTTTTGAAAAAACTCGGAATAAGAACGGTTAAAGATTTGATTGAATATTACCCGAAAAGATATGTTGATTATGAGGGAAGATGTAAAATAAAAGACCTTGAAGAAGGTCAAAATGTCACCATTATGGGGGTTATAACAAACGTTTCCATATATAACACCAAAAACAATTTAACTGTTCATTCCATTGTAATTTCTGACGGCACGGGAAAGCTTCAAATAAACTTTTTCTACAGAATTAAAAACAAAAAAATGCTTCAGTTCTATAAATCAAAATTTCCGATAAATTCACTGGTTATGGGTTTTGGCACGGTGAAAAGAGATAATTTTACCTCTCGCCTCACTCTTGACAAACACGAATTGCAAATTTTGGAAGGCGAAATTGAAGGCAAAGATAACAGTGAACTTTATGGCGGAAAAATAATTCCCATATATTCTCTTTGTGAAAATTTAAACTCAAAAACCCTTGCAAGAGCAATAAAAAATGCGGTTGAAAAATATGATGAATTTTTGGTTGATAACCTTCCCGAAAAAATAAGGGAAAAGCGCTCTTTGATAAGTTATCGTGAGGCAATAAACAAAATTCATTTCCCAAAAACCAAAGAAGATATATTAAAAGCAAGGTTCAGGCTTGTTTACGAAGAACTTTTTATAATGCAGCTTAATTTGGCGCTTTTAAGAGAAGAAACCAAAAAACTTAACTCAACAAAAATGACCGTGAAAGAAGGCGGGCTTGTAGACAGATTTGTAAAATCGCTTCCTTTTGAACTTACAAATTCCCAAAAAGAGGCGTTTAATGAAATTTTACACGATATAAAATCTAATCATCCGATGCAAAGGCTTCTTCAAGGAGATGTCGGAAGCGGAAAAACGGTTGTTGCGTGTATGGTGTTGCTTGCCGCAATTGAAAACGGTTGTCAGGGAGCAATTATGGCGCCCACCGAAATTCTTGCCACCCAACACTTTAAAAATTTCACACACTGGCTTTTGCCCATGGGGGTTAGTGTCGGTTTGTTTTTGGGTAAAAACACGGCAAAAATTCGCCGTGAAATGTTATCTAATCTTAAAAACGGACAGATGAATATTGCGGTCGGAACTCATGCTTTAATTCAAAACGAGGTTGAATTTAATAATTTGGGTGTTGTTGTAATTGATGAACAACACAGATTTGGCGTTAATCAAAGAATGAGGCTGTTTTCAAAAGGAAAAAGCCCGCAAACGCTGACTATGACCGCAACTCCAATTCCAAGAACCCTTGCCTTAACGCTTCATGGCGATTTGGATGTTACCACAATTGATGAAATGCCGAAAGGAAGACTTCCCGTTAAAACCGTTCTTTCAAGCGCAAGCGGCAGAAACAGGGCATATGAAAAAATAAAAGAAGAAATCAAAAACGGTCATCAGGCATATATTGTTTATCCTTTGATTGACGAATCGGAAACGATAAGCGCAAAAAACGCAACCGAAGAAGCTCAAAAACTTCGGGAAGGTGTGTTTAAAGATTATAAAATCGGGCTTTTGCATGGAAAATTAAAAAATGAAGAAAAAGACAGGGTGATGTCGGAATTTAAAAATAAAAAATATGACATCCTTGTTTGCACAACGGTTGTCGAAGTCGGGGTGGATGTTCCGAATTCAACCGTTATGATTATTGAAAATGCGGAAAGATTTGGACTTTCTCAAATTCATCAGTTAAGAGGAAGGGTTGGAAGGTCTTCAATTCAATCTTATTGCTATTTAATAACAGGCAAAGCTTCAAAAACAACAAGAGATAAACTTTCTGTTTTGGAACAAACAAATAACGGTTTTATTGTTGCCCAAAAAGACCTTGAAATAAGGGGTCCCGGAGAATTTATCGGCACAAGACAATCGGGTCTTGCGGAATTTTCTCTTTTTGATTTTACAAAAGATATAAAAATCTTAGAAATGGCAAGAGAAGACGCCTTTAAGTTTGCAAAAGAAAATTTAATTGATGATTATCCGAAATTAAAAAAACTGGTTGGCGAATGCAATCTGTTTAAATCATAAAAGACCGCTATTTTAGGGCATTTTAAGATTATTACAAAAACTTTACAAAAGAAAAGATAAAAGGCAATTTTTCCTGAATAAAAAACTTTATTAAAGTGTAGGGAATAGAATTTAAAGGAAGAAAAAAAGCCGAATATGTTGCATTTATAAGCAACTAAAAAGGTAAGAAAAAGAATTATTTACTCTCTCTTAATATCCTCGTGTTTATTTTGAATGTTTGTTTCTTTAAACAAACATTTTTTTTATTTTAAAAAGATTTTTAAACAAAAAAAAACGAACTTGAAAAAAAGTTCGTTTGGAATTCTTTTTACGTAATTCCTCGTGTGAAGTGAAGGTTAGTGTGTATTGGTTGATAGTATTATATTTTTTCCGGCGAAAAACTTTTTTTAACTTTTTGTTTTATCGCTTCTTACATATATATAAAGTATATATAAAATGAATAATTGCTCATTTTTTTAATTTTGTTACATTTCTTAATATAAATATTTAAAGGGGCACGAAAAGGCGCTTAAAACAACCGTTTCAAGCGCCCGTAATTTATTAAATTTAATTTTAAAGTCCAAGCATTCTTACAAGCCCTGAGCTTTTTGGCTTAACAACTTCAATCGTGCAATAATTGCCCTCATCCTGACAGTGTTGCGCCATATCTTCTTTGTCACAAGTAATGTCTTTTTCGTAGTATCTTTTAAGCATATCTTGTGCCATATCAGTGCCATAGGCTTTACAGAGAGCCTCTTTAAAAGAAATCGGGTCATTTTTAAATTTTGTGCCGTTGTTAATTTCATCACTTGTTCTGATGTCTGCAGCCGTCGTTGTTGTTGAATTATTTTGATTTTGATTTAAAAGAACCCTGTAACCAAAGAAATTAGGGTTTTCATACAAAAAGTCATCGGCTTGACCGTCATATATTCCGGGGACAACATCGCCGTTTCTAAAAATTCTCACAGGGAAAATATCTTCTTTGTTTTGATTTTTGCCACGTTCACTGTTGATATCAATTAATATATCTATATATTTATTTGAAGCACTGCTGTCTTTGGATTGCCATTTGTCGTTGTCGGAAAGACCATAGACCGATATTCCGTTTGGAAGTTTAAAATTATAATGTTTTTCGTTTTTGATAACATCAAGGCTATATCTGTTATTGGAACAAAGTACGGTTCCTGAAATGTTAAAATAATATGCAAGCTTTGCACAATATTCATAAGGGTCTTCCGGAAGTTGATTTTTAGACCGGCATCTTCCTTCCAAATAACAATCGTCCATAATAACTTCATTTGCGGCGGGAAGATTTTTCATAAACGAATAAATATAGGGGGTTTTTGTTATATCGGTAGATCTAAAAACTTGAATTGTAATAACAAAAATTATCCCGCAAATTATAAGTGCCAAAATAAGCTCCGCAATAACCATTGCTAATTTTTTGTTTTTTAAATTAATCATTCTTATCCTTCAACAATTCTTGTAAACAGTTTTCATAACTTTCATAATTAATTATATCATCTGCACCGACTTGAATGCAACTTACACCTTTTTGAATTTTATTTTCGACACTTACAACTTTTATTTTATTTTGATACGCCGCAAGCGGTGCTATTCCGCCAAAGCCCATTTTTGGAACGATAAGCGCTTTGATATCACTGTTTTTAATTCCTTCTTTTTTTGTTTTGTCAATTTTCGGCGCCTTTGACAGCCCGATTAATACACAGGGAAGATAAGTGGAAGAAATGTTTTCGGAAGAAACTTTCGGGTTTGAAATTTTTGTTGAAATATCTATTGAAGAAAATGCGGGCGCATGGGCAACCGGAATCATTAATTCTTTTGAAAGATAATGGGAAATAACCGCCTCAATTCCGCCTATCGGGTCAATTCCAACCCCGTTTTCATATGAAATATCATCGGCGTCATCTCCGAAATAACAAACAACCGCTATGGCGTTAACTCCTTTATTTATAAGAGTTTTTGCCGCTTCTAATAAAGTTTTTTCATTTTTTAAAGTTCCCGTTGAATGGTTATCTTTTATATAAAATTCCACTCCGACATTTTCTTTGGTAATCTCATAAAAAGGAATGTCAAGCCCCATGACCTCTCTTGCGGCGGAAATTGTATTTATATGCACGTTTAAAATGTCATTTGGAATGCTTTTATCAAAAATAACTCCTATTTTATTTTCTTCAAATTCATCAAGCGGCACAAGAGAAAGGTTCCCTTTAAAAAATTCATCAAAAATATAACCTTCCGTATATAAAATGTTCGGGTTCATTGCGCTTAAAATTCCGCCGTTGACAACATTCGGGTGGCACAAGACATTAAAATGTTTTGAAAACATTTTTGCTATTTTTCCGCCGTCCCCCGCAAAACCGCCGATTGAAGCGCCGACGCCCGTCGGAATTGAAATTGCAACAGTTTTTTTATGCCTCATAGATTTCTTCCTTCGTTTGACAAATTTATAAAAAGGCTCTCTATCGCATATTTTGGAGAAACAAGCGCAATCAGCCATTTTTTTGCCGTTTGAATTTTTTTAATATCCTCTGAAATAAAATCTTTTTTATCAAAATTTTCTTTGATTAAACTCAATAAATATTCTTGCATGTAATCAAGCGCCAAAGTAAGCTCAATGCCTTCATTTTCGGCTTTTTCAATTAAAATTGACGCTCTTTGTACCATATCTTCGATTTTTAAATTCGGATAACCTTCAAAAAACTCGGAAAAGTCAATATCCGATTTTTCTTTAAAGGAAGGAACTTTAAACACTAAAGACCTTGAAACAATGGTGGAGATTATGTCTTCTTTTGAGGTGCAAAGAAAAACGAAAGTAACTCTGTCGGGCGCTTCTTCAACCGATTTTAAAAGAGCATTTGACGCCTCTTGTTGAAAGATTTTTTTATTAAGAGGAAGGGGCTGCCAGTTTTCATTTTCAACGGCAAAATTTGAGTTTTGAAATTCTTCAAGTTTTCTTTTTTGAAATTTGTCATACGGCGCAATTTTTGCACCCGAAAAGATAAAAAATCTGTGATAATCAGAGGCTTCATTAATTAAAGAGGTGATTTTTTCAACCTGTTTAACGGAAATTACCGTTTTTGAAGCGTCATCTTTAAAATCAAGCGGGGTGACTTTTATAATTGAGGGGTGTTTGTCTTCTTTTATCCATTTACAATTAAGACAGGTGCAGTTTTCCTCACGATTTTCAAGACAGTTGTTTATTCTTGCAAGCTCAAGCGCAAAGAAATAAGATGTGAAAATGTCTTTTCCTTCCAAAATTATTGATTGGGGAAATCTTTTCTTTGTTTTGAAACAGCTTTCAAAATATTCCGATAAAAAATTCAGTTTTTCTTTAAAAATTTTATTTATCATTTTGCAAAAGCCTCTAAAAGAGCTGTTACCGGCTCTTTTTCACCTGTTTTAATTTCAAACTCTGCTCTTGTTAAATTTAATTTTAATGAAATCAAATTTTCCAAAGGAAGATTTTTAATTTTGTTTAAAGACATTTTCACCGCATATTCATTTTGCCCCGTTTTTCTTGCTATATCAAAGCTTGACATAGTTTTTGAATAGATTTTTGTGAGCAAAATTTTTGAAAAACCCGATTGCAAAAAAGACAAAATTTCAAGATAGTGCGATTTTTGGAGCATGGAAGTTATTTCAAACATTGCCTTTTCATAATTTTTTGAAAGAATTAAATCTATGAGCGCAAAGATGTTTCTGTTTGTAGGATAAAGGTTTTCAACCGTTTTTATATCTATTAAATTATTTGGATAAATATAAAGACTGATTTTATCAAGCGCAGAATTTAAATCTCTTAAGTAAGGTCCAACCCTTCTTATAATTTCAAGAATTGTGTTATCACTTGCTTTCAGATTTTTTTCTTTTAAAAAACCTTTTAAAACGGGGGCTATTTTATATTCTTCATAAGGTTTAAAACTTTGAAATTCAATGATTTTGCCCGTTTTTTGAATTGCCTTAAAGAGCTTTGTTCTTGAATCGGGCTTTTCCCTTTCCCCTTTTGGAATTTGACATGTGAAAATTATATGAATTGAGGGGGAAATTAAATCAATAGCATCAATTATTTCTTCAATTTCTTTATCATCAAACTTGATTTTTTTAGATTTCAAAAAATATTTTTCCGTTTTTACAAGATAAACGCAATCGCCAAACATCATAGGCTGCGCCCTTAAAAGAAAAATAAGGTTCGAAAAGTCGGGGTTATCATAAACTTTATAATTAAGTTCGGAAATATTCTCCCCCAAAACTTCCGATTTAATTTTATTTACTTCTTTTTCAATAAGAAAATCTTCTTCGCCCCAAAAAAACGATAACGGCATTTTATATTCCTTTTAATAAATAAATTGTACATTAAGGATATTATTTAAGCAATTTTAAAACCTCAAACCTTCACAAAAAGTGAAAATTTATAGTAAGATAACAAAAAAAGGAATTTGTTTTGAAAGTTGTTTTCCAAAGAGTTAAATCGGCAAGCGTGACAATTGATGATAAGATTTATTCAAGCATAAATCAGGGTGCGCTTCTGCTTTTTGGCGTTGAAAAGCATGATAAGGAAGAATTTATTGACTTTCTTGCCAACAAAATTTTAAATTTGCGTGTTTTTGATGATAAAGAAGGAAAAATGAACCTTTCCGTTAAAGATATAGGGGGCGAAATTCTTGTCGTTTCTCAATTTACGCTTGCCGCAAACTGTAAAAAAGGCTTAAGACCGAGTTTTGATAACGCTATGGAGCCAAAAGGGGCGAATATTTTCTATGAAAAATTTGTATCAAAGTTAAAAAATTCTGGACTTTCCATTCAAACGGGCGTTTTCGGCGCCGATATGAAGGTGGCTCTTATTAATGACGGGCCGGTAACTTTTATTTTAGAAAAAAGTGAGAAAAATGAGCTTGATTGAAAAATTAAACCCAAAACATGGAAAAATTGTTGAAACAATTAAACATTTTGCCCTTCAATATGAACAAAAAGTTTATATTGTAGGCGGGGTGGTCAGAGATTTAATTTTGGGAAAAGAAATTAAGGATATTGACTTTTTGATTGAGGGCAACGCCGTAGAATTTGCTCAAAGCGCCAAGTTTCAAATTAAATCAATTCATGATGATTTTAAAACGGTCAGGGTTGAAATTGAAAATGAAGAAATCGACATAGCCTCAACCCGTTCTGAAAAATATCCTGAAATGGGGTGTTTGCCCGTTTTGGACAAAGTCGGGATAAAAATTGAAGAAGATTTAAAAAGGCGTGATTTTACGGTAAATGCAATTGCAATAAATATTGCGGACGAAAAAATAACGGACGAATTTGGCGGAATTGAAGATATTAAAAATAAAACATTAAAAGTCTTGCACAATAAGTCTTTTCAGGATGACCCGACAAGAATTTTGAGGGGGCTTGATTTTAAATACAGATTTGATTTTGATTTTGATAAAAACACGAAAAAATTAATTGATGAAACGGTAAAAACCTTTGATAACAAAGGTCTTAGCATATCGAGAATTTATCTTACATTAAATAAAATTTTTCAAAATAAAAGGGCAGATGAAATTTTAAAAGAAATTTTAAATAAAGAAATTTATAAAATTTGGACAAAATCTGTCGGAATAAAACCCGATGAAATAAAGACTTTGAGGAATGCACTGAACATTTTTGATTGCGAACAAAACAAACTTTTTATAATGGCACTTGAAAACACTCCTTTTATAAGGGTTAATTTTAAGGATGACTTTGAAATTTATAACTTTTTTAAAAAGTTCAACCCCGTTCAGCTTGCCTTTTATTATTTTAAAACCGGCGATAATTCTTGTCTTAAATATCTTGAAATTAAAGATATAAAGCCATTGTTAACGGGCGGCATGCTTTTAGAAAACGGTTTTTTTGAGGGGGAAATTATCGGAAAAATTTTAAATTCCGTTTTAAGACAAAAAGTTCTAAACCCGAAAATGTTTAATAACGTTGATGATGAGCTTAATTTTGCCATAGAAAATTTTAAAAAATAAATTTTTTATTTTTTGTTTTTCTTTTCAGTTTTATGTTGGTGTCACTTTTACACTTATTGTATAGTTTGTTTTAAGCCAAATAATATGTTAAGCCCAAAACGCTTGTCTGACAAGGATATTAAAAAAATATAAAGAGGGGTTGACAAATAAATTTTTTGGGTACATAATACCAATATAAAGATAAAGTGTTTAGCATACACTAAAACAGAGAAGAAAAATCTAAAGAGAGAAAGACAATGTTAAGTATAAATCCTATAACAAATGTAAATAATACACCAAATAACAAAGTTAGCTTTGGCAGAGGGGTGCAAACAAATTTTGGAATCAGCGCTCCGTCACCAAAACATAACATGGTTGAAGGCGGTTTATTGACAGGCTTTTTAGGAACAGTAAGCCCCGCAATTAAAGAAATCAATTCAAGAGCAAAATCTATTGAAAAAGGCTTGAATGAAACAAAATTAAATTATTTCGCATAATCCGAAAAACAACAAACAACACATAAATTCGAAGCAAACAACACAATTCTTATCGCATATAATCCGAAAGCAATTAACAGCTCAAATTTTATTTATCGACACCTAACAACACAATCCCGAAGCTAACAACACTAGCTGACACCGTATTTAAACGGTGTCTTTTAATATATGCACAAATTTTAAACTTTTATTGTAAAATAGCTTTATGAAATCAAAAACGGTTGCGGTGGTCGGACGCCCTAATGTAGGCAAATCGACACTGGTAAATAGAATAGTAGGTGAAAGGCGCTCCATTGTTGACGACATGCCGGGCGTTACCAGAGACAGAATTTATTTTGACGCCATTTGGCAGCATAAACCTTTTGTCTTGATTGATACGGGCGGAATTGTCACAAACAATGAAGACGAATTTGTCAAAAATATTTTTGCTCAAGCAAAACTTGCGGTTGACGAAGCCGATTTAATTTTGTTTGTGGTAGACGCCAAAAATGGCTTAAACCCTTATGATAGCGATATTGCAGACATTTTAAGACAGTCAAAAAAAGAGGTTATTATTGTTGCAAATAAAGTTGACTCACCCGATGAAATGACTTCTTACAGCGAATTTTATTCGCTCGGTTTTGAAAATGTCATGCCTGTTTCAGCATTGCACGGGTCGGGGGGAATTGGCGATTTGCTTGACGTTATAACAAAAGATATTGAGCAAAAACAAGAATATGACGATACTTCCGCTATTAAAATCGCAATAATAGGAAAACCAAACGCCGGAAAAAGCTCTATTTTAAACAACCTTTTAAATGAGCAAAGGGCAATTGTTTCAAACGTTTCAGGCACAACAAGAGATTCAATTAACTCTGAGGTTGTATATAAAGAACAAGACTTTGTTTTAATTGACACCGCAGGAATAAGAAAAAAATCAAAGGTTGATTTCGGGGTGGAAGCTTTTGCCGTGGATAGGGCAATAAGGGCAATTAAAGAAGCTGACATTGCGCTTCTTGTTGTTGATTCAACCGAGGGGCTTTCCGATCAGGATAAAAAAATTGCTCAAATGTCTGAGGAAGCGGGCTTAGGGCTTATTATCGCCTTTAACAAGTGGGACCTTATTAAAAACATTCAAACCCATAAAATTGAACAGGAAATTGAGAAAAACGCTCCTTTTTTGAATTATGCCAAAAAAATCTTTATATCGGCAAAAACGGGGCAAAGGCTTCAGGCTATTTTTGACACGGCAATTGAAATTCAAAAAGAAAGAACAAAACAGGTTCAAACAAGCCTTTTGAACAGAATTATAAATGAAGCCTCTCTAATCAATCCGCCGACTTCAATTAAAGGAAAGTTTTTAAAAATTTATTATTCAACACAATCAAAGGTCGCCCCGCCTACATTTACAATTTTTATAAATTCAAAAAAACTTTTGCAAGATTCATATAAAAGATATCTGACAAAAAAAATAAGAGAGGCTTTCGGCTTTTTTGGAACACCTGTCAGAATGCTTTTTAAAGAAAAGGGAGATAAGTGATGGGCGCTTTATTTGTTCTTCTGGCATATTTAATCGGTTCAATTCCAACGGGTTATATTATTGTTAAATTAAAAACCGGAAACGACATAAGAACCATAGGTTCGGGCTCAACCGGAGCAACAAACGTAAAAAGAGTTCTCGGAAAAAAATGGTTTTTCACGGTTATGATTTTAGACGCAATTAAGGGCATGGTTCCCGTTTTATTGGCAAAATATCTGATTTCAAACGATTCGTTGGGTGTTGTTGCCGTTATATGCGCAATTGCGGTTATTGTCGGTCATTCCAAGCCTGTTTTTCTCGGGTTTAAAGGCGGAAAAAGCGTTGCCACGGGAATCGGTACTTTAATTGCCTTAAATCCTTATGTAGGCGCAATTTTGGCTTGCATATGGTCGGTTATAACATGGTTTTCAAAATATGTTTCTTTGGGTTCAATTATTGCCCTGATTTGTGCGCCCATATTGATGTTTGTCTTTAACAACCCTGTTTGTTATACAATTTATGCGCTTATTGCGGCAATATACATTGTTTATTTGCACAGAGAAAACATAAAAAGACTTATAAACGGTAATGAAAATAAGGTAAGAGAATAATGGAAACTATTGAAATCGTTCCTAAAGTTAAAGTTAAAAATAAAAAAATTCTGTCTTTGGTTTATACACCGGGGGTTTCACAAAGCTGTCTTAAAATTAAAGACGATATAAGAAAGGTTTTTGAGCTCACGAACCGCTCAAATTCAGTGGCGGTGTTGTCTTTTGATTATGAAGCTTCGGTCAAAAGAGCGATTTTTCTTAAAAAAACAAGAACAACCGACGCCTATCCGCTTGTTATAAAGAAATGTTCAAACGAAGATTTTGAAATGGTCAAAGAGGCTCTTATTCCAAATTTCATGGGAATTGACACAACTTTGACGGAAGGCTTGAATTTTGATAACGAAGAATTTATTCCGACATGTTCTAAAGGCTGCGTTTTGCCTGAATCAATGAATTTGGGAGATTTTGAACCCTTAGAATTAAGAAGCGCATTTGGCGGGGTAATAGAAACCCAAATAAGCGATATGCTTGATTACAGAAAACCTGTTGCAATAATTTCCGACGGCTCGGCTATTTTGGGGCTTGGAAATATCGGTCCTTCGGCGGGGCTTCCCGTTATGGAAGGAAAGGCGGTATTATTCAAAGAACTCGGCGGGGTTGATGCCATGCCTTTGTGTCTAAACACGCAAGATGTAAACAAAATAAAGAAAATTATTCTTCTTTTGGAAGAGTCTTTTTCGGGAATTAATCTTGAAGATATTAAAGCCCCGAATTGTTTTGAAATTGAGAAGTTTTTAATTCAAAATTCAAAAGTTCCAATCTTTCATGATGACCAGCACGGAGCGGCGATTGTGGCTCTTGCGGGGCTTTATAATGCGCTTGAAATAGTGTCAAAAAAAATTAATGAAGTAAAAGTTGTAATCTCAGGCGCAGGCGCAGCCGGTCAAGCAACGGCAAGGCTTTTAATTAAAGCCGGCGTTCAAAATATAATAATGACGGACATTTTTGGTATTGTATACAAACAAAGACCTGAAAATGACCATTCTCTTGAAGCAATTGCAAGAATTACAAATTATATGAATGAAAAAGGCACGCTTGAAGACGCAATTAAAGGTGCGGATGTATTTATAGGACTTTCTGCGGGCGGAATTTTAAGAGCTGAAATGATTCAGACAATGAAAGAAGACCCGATTATTTTCGCCCTTGCAAACCCTGTTCCCGAAATTATGCCTGATGAGGCGCTTCGGGCGGGCGCAAAGGTTGTCGCTTCGGGCAGACCGGATTTTGACAATCAATTAAACAATTCGCTTGTTTTCCCCGGTCTTTTTGACGGGGTTATAAACTCGGGCTGTAAAATTATTTCGGATGAAATTAAAATTTTGTGTGCAAAAACAATAGCAGAAATGATTTCAAGGGAAGAACTTTCGCCCGATTATATTATTCCTGACCCTCTTGATAAAAATGTTGCAAAAAATATTTCAGCATGTATTATTAACCATGTCAGAAATTTACAACCGAATACATAACACCCTAAAATAAGAAATTAAAGGGGGTTTTTGTGTATTCTTTTTGTTGTTATTAAGAATATTAAATCGAAAGGTATTTAAACAGTGAACGAAGAAATTAAAGACACAAATGAAGTTGTTGAAGAAGTTGAAGTTGTTGAACAATCAGCTCAAGAAACAACCGAAGAAGCGGAAGTAACGACATTAAAACCGCAAAAAAAACAGTCAAGAAGAAGAAAAATTGAAACGGTAGAACCCGTTGAATCAGAATGGAAAGAACAGGTTGTTCAAATCAGAAGAGTTACAAAAGTTGTAAAAGGCGGTAAAAAATTAAGCTTTAGAGCAATTGTTATCGTCGGAAATAAAAAAGGTCAAGTCGGAATGGGCGTTGCAAAAGCAGCAGAAGTTATCGTTGCAATTCAAAAAGCAATCGCTGACGGAAGAAAAAATTTAATCACCGTTCCTATTTACAAAACAACAATTCCTCATATGATTACAGGAAGATCAGGTGCGGGCAACGTTGTTTTAAAACCGGCAAGCCAAGGTACCGGTGTTATCGCAGGTGGTGCGGTGCGTGCGGTTCTTGAACTTTGCGGAATTGAAAACATCTTAAGTAAATCATTGGGTTCAAAATCTCCTCTTAATGCCGCTAATGCTACATTAAACGCACTTAAAGAATTAAGAACATTCAAAGACGTTGCTTCTCAAAGAGGAATTTCAATGAAACAATTGTTAGGACAAAAATAGGGTGAATGAAAATGGCTAAGAAAACAGAAGAAAAAATTAAAATAAAATTAGTAAAAAGCACAATCGGCGCTCCCGAAAAACATGAAAAAATCGTTAAAGCGCTTGGCTTGACAAAAACTAACCGTGTTGTTGAACATTCAAAAACTGCAACAATTATGGGTATGGTAAATAAAATTCCGCACTTAGTGGAAATAGTTGAATAATTTGAAAAGGTAAGGTAATTATAATGATAACATTAGAAGATTTAAAACCTAATAAAGGTTCTGTTAAAAAAGTTGTAAGAGTCGGACGTGGTCGTTCATCAGGCTGCGGTAAGACATCTTCACGTGGAAACAACGGTGAAGGTCAAAGATCGGGAAGAACTTCAAAACGTGGTTTTGAAGGTGGTCAAATGCCCGCATTCAGACGTTTACCAAAATTAAAAGGGTTTAAAAATATTTTTGCTCTTAATACCGCAAGCGTTAATGTTTCGGCTTTAAACAAAGTTAGTGCCGATGAGATTACACTTTCAGCTTTAATTGAAAACAAAATGGTTCATCCTAAAACTGAAGTTTTAAGAATTTTAGGAAACGGCGAATTAACAAAAAAAGTTACGGTTAAAGCAAATTATGTAACTGAAAGCGCTAAAGAAAAAATCGAAAAAGCAGGCGGAAAGGTTGAAATAATCTAACAATGCAACAAGCAACAAACGAACAAATGCTTCAAAGCTTGATGAACAACATTCAAACAAGCGGGTTGAAGCAAAAGCTTATATTCACTTTTTTAATGATTGCGCTATTCAGATTTGGCGCACAGCTTCCTATCTTTGGTATTAATAACGAAGCTTTTATGGCACTCGCACAGGGAAATAATATTATAGGTTTTCTTGATTTATTTTCCGGCGGCGCTTTGGGAAAAGTTTCAATTTTTGCCTTGGGTATTGGTCCGTATATTACATCTTCAATTATAATGCAGCTTTTAGCGGTAATTATCACACCGCTTGAGCGCCTGCAAAAAGAAGACGGGGAAGCGGGAAGAAGAAAAATTCAACAGCTTACAAGGTTATTCACGGTTGTGATAGCCTTTCTTCAATCGCTTGTGTTTGTTTTGTTGCTGTCTAAACTTGACGGAACAATAATGCACGAACTTAACCATGGAATGTTCTATTTCGGTTCTATGGTGGCACTAACTGCGGGCGCAATTTTTGTTATGTGGATTGGCGAGTTGATAACCGAAAAAGGAATCGGAAACGGTGCTTCTTTGATAATTTTTGTCGGCATTTTATCCGGCATTCCTCTGTATACTCAAAGAACGGCAACTCTTGTTTCTCAAGACCCCGCACTTCAATTGGGGCTTGTTGTTTTGCTTGCAATTTTCATTGCGGCAACAATTTTTGTTATTATTTTGCACGATGCAATAAGAAAAGTTCCGATTGTTTCAGCCAGAAGACAAGTCGGCAACAAGGTATACGGCGGGCAAAATTCAAACATTCCGTTTAAATTAAACCCCGGCGGTGTTATGCCGATTATTTTTGCTATCGCAATTTTGCTTTTCCCTTCAACAATTTTGAGCCTTGTAACTCAAATGAAAATCGAAAATGTTGCCTTAAGGTCATTCCTTGAGAATTTGAACGCATTTTTAAGTCCGGCAAACATCAGCTATTACATAATTTATTTTCTTTTGATTGTTGCCTTAACATTCTTCTATGCTTCAATTATTCCGTCAATGCAGCCGAAAGAAATTGCCGACAACCTTAAAAAATACGGCTCTGCAATTCCGGGGGTAAAACCGGGGAAACCGACTGCGGACAAATTGGATGAAATTTTAACAAGATTAATGTTAATTGGTGCAATTGCGCTGGGCATTATCGCCATGGTTCCCACAGTTGCTTCAAAAGTCACGGGAATTACGACAATGCAAGGTATCGGGGCAACCTCTTTAATTATTATGGTTGGTGTTGCGCTTGATTTCATTAACAGAATTAAAACTCATCTTTTATCAAAAAATTATGAGACATTTCTTAAATAATTGAAAGGCAAAAATGACAAAAGCATTTATTTTTCTCGGACCTCCGGGGTGCGGAAAAGGAACACAGACAGATATTCTATCAAAAGAGTTAAATCTTCCTCATGTTGATACGGGTTCGCTTTTGAGAAAAAATATCTCCGAAAAAACCGAAATCGGTAAAATTGCTCAAGGCTATATTGATAAAGGTCAGCTTGTTCCGCTTGAAGTTGTATCAACGGTGATTAAAAACCGCCTTATGGAAGATGATTGCAAAAACGGATATATTCTGGACGGTTTTCCAAGAAGCTTGGAACAAGCGGGGGCGCTGGATAAAATCATTGAAGAATTAAACCAGAAAATTGAAATGACTGCGGTTTATTTTGATATTCCGACGGAAGTTTTGGTTGAAAGGCTTGTGAATAGACGTTCTTGCCCAAAATGCGGTAAAATATATAATATAAAAACTTCTGCCCCAAAGGTTGAAAACAAGTGCGACGATTGCAAGGTTGATTTAATTCAAAGAAAAGATGACACAAAAGAAACCGCACTTTTAAGGTTTGAAACTTACGAAAAAGAAACTCATCCTTTGCTTGATTTTTATACAAAAAGGGGAGTTTTAAAAACAATTAATGCCAATCAGCCTGTCAAAGATGTTTGGGCAGAGTTGGCAAAAATTGCAGGAATATAAAAGGAAAAGGGTGAATTTCACCCTTTTATTATTAAGCGAGGCTTTTTATGGTTCAAAAAAAATCAAGAGAAGAAATTAAATTAATGAAAATTGCGGGCTCAATTGTTGCAAAAGTGCATAGCGCAATGAAAGAAGCCGTTAAACCCGGGGTTTCAACACTTGAGCTTGATAAAATTGCTTATGAAATTATAAAAGAAAATAAAGCGACACCTACATTCCTCGGATATCACGGTTTTCCCGCTTCAATTTGCGCTTCCGTTAATGAAGAAGTTGTCCATGGAATTCCTTCCAAAGACAGAATTTTAAAAGAAGGGGACGTTATTTCAATTGACGTCGGCGCAACCTATCATGGCATGGTGGGTGACGGGGCATGGACATATCCTGTCGGAGAAATTGACCCGAAAGTGCAAAAGCTTTTAGAATACACTGAGCGTGCTTTATTTGCGGGAATTTCAAAAATGATAAACGGCAACGTTTTGGATGATGTTTCGGGCGCAATCGAAGATGTTGCAAACGAAGGCAAATACGGCATTGTTCGCCAATATGGCGGACATGGAGTCGGGCATAATATGCACGAAGAACCCTTTCTTTTTAATTACAGAGTCGGAAACAAGTTAAAATTAAAAACCGGCAATGTTATTGCGATTGAGCCTATGTTAAATCTGGGGAAAGACGATGTAATGGTTCTTGACGACGAATGGACGGTTATTACAAAAGATAAACTTCCTTCCGCTCACTTTGAACACACTGTTATGGTTGGGGATGTTGAACCGTTAATTTTGACAACTCTTTAATTTTTAATTCGATAAAACTTTAATAATAAAGACCGAAAGAATAACTCCTTCGGTCTTTATTCGATTTATATTATTTAAATTATTTTTTTGCCTTTTTTTCAGCTTTTTTAGCTTGTTTTTCGGCTTTTTTCTTTGCCTTTTCAACTTTTTTGCCAAGGCTGAAATCTGCACGAGCGGCACGGAATTGTAAATCGCCCAATTTGAATAAACCTCTGATTCTGTATGGAAGCGGTTCATCCGGAGCAAGCTGAATTGCTTTTTCAACGTCAGCGTATGCGGCTTCTTTTTGTTTTAATTCATATAGCGTCATTGCTCTTGCAATATATTTTTCATAGTTGTTGGGGTCATATTTTACTGCTAAATCTAAATCTTTCTTTGCTTTTTCCCATTCTGATTTTGCTGCGTATGCGGAACCTCTGCCGTAATATCCGTCAGATGAATTTGGCTTAAGAGAAACCACTTTTGAGAAAGAATTAATAGCGTCATCATATTTTTGAAGCTCCATTTCAGCTTCGCCTTTTCCGTAATATGCTTCCGCATATTTTGCATTTTGCTTTATCGCACTTTCGTAATATGTAACCGCTTGGGTGTAATTTTTAGCTTCAAACGCTTTTTTGCCGGCGTCATAATCGCTTGTTGCGCTTGCAATTGAAGCCGCACTAAAAGTCAACACAACAAGTAAGCTTAACAACAATTTCTTCATTTTTTAATTCCTTTTCAACTATTCTTATATCTATTTGCAATCTTTGCATTTGCAATCTTCGCCTTGTTTGCATTTGCAATTTTCACCGCACTTACAATTTTCACCACACTTACAATTCTCGCCGCATTTGCATTTTTCACCGCAAGCGCAAACAGGATATTTTCCTTTAACTGTTTTTATCGTAATAACATCGCTGTTGTCAGGTGAAGTAAATTTAGTTTCTCCATATTTAGAAATGGTTAAAAGCCCTTTAATATCGGTTTTTTGAACCTTTGCCGGAGAAATTGTATATTTGTGGAAATATTTATCGGTATCGTTTACAAGTAAAATTTCTTGTTTTTTGAATAATTCTTTTTTAACAGTAATTACACCGTCTTTTGCTTCTGAAATTTTAACGATTTTGGCGTTCGGGAAAAGCGCCGTAAGTTCTTTATCGGAAAGAGGCGTTTGTTTAAGTTTGTTGTTTTCAAGCGTAATTCCGTAATATTTTAAACCCGCATTATCAGCGCCGATTAATTTGCCGTCTTTGATAAATTCAAAGTTTGAATTCAAACTTCCCGCAAGAGTTCCGTTTGAATTGTAATATTCGGAATAACTTCCGCTGCCTTCAGTCGTTTTCTTGGTTAAAACAACTCTGTCAGGCGCCATTGAGCCTGTTGACCAGCTGTTTGTTGAAGGAAGATAGACAGCCTGATATTTGTCATAGAGCCCTTCTATATCAGCTGCGTAAACTTTACAACAAAAACAAGTTGTAAGAACCAAAGTCAAAAATCCAATTAATAACTTTTTCATATTCTTCTCCATTCTTAAATTCGGGACAATAATATCATATTTTTATAGTTTTAACAATGAAAAGGCTAAAACTATTGATTTATCGCAATTTTAACTATCGCTTTTTTAACATGTTCGGCATTGTCGATTTTCATACACGGCGAATGGGCGTCATCCGGATATAAAAGAATAAATTTCTTTTCTTCAAGATATGAAACATTTAAATTTCTTTTTGGTGTTTTATAAAAAGCAACGTCCGCTTTTGGGTCATATTCTTCGGAAATTTCAAGTTCATCAAGGCTTGTTGTATAAACTTTTTCTTTTCCTTTAAGCAAAAACTGAATATCTATATGGTTTTTGTGGGCTTCAAGCTTGACTTCATCTCTCGTGTCATATTCTTGAACGTTAACATAAGCATAATCCGAGATTACATGTCTTCCAAGCTCAATTTCATCATTCATATTTAAAATAAAATCCGTAATTTTTTTATCAATGCCATAAAGTTTAAAGTTTTTAAAATCGTCATAAATCATTATTTTTCTCCTTTTTTATTTTAAAAATAATAAAGCTGTCAGGGTTTTTATATGATGTTGTTTTTTGAGGGGTATAATTTTCATAAATAAAATTACAAAATGCCCAAGCATAAGTCTTACAAATTTCCCCTTTTTGATAGCTTTCTGCCCCGATATTTGACAAAATAACGTATGAAGGCATATTGTTTTTATAATAATCAATAAGCGCCTCTTCGCCAAAGCCTTCTATATATAAGGGAATTAAAGAATTATAAAAATTTTCTGCCGTATTTTTTTTGGCAATAAGAAAATTAACTGCCAAACCCTCAGGAAAAACAGCAATTTTGGGGTTTTCTTCTTTTGTTTGATTTAAAAAATCAATAACTTCATTAAAAGCCTCTGCCATTGAAGGCACTGTATAAAGGTTTCCTTTTTCCGTATTTATTTTGCCCTTCAAAATTAAAAGGTTGTTTATGTTTAATAAAGCGCACCCGAGGGCAAACCCGATTAAAAGAACACAAAAAGCGTTTGAGAGTTTTTTTCCGAAGTTGTTTTGCAAAAGTATAAAAAACGAAATTAAAACACACGGAATATAATAAAGCCCGTAATTTCCGTATGATAAAGCCCAGAGCGATTTTAAGCTTATTAAAAGAGAACTTATAATAAAAACATTTTGAACTTTGGTGTTTTTCTTAAAAGTAACAATTAAAAAAACCGATGTAAGAAAAGTCAAAAACAAAAAAGATTCCGCCCTAAAATTAATTGCGGCAAAATAAGTTCCCGATAAAATCAATAAAACGCCAAGGGTTTTTATCGCTTTTCTTTTTTTATCAAAAAGTAAAATTCCAAAATAAATGGGAATTATATAAATTAAAATCTCTAATATTTCAAAAAGCCACTCGAGCCAAACTCTTTTTGTGTAATAAACTCCTTGGGTTACATAAAAAGTTTGAAGTGCAGACGTATTTGTAAATTTTTTAATTAAATCAAAAGCGTTAAAAAGGTTTTTAATTTCAAGCCCCTGAATAAATAAAATTAAAAACGGCGCAAAAAGGGCGCTTGAAAGCATAAGTGTTGATTTCAAAATTGTTTTTATGTTTTTTGTTTTAAAAATAAA
Organism: Candidatus Gastranaerophilales bacterium; assembly: GCA_947630045.1. Classification (GTDB taxonomy): domain Bacteria; phylum Cyanobacteriota; class Vampirovibrionia; order Gastranaerophilales; family Gastranaerophilaceae; genus Galligastranaerophilus_A. The sequence goes on from CANRGC010000005.1 coordinate 23,690, forward strand.
AACAAACAAAACTATCAGATATAAAATAAAATCATATTTGTTTGAAACGGCAAAACCCGCAAACAGTGAGGAAATATAAAGATTTTTATTTTTTTTGTCAGAAAGATATTCAATTAAAAAATAAACGGAAATTAAGAAACAAACAAGCCCGTATAAAACGGCATAAGAATACGGAAGGGTGAAATTAAAAATTCTTGTCGAAAGACATCCCGTAACAATAACAAAAAGAGTTATTGAGAAAGAATGAAATTCGGGTAAAAATTTCTTTGATATTTTATATGTAAAAAAGACGATTGAAAGGGATGATATCCAACCCATTAAATAAAGAGAGGTTAATTTTGCCCCAAAAATCTTAAAAATAAAGGCATTTAAAAGATATGAAAGAGGACCGTATATGCAAAAAATGTCTTTATATAAAATTTTATTTTCTAAAATTGCCTTTGGATAATACATTTCCCTTCCGACATCAATCAAAATGTTTGACAAATGTCCCGTCGAGAAAAAAAGACATAAAAAAGTAATAACAAAAAGTATGATTAAAAATTTATTTTCTTTAAATTTCATAAAATTAAACTATCAAAAAAAAGGCATAATTTAAAGCTTGAAAATTAACTTTGCGCAAGTTTTAATTTTTCTTCCCTTTTTAATTTCTTAATTCGATATTCTTCTTTCATTGCCTCAGATTTTGTTTCAAACTCTTTTGTATATAAAATTTTAACGGGTTTATTTGCGCTTGTATACTTGGCGCCGCCCGTTTTTATTCCCTTAAGATGAACCGAAAACCTTTTTTCTACATCTTTTGCAACTCCGGTATAAATTGTATCTCTTTCAGTTTGAAGCATATAAACAAAGAATGTCATCTAAAACTTTTAAAACCTCGCTGTATGAGTTTAATAATACCAATTTAGAGCGTATTTTGGAAGCGTTTTTAATTGATGAAATATAAAACGGATAAAATTTTCTCATAAATTTAACCCCGTTAACTTCGCCTCTGTATTGAATTTCGCCCTCAAGATGTTTTTTTAGCATTTCAATTTTTTCAAATAAATCAGGTTCTTTAATAACTTCGCCCGTTTCAAAAAAAGTTTCTATTCTTTTTGGAAAAGAAAAATCACCAATAAAGCCTCTGCCGATTGAAACTCCGTCACAGCCAGTTAATTCGACGCATTTTTTAACATCATCAATTGTTTTAATGTCGCCGTTTGCAAAAACAGGAATTTTGACCGCTTCTTTTAATTTTTTAATTTCATTCCAATCGGCGCTTCCGGAATACATTTGCGCCCTTGTTCTCGCATGCATTGTAATAAAATCAACCCCTTCGCCCTCAAGCATTCTGGCAAACTCAATATAATTTTTTTCATCATTTGACCAGCCAAGCCTGAATTTAACACTGAGAGGAATTGAAATGGCTTTTCTTACCGCTTTAATGATTTCTTTGGCAAGAGGAATATTTCTCATCAGAAAAGACCCGTCCCCGCTTTTTACTATTTTATTAACGGGACACCCGCAATTTATATCAATTGTTGTTGCTCTTTCTTCAAGAAGTTTTGCCGCATGCGCCATAAGGTGAGGCTTATGCCCCACAATCTGAAAAGAAAGCGGATATTCACTTTCTTCAAATTTGATTATATTTGAGTTTGGCACCTGATAAATTGCTTCTGATGAAATCATTTCGGTTGTAAGAAGGGTATTTTTGCCTTCAAATTCTCTTATGAGGCGCCTGTAAACAATGTCAGAGATACCCGCAAGCGGGGCTTGAATTACTCTTAATTTTCCTCTTAATTCCTTCATTTATTTTTGCTCAAATAATCTTTAAGTTCTTTTCCTCTTGATTTTGCATATTTTGTAAATTCATCATCAACCCCTTCTTTTGTCTTTAGTTGAACATATTTGTCATAATATGTTATGGCTTGTTTATAGTCCTCTTTTGTATCATAGAGAACTGCCGTCATATAGTATGAAAGGGCAAAATTAGAGTCCGCCGCTATAGATTTTTTGTATTCTTCAAGCGCTTTATCGGGCATTTGTTTTTCTTCGTATATTGCACCTTTATAATAAAAGGCATAGGCATTTTTGGGGTTTTTTGCGATTAACTTATCAAAAAGCAAAAGCGCATCGTCATACTTTTTATTTTCATAAAGTTCAATTCCGCCGTTTAAAAGTTCGCTTTCCTGATTTTGGTTAATTGCAGAAAGTGTGTCTTTTGCGTTTTTGTTGTTCGGGTTAATTGATAAAATTTTATTCAAATATTCTTTTGCATCCTCGTCCCTTCCCATTGCAGAAAGAGTGTTTGAGGCCATTAACATAACGCTTTCATTTTTAGAGTCTTGGCTTAGGGCTTTTTGATAAAATTCAAGCGCTTTGTCATTTTGTTTCAATTCAAAATAACAATTTCCAATCATCATATTAATTTCAGGCGTTTGATATGAAATTTTTGAGTAATATTCAAGCGCTCCCTGATAATTTCCGCTGTTATAAAGTTCGCTTCCTTTTGCATAAAGCTCATTTGCGCCCTGTTTATTTATTGAATCTTCAAGCTCTTTCAAATTTTGATTATCGGGCAAATTTGAAAGACCGTGAGCAACAACGTTTTTTGCCCTTGCCATATCGTTTTGAAGAATAAAAATTTGCGCAAGGTTAATAAAAGGTTCGGGTTTTTTGGGGTTAATTGCTATGGCTTTTTTATAATAAGTAATTGCGCCCTCATATTTTTTGTTTTTGTGCATTTCAAAAGCATATTTAAACTGTGCGTCATAGTTTGTAGGGTTCGTATCCGCCTCTTTTTTAAGATATTCTTCAAGCTTATCTCCGCTTAAATTGGATAAAACCGAATTTAAAGCATTTTGAGCCGTTTCATCATCTTTTTTAATTGATAAAATTTCTTTATACTGTTTTATTGCAGACGGGATATCTCCCTTTTTTTCATAGAGTTTACCTTTATAGAGTCTTGCGCTTAAATCGCCCTTATTTTTTAATAAAATTTCATCATAAACTTTGAGGGCACCGTCATAATCATTCATAGCGGTCATAACGGAAGCCAAATTTATTAAAACAACGGGGTCATTCGGGTTAATCTGGCGTGCTTTAATATATTGAGCTTTTGCAAGTTCAAGCCTGTTTTCTTTTTGAAGAATTGCACCCAGATTAATCAGGGCTTGAGAATCTTTCGGATTTTGAACGCTTCTTGCCATCCAAAGTTTTTCAAGGGCGCTTAAAACCTCGGGGTTGTTGTTTGAATATTCAAGAGCCTTTGAATATTCATCCATTGCGGCGTCTTCATTTCCAAAATCGTCCAAAAGAATTGCATATTTTAAATGAAGAATTCCGTTATCAGGAGTCATATTCAGGGCAGTTCTGACTGTTTCAACCGCTTCTTTTTCGTTATTCAAACTTTTATAAATATCTGAAGCGGTTTGATAGGCTTCATTTTGATATTTTGAATTATTGAAAAGCTGTCTTAATTCATAAATAGAAGCTGCAAGCTCACCTTGCGCCCTTAAGTTTTTAGCTTCGGTTAAAACGGCTTCAGGCGTTTTCAAAGGCGCATATGACTTTTTCAGGGCGTTTAAGTTATATTCGGCGCCTTGTATAACGGATATTTTGGATTGGTCTTCATCGTCCCAATATTTAAGGTAAGTAAGGGCGGAACGATAGTCGTTTATCGCTTTTCTGTAGGCTTTTTCTTTATCATTATAATATTTTGCCCGTGCAAGATAAACATCGCTCAGAGCATATCTTACCGTTTTATCATAAGGTCTTTGTCTTAAAACTTTTTTAAATTCAAGTATGGCGGAAGAATATTTTCCGTCTTTAAAATAAACAACCCCGTTATTGTAATAAACATTAAGCCTTTCCGAACTTTCGCAAAAAGCCGGTATCTGGGCTAAAGCCAAAAATAAAACTAACGTTGCGGCTTTCTTCATCTTTAAACCCCTTGAAAATTTTGAACAAATCAATTATACAATGAAAATCTTTAATTTTTAAATTGTATTATTGGTGATAGTATAATTATTATAAAATTTGAGGAAAAAATGAAGCTTTTTCATATAAATCATGATTCAACAAGGCTATTAATCTTTTTTTGCGGGTTTTACACCGATGAAAACTGTTTTTTGGAGTTTGATAATTTAACCTCGGACATTCTTTTTGTTTACGATTATTCAAGCCTTGATTTTTCAGATTTGGGTTATTTTGATTATTCTCCATATACGGAAATTAATTTAATAGCTTATTCTTACGGCGTTTTTGCCTGCAATATCGCATATAATTATCTTCCTTCGATTGATAATTCGGTTGCAATTGCGGGAACGATTTATCCGATTGATGAAACATTCGGAATAAAACCCAAAATTTATGATTTAATGTTAAACGCCTTTAATTTTGATGTTGTTCAAAACTTTAAAGCAAAAATGGAAATTAATTCAAACGGAAAAATAAAAGAGGCAAAAAGAACGGTTGAAAATCTTTGGGAAGAACTTATTTCCATTAAAAATTATGTTGAAGAAAATGAAATTGATAAAAATTTTGAATTTGATAAAGTTATAATCACAAAAAAAGACAAGATTATTCCTTACAATTCACAAAAATTTTTTTATGAAGGACACAGAAATGTTATTGAGCTTGATGTCGGGCATTTTCCGTTTTTTGAATTTAAAAATTTTGATGAAATTTTAGAAAGCTATGGAAGATGAATTTTGAAAAGGCAAAAGATACATACAGAAAAAACGCCTTGGTACAAAAACAAATGGCAAAAAAGCTTGTTTTTATTTTAACCAATCTTTTGGGCAACAAATTTGACAGAATTCTTGAAATCGGTTCGGGAACCGGTTTTTTGACTGATGAAATTCAAAATAATCTTAAATATAAAGAGATTTTTTTAAATGATTTAACCGATAATTTTACAAATTTAACTCCCGATATTTACATTAAAGGTGATATTATAAGTGCGGATATACCAAACAATCTTGATTTAGTTGTTTCAAACGCCGCAATTCAATGGATTGAAGATTATGACTTTCTTTTTAAAAAAATACATTCTTCCCTTAAATATGGCGGAGAGTTTTGTTTTTCAACATTCGGAAGCAAAAATTTTAACCAGATTAAAGAAATTACAAAAATCGGGCTTTGTTATCCGGATTTAAGAGAGGTTATAAAAAATAGCGGGTTTAAAATCATTCATTTTGAACAAGAGCTTGAAACTCTTTATTTTGAAAATATAAAAGAACTTTTAGGGCACATCAAATTAACGGGTGTAAAAACTCAAAACAAAGTTTGGACAAAAGCCGACTTTTTGAATTTTGAAACAAAATATCTGGCAAAATTCAAAGATAACCTCGGTTTTGAGCTTACATACCACCCCGTTTTTTATATATTAAAGAGCGTTTAAGATTCTATTAAAAGGCTTGCGCCAATAACGCCTGCCGTGTTTCCAAGCTGTGCCGGAACAATTTCAACACTTTGCGCTTGAATTGGCATTGCACGTTTTGCAACCGTTTCTCTTATCGGGTTAAACAAAATATCGCCTGCGTCAGCAACTCCGCCGCCTATAATAACTCTTTCCGGATTTAAAAGGTTGATAACGGAAGTTAAGCCAAGACCTATAATTTCGCCCATTTTTGAATAAATTCTTTTTGCAACGGCGTCACCTTGAAGCGCAGCCTGTGCAACGATATAGGGGCTTAATTCCTCGGTTGCAAGCTCTTTAAATTTGCTTGATTTGCCGCCTTTAATATATTCTTTTGCTTCAGCCACAATGGAAGGTCCTGAAGCGTAAGCTTCAAAACAACCGTAATCTCCGCAGCCGCAAATCGGGCCGTCACCCATAGTCATTTTTATATGACCGATTTCACCGGCTGCGTTTTTGGCGCCTCTGACCAGTTTACCGTTTAAAACAAGCCCTGAACCTATACCTGTGCCGACTGTTATGCAAACCAAATTGTTACAGCCTTTTCCCGCACCGTATTTTAATTCTCCCAAAGTCGCAACACGAACGTCATTGTCCAGTTTTGTTTGAATTTGAAATTTTTCTTCCATTATTTTTGCAACGGGAATTTCAACCCACCCCGGCATGTTCGGCAAAAGCCTTACAATTCCGTTTTGATAGTCAATTTGACCGGGGAAACCAAAGCCTATTGCTTCAATATTTTCTTTATTTGAACTTGTTTCTTTCATTAATTCTTCAATCGCAGTTTGAATATTCGCAATTGAATGTTCATAACCCAAATCTGCACGTGTGGGGGTTGTGTTTGAATAAACAATTTTTCCGTTCATATCAACAAGTGCCAGTTTGACGTTTGTTCCGCCAACGTCTACCCCAATTCTATACTTTTTCATAAATCTCTCTCCTAATTATTCAAACTGTGTATTGGTGAAGGAATTCTTCCCATTCTGTTTATAAAAACGGATGAATCGGTGTCATGCATTTCCATAATCGGTGCTTCACCGAGCAAACCGCCGAATTTAACCCACTCGCCCGCTTTTTTACCGAAAACGGGAATTACTCTGACGGCAGTGGTTTTTTTATTTATCATTCCTATTGCCATTTCATCGGCTATCATGCCTGCAATTGTCGTGGTTGGTGTATCCCCCGGAATTGCAATCATATCAAGCCCGACAGAACAAACAGAAGTCATTGCTTCCAATTTGTCTATGGTTAAAACTCCCTTGCTTGCGGCTTCAATCATTCCTTTATCTTCGCTAACGGGAATAAATGCTCCCGAAAGCCCGCCGACATAACTTGAAGCCATTATTCCGCCTTTTTTTACGGCGTCATTCAACATTGCAAGCGCCGCCGTTGTTCCATGGGCTCCGGCGTCTGACAAGCCCATTGCCTGAAAAATTCCCGCTACGGAATCACCCTCAGCGGGCGTTGGCGCTAAAGAAAGGTCAATTACGCCAAACGGAATATTAAGTCTTTTTGCAAGCTCACGCCCTATAAGTTCGCCTGTTGTGGTGATTTTAAATGCCGTTTTTTTAATTGTGTTTGCAACTTCGCCAAGGTCAGCATTTTTATCCATATTTTCAATTGCATGACGAACTACCCCCGGACCTGAAACACCAACATTTAATGCACATTCGGGTTCGTTCACACCGCAATATGCACCCGCCATAAAGGGATTATCGGTAACGGAATTGCAAAAACAAACAAATTTTGCCGCTCCTATTCCGTCTTTATCTTTGGTGAGTTCCGCCGCTTTTTTAATTATTTCTGCGGTTTTATAAACGCCCACCATGTTAATTCCCGCTTTTGACCCTGCCAAATTAACCGAAGAACAAACTCTTTCAGTTTGCGCAAGGGCTTCGGGAATTGAAGCCATAAACCTTTTATCTCCTTCGGTACAGCCTTTTTCAACAAGAGCGGAGTAACCGCCGAGAAAATCAACTCCAACCTCTTTTGCCGCTTTATCAAGCGTTTGGGCAATATATATAAAATCAGGATTATCAATAGATTCAGCCACAATTGAAATCGGAGTTATTGCAATTCTTTTGTTTATAATGGGAATTGAATATTCATCTTCAAGCTGATTTGCAAATTTTGCAAGGTTTGAAGCATATTTTAAAATTTTATCGTAAATTTTATTTGCACATTTTTTTGTGTCTTGCGCACAGCAATCTCTCAGGCTGAGGGCAAGGGTAACCGTTCTGATATCAAGATGATGAACTTTTATCATCTCTATTGTTTCAATTATGTTGTTTATATCAAAATTCATTGCCATTATATTGTGTGCATCCTGTCAAAAATTTCTTTTCTTTGAACCCAAATTGTCATGTTCAAACTGCCGGCAGATTCCGTCAGTTTGTCTTTAATGGTGCTGAAAGACTCCATGGAGTCAGATATATTGCACAACATCATCATAACAAAGTAATCTTGCATAATTGTTTGTTTAATATCTTCAATGTTTACCTTTAATTCAGCCATTGTGGTTGCAATTTTGGCAACAATGCCTGTTTTGTCTTTGCCTGTTATAGTAACGATGATTTTATCTTCGCTCATTATTTAACATCTTCCTTAATAACAATTAAATTATTCATTATTTTCATTGCAACCGTGGGCAAAACAACGTCATTAAGCCCGTTTGCAATGCTTATAATACTTCCAGCTTTTAAGGTTTGTTCTTCACCTTTATATGTAAAAGTGTAATCTGTTTTTCTGTCTGAACGAATTGTAATTTTATCCATTTTATTTTCCTTAACTTACGATTAAAACACCCGAACTTGTTCCAAGACGGCTTGCGCCCGCATTAATAAGGTCTATTGCGGCAAGTTTGGATTTTATTCCGCCTGCTGCTTTAACCCCCATTCCTTTTTTGGCAACAGTTTGATACATCAATTTGACATTTTCTACCGTGGCGCCGACACCGTCTTTTACAAAACCTGTTGAAGTCTTAACAAAATCGACACCTGCAGTCATGCAATTTAAGCATGCCACCTTAATTTCGGCGCTGTTTAAAAGGTCTGTTTCCAAGATGACTTTTAATTTTTTATCTTTACAAGCTTTTTTCTGTTCGGTTAATTCATCAGCCACAAGCTTATAATTTCCCGATTTTATAGCGCCGATATTGATAACCGTGTCGATTTCATCAGCCCCGTTTTCAATTGCTTCTTCAATTTGAAAAATCGTTGTTGAAAGACTGTTTGCGCCCAGAGGGAAATTTACGACACAGATAACTTTTATATCTTTATTTGAGTCTTTAATTAAATTGTGAGCCAATTTGACATAAACAGGGTTGACGCAAACTCCGTAAAAGCCATATTGAACAGCCTCTTGCACGAGTTTTTTTATGTCATCCTGACTTGCGTTAGGTTTTAAATTTGTGTGTTCTATATATTTTGCTAATTCCATAGAACAAATTATATCAAAACAAGGGTTTTAAGGCTAGCTTGTAAATTTTGTTGAAGAAATTAAATTGCCGACGGTTATCTCTAAAATTCTTTTCTGCGCTTCTGTCGTATTATATGCAATATGCGGGGTAATGATAACGTTTTCCATAGACATTATTTTCCTTATCATATAATAATTTTTAAAACACGGGTCTTTAATTGTGTTTATATCAATTCTGTTTGTTAAGTTTTCATAGACCAAATCTTCAGATTCTACGACATCAAGAGCGGCATATGAAACTTTTTTTGATAAAAGCGCTTCGAGAAGGGCTCTGGTTTTAATAATTTCCCCCCTGCCCGTGTTTACTATAACAACTCCGTTTTTCATAAGAGAAAATTTGCTCTCGTCAATTAAATAAAGCGTGTTTTGGTTTAAGGGACAGTTTATGCTTATTATGTCAGAAACTTTGCACAAATCATCAAGCGGAAGATAGTTATATCTTTCATCTTTTTGAATATCAAAATATACGGGTTTCATTGAAAAACCCTGTGAAATATCGGCAACAATTTTTCCGGTTGCACCAAGACCGATTATTCCGATTGTTTTGCCGCAAAGCTCCATTCCACGATATTTATCATCGTTTATTGTTTGTTTTTTTACATCTTTAGACGATTGAATGATTTTTCTTAAAATGGAAAGCAAAAGCGCAAATGTATATTCGGCTATTGAATGGTCGCCGTAGTGAGGAGCATTATAGATTTTTATGTTTCTTTTTTGAGCATAAACAATATCCACATGGGAATATCCCACGCTTCTTAAAACAATTGTTTTTAATTTATCAAATTTTGATAAAACTTCTTCCGTCAAATTTGATTCAACAAAAACCGAAAGCGCTTCCGCATCTTTAATTTCATCGTCAATTTTTGTTGCGGGATTTAAGCTTGTTTGATAATAAAAAGCTTCAAAGTCGGAAGTCAAACTTTGCTCCAGAAATTCCTTTTCAAAAGGCTTTATATCAAAAAACGCAACTTTCATAATAAGAAAATACATTGCATTTTTAAAAAATTATATTCTCTATTTTGGCTAATCAAAAATTTCATTTAAGAAATTTAAAAATTCAAAAAGGACATGTTCCGCCATATCTTTTTTAACTTCTTTTCTGTCTTCTTTTAAAGAAATATATTTGAAAGATTTAACCGTGTTTTTATGGGCAAAAGCAAAATAAACGGTGCCTTTTTTGTTTTTTGTATCCCCCAAAACAGATGAGGCATAACCCGTTGTTGCAATTGAAATTCCGGAATATTTTAAAAGCCCCTTTGCCATTTTTTCGGCGCATTCGATTGAAACAACGCCATATTTATCAATAACGGATTTCGGAACATTTAAAAATCTTATTTTGGCATAAGGGGAATATGTTACAAAATTTATTTCAATAAAATTTGAAGCGCCTTCAACATCCGTTAAAAGAGAACTTATAAGCCCTCCTGTGCAAGATTCGCCGCAAGAGAGCTTTAAGCTTCTTTTTGTTAAAGTTTCTTTTATTTGTTCTAAATTATTCACTGACAGGAACATCCAAAGGCTCTAAAACTAAAATATTAAATACTTCACCTTTTTTGATTACAACCTGATTTCCTTTGTGGAAAAGGTCTGCAACAGAAGTTCCGATGAAATATCCTGTTCCGGCTATTGCCCCGCCTGTTGCCGAAAACGGAGTAACGAGAAATCTTCCGCCCTTAAACAAATCTTCTCCGGAAGTTATTCCCCATTTTGTCGCTTTCTTAATTATAGCTCCTGATTTTGACCAGTTTTCACCGACAGCTTCTTTATAGCTTCCTTCGGCTTTTATTCCGCCTTGGTTATCGAGAGTATATTTGTCTGCAATGCCCGCAACAATAGGTATCTGAGAGCCGTTGGGCGCAACAACATGGTCAAATTTCAAATATAAAATAGCGGAACGTGAAAGCATTCTTTGACTTAAAACGTTTGAAACGCTTCCTCTTACAATTGTTCCTTTTGGTAAAATCATTGTGGTTTGAGTTCTGACATCTCTTGTTAAATATGCGCTAAACATATCACCCGCCGTGACATTGTCAGAATAAATATCGTTTGCCATTGCAAGCTCAAGCTTAATTCCGGCAGGTATTCTTTTTGTTTTGACATCTGTTGTAATTTTATATGCAAGCGCTTTTGACGAAAATGCCAAAATGCAAAATATTGCAACAAAAAGCCATAAATATTTTTTCATTTTCCCCCCTATAAATCGTTTACGCTTATTCTTCCAAACTTTGCGGAAAGATCATCGATATGATGAACAACATAATAATAATTTTCTAAGTCTTTTTCTCCTAAATCAATCATTGCGCCCCAATCAGTCCTTCCGTGATGAGCAGCAATCATTTTTGCAACCATGGGCTGGTTGTTTGCCATACAAAGAGAAAAGCCGTATTGCGAGTGAGATATCCAATCTTTCTTAAAATCATTTGAATATTCAACAAAGCCGGTTTCAATATCAATTTCATATTCAAAAACTTTTCCGATGTCATGTAAAATGCAAGCGGAAAGAAGGATATCTTTGTTAATTTTCTTATAAAAAAGCGGGTAAACACCTTTTGCAAAATTTATACATTCAACAATATGAACTAAAAGCCCGCCTAAATAATTATGGTGCATAACCTTTGCGGCAGGAGCAATTAACAGTTTTTCTTTATTTTCTTCAATTGTTTTTTTTGTAAATTCCTTTAATTTTTCATTTTGAAATTCATCAATTGTTGAAATTATTGTATTATAAAGTTGAAGCGCTTCTTCTTTTTCAATTCCGGCTTTTGCCTCTTTTATAAGCTGCAAATTATTGACAAGACAGTTATTATACTTTTCGTTATATGTTGCAGTTAAGATTTTAAGAATGTTTCCCGTTTTGAAAAGCTTGGAGTCCATTCTGTTAAGAGCTTCTTCCCAGAGAATACAGTTTAAAATCGTGTCTTGCGATGTATTTTTTAATTGAAGCTTACCCATTTTCGTTCCGGCTTTTGTATCGCCCACGCTGTATGATAAAACTTCATATTCTGCATTTAAGTCTAACATTGGTTAACTACCTTAAAAATCTTGTTCAACATATCAAATAATTCTTCAACTTCATTTAAAGGAAGCATATTATCCCCGTCACACTTTGCGCATGAAGGGTTAGGATGAATTTCAAAGAAAAGAGTTTTTGCGCCCGAAGCTACGGCAGCCTTTGCAAGAAGCGGAACAAACTGTCTTTCCCCGCCGGATGATTCCCCTTTGCCTCCGGGGATTTGTACGGAATGAGTTGCGTCAAACACGACATTATAGCCCATATCTTGCATGATTTTAATGCCTCTCATATCGGAAACCAAATTGTGATAACCGAAACTTGAGCCTCTTTCCGTAATTAAAATTTTGTCATTTCCCGAGTCTGAAACTTTTTTTGCAATTGATTTCATCTGATAGGGAGATAAAAACTGTCCCTTTTTAATATTTACGATTTTTCCGGTTTTTGCGGCTGAAACAAGAAGGTCTGTTTGTCTGCACAAAAAAGCGGGAATTTGAATTATATCTGCAACTTTAGCCGCAAGCTCAGCCTGATAAGGTTCATGGATATCGGTTACAACGGGGACATTATATTTTTCTTTAACTTCCCCTAAAATTTCTATTCCTTTTTCAACCCCAAGCCCTCTGTATGAAGTTAAAGAAGAACGATTTGCCTTATCGAATGAAGCCTTAAAAACGTAATTAATTCCGAGTTTATTCGTAATTTCAATTAATTTTTCGCAAACTTCAAAACAAATTTCTTTTGATTCAATGGCGCACGGACCGGCTAAAATTGTAAGTTTGTCTTTTCCGATTTCAAAATTGTTAAGCATTAGAGTTTTCATAGAAATTATTATATAATGTTTTTAAATTTGTGTATAGGGGATATATTAATGGTTGCAGTTGAAACAAAAACAGAACAGGATGAAATTAAAGCTGGAAAAGACAAAGCCCTTAAAATGGCTTTAGATAAAATTGAGAAAGACTTTGGAAAAGGCTCTATTATGAAACTCGGGGACAGACCCTCAGTTCAGGTAGATTGCATACCTACAGGCTCTCTTGCCCTTGATTTGGCGCTTGGGGTCGGTGGTGTTCCGAGGGGAAGAATTATTGAAATATACGGTCCCGAATCTTCGGGCAAAACGACACTTGCACAGCATATTGCGGCAGAAGCCCAAAAAAGAGGCGGAATTGCAGCATTTATCGACGCAGAACATGCGCTTGATCCTGAATATGCAAGAAATTTAGGCGTAAATGTTGAAGAATTGTTAATTTCTCAGCCCGACACAGGCGAACAGGCGCTTGAAATCGCTGAAGAACTCGTCCGCTCCGGCGCAATTGATGTTATTGTAATTGACTCTGTTGCGGCTCTCGTTCCAAAAGCCGAAATTGAAAAGGCAATGGATGAACAGCAAATGGGGCTTCAGGCAAGATTAATGTCAAAAGCTTTAAGAAAATTAACCGCAATTGTCGGAAAGACAAACACAACGGTTATTTTTATTAACCAGTTAAGACAAAAAATCGGCGTTATGTATGGAAACCCCGAAACAACAACGGGTGGAAACGCTCTTAAATATTACGCTTCCGTCCGTCTGGACATTCGTCGTTTTGAAGGGCTTAAAAATAAAGACGGGGAAGATATAGGAAACCGTGTCAGGGTGAAAGTTGCAAAAAATAAAGTGGCTCCGCCTTTTAGAACCGCCGAATTTGATATTGTCTACGGAAAAGGAATTTGCGCTATAGGAAACATCTTGGATGTTGCCGTTAATATGGATATAGTTAAAAAAGCGGGCGCATGGTTCAGTTATAATGATGAAAAACTCGGTCAGGGCAGAGATAAATCAAAAGAATTTTTAACGGAAAACCCTGAAATTTTAAAAGAAATCGAACAAAAAGTCAGAGAAAAAATTTCATCTCAAAACAAGTCCGAAGAAACGAAATAGGTTTCATGCCCGCCTTTAAATCTTTTAAAAGCGGGCATAATTATATAAAAACAATGTAACAAAACTGTTCAACGGCGGGTTTTTTGCTATAATGACAAAATGAAAATCAAAAGAGGAATTTTATGAAAGGAATTATCCTTGCGGCGGGAAACGGAACAAGGCTCTATCCGGCAAGTCTGCCGATTTCAAAAATATTGCTTCCCGTTTATGACAAGCCGATGATATATTACCCGATTACCACACTTATGCTTGCAAACATAAGGGATATTTTAATTATTTCAAACCCCTATGATATTGCAAACTTTGAGAAAGTCTTGGGGGACGGCTCAAAACTCGGCGTTAAATTTTCTTATGCAATTCAACAGGTTCCGAGAGGAATTGCGGAAAGTTTTATAATTGCGGAAGAATTTATAAATAATGAGCCTGTTGCTCTTATTTTGGGGGATAATATCTTTCATGGATTCGGTTTTGGCTCAATGCTTACTTGCGCTCAAAAAGAAAACAAGGGAGCAACAATTTTTGTATACAAAGTAAAAGACCCCGAAAGATTCGGCGTTGTTGAGGTGGATGAAAAAGGAAGGGCAATTTCCATTGAAGAAAAACCAAAAGAACCAAAATCAGATTACGCCGTAACGGGGCTTTATTTCTATGACAAAAATGTTGTTGAATATGCAAAATCTTTAAAACCTTCAAAAAGAGGGGAGCTTGAAATAACCGATTTAAATAAAATTTATTTGTCTGAAAACAAATTAAAAGTTGAAATTTTGGGAAGGGGATTTGCTTGGCTTGATACCGGAACAACGGAAACCCTTCTTCAGGCAAGCAATTTTGTTTCCGCAATGGAGATAAATACGGGGCTTAAAATTTCTTGTGTGGAAGAAGTTGCTTATAGAATGGGCTTTATTTCAAAGGAAGATTTGGCGTCACTTGCAAAAAACTTTAACAACACTTACGGTGATTATCTGAGAAGAATTGTTTTAAAGAATTAATATGAAAAAAATTTCAATTCATGAAACCTCGCAAATTATGCCCGATTACAACAAAGCTTCAAAAGAAGATATTGTTTTAAATTGGCTTTTAGAGATGAGAAATTATGTTCTTGTCAATAAAATTGCAGATTTTGGAGATTTAATTCCCTCTAAAAAGGAAATATCGGAATTTTTAAATATAAGCACGGGAACCGTTCAAAACGCAATTAAAATTGCGGAAGATTTAGGGTTTTTTTCATCAAGGCAATGTATCGGCACAAAAATCACCGACCCGAATGACAAATTAAGCGAAATTAAAATGTTTTCAAAGAAAGATAAGGCTTTGGTTGAAATTAAAAAACTTCTTTTTGAAAGCAATTTTGGAGAAAATGAAATTATTCCGAATATAATTGAAATTGCCTCTGAAATTAACACCTCGCAAAACACAACGAGATTGGCGCTTAAAACCCTGATTGAAGACGGAATTTTAAGAAAAGAATACAGAAATAAAAAGTCTGTTTTGGTTTTAAATTCGCCAATCATTTTAAGCGAAAAAGAAAAAACGGGTTCAAGAGAAGTTAAAAATCGAAATTTATCAAAAATTTTAAAAGAAGATATAAAAAAATATCTTTCTCAAAATTTTAAACAGGGGGATAAAATTCCCACTAATCTTGAATTTGCAAAACTGTTCAATGTCAGCATAAGAACAATTAACCTTGCAATAAAAGAATTAAATAAAGATAAAATAATTCTTTCAAGAAGGGGAAAATACGGCTCTGTTTATTTAAATGAAGGGATAATGAATAATAAATCTGAAAAATCAATGTTTATGTCTAAGCCGAAAGCCGGCGGAAAACTTGAGAAAAATTATGATTATCTTTGGAAAAAAGCTTTTGAAAACATAAAAAAATACATTTTAAAAAACCATGAGGCGGGGGATAAAATTCCTTCAATCAAAGAACTTGCAAAAAGAATGAATATGAGCCATTCTTCAGTAAGAAGGGCGGTTTTGGAACTTTCAAGACAAGATATTTTATACACACAAAAAGGTAAATACGGCGGAATTTTTGTTGTGGAAATGCCCCAAAAAGAAGATATGTATCAGTGGGTTGCCATAAATCCCAATTATTTTGAAAAATAAGCGAAATTGAATTATTCAAACTCGACAAAATATGATATAATCGCAAAATAAGGAACAAAGCTTTGACAAAAAAACTCAATATCGCTTTTATTTGGCACTTTCATCAACCCGTATATCAGGAAAAATTTACGGAAGATTTTGTAATGCCTTGGGTTAGGCTTCATGCAACAAAAGATTATCTTGATATGGTTTTAAGGTGTGAAGACCACAAAAAAATTAAGCTTAACTTTAACATTTCAGCCACACTTTTGAGTTCAATTCAAAGATATAATGATGGAACAAGCGACCTTCATTTCAAGCTTTTAATCACAAAAGACAACAAGTTAACCGAAATGGATAAACATTTTATCCTTCAATATTTCTTTGATGTTAACTATTCCACCATGATTTTACAAAGAGGATACTATTCCGAACTTTATAATAAAAGATATTCAAGGGAAGATATCTCAATAAACGATTTTACCGAACAGGAATTTTTTGACATTATCGCAAACTATACACTGTGCTGGATAGATAAAAGGTTTTATTCGGTATACCCCGAACTTCAGAGTTTGTCTGAAAAACAAAAAAATTATACTTACGATGACAGGGTAAAAATTTATGAAATTCAAGCTGACATAATGAGCAAAATAATTCCCACTTATAAAAAATTTCAAGACAAGGGTCAGATTGAAATTTCAACAAGCCCTTTTTATCACCCGATAATTCCGCTTTTATTGGATATAAACGAAACAAATTATGCCTATAGCGAAAATTTGCCGCATAAAAACCCCCTTCTTGTTCAAGACGCAAAAGAACAAACCATAAGAGCGCTTGACTATTTTGAAGAAGTTTTTGGAAAACGACCTAAAGGAATTTGGCTTCCCGAACATTGCATAAGTAACAAAAGCGTCGATATGTTAAACGAGCTTGGAGTTAAATGGACTGTTACCGATGAAGGAATTTTGGCTAACACTCTCGGAAGGGAATTTGCAAGAGATTTTGAAGGAAATCTGGAAGCACCTTTTGATTTGTGTGTTCATTATGGATTTAATTCCAGAAACAACAATTTAAACGTTGTTTTCGCAGACTCTTTCTTTGCAAACCTTGTCGGGTTCGGCTATGGAAATTACAACGGCAAAGTCGCCGCAAACGATTTCTATGAAAAAATTAAAACTGTTCAAAGCAAACTTCAATTCTCTCCGAAAGAAGACCATATTTTAACAATAGCAATGGACGGCGAAAACTGTTGGGAAAGCTATCAAAATGACGGGGACGAATTTTTAGACACTCTTTATTCTTTAATAGAAAATGACGAAACGCTTGAAACAGTTCTTTTGTCTGAATTTATAGAAAAGGCAAAGCCTGAAAAATTAGACAGTGTCGCTTCGGGAAGCTGGATAAACAGAAATTTTGACCTTTGGATAGGAGAGCCGACAAAAAATCTGGCATGGATATATCTTGATAAAACAAGAAATGACTTTGAAGCGGCAAGTAAAAAAATGATTAAATCTGCCGGAAATGAAGCCGAGCTTAAAGAAATAAACAAAAAAATTGAAAAAGCGAAAGAAGAAATTTTTATATCCGAAGGCTCAGACTGGCTCTGGTGGTATGGCGAACCGAACGAATCTTCAAATGATCACCTGTTCGACTTTTTATTCCGTGCGCACCTTAAAAATGCTTATGAATATTTGGGAATTCCCTCTCCCAAACATCTTGATGTTCCGCTTGCTTCAATTATAGGAAAACCTATAAGACAGCCAAGACGCCATATAACACCTGTTATAGACGGTGTTTATAACCCTGACACAAATTCATGGCTTGATGCGGGATATATTTTCCTTCCCGATTCTCCGACATTTTCATCCAAAAAAACCATTAAGGGAATTTATTACGGTAACGACGATGATAACATTTATTTGAAATTTGAAATAAATAAAAACAACCTTTCTAATACAGTTTATTTCATTAAAAATCAGGTTTTCATTTATTTTAAACCCGAAAATCAAGATATAGTAAACCCTGTAAGAGTTGCTTCAAGAACGGATAATTTATATCCTGTTTTAGAAAATCAATTCGGATATGAACTCAGATTTTCGTTTAACGAACATGAAATCATTCCGCCTCAGCTTTTAAAAGCAAGCTATGGCGGCATGTGGCAATTACAGTTAATAAGAAAAGTAAGTTATGCATATAAAGACACAATTGAAATTGCGCTTTCTTTTGATGATTTGGGCGTATACAAAAAAGGCGACAGAGTTGAATTTTGTATAATTACCGCTTCAAACGGCAATATTAACGAAGTTTACCCGCAAGATGTTTTCCTTAGTTTGACACGTTAAAATTTAAAAGTTTTTCTTCGGTTTTTTTAATAAGTATATCGTTATTAAATTTCAGACCTTTTCTAATGCCTTTGTTTTTAATAAACGATTTTATGCAGTCTTTGTTTTTACAAACATATACACTTCTGCCGCATTGTTTTGACTCAGGATTAACAATCAATGCGCCGTTCAAAAGAGTAATTTTAATTAAGTTTTCTCTTGGTTTCAGGCTTTTGCAGCCGAAACATTTTCTTATTATCTCATTTTTCATACAAACAGACTATCTTTAAAAATATTGTATTTATTTAAATATTACTTTATAATAGCCATATAATGCAATTTTTGGACCAAAACTTTACATATGACCGATAAATTATCATCTATAGAAAATTCTCTTTTTGAATTAAATAAAATGTTTGAAATCAGCGCTATATCAAGCAATTCTATTGATATGGAAGATTTAATTTCAAAGCTGTCTGATTTCTTGTCTGATTATCTTGATACGGATAAAATATACTTTTTTACGTTGAATAAAAACGTTTTTAGAAGCGTTCCGACCAATCAGGTTTTGTTTAAAGATAAATATTTTGAATATGATAATCGGGCATTTTTCTCGCTTTTACAAGAGTCATCTCTTGTTGCAATTGAAGACGAACAGGGCGGAAAACACTTTACGGGATTTATTGAACAAAACAGGCTTGAAGATTTAGAAATTAAATATTTAAGAGCATTTTTTGATAAAACCGACAACACCCCTCTTTGTTTTTGTTTTTTAGGCGAAGATGATAAAAAAATCAACGACCATTTAAGTTTTTTAAACAGGGTTTTTGAATATATAGAACCCGCTTTATTAAAGCTTATGCTTCAAAAAGAGCAAAATAAAAAAATTGATGACCTTCAACAGTCTTTATATAATGTTTCGATTTTGTATAACATTTCTCAGGCAGTTAACTTTATTGATGACCTCAAAAGGCTTTTACAGGTTATTTTATCTAAAGCAATAGACATTCTTGACGCCGAAAAGGGGTCTTTAATGTTATACGATTATTCTTCAAACACCCTTCAGGTTAAAGTTGTTTACGGGCTTGATGACAAAAGGGTGGAAGAAAATATAAACAACGGAATTATTCAATGTTCCAAAATTAAGGTTGGCGAAGGAATTGCGGGGACTGTTTTTCTTGAAAGAAAGGCAATTATAACAAACCTCGGAACAAATGACCCGAGATTTGCGGTTAAAAACTCTCCCGCTAATGTTCAGTCGCTTCTTTGTGTTCCTTTGATTACAAAAGGAGAAGCAATCGGGGTTATTAATATTTCAAACAAAAAAAATGACAACCTTTTTAACCAGAAAGATTTGGAATTTATGACATCTCTTGCAAATCAGGCGGCGATTGCAATTGATAATGCAAAATTATATGAGCTTGCAACTAAAGACGGGCTTACAAAGCTTTATATTAACCGCCATTTCATGACCTTGCTTGATAATGAAACAAGAAGATGTGCAAGATATAAACACAACATGTCGCTTATTATGATTGATATTGACGATTTTAAACAGGTAAATGACTGTTTCGGTCACCTTATGGGGGACCAAATTTTAAGAGAAGTGGCAAACCAGATATCTACAACTATCAGAAAAATTGACATTGCAGCAAGATACGGCGGGGAAGAATTTGTTGTTTTGCTTCCCGAAACCACAAAACAAGGCGCAGCAATAATTGCCGAAAGACTCAGAAAAAACATTGAAAAAATATGCGCAAAAAGTTCTATGGGGGAAACTATAAACACAACCGTTTCAATGGGCATAAGTCAATTCGGCAAAGACGCCGACAACTCAAAAGATTTAATTGATGTTGCTGACAAGGCTCTTTATAATTCAAAAAGAAACGGGAAAAATATGGTTTCTTTTTATGAAAACGGAGAGTTTAAAATCATCGGAAGTTAAAATTTAACCCCTTTGAAATTTTAAATTGTATCTTCAGGAACAATTATCGAGTTATCATTTTCGCTAAACGGTTTTGCCTTTGGTTCGGTATGTTTTTTAACGAGAGGATCGTTAGCAAAAAGTTTTGAATTGTTTTTAATTGTTCTTACAAAACTTTGTGTTTCTTTAAACGGGGGAACGCCTCTGTATTTAGCAACATTAGCGGGACCGGCATTATATGCGGCTAAAGCCAAATCAACCGAGCCGAATTTTTTATACATCATCTGATAATACATAATTCCGCCCTTGATGTTGTCGTTTAAATTATACGGGTTTAAGCCCATTCTTCTTGCTGTTGAAGGCATTAATTGGAAAACGCCTACTGCTCCCGAAGAATTTTGTGAGTGGTTTTGAAAATTTGATTCTTGTTTTGCAATTGATAATGCTACGCAAGGGTCTACACCCATGGAAACTGCCGTTTTTACAATAATGTCTTTAATTTCATGTGCTGTTGCTGCTTTTGCTTCGTTTACCATTCCGGAAATAAACATTGTAAGGATGGCAAAGATTGTCACAATTAGCGATCTTGTCATAAAAAATCCTCATATATTTACTTTTTTTGAAAACGGGGTAAAAACTCGGTTACATTTACTGTCCACACTTATTTATGTAACGAGCAAGCCCCAGTTACATTTACATAATACTATAAAAATCTCATTTTGCAACCCCAAAATAATGTTAAAAAACCTGAAAAAGCCTTTTGTTAAAGGCTTTCAGGTATATGTTACAAATATAGTAATAAAACTGTTTTTCGTCCGTTTATCGTAAAGAAAGTCCTTGAATATTTTTTTCAAGCGATTCTTTTATGTTCTTTATTTCGACTTCAATCTCGCTGTCTGTGAGTGTTTTGGTATCGTTTTGAAGAATTATTCTATATGCCATAGATTTTTTCTTTTCACCGATTGCACCGCCTTTATAAATGTCAAAAAGACTTGCCCCTTTGAATATTTCTTTATTTCCCGCCTTTTTAATAACTTTTAAAATATCGGCGTTTGTAACGTCTTCATCCGTAATAAAGGCTATATCTCTTAGAACCGGAGTTGTGACGGGCAATTTTTTATATTTTGCAACGGTGTCAAAATTTATATTTTTCAATATTTCTTCAAGATTAATTTCAAAAACAAACAAATCTTGATTAAATTTCAATTTATCAGCTAAAATCGGATGAATTTTCCCTATGTAACCTAAATTAATCGGGTTTTTTGATAAAAGTTCGATTGTTGCCGACTGATAGGGGTGCATAAACTTTTTATCTTCTTTTAAGGGTGAAAAAACTATTCTTTTAGATAACCCCAAAACCTCAAACAGATTTTCCAAAATTCCTTTCATAAGATAAAAATCGGGTTTTTCTTTTCTGTTCCAAAGTTCGTTATTTGTGTTTCCGAATATACATCCTGAAATTTTTCTTTCTTCAACAACACCGGTGAAATCTTCGTTTGAGGGTTCAATTGCCCTGAAAACTTTACCTATTTCATAGAGTTTAAAATTTTTATTTCCGTTGTCATAGTTATTTTTAACAACGCTGATTAAATTGGGCATAAGCTCTTGGCGAAGGGTTGTTGCGTCTTCCGATTGAGGATTTTTAACATCTACCCTTTCATTTTCGTTTAATGAAGTCATGAAATCTTTAACAAAATTATCTCCGGTCAAAGAAGTTGTCATAATTTCGCTGAAACCGTTCCCCAAGAAAAGCTCATTTATGAGTTTTAAGGTTTTTGTTTCAAAAGAAATTGTTGCCCCGCTTGAAATTTCGGGCAAAGTCGGAGCAATTTTATCAAAGCCGTTAATTCTTGCTACTTCTTCGATTAAATCAATTTCACGGCTGACATCACACCTTCTGTAGGAAGGAACTTCAAATTTAGCCGCAGCTTCATTTTTCCCTAAAAGTTTAAAGCCTAAATTTTCCAAAATTTCAATACATTTATTCTGTTCTATTTCAGAGCCCAAAATTCTTTTAACTTCAGAATTTCTTAAAAGAACTTCCACCGGCTGACCTTCGCTTGAGCCGGTTTCAACAATTCCTTCAAATTTGGCGTCAGCATATTTTATTAAAAGGTTAATTGCTTGATATAAACCCTGTTTAACCATTTTAATATCGACTCCATGTTCAAACCTTGATGAAGCTTCGGAACGATAACCGATAGAGCGTGCGGATTTTCTGTTTGTGTGCGGGGTGAAAAATGCGGCTTCAAGCGCCAAATTTTTAGAGTTATCATCAATTTCAGAATTATTTCCGCCGAAAACTCCCGCCAGACAAACCGCTTCATCTTCTTTTGAAATAACAACCGTTTTATCTGTCATTGTTCTTTCAACTTCGTCCAAAGTGGTTATCTTTTCGCCGTTTTTTGCATATCTTACGCACAGATATTTATTTAATTTGTCATAATCAAAGGCATGCAAAGGTGTTCCGTATTCGAGCATTATATAATTTGTGATGTCTACAACGTTATTTATGGGGCGCATGCCGCCTGCAATTACCCTTCTTTGGATATATAGCGGTGCGGGTTTAATTGTTATATCTTTTAAAACACCGATTGAATAATATTTGCAAACTTCATCGTCCTTGATTTCAACTTTAAAATCGGCTTTTAAATTTTGGGTTGGAACAATGGGAGAAAATTTTAATTTTCTGTTGAATAGTGCCGCAATCTCTCTTGCTATGCCAATTACCGAAAATTCATCGCCCCTGTTTGAAGTTGGTGCAACATGGAAAATTATTTCATCATGGATATTTAAAACTTTTTCCAAAGGTTCATTTAACTTAATTTCTTTTAAAAGAGAATTTAAAATTAAAATGCCGCTTTCTTTTTGAAGCCCTTCAAGCCCGAGTTCATCTTCGGAACAGAGCATTCCTTGAGATTCAACCCCTCTTATAACGGCGGGGGTTAATTCAAATTGTTCGCCGGTTTTTCTGTCTAAAACCTTGGAACCTACGGAAGCGTAAGGAATTATTTGCCCGACTTCAATATTTTGCGCCCCGCAAACAACCGTTTTAACGCCATTTCCCGTATCTACGGTAACAAGGTGCAATTTATCGGCATTCGGGTGATTTTCAATTTTTTCAATTTTTGCAGTTATTATGTTTGTAAATTTGGGTTTGATTTCTTCAATTTCTTCAACCTCTAAACCGCTCATTGTAAGGTTGTGAGCAATTTCTTGAGGTGTAATTCCCTCTATATCAACATATTCATTTAACCACTCGTATGAAACTTGCATTTTAAATTCCTCTTTTTTTGTCTTTTAAGCCAATTTTAGTACAAAAAGGAATGTATGCAAATAAAAAACACCCTTTATTAAAAAGGGTGTTTAGACAATATTTCTAAGTTAATTATATTGTGTCTCAGTAGAGTTGTGTTTTACATATGTAATTGAGCATATAATTGAGCGTCTCTGTTTACGGTTATTTTTCCTATCTTTGTCCCGAGTTTCGCATTATATATTTTTGATAAATCTTCACTTGAAAGCTTTGACAATTCTTTTGACATATTCTTATAGCTTGGTCTTTGTGTCATTTTCTTGATTTCGGTCTTTGTAAATTCAGGAGATGACGTTGTTTGCGGCTTCTTAACATTACCGTTGTTAATATTTTCTTCCACTTTTTCAGCCGCATTCATTGCTCTTTCTTGAAGATTTTCCGTTCTTGCAACTTCTTTCTGAGCAATATCAACTTTTGCTTTATTTTGCAACGTAGGATCGGCATTATACGTGTCTTGAGCTTGTTTTAAATTGGTCTTAGCATTTTCCGCAGTTTCAATTGCCTGATTTACACCTTGGTCAAGTGTCTTTTTATTTGTTGCATGTTCAATTTTGCCCAGTGTTTTTCTTTCTTGTTTGTTTATGGCTTTAGTATTTTCTTTGCTTGTGTAATTTCTTTCTTCAAGCCTTGCAGCGTTACGGTCTGATGCAGCTTTATTTGCGGCTTCGTTTACGGCTTTTTTAACTTCTTTAGGTTGATTATATTTTAAATCTTTTTTAACTTGTTTCGTAGATTCTCCGTTTTCAACTCTGGTTTTTGCTTCAGCTTGTCTTGCGTTTGCTTCTTGTTTAATTCTTGCTTGTTCAGCTTCATATTCCGCTTTTGCTTTTTGATTATATTCTTTTTGAGCTTGTCTTTGTTTATCTGCATTTATTTTTTGTTTTTCATAATCAGCCTTCATTTTTTCCGCTTGTTCTTCGGGGCTCATATCTCTTAGCTTTTTCTTCTGACCGGCTTCTTGTGCTTCTGTTGTTTCAGGTTCATCAGTTACATTTTTGCTAAAGCCGAGGTTTGTTTTCCAAGCTCCTGATGTAAATGATTTAACGGAAGCCGAGAACGATTTGCCTGCCCCTGTAATACAAGCTTTTGTAGCCTGAAGTGATGACATTGACTCTGCATTTTCAAAGCCCGCAACTCCGGCTTTGCCTGCGGCTTTTGCCGCCGCTTTGGCACCTACAACGGAACCTGCTATTATTCCTGTACCTGCGCCGATATCTTCCCATGCGCCTTTTGCTTCAGCGTCAGTTTTTGCATTTGCTGCCCCTATAGCACCTTTAGCTACATTAAAGACACCTGCGCCAACCCCTGCCGCAACTAATAATGGGGCTGCTGCTCCACCTGTTGCTGCGACTAATAAACCGCCGCCAACCACTGTGAGTGCGCCTTTAATAAAGTTTTCGGGGGATGAAAACATGTTTGTAATCGGTGAAACTAAGCCTTTGAAAAAGCTTCCGACCGTATCGCCGAATGAAAGTTTACCGTCATCGCAACCGTCCGTACATGCGGGGTCCATTGTTGTTGTATTTAATTCATTTATATCAAGATTATTTCCTGTGGGTTCATCATAAATTGTAGTAGGTGCGGTAGCGGCATTCGGGCTTAAGGTGCCGTCATCAGCAAAACTTTTGAGTTCTAACTTATCAAAATCAAATATTGACGGGTTTTGAACTCTGTTTATTAAATCTTCACGAACTTTAGCCGCAGCATAGTTCCCTTCTACCTGCGCATTTAATGCGGCATTGTAAGCAAAACCGTAATCGCTCATATTATCCTCGTTTCTCTCTTTACTACAATTTTTTAATGGGTATATACATGTAAAGTCCGGAATTATATAAAAATTGCATGATTTGTATCTATTGTAAATAAATGTTAAACAATGATTTCTTTTTCACAAGAATATGTAACATACCCCATAGGCGTTAAGGGGGGGCGTTTTAGGAATTTTCTTTTCGTATAAATAATTTCGGCTTTATTTAAATTTTTCATCGGCGAATTTTGTTTAACCAAATTTGCACAAAACAACATTACCTCATTTGTGGGTTTTACTCTTCCGTTTTGAGTTTTTAAAACGCAATGGGATGAGGGGCAATCATAAGCATGAAACCAGATATCTTCGGGGGAAGAAAGCTTTTTTATTATGTAATCATTTTGTTTGTTATTTTTCCCGAGATAAATTTCAAAACCTTTGAAATGAATGGTTTCAACCTTTGGTTTTTCTGTTTTATCAGGTTTTTCTTCCGTAATTTCTTCTTCAATTTCTTCTAAAACAGAGAGCTTGTCAGCGTTTTCAATCGAAAATAAGACATCTTCCAAATATAAAAGTCTTTTTTTGGCTTCAATTTCTCTTTTTTCTTGAATTTCTTTGGCGGATTTTAATTTTGAATAAAGTTTATAATATCTCTGGGCGTTTTCAGCCAAAGTTAAATTCGGGTTTAATTTAATGTTTACCCCCTCAAACTCAACATTTTCGGAATTTTTATCAATTTTATAAATATATTGAAAAATTAAATCTCCCGATTTTTTATATCTTTCATATTTTTCATAATCAATTTTATTTTCAAAAAGAAGTTTCACCCCTTTTATCTTCGTTTTGACCGCTTTTAAAAGTTTTGTTTTTTTTGTTGATATCAAATCTTCATTTACCGTTTTTGAAAAATAATCAAAAATTATTTCATTAAAACTTTTATCATTTCCCCAAAACATTTTGATTTTTTCTTTTTCAAATACGGCATTTTGAAGGGCATAAAAAAGCTTTTCGTCATCGGTAATTCCTTTTGATACAAAATCAAAATAAGGTTTTGAGAAATAATAAAAATTCTTTGGAATATTATCTTTTTTTTCAATAAATGCTGAATATGAAGTTTTTAATATGTCTGATTTTTCTTGTTTTTCGGGATAAATATATTTTATTCCGCCGTAAATTTCTCTTTTTGAACTTTTCTCGGCGGAAACATTATGCGCAGAGCCGATTATAAGCCCCGTTTTTGAATTATATAAAATTACATTCGAATATTTCCCCATAAGCTCAATTGATAAAATAATCGGTGTTTCAATTCCGAATTCATCCGAACAGAGAAAATGAAATTCTAAAATTCTGTCATATTGAACAAGATTAGATTTAATTATTTTAGCCCCTTCAAGATATTTTCTTAATTGCATACAAAACATAGGCGGGCTTTTCGGAATTTTTACCGAATAGTCTGACTTGTCTTTAATAAAACAAACATGAGGATATTTTGGATTTATATTGATATAAAACTTTTTGTTTTCACCGTTATTTCTTATATAGAAAAGAATTTCCGTTCTTTTTGGCATTTGAATTTTTTGAATAACGCCATTATTAAAGACATGTTCGTTTTCTTCATAAAAAAATTTTAGTGTCAGACTGTCTAGGTTTTTCATATAATTTATTGTATTATAAAATTTATGGAATGTTATTATTTTGGAACTTTTAACCCTGTTCACAAAGGGCATATTCAAACGGCATATGAAGTTTTAGAAAAGTTTAATTTTGATAAAATTATTTTTGTTCCCTCAAATCAGCCGCCCCATAAGAAAAATTTTATTGATATTTCTCACAGAATTAACATGTTAAAACTTTTGGAAAATGAAAAAATAAAAGTTTCAGACATTGAAACAACTCTTAAAACCCCTTCGTATTCTTTTCAGACTATTGAAAAATTAAAAAAGGGGGAAGAAAAACTTAATTTTATCATAGGATATGACGCTTTTATTCAAATTAAAACGTGGAAAAACCCCGAATATATAAGGAAAAATTTGCATTTTATAGTCCTTCAAAGAAGGGGGGAAGAAAAAAGCGAAATTGAAAAATTAAAAGATGAAGGATATGATTTTGTCATTGCGGAGAATATCTCTTTTGTTGATGTTTCATCCACTCAAATAAGAGAAAATGTTAAATCGGGTCTTTCAATTGATAATCTCGTTGATGAAAAAGTAAAAAGGTATATTAAAGAAAATGAACTGTACAGAAATTGAAAAAGAATTAAAAGAAATTTTAACGCCTGAAAGATATATGCACACTCTCGGGGTGAAAGATTGTGCCGTTGAGCTTGCAAAAAGATACGGGGCGGATGTTAAAAAGGCTGAAATTGCAGGGCTTTTGCATGATTGTGCAAAATGTATGGAAAAAGAAGCATTAAAAAGTTTTATCGCCAAAAATATTAAAGATATACAAAAAAACGAAATGAAAAATTATAAAACCCTTCATGCTCCCGTGGGCGCTAATCTTGTCTGCACAAAATATAAAATTAACGACAAAGAAATTATAAATGCCGTAAGGTGGCACACTTTGGGCAGAGTGAATATGGGGCTTTTGGAAAAAATTATTTTTCTTGCGGATAAAATTGAAAAAAACACCCGTGACATTAACTATAGAAATGAAATTTTAAAAATTTTAGATGAAAATGAAGGCGAAAAAGGTTTAAATCTGGCTCTTTTAAGGTGTTTTGAAGAAACAATCAAAAGTTTAACGGAAAGAAATCTCTATATTTGTATGACAACGGTTGATGTTTACAATTGGTTACTTGAAATAACAATTGGTGTATAAAAAACTATTTTTGTGTTACAAATGTAGATAATACGTTTAAGGAATTAATTTTTGAAGAAAAAATCAAAGCTGACTTTTTTTATATTTCTGGCGCTTATTCTTGGAATTATTTTCGGATGGCTTTGTCCTGAATATGCTTCAAAAATGCACCCTTTGGCAGAGGCGTTTTTGAAAATGGTCAAGATGATAATTGCTCCGTTGATTTTTTCAACCCTTGTTGTCGGAATAGCGGGGCATGGCGATATTAAAAATCTTGGAAAAATCGGGCTTAAGACAATTGTTTATTTTGAAATTATAACAACTTTTGCGCTTATTTTCGGTCTTTTAATGGCAAATGTTTTTAAACCGGGGGTTGGTTTTAATATTGATATTTCAAGCGTTTCAATGGCGGCTGTTGAAAAAATGCAGCATATTCAAGTTGACCACTCTCTAACTCATCTTATTTTAAACACAATTCCTTCGAGTTTGTTTGAAGCTATGGCTGAAGGAAACTTATTACAAATTGTTGTTTTTGCAATATTCTTTTCTCTTGCAATTTGTACCGTCGGTCAAAAGGCAAGACCCGTTTTGGATTTTTTGCAATCAACCTGTGAAATTATGTTTAAATTTACCGAATATGTTATGTATTTTGCTCCTATTGGCGTTTTTGGAGCAATCGCAGCAACAATCGGGCAAAACGGAATAGGAATTTTATCAAGCTATGCAAAATTAATATTTTTAACTTATTCTTCCCTTTTGATTTTTATTATTTTTGTTCTTTTGGTTGCAAAACAAATTGTGAAAATTCCTTTCAGAAGTTTTGTTTCGGCAATAAAACAGCCCGCCGTGCTTGCCTTTACGACTGCAAGTTCGGAAGCTGCCCTTCCGAAAGCAATGGAAGTTATGGAAAAATTCGGTGTTCCAAAAAATATAGTAAGCTTTGTTATGCCGACAGGATACACCTTTAATCTTGACGGCTCAACTCTTTATCTTGCTTTAACTTCACTTTTCTGCGCACAAATTATGGGGATTGACCTTTCAATTCACCAACAAATCGCAATAATGCTCACTTTGATGTTAACTTCAAAAGGAATTGCGGGAGTGCCGAGGGTTTCTTTGATTGTTTTAACCGGAACCCTTGCAAGCTTTAATATTCCCGTTGTCGGAGTTGCAATCTTACTTGGAATTGACCAAATTCTTGATATGGGCAGGACAACTCTTAATTTAATCGGAAACTGTGTGGCAACAACCGTTGTGGCGAAATGGGAAAACGCCTTTGATTATGAAAAAATGGAAAGTTATATAAAAACAAAAAAGGAAGCTGAAGCTTAATTTACTTTTCTGGAGAGTAAAATTCCTGCGTCAAAGTTTAAAATTTGGGTTTGATAATTTGGATTTTTCATAATTTCGTCAATGAAGGGTTTTGTTTTTTTGTAATGCGAAACAATATTGTCCGCAACAATAAGCCCGCCTTTATCCAAAAGAGGCTCATACAGATTGAAATAGTCGATATATTCAGCTTTATTTGCGTCAACAAAAATAAAGTCGAATTTTTCTTTGTTTAATTTTTTCATCTCGCCCAAAATGTCAATGGCATCACCCGTTATAACGTTTATAACATCAAAAACCCCCGATTTTTTAAAATTTTCTATGGCTAAAACCGAGCGTTTTTCCCAAAATTCAATGGTGGTTAATTTGCCGCCCGTTTCAATCAAGGCTTTTGCAAGCCAAATTGCGCTATAGCCGTTTGAAGTGCCAATTTCAAGGGCAGATTTTACCCCTTTTATTTTTATAAGAAGATTTAAAAAATTGGCTGTAGATTCATCAACATTCCAAAAGTCTTGAGTTGTTTTTTCAAGTTCAACCAAAACACTTTGTGTTTCTTCATCGAAAAGTTTTTCTTTTTTATCGCCCGATACAACTTTAGTGAAATCAAGAGCTTCTTTGAACTTCATCTAAATTGCCTCTTTGTCTTTTGGTTTTTCAATTTGTTTCGGCTTTTGTTCGTTTTCAATCATAATAATATCAGCCACATCAAGATTGGAAGGCGTTTTCTTTTCAAGTTTGGCATTATTCAAATCAATTAAAATAATTTTTTTGGTGTTTATGCCCGAAACAACAGCGGTTGACTTGTTGGGAATAATTTTAATTTTTGAATAAAAACCTTCGGAATCAAGCGCAATCGGCTCAAGCATTCTGTCTTCTTCCAAATCATAAACGTTAATTATGCCGTCTTTTGAACAGAGAATGAAGGCTTTTTTATTGAAAATAACAGCGTCTGTCGGCTTTTCCGCCAAATCAAGCTCACGAATAAGTTCTGTGGGGTTGTCAGATTCAAAACCGTTAATTCTGTAGATATAAGCTTTATTTTGAGTTCTTGAGATTGCAAGAATTTTTTGATTTCCGATTAAAAGACGGCTCAAATTTTTAACATTTGCCACTTTCTTAATTGCATATGTTTCCTTGCTTATATCCATTATATAAACGTTTTCGTTTTCTTTATCGTTAAAAGCCAGAAGTTTGTCTTCACCCGAAACGGAAATTTTATCGGGCATTCTGTCTGATTTTACCGTTCTTAAAAGAGAAGCGGAGTTTAAATCAACCAAATATATTGAATTTGCTTTTGCGCTTGTAATATATGCAATTTGGCTTGTTTCATCAAGATCACCGTCATTTGGCATGGCGTCAAAATCAATTTTGGTTAAAACCCTTTCATTAACAAGGTCAATGATTTCAGCCGTTTTTGAACCGAAATACATTGTTAGCGCAAATTTTGTCAGAGGCGAAGCTATTATTTTGCTTGGCAGCCCTGACAATTTAATTTCATACAAAGGTTCGCTTCCGCCCTTATCATAGACGAGGACAAATTTTGTCTTTTTGTTTGTAAAAAAAGTTTTGGCTTGTTTTAATTCGTTAATCGGCGAAATATTAACATCTTTATCGTCGTTGCTTATGCTTGAATCACTTGTCGTAATAAGCATATTATCCCCTCTTGAAGGAATAATAAGGTCGCCTAAAATAATTTTCAAACTTTCCGGAACTTTAAGCCCCGTCGGAACAAGCATATCTTGGGGCATAACGCCCAAACGTACTTTATCGGGCAGGTTTTCATTTTTTGTAATTGTATAACCGCCTTTGGAGTCTTTAAAGATTTTTAGAAAAACATAGTTATTGTTCAAAATAAAAACTTCGGGTAAGTTTTTAATTGATGAAGTTTTGGGATAAGTATACTCAACGGCTATTTTATCAACATCATGCCTTTGAGCGGGATAAAGGGGAACATACATAACGGAATTGTTAATTACAACAACCGAATCAAACCTTTGAGTTGCTTTTGGAAGCTGCCCCTTAACGTATCCCCAGACATCATCAGGAAGTTTTGACGCATAAGCATTCGGGCAGGTTAAAAAAATTGCGCCCGCAACCAAAAGGGTTTTCAGTAAGTTTCTTATCCTCATTTTTGCTCCTTTATTTAAAAGCAGTTTTAACTTTTTCCATTATACCGCTTTTCTTTTCATTTTTTTCAAGTTCAAAAAGTTCTCTGTAGAGTTTTTCTTCTTCTTTTGATAATTTTTTAGGTGTCTTTATTTTAATTGTAACATAATGGTTGCCCCTTTGTCCTTCCTTACCGAGGTATGGGACACCTTTCCCTTTTATTAAAAGCTTCGCCAGATTGTCTATTCCTTGAGGAATATGAATTTTTTCTTCTCCGTCAACCGTATTTACCGTGACTTCATCACCTAAAACCGCCTGAGGCATTGAAATTTCAAGAACGGTATGAATATCAACCCCGTCTCTAATAAATTCTTTTGACTCTTTTACGTATAAAACAATATACATATCTCCGGCTCTGCCGCCGTTTTTGCCCGCATTGCCTTCGTTGGAAAGTCTTATTCTTGAGCCTGAATCAACGCCTTTTGGAATTTTTATTTTAACTGTTTTTTCTTTTTGAACAGCCCCTCTGCCCTTACATTGCTTGCAATTTGCGGACGGGTCTATTCCGCTTCCCCCGCAAGCGGGACATGTTGTAACAGATGTAAAATTTCCCAAAATTGTTCTTGTGTTCTGTTGAACCCTGCCATGACCTTTACATGTTTTGCAAACAGTGTCTTTAGCGTTTTTATCTTTACCTGTTCCGTGACATTCTTCGCATTCTTCGAGGTGTCTTATTTTAATTTCTTTTTCAACCCCGAAAACCGCTTCCATAAAGTCTATTTGAATATCCATTCTAAGGTCGTCGCCGGATATTGGGGCGTTGGGGTCATTTCTTCCCGACGAAAAACCGCCCATGGAACCGCCGAAAAATGCTTCAAAAATATCATTTATGCCGCCAAAACCAAAATCAAAAGGTCCTTGGCTGTATCCGGCATTTTTAAGACCGTCCTCTCCGTATCTGTCATATAGTTGTCTTTTTTCATCATCCGACAAAGTTTCATAGGCTTTGCCAAGTTCTTTAAACCTTTCTTCGGCGTCAGGCGCCTTGTTAACGTCCGGATGAAGTTGTCTTGCTTTTTTTCTGAATGCTGATTTTATTTCGTCTTTTGTGGCGTTTTTACCAACCCCCAATATTTCATAATAGTCCATTATTTTTCTTCGCCTTTTTCAACTGCAACATTAACCATTGCAGGTCTTATAACTCTGTCATGCAACATATAACCCGCCTGTAATTCCGCAATTACGGTATGACTTTCCTGTTCATCAGTCGGGGTCTGCATAACCGCTTCCATTAAGTTCGGGTCAAATTCTTTTCCTTTTGCTTCAATTTTTTTAAGCCCGATTTTGTCTAAAACGTCATATAATTGTTTTATTGAAACCTCAAAGCTCTGTTTTATAACGTCTTTGTCCTCGGTTTTTTCCATTGATTCTTTTGCGCGGGAGAGCGTATCCAAAACGGGCACAATTTTTGTTAAAGTTTCCTGTGCGCCATATTTTATAAGGCTTTCTCTTTCTTGCGCCTGACGTTTTCTGTAATTGTCAAAATCTGCGGCAAGCCTTAAATATTTGTTGTTTATATCATCAAGCTCTGTTTTCAGCTTTTCTTCAATATTTTCTTCTTTTGTTTCATTTTCAGAGATTTCTTCTTTTGTTTCATTTTCAGAGATTTCTTCTTTTGTTTCATTTTCCGTGTTTTCCTTTTCAACAAAAGGATTGTCTTGTATTTGTTCCTGATTTTCCATTTGGCTAAACTCCCTGTTTTTAAT
This sequence comes from Candidatus Gastranaerophilales bacterium, assembly GCA_947630045.1. Taxonomy (GTDB): domain Bacteria; phylum Cyanobacteriota; class Vampirovibrionia; order Gastranaerophilales; family Gastranaerophilaceae; genus Galligastranaerophilus_A. The sequence continues at coordinate 56,898 of CANRGC010000005.1, forward strand.
ATATGCGGGCAATATTAACATTATAAAGTATGAAGATTATTTGTCTATTTAAATTAATTTTTTATTAATATTTTACATTGTAAACTTTTGTAAAGCACTAACAACCCCATGTTTAAAGTTTATGGGAGATTTTGCCGACATGACATGTATAAAAGAACTGATAAAGGGGTAAAAATGGGATTTGCAGCAAGCCAAGCAAGATTTTTAGCACTAACCGCAAGACTGAATGATTGCGAAATGGAAGCACAACAGATTGCGCAAGAAAGACTTGCTCTGTCTAACATTATGGAACTTGCTTCCACAGATTATGAAGATGCAACAAGCAACCAATATTATTCGGCTAATGTTTTTGATAACGGCGGCCTAACCCAAAGGGATGTTGCATTAACTTATGACGTAATCATAAAAGACGAGTTAAACGGCGGTCTTGGAATGAGGCTCGTTACATCAAGCGGACTGGTTGTTGTTCCTGATGAAGCTGAAATGCAAAGACAAATTGAAGAAAGCATGGATAGTGAAACACCGCTTACATCAGCTGATTTCTTCATTATGAAAGAAATTAAAAATGCCGACACCCTTAAATTGAACCTTGAAGAAGGAAACATGTTCTTTGCGCCAAAAACAAAAAGTTCAATAACAAACGATTGGGATTATAAAAGCCCTGAGGTTTTAAGTAATGTTTCTATTGAATATGATAAAACTGATGACGCCGCTGCGGGCGCTGAATATGAAACCAAAGTTAAGGCAGCGGAAGCAAAAGACAGTCTTCTTGAAATGAGGCTTGACCAGTTAAATACGGAACACAGATCAATTGAAACGGAGATGGATTCGCTCCAAAAAGTTATTGATGACAACGTTGAATCAAGTTTTGGAACATTCGGATAAAATAGAGGATATATTGAAAAAGGGGAAATGAAAATTCATTTCCCCTTTTAGTATGTTTAAAAAATTATTATTCTTTATCTTCAGGAACAGAAGATGTTCTTATTGATTCAAGATTGCTTTTTGATTTTAAATTTCTTTCTTTATATTTTCTGACCTGTCTTTCAAGCTTGTCTGAAATAAGGTCAATGCTTGCATACATTGATTCTGCTTTTTCTTCCACCCTGATTAATTCGGATGAGAGCCTGCAATTTACTTCTGCGACATGTGAATCGTTGACGGAAGGATTTTTAATTACGCTTAAGATAATGTCAATTGCTTGAATTTGATCGTAGTGCGCAGCCACTTTTCCGAGTTTTTCTTTAGCGTAAGCCTTGATTGCGTCAGTGATTTCAACGTTGCGTCCGTTAACATGAATGTGCATAAAAATTTTCTCCGTTTCTAAAGTAGGTTATAACTTCCTTCTTGAACAACACTTAAATTATCTTTTAATTATACACAATTTATCTTAGTTTTTAAAGTGTTTCTTTATAAAATTTTAACTCTTGAACTAATTAATTTTAAAAGTTATAATTCGACTTATGAAAATAGTAATATATGGTGCGGGCGATATTGCTTCAATACTTGCAACGGAATTTTTTGAAGACCACGATATTATCGTAATTGACCCGAACCAGCAAAAACTAAACCAGTTTGCGCATCTTGATTTATCTACAATCAACGGAGACGCTTCCAATATAAACATTTTAAATCAGGCTGACATTAAAAATGCCGATGTCTTTATTGCAACAAGCGAGCTTGATGAGGCAAATATAGTCGGCTGTATTATGACAAAATATTTAAGCTGCGCCAAAACGGCATGTTTTGTTTCAAGAAAAGAGTGTAAAAATTCGCTTAAGGTTATTAATGAAAACGCAACCGGTGAAAATGACATTAATATTAATTGCGTTATTTGGCCGGAAGAACTTCTTACAAGAGAAATTTTCAGCATTATAACCGTGCCTGACGCAGTTGATGTTGAAAACTTTAACCGTGGTAAAACAAGACTTTTGGAATATAAAATTAAAGAAAATTCCCCTCTTTTAAACAAAAAATTAAAAGATGTTGATTTTAACGAAGAAACACTGGTGGTGGGAATTGCAAGAGAAGATTTTCTTTTTATTCCCAACGGAGATGACAGCTTTAAATTAAACGACAGATGTATTTTTATGGGAACTCCGGAAGGGCTTGATTTAACTTCTTTTAAATTCTTTATTGACGAAAAATCTGCGGTTGAAAATGTTGCAATTATAGGGGGCGGAACGGTTGGTTTTGAGCTTGCGAAATTGTTGGAAAAAACCAAAATCAAAGTTAAATTAATCGAAAAAGATTATAAGCGTTGTGAACTTTTATCGGAAGAATTGAATAAAACCCTTATTTTAAATGCTGACGGCACAAACACCGAATTTTTAACTCAAGAGGGAATTGGCGGCATGGATGTTGTCATTGCTCTTACAAACAGAGATGAAAAAAACCTTTTGTGTTCTTTAATTTCCAAGCAACTCGGCGCAAAAAGAGTTATTTCAAGAGTAGACAGGCTCATGACGGCAACTTTATTTGAAAATGTCGGGGTAGACGTCGCCGTTTCTCCCAAACAGGCAGCATTAAACGAAATTAAAAATCAGATTATAGATTCCAAAATGGGAATTATCGCAAGTGTTGAAAAAGATATGGGCAAAGTTCAGGAAATTCAGATAGGTTGCGATTTTAAAGACATTTCGCTTATGAATTTAAAACTTCCCTATAGAGCCGTTGTTGCAACAATTCAAAGGGGCTCAAGGGTAATCATCCCGAAAGGTCAAACCCTAATCAGAGCCAACGACACTCTGCTTGTCTTTTCAATGGCGGAAGACGCCCAGAAAATTAAAAATTTCTTTAAAAATATCGGGGCATAAAAACTATGAGATTTAAAGTGATTTTAAATACAACGGGCATAATAATGAAGTATATAAGCTTGATTTTTGTTTTTCCCGTTATTTTTGCACTTTTATACAGAGAATTTTCTTCCATTCCGCCTTTTATTGTAACGGGCTTTTCGGCTTGGGTTTTGGGATATCTTTTCGGGCTTAATGACGCAAGCGAAAAAGATATTGATAATATAACAAGGGCAGAAGCCTTTGCAATTACTTTGATTTCATGGGGTCTATTCGGGCTTGTATGCACAATTCCTTTTCTTTTCTTTGGTTTGTCCCCGATAAATTCTTTATTTGAGGCATTTTCAGGAATTTCAACAACCGGTGCCACAATTTTAACCGATTTTTCAAGTTTTTCCAAAACTTTCTTTTTATATAGGGCGTTGACTCAATGGTTCGGCGGTATGGGAATTATAGTCCTTTTCGTTGCGGTTCTTCCGAAATTTGCGGTTGCGGGACGTCAGATGTTTTTTGCGGAATCTCCCAACCCGACGGAAGAAAAAATCACCCCCAGAATAAGATATACCGCAAGCTGGCTTTGGTCAATTTATATTTTGTTAACCATATGCCAGATTGTTTGTTTAAAATTTATGGGGCTTAGTTTTTATGATTCAATCTGCGCAAGTTTAACCACGGTTTCTGCGGGCGGGTTTTCAAACACCGCAACAAGTTTTATAAATTATAACAATAAAATTATCAGCATAGTCGGGATATTCACCTTTTGTTCCGGCATAAACATGCTTTTAACTTACAAAGTTTTAATCAAGGGAAAAATTAAAGAACTTTTTAAAAGTGAAGAATGCCGTGCATATTTTATTATAGTTTTAATTTTTACTCTTTTAATTTCATTAATTCTTTTCTTCCAAATGAATATGCCCGTTAAAGACGCAATCAGAAATGCGTTTTTTGAAACTGCGGCAACAATAACATCAACGGGCTCATGTTCTTTTGATTATTCAATCTGGCCTCTTAGGGCAAAGGTTTTATTATTTGCACTAATGTTTATCGGGGGTTCTGCCATATCCGCTTCGGGTTCAATTAAAATTTCAAGATGGATTTACCTTACAAAATATATAAGAAAAGAATTAAACAAAATCATACATCCCGCCGCAATAATTCCGATTAAGCTTCAAAAAAGAATTGTTCCGACTGAAATAGGGCAGCAAATAATAATTTTTGTAATGTTTTTCTTCGCAATATTCGGCATAAGCGCAATTTTAGTTGCCTTTATTGAACAAAATTCCGTTATCGCAATCACGGGAAGCATTGCGACACTTTCAAACACCGGACCCGCCTTTGATAGTGTAATAGGACCTTTAGGAAGCTACGAAAGTCTTTCCGCTCCGACAAAATTAATTTTTATTTTTAATATGTTTGCGGGCCGTTTGGAAATAATTCCTTTGCTTGCCATTTTAAACAAAGATTTGTGGGAAGTTAAGAAAAATTAGCCTTCAATTTGTTTTTTTAAGGCGGCTTCAAGAGTTTTTATTTTATTTTCAAGAATTTTTATTCTTTCATCCGAGTTTTCGGAATTTATGGAAGCTTTATCGTATTTTTTTCTTAATTTTGAACAGTTGTTCCTAACCTCAAAAAACGAAGCAAGCATAAGTAAAACGCCTGATAAAATGCCCAGAGAATAAACAATTAAATTCCACACCAAAAATGACACGTTATAAGACTTTTCAAGATACATTACAGTAATGTTTATAATTGTATCGTTATATTGTCCTATCATTAATACAAAAACCGTTATTAAAATTGCAAGTATAGTGCAGAATATTCCCATTTTTAACTCCTTAATAATTCTAGTGCCTTAACTAAATCAGGATGATAATTTTCCTTTTTGATTTCAAATTCCATTATCTCACCTGAAGAAGGATGTGTAAAGGATAAATAATATGACATAAGAACCTGCCCTTTGGGTTTAAATTGCTTTAAAAAGTTGTTTTTAAACCCTTTTGCGCCATATGTGTCATCGCCTATTAAGGGGTGATTTATGCTTGAAAAATGACATCTTATCTGGTGGGTTCGCCCTGTTTCAAGTTGAATTTCAAGAAATGTCGCCGAATTTAACCTTTCTAAAACTTTATATCGGGTAAGGGCGGAAAGCCCCTCTTTTGAGGTGACCATTTTTACCGTGTTTTTAAGAGAGTGAAGAATTGGGGTATCAATTATTCCTTCATTTTCTTCAATTATCCCATGACAAATTGCAAGATATTTTCTTTTTGTTCTTTTTTCTTTAATATCTTTTTGCAAAAAAAGATGAGAGGGGTTATTTTTTGCAACAAGCATAAGCCCCGATGTATCTTTATCAAGCCTGTGAACAATTCCGAGCCTTTCTTTTCCGCCGATGTCGGAAAGGTTTTTTGTGTGATATAAAAGGGCGGAAACAAGGGTTTCCTTTTCATTTTTATTTGTAGGGTGACAAATCAACCCCTTTTGTTTGTTTAAAACAATTAAGTCTTTATCCTCATAATAAATATCAAGCGGAATATTTTCGGGTTTAATTGAAAATTCTTCTTCATCTGTAGGAAAATATTCCAAAACTTCACCTGATTTTAATTTATATGAGGCTTGAAAAACTTTATCATCAACTTTTATCTTTCCTTCTTCAATAAGAGTTTTCGCCTTTGTTCTTGTTAATTTAAAGGCGCTTGAGCTGACTAAATCAAGCCTTTTATTTTCTTCATCGGGTGAAACTTCAAATTTCAATTTTTCTTCCTTTTCCATTCATTTTTTATATAAAAAAGAATATAGAAAAAAACCGCCCCCGTAATTAAAACATCGAAAAGGTTAAATATCGGGAAATTAAAAAGATTTATCTTTAAAAAGTCAAAAACATAACCGTTTAAAAATCTTTCCGTTGTGTTTCCCAAAATTCCCGCCGTAAATATTGAAGTTAAAAGAATTTTTTCTTTATCCCCTCTGTTTAAATTTTTGCAAACGTAAAAAATAATAATTCCCGTAACAAAAACCCCGATAAAACCTAAAACATAGGGGGTATCTTTAAATATACCGAATGCGGCTCCGTTATTTACGGTTTTTGAAATTTCAAATATGTCATTTTGAATTGAAACCAAAGGGCTTGTGATTATTTTGCTTAAACTTACACAAAGCTGCCAAATAATCAAAGTTAACAATACATAGAGGATAAAAGCCTTTTTATCTTTCATTTATAAAATTTCTTCTTTTGTTGTGTTCATTCTTTTGACATAAATTCCCATGCCCGATATTGCGGCTTTTAACTTGCTGCCGTTTTTTGATTTTTGAATTTCTACGGGCGCTATAAAGGCATAACTTGAATTAACATATTCGTTTTTGCCCTCGGTGTTTGCCACCATAACCCTTTCTAATATTCCGGTTTCATTTATTGTTCTGTAGGGGTCAAAATATTTTTGCGGGGGGAATATAATTTTATCATGTCCGATTGAACCAACAACAACCCTGTTTTCCGGCATTTCAACCGTTGTTTTTACTGTAAATTCTTCCCCTGATTTAACATTTTTGGGCACTTCCATTTCAAATTTGGAATTGAGCGCTTCTCCGTACTTAATTTCTGTTGTTTCATCAAAAATTTCATCCGAAATAACACGATAGCTGCCGTCTTCGTTTCTAAAATTCATCGCATATTTTGAATATGAAATCATTTTTCCTTTAACTTTATCTTGTACGGCATATTTCGCATCTTCCCCGAGAACATTCATTTTTGTTTTTGAGGTTTCCTCGATATAAACTTTTATAAGTCCGTCTTTTTCTTCAACTTTTGTGATTTTTTCTTTTGTTCTTGATTTCGGATAGAGTTCGCTTGCCATTTTAAAAATTTGGATGATTTCATCTCTGTTATATCCGTCAAAACTCTTATAATCTTTTGAATAATATTGAATTAATTCGTCTATTTTATTGTTATTTGCAAGTCTTGACATTTTTTTGGTAATTTTTAAAATATTTCTCTGTTCTTTCACGGTAAGCGCAAAAACGCTGTTTACCGAAAACAGACTGAAAATAAGAACGACAGCAAAAAATTTATAACATCTTTTCATGATTTATCCTGTTTAAAAACTAAATAATACTTTCCTGTATCATAATACAAAATAACTTGATAAAATTCACCATCTATATCGTTTATTTCCATATAAGCTTTCGGAATTGGTTTTCTTCGTGTTTTTTTAGGAAAAAGCGAACCTACGGTATCAGAGGTGGCATTTTTAACTTTCTGCCATTTTGAAATTTTGGGTTTTGCTATGTATTCATCATAGGTTTCAGGCGTTGTAACGTCTGTTTTATAACAGGGAATCATATATTTCACTCTGCCCTGTTCTTTAAAAAGAATATATGTTTGACCATGGTATTTTCTCGGAGTAAGAAGGTAAAACCCCGGAGGAATAACCGTGTCTTTGAAAATAAAATTTACCCCCGTTCTTAAAAGCGGATAAGGTGAAAACATATATTGTGTATATTCCTCAGCCTGATAGGGGTCAATTCCGAATATATATTCAAAATCAGCGGGGGCGAGTTCTTCATATATTTTTTGAAAATCGGTTTCTGCAAACACGGTTTGAGAAACTGTTATGAAAGAAAGCGTTATTAAAATTTTGAGAAGTAATTTTTTCATAATTTTTTTTTAACTGTTTTTTCGGTTTTTTCAATTGTTGATGTAAAGTCTTTCGTCTGAGAAAAGCTTGTTTATATCAAGGAAAAGATACATAAAATCATTTACCACACAAGCATTCAGACAGTTATTTGATGAATCCGGAGCAATTTTTAAAAGATTTTCGTCAATATCAATTGTTTCTCCGATTGCGCCCGTTAAAATTCCGATTTGATAATTTTCATGTTCCAAAACAATTATGCTTGTTTCTTCGTCAATTTTGGTATTTATGTTTTCGGTAAATTTTAAAAGGTCAATAATTGTAATATATCTTCCTTTAAGGCTTACAACTCCTTTTATAAAAGAAGGGGTGCAGGGAATTTCAATTATTTTTACGTTTGAAAACTTGTAAAACCCCGCCACATGGAGAATTTGAACACAGCAAATATTCTTATCAAGGGGAAAAGTTATATAGGTGTCTTGGCTTTCAATAATGACTCCCGTTACTTCTCTCATTTTTCTTGCATAGTGAAGTTTTCTTCTGTGAAGCGCCTCTTTTGATTTTTCGTCATCGGGAAGCATAAGTTCATTTTCAGCCTTTGGCTGATTGTCAATATCTTCAGGGTCATTTATCTTGTTTGCTATATTATCAAGATTAATAACCGAGGCACTGTAATCTTTTTCCGTATAAATTGCCTCGAGGAAAGAATTACTTTTTTCATAAGGAAGGTCGCCGAAAGATTCGGCAAAAATTCTTTTTATTTCTTTAATATCTTCGGCTATAACACCAAAGGTTGTTTCTTTCGCTTTAACAACAATAATTTTTGAATTCAGATTATATTTAATCGGGGCAAGATTTAAAACCTTTCTTAAATCAATAATTTTTATAATTTTGTCATTATATTCAAACAAACCCGCAACATAAGGGGGTAATGATTCGGGATATTCAAGCTCTATAAGCTGCATAACGGATAAAACCTTTGTGGAATCAAAGGCATAATTATATGAGCCTATTGAAAAAAATATATAATTTTTTTCTTTTTGTTCCGCTACGATATCATTCATCATTTTCCGTAATTATTCTGTTTTTACCCGCATTTTTTGCTTTATAAAGGGCATTATCCGCCCTTTCAATTAATTCTTGAGCGGTTCTTGTGCTTTTTGTATAGGTTGAAATTCCGACAGAAATTGTCGCTTTGATATTATAATTTTCGAAAACAAATGTCTTATTTTCTATAATTCTTCTTAACCTTTCAAGCGGGATAACCGCATTTTGCAAAGGTGTTTCCGGAAGCAAAATACAAATTTCTTCGCCGCCGTATCTGTAAACAAAGTCGGTTTTTCTTAAAGTGTTTAAAAGAAGCTCCGAGATTTCTTTCAAAATTAAATCGCCCGCAAGGTGTCCGTAAGTATCGTTTATTTTCTTAAAATCGTCAATATCAATCATACAAACGGTTAAAATCGTGTTATATCTTTTTGCACGTTCAAACTCTTGGCTTAAAACGGAATTTAGATGTCTTCTTGTATAAAGTTTGGTTAATTCGTCCGTTATTGAAAGAAATCTTGTTTTTGAATAAAGATATTTTAATCTTAAGAAAAGGTCTAACTCGTCTTTTACCGTGTGCATAAAGCGCATTTTATGCCAGCTTAAATTTTCTCTTGAAAAAAGGCAGAGTTTTCCGATTAAGATATTTTCATAATAAAAATCAAATTCTTTCTTAAAAACTAAATCTTCAAGCGAATTTATTTCTTTAAGACCCTCTTTTTTACAGGTTTTTTCAGGTTTGAAATCGTGCCCTTCACTGTCTAAAAGCTGGCGCCAGATTGAAAGCATAACTTTTTCCGAAACACAGGAGTCTTGTTCATCAAAAATAAGCCTTTTCGGAAGGGAAGAATCTGGGGAATTGAAATAAATACAGGCAATATCATATTCCACGATTTCAGATAAAATCGCAAAGATTTTTTTGGCAACTTCAATGTCGTCTTTCGTATAGTCTTTAATTTCTCTGAATTTGTTTGTAATTGTGGTTTTCATAAGCTCATAATCGAGAATTTTATTGATTTGCGAAATTACTTCATCTTCTTGAATTTCATAATTTATAAGCTCATGTTTAACTGAGTCGGGCACGGGCATTTCTTCAATTGCCCTTTTTGCGGCGTCAACAATCTGTCCCATATCGTAATCTTTTCTTAAAAATAAATCGGCGCCCGACTGGTTTGCCCAAAATTTATCAAGATTTTTGTCAAGAACCGTTAACATAATAAATGGAATGTCTTTGGTTTCTTTATTGCTCTTTAAAAGCCTGCAAAGCTGAAATCCGCCCAAATGAGGCATTAAAACATCCGAAATTACAACATCAGGCGCCGTATTATAAACTTTGACAAACCCTTCCAGCCCGTCTTTTGCGGTTTCTACGTCAAACCCTTCTCTTTTAAAAAAAATTTTCAGGCTGGATAATTGTGTAAAAGAATCGTCAATAATTAATACTTTTTTTGCCATAAGATGAGATATCTAATATAATAATACCGTTACATTATACATTATTTTTGAAAAAGGTGAAAGAATGTTAAAAGAATACAAGAAAACCAATGTTAAAAGGCTTTTAAGCGGTCAGCAAATTGCTGATACTTTTCTTATAGTAATAGGAATAACTCTTGCCTTCATTTTGGGAATAAGTTCAAAAAAGGCTGACAATTTAACGATTTTCGGGCTTATACTCGTTTTGATTTTTGCGCTTTATTATTCTTTATTCTTCACAAAAAAATGGCACAGGAAAGAATTGAAAAAAATCATCTTTCAATCAATTGACCGGACTAACACAAGCGCCGATGAAATAAAAGATTTATCCAAAGAACAACAGGAACACCTTAAAGACTCTTTTTTAAAAATAAAAAATTCAAATTTAATTATCGGAGATTTGAAAGAGAATATAAACCTTCTTGATACAAGAATTGAAGAAACAAAAAATCTTACGGCTGAGTCTTTAGACAAAACAAACGAAGAACAGCTTGCAATCAAAGCAAATATTGAAAAAATGTTTGTAATAAGACACAAAATGCAAACTATTGCCGAATTAATTCTTGAATTATCCGAATTTATTCAATCAATATCCTCTACTATAGGAACGGTTGAAGATATTGCGGAACAAACAAACCTTCTTGCTTTAAATGCGGCGGTTGAAGCGGCAAGAGCCGGCGAACACGGAAAAGGGTTTGCCGTTGTTGCGGGAGAAATCAGAAAACTTGCCGATGAATCAAAACAGGCAACAACAAAAATCACTTCTTTAATTACGGATATTCAGCAAACAACAAATTCAACGGTTATTGCAACCGAAGAAGGCACAAAAGAAATTGAAGTCGGAATTAATCTTGCGCATGATATAGGTTCAAATATAGAAAAATTAACCGAAATCATTGACAGCATTTCAGGCGGTGTCTATGAAATAAGTCAGGCTTCAAAAAAAATGGGCAAAGGAACTTATGAAACCGATGAGTTTATTCAAAAAATGACAGAGGTTTTGGAAGTTGCGGATAAGACATTTGATGAAGCCAATTTGAAACTTGAAAACATAAACCAAATTAACCAAAACTTTAAAGATACAATGGCGGAAGAATAGGCAAATTAAGAATTTATGGAATTTCTTCAAGAAGAATTAGATGAAATTTTAAATATTTTTCTGCAAGAAGGCAGCGAAATTTTGCAGTCAATGGACAAAAACCTTCTTTTGCTTGAAAAAAAGCCTGACAATCTTGAAGTAGCCATGCACCTTTTCAGGGACGCTCACAGCCTTAAAGGGTCTGCAAGAATGCTTGGTTTTAACGGTATTCAAAATATTGCACACAAAATTGAAGATGTTTTGGGGCTTATCAGAGAAAAAAAACTGACGGTAACATCAGAAATAACCGATACAATTTCTGACGCACTTTCTTTAATTGATACTTTAATTAAAAAAACGGTTGAACAAAAAAGCGAATTTACATCAAAAGAATCAGATATTCATATAGAAAAACTCACAAACATTTGCAAAAAGGCGGAATTGCCCCCCAAAAAAGAAGATTTGGATGAATTTAAGAAAAATTTTGCCACTATTGAAGATTTGATTTCGGGAATTATTTTAATTTATTTCAGCTGTGCCAACAGAAATGAATTTCATCAGCTTCAAGACATTGTCGATTATTCAAGCAAATTGTCAAAAATTTTAAGAGAAATGGGGGAAGATAGCCTTCAAGAATTATGCTCAAACATCGTTGATTCCGCTCTGGAGTGTGCGCAAACGGGAGAATTTAATCAGGAAGCGCTGTTTGATTTAAACGAAAAAATAAATAAATTTGTTCAAGAGTTTAAAAAAGTCGCTTTAAAAAGGGGGCTTGAAACAAAAGACTATTATAAAAAACTGGATGATGATGAAGAACCTCATGTTGAAAGCATTGAGAGCATTGAAGAAGAATTAAAGGAAGCGGAACTCATAGAGCTTGTAACAAGGGCGGGGGACACTCTTATCTATATAAATGAGAGCAAAGATTCGCTGAATGAAGAAAAAAGTCTTTTGAATGAAATTGTTTCAAGACTTACCAATGCAAATTTAAAAAGAATTTATCAGGTTATATTAACAATAATTTTAAATTTTGAAAAAGCGAATAAAGAGGTTGAAATTACAGCCATTGAAGCTATTAAGGAGATTTTTAATTCTACTTTAAACATAATAGATAAAAGGCTCAAGGGCGCAAGTGAAGAAGAAATTCAAAATGAAATTGAATTTTTAAGCCAAAAAACTACCATAATAGGGAAAATGGTTAAATATGACCTTAAAAACCCGAAAAAAACCGAGAGAAAACAAAATTATATTAAACAGTTTGATTGGGATAAAAGTCTTGATTCAACATCAATTAAAACCTTAAGGGTAAATTCCGACAAACTGGATAAACTTGTCAATTTAATAGGAAATTTAATTGTTTCAAGAATTAAATCACGTGAAAATCTCGGTCTTGTAAAGACTTTGCATAACGAACTTATTGAGCTGCAAAAACACTATCATAAAATCGGTTATTATATGAAATTTTATGAGAAAAAATATATTCAGGAAACAATTAACCAGAACCCTGATTACTTACAGAAAAAAGATTCTTTTCTCGGATATAATAAACAGCTTATTTCCTTTAACAACATCAATATAGAAAAAATGAATTATGCCATAAACAGCATAAACTTTTTAATGAAGGAAATTCAGGAAAATAACATTAAATTGAACACCACGACGGCTGAAATCGAAAACATGGTAAAGGCAATGAGGGTTTTGCCGTTATCAACCGTTTTTAACTTCTTCCCGAGAATGGTTCACAATATTGCAAAAGATAAAAACAAAGAAATTGAGCTTACAATAATCGGGGGCGAAGTTTCTGCCGATAAAAAAATTATTGAAGATGTAAAAATTCCAATTATGCATATTATAAGAAACTCAATTGACCATGGAATTGAAACCCCGAAAGAAAGGGAACGCATTGGAAAAAACAGAACCGGAAATATAATTTTAAAGGCGGTTCAAAAAGAAAATAAAATTGTTATAAGCATAAAAGATGACGGCAGAGGAATAAACATTCAAAAAATTAAACAAAAGGCTGTTGAAAAGGGACTTGTTTCTCTTGAGGCTGCGGAAAATATGTCTAAAGAACAGCTTGCCAATTTCATCTTTTACCCCGGATTTTCAACGGGGGATGTCGTGACGGAACTTTCAGGCAGAGGGCTCGGGCTTGATATTGTTCATTCAAAAATCTCTCAATTGAACGGAAGAATTGATGTATATTCGGAAGAAAATAAAGGAACTATTGTTGCGCTTGAATTACCAACCTCAATGGCAACAATGAAAGCTTTTATCATAATGGAAAAAAACCGTTTGCTTGCAATTCCCGCAAACAGCATAAATACGGTTTTAAGAATTTCTCCCGACGAAATTAAACAAACCGACGACAAATATTATTACATTTACAACAAAGAAGCAATACCGATTATAAGCCTGTCTTCAATTTTGAATATTCAAGACGAAGAAAAAGAAGACCCCGATAAATATACAATTATGATTATTAAATCTGAAAACATAAACATCGGCGTTATTGTTGAAAAATTAATCGGGGACGAAGAAATTTTAAATAAAAAATTGCCTGAACCTCTGATAAAAGTTAAAAATATTTCGGGAATTACAACTCTTGCAAGCGGTGAAATGTGTCTTTTATTAAATGTTTCGGACATTTTAACTTCAAGCAGAAGAAATCCGCAAGAATTAACCGTAACAAAAACCCTTACCTTGCAAGATAATTCTCAATATAAAATTTTGCTTGTGGACGATTCCGTCACGACAAGAAGATTAATAGGAAACATCTTAAAAGCCGAAGGTTACAGGGTAGATACCAAACCGGGGGCAAAAAGTGCGCTTGTTGCGCTTGAAACAAACTCTTATAATTTAATTATTACAGACTATGAAATGCCTTTATTAAACGGGGTTGATTTTACAAAAGCGATTAAGAAAAACCCGAAAACAGCAAATATTCCCGTCATTATGATAACTTCAATCGAAAAAGAAGGTCTGAAAGAAGAAGCCCTGAAAGAAGGGGTTTGCGACTTTATTAAAAAAGAAGACTTTGAACAGAGAAAATTTTTAAATAAAATCAGCAAATATTTAGAATTTTCCGTTTATTCTTAATATTTTTGACTTTATTGAACATGAAAAAATATAATGTTCAATTGAGGGGTTTTGAAATGATAAAAAAGTTTTTAGTCTTTTTTGTTTTTTTGGTTCAAATTTCGGTTGTATCGGCACAAGAGCCAATTAAAGCGGGAATTTCTTTTGACTTTAATCAGGAAAAAAACTCGGAAAATGAAAAAATTAAAGCCGATTTTGAAAAGGTTGAAAAACATTTTATCGAGCTTAATTACACCATTAATGAAAAACCTTTGGAAATGATTGGTTCAAATGAAGTTATATTGAAAAAGAAAAAGTCCCCGATTAATTTCATTTATTCCAATCTTAATGTTGCGCCCGAAAACTATGAAATTTCTTTTTCAACGGGAAAAACAGAGATGAATTCAAACTCCAAAGATAAAATCGAGGTTTTATTAAAAAAATATCCCAACAGTGATGACGTTTTATTTGCTTGGGCAATTGAATTAAAAAATGAAGGAAATCTTGACCAAGCTCTTGAAATTGCAAATAAATTAGAAGAAAAAAACCCTGATTATGCTCTGGGACATTTTTTGAGGGGAGATATTCTCCGCAAAATGGAAAAATATAAAGAGGCGGTCAATGAATATATCTATACCGCCCAATTAAACCCTTATTGTGCGGACGCATATTATAACATTGCAAAAATTTTGGAACTTTTAGACAGTCCGGAACTTGCGCTTGATTATTATAAAACGGCATATATGATTAACCCTGAAGATAAAGAAATCAGGGATATTATTATGGACAATTACATTGATTGATAGTGTTTAATCATTTTTTCAATCTTTTTTTTCATAAGCTCTCTGTCTTCGACAGGATAGACAACTTCACAATTTTTTCCATATTTTAAAAGCCTGTTTAAAAGTTCGTCTTTATCTTCGTAAAAATTTGTTACTCTGACTTCAAAATCTTTATAATGGGCAACTTCGCCCTCTTTTAAAACGTAATTTCTTATGAGTCTGCCGGTTAATTTAAAAACCGTGCCACACTCTTTAATCATGACGTTTTCCGACAGTTTGGAAAGATATTTTACGTTTTTTATAAATTTGGTGTTTATTGTTTTAAATTTCTGTTCTTTTATATGATATGCAACAAGAAAAACCCCGTTATCGGCAAATTTCAGCTTTTTTGGAATTATAACGCTTTTTGTATTTAAATAAAAAATTCTGACTTTTGAAGGTGAGTATATGTATTTGTTAAGTTTAAGAATAATGTCTTTGTTGTCGTTATCCGGCATGAAATCAGCAATTTTCGAAATTTCATTTTGCAAAATTTTATTTTTTACAAGCTCTGTGACTTTATCTTTAAAACACTTATATTCTTTGCTTTTACACCCTTCAAACAATTTTAAAAAGGAAAGTAAAACGATAAGCCCTGATTTTTCTTTTTCGTTAAGCGAAATTTTAAAGGGGGTTTTAACTATCTGATAAGGATTTCCCTTGGTTGAATTAATCTCAAAGCCAAGCGCTCTCAGCGTTCTTATATATTTTGAGACGGTTTCCGTTTCAATTGAAATATTTTTTTTAA
The DNA here is from genome assembly GCA_947630045.1 of Candidatus Gastranaerophilales bacterium. Taxonomy (GTDB): domain Bacteria; phylum Cyanobacteriota; class Vampirovibrionia; order Gastranaerophilales; family Gastranaerophilaceae; genus Galligastranaerophilus_A. The sequence goes on from CANRGC010000005.1 coordinate 72,563, forward strand.
GAAGTTTTTTGCGCAGATTTTCTCTTGACTCGGGGCTTTCACACAAAATTTCAATTATATCAAAAATCTTAAGACCGGAATTTAATACAGATGACATTATTTATAAAGTTCCAACGCTAAATCAAGGTTTTTTATAATTCTTTCTTTGATTATATCATTATTTACGCTAATGCAATTTGTCCCCAAAGAAATTATTCTCTGGGCGTTAAAGAAATTATTTGTTTCCAAAAGCTCTATTTCAAGAGTGTTTTTGTCGGAACCCACAATTTTTTCAATATTTTCAAGCGGATGAGTTTTGAAATATTCTTTAGAAATTTTATATCTTGTTTTTTTTGTGTCTGTTTTTAATTCCCTGTATTTTTCTTCCGATTTTGAAACTTGTTTAATATTATCCGCCCTAAGAAGCATTTCGCCGTCTTCATAGTTATTTGAACATCTTACATAAAGCTTGTTGTTTTTTATATTGAGTTTTTTAAGTCGGGTTACAAGTTTGACCACGCCTTTTTGGGGCGAAGAATAAATAATATCACAGGTTTCTTGAGATTGAATAAAATGGTTTATTGTGATAATTAACTTTTCGTTCACAATATCAAAAAAGCCGAAATTATTTATTTTTGAAAAATCATTTTCATTAAAATAATTTTTTAATTTATTATAAAAACTTTTGAGAGCATATATTTCACTATATTCAAGGTTTTCAAGCGCAAAATCTTTCAAAAGCGAAAAAAATGCCGATTGGGAATCGGTAAATCTTAACATTATAAAATTTTTATCCAGTTTTAATTTATAATTGTTTCCTTTATGCCCTCTTTTTATTTTGTATCCCGCTTTTATGAGGGTATTTAAATCAAGTTTGAGGGTTTCGTCAGAAACAGAAATGTTAAATTCTTTTTTAAGACAATCAATTATTTCCTTTTTTTGTAAATCTTTCTCGTAAAGAAGTTTTAAAATGGCTAAAAGCCTAAACCCCGTGAGAAGCATTCTGTCATTTTTCAATAAAAATCTGCCCATTAGCCCCTTACTATACAAATAATCTACTATAACCATACTACATATTAAACTTAAATGTTAATATTTGTATTAACAAATCTATACAAATAATAAAAATAATGATATCATATAAAGTATATACTTTATGGAGCAAATTTAATCATGTCATCTAATAATATTTCAGACGAACAGTATGAAGAGTTACTCAAACAGTATGAGTACAATTTCAAAAAGGGTGACCTTGTTCAGGGAACAGTCGAAGGTTACGACAACGAGGGCGCCATTATTGATATCGGGGCTAAATCTAATGCAATTTGTCCCGAGAGGGAAGTAAAATCAAACAAAGAAGACAGCATTCAGGAAATTTTAAAACTCAAAGAGAAATATGAGTTTTTGATTGTTAAAGAAGAAGATGAAGACGGCAGGTTGACCCTTTCATATCGAAAAGTCCAAAGCGCTTATAATTGGAAACAGTTGGAAGAAATCAAAAACGAAGACAAGATTATTGAAGGAACTGTTGTTCAGGTTGTTAAAGGCGGTATTTTAGTTGATGTCTTAGGCATTAAAGGTTTTGTCCCCTCATCTCACTTAAGATCAAAAGAAACAGAGTCAATTATCGGTTCTAAAATTGAACTTAAAATTTTATCAATTGACGTTCTCCAGAATAACTTCATTTTATCGAACAGAAAAGTTTACTCTGATTCAATGGAAGAAGTTAAAAAAGATGTCTTCGGACAACTTGAAGTCGGTCAGATTGTTAAAGGTGAAGTAGTCAGAATTGCCGATTTTGGCGCTTTTGTCGATATCGGCGGGGTAGACGGGCTTCTTCCTTTGTCACAAATAAGCTGGAAGTGGGTTGATCATCCGGCAGACGTTCTTAAAATCGGTGAAAAAATTGAAGTTGAAATAATCGGAATTGATTTTGATAAACAGCGTGTATCGTTGAGCTTGAAAAATCTTGAGCCTGATCCTTGGGTTGAAGCAAAAGGCAAAATTCAAGAAGGCGAAATTATTAAGGGCAAAGTCACCAGAATTAAACATTTCGGCGCTTTTGTAGAAGTTTATCCTTGTGTGGAAGCGCTTTTACCCCAATCAGAAGTTGTTCAATATCAAAATGAGCATAATTCCATTCTTGATGTGGGCGAAGTGATTGATACCGTTGTTCTTAAATTTAACCCTGACGATAAGAGAATTGCCCTCAGCGTTAATTTAAATAAAAAATCAGAATAAATTTTATATAAAAAAATGCCCGCTTATGCGGGCTTTAATTTTGTTCTGTAATCCTTGTGGTGTGTGTGGTGGTATTCTCTCTTTCCTCTGTTACTCTCTTTTATGCGGTTTTTAAATCTCTCTTTTCCTCTCTTATGTTTATATAAAGTTTTTTATATGAAAAATATTGCTTTTTTATATACATATAAATTTACATTTCTTTACATTTGATTTTGGCGTTTTTGCTTTTTTTGGTTCATATTTATTTAATCTTCTTATTTTATGTTGAAAGAAGCCCGAAAATGAGTTATACTAAAGCTATCTGATAATATTTGAGATGTATTCTCGGGATAGTATGAAAGGCAGTTTAAATGTTTTATAATAGGGCTCTAACCTTTAATTTTAAAGAAAGAAGGGGTGGGTTTTCGCTTGCGGAAGTTGTTATTACCCTTTTAATCATTTCAATAATTTTAATTTTGGCAGCTCCGCATATTACAAAAAAAATGGTTCCCCAAAAGACAGAAGGGGTTGTGTTTACTTATGACGGCAGCAACACAACTGTCAGTGACAAGTGTTTTGTTTATCGAAATTCTTCGGGCGGTTATATTTCCACTCATGAGTGTTCCGAATACAGATTTACCGTTCCTGACGGGGTTGAAAAAGTCAACTTAACCCTTGTTGCAGGCGGCGGCGGGGGCGGGGGCGCCGGCGGCGGAATTATTAATGAAAAAACACAAATTGTTGGAATGCCCTCAGGAAAGAATACAACAGCACCAAATGAAACTTTCGGGGGTTATTCACAAAATTTTATAAGAAATATTAAAATAAAATTTTTGGCAGCAAAAGGTCTTAGTAGCTCAAAAATAAGCAGTGCTAATGATTTATTTGAATATGATAAAACAAACGGCGAAGTTAAAATAAAACAAGCAAAGGGCGGAAATTCTTCACCCGCAGTTGTTGATTTTATAATTCCGCCGGAATTATACAGAACGCCTTATGATAATGTTTATCAGGCGTATATCGGTGACAACAATAAAATTAAAGCTACATCCGAACTCACTTCGGGTGATACCACAAAAACAAGTAAATTTACCCTTAAACCAAGGTCGGGTAATAATATTGTCATCACTGCAGACAGCACAAAAGGCGAAGTTTCCTGTACTGCAAACGGAGGGAATTGCAAAATTCCCGATAATAATGTTCTTATGCCGGTTTTAAGTAAGGCAACAAGCGCTTATTCTCTTGACCTTAAATCTTTGCCATATCAATCGAATAAAAGTATCGGAACAATTGTGGGCGGAAACGGCGGAAAACTCCCCATATACAGCACCTATGGAAAGGGCGGAAACGGCGGAAATATTAAATGTAATACCTCTTCCGGAACTTATAGCTTAAAAACTTTTTTAGGAAACAATCTTAACGGCGCTCAAAGCGATATGTATTCTTTGTTAAGCCAAAATGATATCAAATGCACTCTGTCGGGCACTATGAACGGAAATGAAGGCGCCGTAATTTATTCTTATGAAGTTGAAACCCCTGGTGGTGTCGGCGGCGGCGGAAGCGGCGGCGGCGCAATCAGAATAGTTGATTTTAAAGTAGCTTCCGGAGAAACTTATGTCATTCGTGTCGGAAGAGGCGGAGCAGGCGGCGGAAGCGGTCAATACGGATATAGAACATATAATACTAACAATTCTTCAAGCGTAATAAGAAGAAAAGCGGCTAAAAAAGGTGAAAATGGTGACAGCGGCGTTTCAACCTCAATTTGGAAAGTTAACGGTAACGGAACTGAAACCCTCGTTTATTTTGTAACAGGCGGCTTTGGTGGCGGCGGCGGCGATGTTCAGGATATTACAAGCGCTCTTAGCACAAGCATTCCAAAGACTTTAGAAAGTGCAGCGGGGATTGTTATTCCTGTTATCGGAAGCGGCACAAAAGAAAATTTGGATGTAAAAAACTTTGATACAACAATTTCAAAAGCTCAATCGGATATGAATTCAAATTGTACAAAGTCCGGTCTGGATAGTTTTAATATAGGCTGTTCATCTTCGGCAAAATTCTATACCAGTGGGGATGATATTGTTCAACCCTATGCATATTTAAATAATAAACTGACTACAAGCGACAGTTTTAAAAGTGATAGCGGCGGCACCAGCCTGAGAGGTTTATCAGGAAGCGATTATACTTCAGCCGCAATAACACGTACGTTTAATTCAAAAAAATATCTCACCGCATTTTTTGAAAAGGTAGCTGTTGGCTCGGATACAGGCTATATAGGCGGTCTTGGCGGCTTTTCCCCCATTGGTGCAAAAGCCGGCTGCGGCGGATTGTTCTTTGGAAATCAAGGCGGTTATAACGGAAGCACTGATAAGCCCGAATATATAGCAAATAATGCAAAAACTTTTGAGGTTCAGTCATTTACAAACTCAAACCAATTCACTTTATATAAAGTTTCAGATTATTATGACGGGTGTTCGACATCAACTCCCGACGGACATTCCGCTGAATTTATCATGCCAAACCCAAAAACAAAAGATTTGGGTCAAGCGGGCGCCGGCGGGGGCGGGGGCGGATATATGCTCTTTAAAGGCGCAGGTAAAGGCGGCGACGGTCAAAACGGTTATGTCATGATTGATTGGAGAAAATAATTAAATGTATAGATATAAATTTAAAAAAGGCTTTTCGATTATTGAAGTTTTAATTACGCTTCTTGTTTTATCGCTGATTTTGGTTCTTTTAGCGCCCGTAATGACAAGAAAATTTGCTAAAACGGATACGGACGGAATTGTTTATACATATGTAAATAGCGGTTCTTCAACTACTGATAAAAATACTAATCAAGACACAGATAAATGTTTTATCACAACTACAAACTCAGGAACAAGTTATGAATATAAGTCATCTCAAAACTGTTCTTCTTATGAATTTGTAGTTCCAAAAGGAGTGACAAGCGTTGACCTTACCCTTGTTGCAGGCGGCGGCGGGGGCGGCGGCGCTTCGGGAGCAATTTATTATGACACTTATACCTTAGATAACGGCAAAAATGGAAATATAAGCTTAAGATACGGTTATGACCACCTTGATACGGAAGCTTCAGCTGCGACAGCAGAAGTTAAAAAAAGCTTTAATAATGGCAGCGGCATTAATATAAACGACATTAAAAATGTAATGATTAAATATTTTATGGCAGCAGGACAACCGAGCAAACTTGCGGGGTGCGAATATCAAACTTGCTATAATAGCGGAACGTCGGCTCTTGATTGTGCAAGATGTGCTGTTTCAGGCACACAAACTTGGAAAGACTTTATAGAACACTCTAAATCTTCTGACGGTAAATATTTAACAGGAACCGGCGGAATTTCTTCTCGTGCCGTGGTTGATTATGAAATACCTATTGAAAATTATCAAACAAGGTTATCTTTAGATAACATTAAACCCAATGGCGGCAAAAACTTACTTATTAATCTTATACATGAATATAATTCAAGAAAACAAGCGTCGGAAGAATTCAGTAAAATTACCATGAACCTTTCTCTTAATGACAACAGCTATAGTAATCTTTATTCTCTTTATAGAACCGCCAATGAAACAAAAGACGGCGGTTTTGGAGAATATAAAGACTATGTTGATATTCCCAAACAAGTCGGAAGTAAAGGCGAGGTAATAAAATATGATAGTTCTACAAAACAACTTACTTTAAACGGCTCAAATGCAGTTTTAGGCGGTAAAGGCGGAATTGTTGCGGGCGGCAAATTCGGAAGCTGCGGAAGCGGCGCTCAAGGGTATAGTTTTGTGCAAAAAAACGGAAGCAAAGATGTTGAATATGCGCCCTCATTATATCCGGGACCTGCATGTGCCGGAATATCGGTTGTTTATTTAAGAGAAAACGCCGCCAAAACTAACGGTTTTGTAAGCCCTTCAGGCGGGGGCGGCGCAGGGGGAAACGCTGTTAAAATTAACGGTTTTGAGGTTTCTCCTAATGAAAAATATATTATTCGTGTAGGTCGTGGCGGTCGTGGCGGACTTGGCGGTTCTGATGTAATAAGTGATAAAACAATTACCAGTGTTTCATCAACTACTGCGCCGACAGATAAATTAAAAGGTGAAGACGGCGAAAGCGGGGCTTCAACCTCAATTTGGAAAGTTAACAATGACGGAAGCGAAACTCTGGTTTTTCTTGTTACGGGCGGTCTTGGCGGATTTGGCTCAAGAGGATATATGCAATCAGGAACTGATTACAAAACTTCAGAAACAACAGGGGGCGGAGCTTCGGGAAGACATCCCGCTATGTTGTTTTCAGGCATAGAATCAAAAGATTTACCGGCTGAAATAAAAAAACTTGACAATAAAGTTGCTGTCGGAACAATAGCCAATAATGATTTCCAATTGGGAACCTCAAACAAAATTACCGTTTCCGGAATAAAACTTGAATATCCCTATTTAAGACAAGGAGATACAATTTCTCCGTTCTGGTATTTAAACGCTTATAACACAAGTCAAGCCTGCAGAAATAATAGTAGTGATATTTGTCTTGGTGCTTTTGACAGATTTGATACAAAAAATAATCTTGTAACTGTCAGCCAACCTGTTGTAGACGGACAGAAAAGTGTTGACACCAACGTATATAACGGTTTTTATTACAGAACCCTTTTAGAAAATAATCGGGCAGGTTACACGGGCGGTCTTGGCGGATTTTCCGGTCTTGGCACAAAAGCGGGCTGCGGCGGATTATTTATGGGAAATTCAAGAGGCATAACGGTTAACGGAGAGAGTGTAGGTAAAACAAACGAACTCTACAAAAACAGATTTATTATGCCCTCTGATTCGGGTACTAATGAAGACAAAAACGCTTACAGGGTGTTTGATTATTATGATAATTGCACTTTAAATTCAAATGACGGTCAAAGCGCAGAATTTATCCTTCCTAACATTAGAAGTAAAACTTTAGGTCAGGCCGGTTCAGGCGGCGGGGGCGGCGGTTATACCGTTAGCGACGGTGCCGGAAAAGGCGGCGACGGTCAAAACGGTTATGTTATGATTAATTGGAGAAAATAATTAAATGTATAGATATAAGTTTAAAAAAGGGTTTTCACTTGTTGAAGCATTGGTTTCAATGCTTGTTATTGCTCTGGTTTTTACCCTTGCCGTTCCTTTTATTACAAAAAAATTAGCCGCTAAAGAGCCTACAAACAGAGATTTTCAAGGGTTTTATTATGAAAACAGACCCTCAGAAGATGTTCTTGGTAAATGCGTTATCGCAGCAAATAATAATGATACAGGAACCTCAATAACTTTAAGTGACAGCACCCGTTGTCAGGCTTATGAATTTGTAGTTCCAAAAAAAGTCACAAATATGGATATTACCCTTGTTGCAGGCGGGGGCGGGGGCGGCGGCGCTTCAGGCGGCATAACATATGAAGAACGTATAAATTCTCCCAAAAATAATAATCAGGCAGTTTTTGTGATGAACTTTGATATCATTAAAAAAATTGTTATTGATTATATGATAGGAAAAGGCGAAAATGGTCATGCTTCTTCAGGTACTCTTCCGGGGAGCGGCGGAAAGTCAGGCTGGGCAATTGTAAACCATGAAATTACAAGGTCAGATTTATTTTCAACCTCTTTAGGAGATAATTTAACTCAAACTTTTAAAACAAGCACAGCTACTATCTCTCCTTTGTTTAAAGTGGGGGTACCATATTTAGATGCGACGGGCAAAAATTACTTCACAGGAAAAGTTGGAGAAACGATTTTTGGAATAGCAAAAAATACTGCAAAATGCTCTATAATAGAACACTTTATAAAAAGTTATGAAGACTCAGGAACATGCGATATTTATTATCGAATAGCAGCCGGCAGTTACGAATCAAGCAGCGGGTTTAGTTGCAGATATACGGAACCGGACGGCTCAAGCGTTAAAGTTAAAACTGATACCTGTGCAAACATTCCGGAATCTTCTAAAAGAAAGCCTGAACAAGGGGAAATTCCGCCCGCTGTAACAGTAAATTCAAAAATAAATAATGTACAAGCTAACGGCGGCGAAGGCGGCTTTATTAAAGAGGCCGGTCAAGTCGGTTCGGGCGGCATAGGCGCAAGTATAAAGTGTAACGGTTCATCATGCAGTCTTGACATTGGTAAAACCAACGGTCAAGAAGGCGGAGCCGCAATAAGATTTATTGGTGACTTCCCCGGAAGAATCGGCGCAGGCGGCGGCGGCGGAGTTGCAATTAAATTAAAAGATTTTCCCGTTAAACCCGGTGAAAAATATACAATTTATGTAGGTTCAGGCGGCGCAGGCGGTGCGGAAGGCAAAAAAGGGCTTGTGAATAAAATAACAGCTGAGTTAAACAAAAATGCTTCATATAACGTAGAAAGTGCGGAAACAGCCGGAACAAGCGGAGTTGGCGGAACTTCAACCGCTATGTACGATGAAAAAGGAAACCTTGTTGTAATGGTTCTTGGCGGATTTGCCGGTTGCCGCGGAGATGTAAGAGGTGGATTACCGGCGTCGGGTAACTATCTTGGAATTACATCAGTTACATCAATTTATAATAGCGGCAAAAGCGTTCCCGAATTTCCAATGATTTATATCGGAAAGAGCTATAAAGACGCTGTTAGCAATCACCTTGATACAGATTTTCAAACAATTGCAAGCAGCAATAAGGTAACTAATGTCAGTGTTTCCGGAGATAATAAATTTAAAACAGAAAGTTTAACTCTTAAAAGATTGATTTATAATTCTGAAAATCATCTTGTCCCGAGTCTTTTAAGTTCAAATTCGCAGGATATTTACAGAAAAAACAACTCTAAACCTGAAAGTGATGATAAATTTCAGGGGTTGGGAAGTTTTGTAAACTATGAAACAAGCACGGATGACAACAATAATAATTCATATATATACAAAACTCCCGAAACAGCCACATTAAGTATATATAACGGTTTTTATGCAAGATATTTAAACAGAGATGAATTTGTTTACGCAGGTGGTCTTGGCGGATTTTCCGGTCTTGGCACAAAAACAGGTTGCGGCGGCGGTTTTGTCGGCAATCTTGACGGAAAAGGCGCAAATAAAGCAAATACAAGTTATAAGGGCACTTTTATTTTGGGAGCCAATAATAAAAGCCGATTATATTCAGTCAATACATATTTTGATAACTGCAACATAAATTCTCCGAACGGTCAAACTGCGGAATTTATTGCGCCTTCAATTTCTTCCGTTGAAGGAAAAACGCTTGGACAAGCGGGTGCAGGCGGCGGCGGAGGCGGCTGGAGCAGCGAAAAAGGCGCAGGCAGAGGCGGCAGAGGTCAAGACGGCTATGCATTCATAGATTGGAAAAGACCATAAAACAAATTAATTGCGGGGCGAAAAATCATCTTGCCCCGCAATTTTTAAAACCTTAAATCTCTTTTACCCGAGTTAATTTCTTTTATATTTTCTATGACTTTTTCTTTTAAATTTTGAGATGTTATTTGTTCAATTTCTTCTTTGATAACTTTTTCGCCGATTTCTTTTGTTTCTTTTGAAGCGTAATCGTTTAAATATTCTTTTAATGTCATAATGGCATTCGGGGCGCAAAAATTATGAATTTCTTCTTTTTTGCAAACTTTCATAAACCCTGAACCCACTCTGCCCAGACGATAGCAAGCTGTGCAAAAACTCGGGATATAGCCCATTTCTAAAAGCCAGCGGGTAACTTCATCCAGACTTCTTAAGTCTGAAACATCAAACTGGGCGGTATTTTCCTTTTCTTCTTCGACATAACCGCCGACAGATGTCTTTGAGCCGCCTGAAATCTGTGTTATTCCAAGGTGGAGCGCACGTTTTCTTACTTCTTTTGATTCTCTTGTTGAAATAATCATGCCCGTATAAGGAACGGCAATTCTTAAAACGGCAATAATTTTGAGGAAGGTTTCATCATCAATTCCGTTGTCAAAAACATCGGGGTTAATATCATCCGCCCTTTTAATTCTTGGTACCGAAATTGTATGAGGACCGACGCCGAACTTTGCTTCAAGGTGTTCTGCGTGCATTAAAATTCCGACAAGTTCATAACGATAAAGGCTTAAACCGTATAAAACCCCGAGCCCTACATCGTCAATTCCCGCTTCCATGGCTCTGTCCATTGCTTCCGTATGATAAGCATAGTTGTGTTTCGGACCTTTCGGGTGAAGGTTTTCATAGTTTTCTTTATGGTAAGTTTCCTGAAAAAGAATATAGGTGCCAATTCCCGCTTCTTTTAATTTTTTATAATTTTCAATCGTGGTGGCTGCAATATTGACGTTCACCCTTCTTATTGCACCATTTTTGTGTTTGATTGAATAAATTGTTTTAATTGAGTCAAGAATATATTCAATCGGGTTATTTACAGGGTCTTCGCCCGCTTCAATCGCCAAGCGTTTGTGTCCCATATCCTGCAAGGCAATGACTTCTTTTTTGATTTCATCTTGAGTTAATTTTTTTCTTAAAATATGTTTGTTTTTAAAGTGATAAGGGCAATAAACACACCCGTTTACACAATAATTTGAAAGATATAAGGGCGCAAAAAGAACAATTCTGTTTCCGTAAAAATCTTTCTTAATTTGTTCGGCTAAAGAAAAAATTTCTTTATTTTTATCTTCAAGCTCACAATCTAACAATAAAAGCGCCTCTTTGTGAGATAAGCCTTTTTTAAGTCGTGCCTTTTTTAAAATTTCATCAATAATATCAGGATTATTTTTGTTTTCATCCGCATACTTTATCGTGTTTAAGATTTCATTATGGTCAATAAATTCTTCCGCTTTATCTGATTTAGGATTATACATAATTTTGCCTCTTTTCACTTGATATGCTAACACAAAATTTTAAAATTGTTATATCCGAAAAAAGATAAATTTCGTTATTCTTTTATTTTTTTAATTTGAATTTTAATTTAGTCTTTACGGTTAAATATCATAAAAAAACTTATCTTTGGGGGTTATAAAATTTTTTATTAAATATTCTATATTTTTAGAGCAAATGTCTGTTATAATACATGTATGATGAAAACTTTTATAAAAACGCTTTTTTCTATATTTTTCGGTTTTTTACTTTTGTTAGAAGGCGCTTCTTTTGCGCAAACCCCAAATCAGGAACAACTGACAAGAATTGAACAGGAAATCTGGGGTTTAAATTATGAGAATGATTCTGACGACATTAGGATAGAAAGAATAGAAAAACGAATTTTCGGAACAACAAACCCGAAATTGACACCTGAAAAAAGAATAGATAAAATTTCTCAAACTTTGGGAATTGAAACTTACGCCGAAGCGAAGAGTTCTCTTTCAGACCTTTATGTTGTACAAGAGGCAGGCGAAGGGGTGGAATATCCTCAGATTGACAGCCTTGAAAAAGCGCTTCTCGGTCAAATGTATAAAAACGAAAACATTTATAAAAGGCTTGAGCGGCTTGAAAAGAAAGTTTTTGGCACAAAACAGGAAGGCGAACTTGCCGAAAGAACTGAAACCTTAAAGCGCCATGCCAGCCTGATTGAAGGGTATAATTCAGACAAAATCGGCTCCCTGCCAAGCCAGACATATGAGAATTATGCCGTAAATGAGGCGGATGTTAAAATTCAGCTTTCCGCAATTGAAAATATGGTTTTTGGTATGGATTTTTCTCAAGAGCCGGTTCAGTTAAGATTAAACAGGCTTGAAAACAGAATTTTTCAGCGTGGTTTTGATGACGATGATAACGGCACAAGAATTGCAAGGCTGCAAGCTGCGGCAACCGCCAAAAAAACCTCAAAATATTATGATAACAACAAATTTCAAAAGTTTGCCTCAACGGGCATTCAGGCGGCAAGTTTTATCTTAATGATTTTGGCATTAATTTTATAAATTTTTGAATATTTTCTAAAACCCTTTTGTGTAAAACATTTTCGGCTTTCTTTACATACTAAAATGTTTGTGTGAAAATGTTTCTTGTCAAAGTATACACAAAAATAAGGAAAATAAAAAATGCCAAGGAAAACACCTCTTGAAAAAATAAGAAACATTGGTATTGCAGCTCACATCGACGCCGGTAAAACAACAACAACCGAAAGAATTTTGTTTTACACGGGTAAAACTCACAAAATCGGTGAAGTTCACGACGGCGCTGCTGTTACCGACTTTATGGAACAAGAAAGAGAACGTGGAATTACAATTCAATCTGCCGCAGTTACGGCTGAATGGAAGGGACATCAAATCAACATTATTGACACCCCAGGCCACGTTGACTTTACAATCGAAGTTGAACGTTCGCTTCGTGTATTAGACGGCGTTGTTGCCGTATTTTGCGCTGTAGGCGGTGTTCAATCACAATCGGAAACAGTTTGGAGACAAGCTAACAGATATGAAGTTCCCCGTATGGTTTTTGTCAACAAAATGGACAGAACAGGTGCGGATTTCTATCGTGTAGTTGACCAAATTAAAAACAGATTGGGCGCAAACGCTGTTCCTATTCAGCTTCCAATCGGTTCTGAAGATAAATTCTCAGGGTTGGTTGACCTTATGACAATGAAAGCTGAAATTTATACAAACGATCTCGGAACAGATATTAAAGAAGAAGAAATTCCTGCTGACCTTCAAGAAAAAGCAAAACAATACAGAGAAGCTATGGTTGAAGCTATTGCTTCGGAAGACGACAGCTTAATGGAAAAATTCTTTGAAGACCCTGAAACCATTACTGTTGATGAATTAAAAGCCGGCTTAAGAAAAGCTGTTTGCGAAAATAAAATCGTTCCCGTTACTTGCGGAACGGCATTTAAAAACAAAGGTGTTCAATTGTTGTTGAATAACGTTGTTGATTATATGCCGTCTCCCGTTGATGTTAAAGCTATTGAAGGCGAACTTGAAGACGGTTCAAAAACGGAACGTCATTCTTCGGATGATGAACCATTTTCAGCTCTTGCTTTCAAAGTTATGACAGACCCTTATGTCGGTCGTTTAACATTCTTGAGAGTTTATTCCGGAAAAATTACTTCCGGTTCATACGTTTTAAATGCAACAAACGGTAAAAAAGAACGTATTGCAAGGTTAGTCAGAATGTATGCCGATCAAAGATTGGAAGAAAACGAAGTTTATGCGGGCGATATCTGCGCTGCAGTAGGCTTGAAAGATACAACAACGGGTGATACGTTGTGCGATGAAAAAGCACCTATTATCTTAGAAAAAATGACTTTCCCCGAACCTGTAATTTCTGTTGCAATTGAACCAAAAACAAAAGCTGACCAAGACAAAATGGCAATTGCACTTCAAAAACTTGCTGAAGAAGACCCGTCATTCAGAGTTAAAACCGATAATGAAACAGGGCAAACAATCATTTCAGGTATGGGTGAATTACACTTAGATATTATTGTTGACCGTATGCTTAGAGAATTTAAAGTTGAAGCAAACATCGGTAAACCTCAAGTTGCATATCGTGAAACAATCAGAGGAAATGCCGATCAAGACTCTAAATTTATCCGTCAGTCGGGTGGTAAAGGTCAATATGGACACGTTAAAATCAGAATTTCACCGGCAGAAGAAAATGCGGGCTTTGTCTTTGAAAACAAAATTGTCGGCGGTGCAATTCCTAAGGAATATATTGAACCGGCAAGAAAAGGTATGGAAGAAGCCCTTGAAGGCGGTATCTTAGCCGGCTTCCCGATGATTGACGTTAAAGTGGAACTTTATGACGGAAGTTATCACGAAGTTGACTCATCTGAAATGGCATTCAAAATTGCAGGTTCAATGGCAATCAAAGAAGGCTGCAAAAAAGCAAGACCTTGCATATTAGAACCTATGATGAAAGTTGAAATTGAAATTCCTGACGAATTTACCGGAACTATCATCGGTGACATTTCAAGAAGAAGAGGACGTGTTGAAGGACAAGAACCCCAAGGAAACACGGGAAATGTTATTGTAAGGGCTATCGTTCCTCTTGCTAACATGTTCGGTTACGCTACGGATTTGAGAAGCAACACTCAAGGCAGAGGCACATTCTCAATGGAATTCCAATGCTATGAACAAGTTCCGTCTAATATTGAAACGGAAATCATCTCAAAATCAGGCGCAACAGCTTAAATTTTGATATTTAAATTGAAACCCTAAAGTTAACCTTGTTAATTTTAGGGTTTTTTATATTTTCCCTTCCTATATGAACAAAAAGGGTAATTAATTTTTAACATGTTTTTATAGTATAATTTTTTTATGAAAAGGCTGATTTTAAGCTTTATTTTTCTTTTGCTCTGTTCTTCCCAAGCTTTTGCTCAGGAAGACATTTCGCCAAATAATATCAGCCTTGAACAAAATGAAATTTTGGTTTCGGGCATAAATTCAAAAAATACAAAAGAATTAAAAGAAGGTATCATTGAAGTTTACGGCAAGGAAAATGCCGATAAAATCTTTGATAAAGTCATGTTTTACGTTAATAAAGCCAAGAAAGAGCGCCCGAAGGAACTTGTTGAACAAGACATTACAAGAAAAGATGACTGGTATAAAGATGAAATCATTTATATGTTTTATGTTGACAGGTTTGGAATTATAAGTGACGATAAATCAAACACTTTTAAAGACAGCGCCAAAATGTTTGATTATCTTCAGGATTTGGGGGTTACAACTCTTTATATGCTTCCTTTTGCAGACAGCCCGATGAAAGACGCCGGCTTTGATGTTAAAAACCCGAGAGGGGTAAGGCATAATCTTGGCGGAATGGGCGAGTTTAAAGAATTTGCAAAAATTGCAAAAAACAGAGGGTTTAAAATAAAGGCAGATCTTGTTTTAAATCATCTTTCAGATGACCATGAATGGTTTAAACGTCTTGAAGAAGGCGATTTAACTTATCTTGATTATTTTATTTGGAGAGAAAATGTCCCCCCGTATAAAAAATATAAAGATGAAAAGCTTGGAACGGTAATTGAATATCAGGAAGACGACGGAACAATTTCCAAAAGAAGGCTTATTTTTCCCGACAATATGGAAAACAATTGGAGAAAAGTAACCGTCAACAATAAAGATTACTATCTTTATCACACGTTTTACCCTTTTCAGCTTGATATAAATTGGGAAAACCCCGAAGTTTTATATTACATGTTGGAAACGATTTCGCAATGGGCAAATTTGGGCGTTGACATTTTTAGAATGGACGCTATTCCATACCTTTCAAAAGAAAAGGGAACAAACGCTGAAAATCAGCCAAAAACTCACAGCATATTAAAAATTTTGAGCAATTATCTGCAAATGACTGCGCCTTCTACGGTAATTCAAGCCGAAGCATGCCAGCTTCCGAAAGACATTTTGCCATATTTTGGTCAGGAAAGAACTGTGGATGTTGAAATTTCAGGTGAAATAAAACCCGTTAAAAGAACATCCGAAGCCCAAATTGCTTATCATTTTCCTTATATGGACGCTATATGGGCAAGTTTGATTACCGAAGATAAAAAATATTTTGTTGATGTTTATAAAAAAACTCCGCAAATTCCACATTCTGCAAGCTGGGGAATGTTTTTAAGGTTGCATGATGAATTAACTCTTGAAATGGTAAGCCCTGAAATCAGAGAAATTATTTTTAATAACCTTGTCGAAAAGGGCGCAAATTTTAGGGACGGTTTCGGGGTTTCGGGGCGTCTTGCAAACTTTCTTGATAAAAACCCAAACAGAATTGAGGGGGCTTTTTCAATTCTTTTATCGCTTCCCGATATTCCAATAATTTATTACGGAGATGAGGTCGGGGTTTCAAATAATTTTGAAGAAGCTAAAAAGGCAGCCAAAAAAAGAGAAAAAGACGAGAAAAATCTAACGTCTTCAATAGATACACGTGATATTCACAGAAATGAAATTCCGCAAAAGCTTTTATATGGCTCAACAAAAGGATATTATGAATTTAATTCCAAAGTTTATAAAAAAATTAAGAATTTAATTCGTTTAAGAAAACACTATGATTGTCTTACAAGAGGCGATTTTATTCTTTTAAAAACGGCTTCAAAAAGCAATTTTGCTTATATCAGAAAAAACAAAGAAAAACAAATTCTCGTTATAAATAACCTTTCAAAAGAAAAACTGGTTGCGGAAGTCAGCCTTCCTGCGGATATAATATTAAAAAAGAAGGGCAAAATAACTTCTCTTAAAAATTTAATCAACGGGGATAATATAAAAGTGAATATTTCACTCCAAAACAGAACAATGCACCTCAGAGTAGCGCCATATCAAATACTTTGGCTTGAATTATAGGAAAAAGCAATGGAAAATGTTAAAAAAACTAAAATTTTAAATTATATAAATGTTTTCAGGGGGCTTGCCATTTTGTTAATCATAATGGGGCACACAATGCAATTTGGCGAATTAAAAAGCCTTCCGCACATTATTGATTGTGAAATAATTTGCGGGGGAACAGCCCTTTTTATTTTTATTTCCGGTTTTTTGTTTCAACATCTTTCTTACAAGTTTGAATATAAAACATACCTTCAAAAAAAGTGGACGAACGTTATAATGCCTTATTTGTTCACTTCGATTGTCGGGCTTATTTTTTGTTTTTGTTTCCCTGTCGCATATAAAAATTCTTTTTACGGACTTTCTCCCATTATTCAAATTCCCATGCATTTATCAATCGGGCGTGTGCATAACGTTCCCACATGGTTTATTCCGATGATTGTAATATTTTTCATTTTTTCTTATCTTCTTTTAAAGCTTGAAAAAAAGGGAATTTTATATAAACTTCTTCCTCTGTTATTTTTATTGACGATTTTTGTTCCCAGAGGAGAAGCCGAATATGAAAACACAATCGGGCTTAGTTACCTTTTAAAATATTGGGTTTATGTTAAATATATTCTTTTAAATTTCGTCCATTTCACTTCTCTTTATGTTTTTGGAATGTATTGTTCAAAAAACAAAGAAATAATGGACAAATTTTATGATAACAGGTTTATTTTAATCGTTTTAATGCTTCTTACTTCAATTTTAGACATTTTTCTTATGTATAAATTTAACTATTCAAACTATACAATCTCTAAAATCTTTTTAACAATGGTTCTTGTTGCTTATTTAAAACATTATGATGAATTTATTCTCTCTCACAAAAAAACGAATAAGTGTCTTGATTTCCTTGCAAAATACAGTTTTGGAGTGTTTTTTATTCACTGGTACTGGTTTTTTATATTTAAAAAGATTTTTGCGCCTCTCGTTTTGTTCGCTAAAAACAGTGTAATTTTGAGTGTCGGGGTGGTTTCTTTAAGGTTTCTGGTCGTTGCGATATTTTCTTTGTTAACGCTTTTTATTATAAAAACAATTCTTTTAAAATTTAACAAAGATTTAAACACGAGAAAATATATCGGGGTTTAATTTATTTTATTGAAAACCTGAGCGCAATCTGATATTATTGAGCTTATTGTTAGTATTCAAAAAGGCATTTTAATGGCAGCTTCCGCCCAAAAGCCAAAAAGATTAACCATAAACAGTTACCTGAAATATTATTATGATATTCCTTACGAAGGAACAACCTCTCAAGGCAAGCCTTTAAGGAAATTAAAAAACATTACATGTCCTTACAGGGGAATTAAAATCATTCCGCAAGAAGCGCTTCGCACTTTTGAAAGGGGGCTTTCAAGGTGTAAAACTGCGCTGGAATCGACTGAACTTTTATCAAAATATTTGGGTAATATGCTTCCTGTTGAAAAATCGCTTTATGCCGTATTTAAAGATTTTTCTTCTTTAAACCCTGATGATAATTTGCAAAACTGTTTGCAGATGATTAGAGAAAACTGTCTTACAAAATTAAAGTTGGAAGAATTTGAGGTTTTGGATGATGTTGATTTGCTTTCAAGAAAACTTTCAACCCAAACAGCTTTAAAATTAAGAGCAAAAACCACAAAATGCAGACAGATTATTATAAGCGACTCTAAAAGAGATACATTCAAAAGAAAGACTTTTCTTGATTCGCTTGAAGAAATTATTCCAAACTCAAATGAAAAAGAAATTTTTAACGACATAAAAAATAAGGCTCTTTTTCTTCCTACTTCTGAAAGCAGCATTAATGCTTTTGTTGTAAAATATTCCAAGAGAAAACAAATTGAAATTGTAAGAAGACTTTTCATTGCTTCTACAGGCTCAATTGAACACATAACTCCGGCTTCTTTAGGCGGATTGAACACAATCGGGAACTTTCTTTTAACATCAGCTTCGGGAAACAGATACAGAGAAAATATGCCCCTTGTTGAATATATAAAAAGGTTTCCGAAAATTCCCGCATATATGCAGATGTATACGGACGATATTATAAATGAAATTCATAATGGGGGTTTAAAGGGAAATGAAACTTACCCTTATAAAATTAAAGAAAAATTGATGAAAGAATCTATGGGAAGAATAATGATAAGTCTTTCCAATTATAAATTTACAAAAGAAGAAGCTGCAATGGCGGCTGATGAATTTGAACACAGATATGATAAGTATAAAAAATAAAGGAAAAATTTATGGAAAACGACAAAGTTATTAAAATGCCAATTTTTACAAAAATAGGGTATTCTATATTTAATTTATTTGCCCCCATGATTGCCGGTATGATGTTTCATCTTTCTTTTGATTCAAGCATGCGAGAACCGAGATTGTGTCATGTTTTTGTTATTTTGGGCGTTTTGCTTTTCTTTTTTAATTTATATCAATACGGAAGATATTTTATAATCAGAGATAATAAAATTCTTGTTGCAAGGGGAAGTGAAAATTCTCCAAACATAATTTCAACTATTGATATAAATGAGGTAAAATTGTCTGATGTAACAACAAAGTCTGTTTTGGGGCTTTTTGTTTCGTACAAAGGTGAAAAAATTAAACTCATTTCAACTTATCCCTCATTTACGGGTTTAGTGTTAATGTTTCCGATAATAACAATGATTATGATTGTTTTATGCGCCGGAGTGCAAAAGAAAAATATGGATACGGTTTTAAAACTTTTTAATAATGATATCGGATTAAAGTTTTTTGACATGCCTGAAAAGTTAGAAAAGTTATGTACCGGTCTTTTCGGCATTTTCCTTTTATTGTTCGGTATTCTTGGAATTTATGTTTATATTCAAATTTTAAATTTACCGATGAAATAATAATTTTTATAATATAATAATCAAAAACGTTTAGGAGTTTAGAATATGACACAAAATTATAACAGAGTATACAATTTTTCGGCAGGTCCGGCAGTTTTACCCGAGGAAGTTTTAAAACAGGCTGCGGATGAGATGATGAACTATAACAATTCGGGCATGTCGGTTATGGAAATGTCTCACAGGTCAAAAACTTATGATGACATTATTAAAACTGCGGAAAAAGATTTAAGGGAATTAATGAATATTCCTGATAATTATAAAGTTTTATTTTTGCAAGGCGGGGCACATCTTCAATTTTCAATGGTTCCGATTAACCTTTTAAAAAACGGGGTTGCAAATTATATAGTAACCGGTCAGTGGGCTAAAAAAGCTTACGTCGAAGCTCAAAAATACGGAAAAATTAATAAAGTTGCAACATCTGAAGACAAAACTTTTTCATATATTCCTGACTGTTCCGATTTGCCTATTGATGAAAACGCAGACTATGTTTACATTTGCGAAAATAACACGATTTACGGAACAAAATTCCATACTCTTCCAAACACAAAAGGCAAAATTTTGGTTTCCGATATGTCCTCTTGCTTTTTATCAGAGCCTGTGGATGTTACAAAATATGGTTTAATCTTTGCGGGCGTTCAAAAAAATGTTGGACCTGCGGGGGTTCAAATTGTAATTATAAGAGAAGACCTTTTAAGAGAAGACCTTCCTTCTTGGTGTCCTACCATGTTAAATTATAAAATTCATGCCGATAACGGAAGTTTATATAACACGCCGCCCGCTTACGGAATTTATATTTGCGGGCTTGTTTTCAAGTGGCTCAAAAAACTCGGCGGGCTTGAAAAAATGAAAGAGATTAATGAAAAGAAAGCAAAAATTTTATATGACTTTCTTGATTCTTCAAAACTCTTTAAAGGCACGGTTGAAAAGTCTTCACGCTCATTGATGAATGTTCCTTTTATAACGGGCGATGAAGAAACAGACAAAGAATTTATTAAAGAAGCTGCACAAAACGGTCTTTTACAATTAAAAGGTCACAGAACCGTAGGCGGAATGAGGGCTTCAATTTATAATGCAATGCCGATTGAAGGGGTTCAAAAGCTCGTTCAATTTATGAAAGATTTTGAAGCAAAAAAAGGGTAAAAGATGAAAATTTTAGTTATAAACGGTCCGAATATAAATATGCTCGGGGTCAGAGAACCTGAAATATACGGAAATCTTACTTTAGACACCATTCAAAATGAATTAATCGAATATTCAAAAAATTTTGAAGGGGTTGAGCTTGAATTTTTTCAGTCAAATATAGAAGGTGAAATTGTAAGTAAAATTCAAAATTCGCTTAATGAGAAAGACGGAATAATCATTAACCCCGCCGCATACACTCATACATCCGTTGCAATTTTAGACGCAATTAAGGCGGTTAAAATTCCAACGGTGGAAGTTCACCTTTCAAACGTTAATTCAAGAGAAGATTTCAGAAAAATTTCTTTTGTTTCTTCCGCTTCAATCGGTGTGGTTGCCGGATTTAAACAGAACAGTTACAAAATGGCGCTATTTGGACTTTATAATTATTTAAATGAATAAAGAAGATGTTTTTTTAAATATAATCAATCAAACAATTTCCGATAATTCATATCTCGGGAACGATTGTGCATATTTAAAAGATTTAAATCTTTTAATTTCGCAAGATACCTTGATTGAAGATGTTCACTTTTCAATTTCCTATTTTACTCCGTTTGAAATTGCCCAAAAGGCGCTTTTGGTTAATATTTCTGATATTTTGGCGGGCGGCGGAAAACCGAAATATATAACCGTTTCTCTTTCGGGAAAATTGAATGAAAGTTTTATTAAAGAGTTTTATTCGGGGCTGGATGAAGTTTGTGTCGAATACGGAATAAAAATTATCGGCGGAGATTTAACGGGCGGGGATAAAATCATTGTTTCAATTACAATAATCGGGTTTGGTCTGAAACAAATTTCATCAAGAAGTGCGGCTAAAAGCGGGGATGACGTTTATATTGCAGGGTATCACGGTTCATCGGCTTTTGGGCTTGAGCTTTTGAAAAAGGGTTTTAGAGATAATGAAAATGAATTTATTAAAACCCATAAAAAGCCTGTTTTATACGGAAAAATTTCAGAAAATGTTGCAAACACGGTAAATTCGCCATATGTTATGATGGATACATCTGACGGGCTTTATGACGCCATGAAAAGAGTTTGCATGGAAAGTAAGGTCGGGTTTGATATTTCATATGACAAAATTTTAAAAAAGGTGGATAATAAAAATCTTGTTTTGTTTGGCGGGGAAGATTTCGGACTTTTAATTTGTCTTGATAAGAAATATGCAAATCTTGCCGAAAGTTTAAATTTACAAAAAATAGGAACGGTAACAAACACAAATCAAATAGTTATTGACGGTGTTGTTTTTAATATTGATAAGAGTTTCAATCATTTTAAATAAGTTCGTTTTGAAGTTTTGTCATCATATCAATTGCGGGCTTATAATCGGGGTTAATATTCAGCGCCTTTTTTAATTCATGGAAAGCTTCTTTCTTTTGGTTTTTATTATCAAGCGAAAGAGCCGAGTAATAATAATATTCGGCATTCATATCGTCCGAAAAAAGAAGAATGAAGGCAATTCTGTCAATATTATCATAATTTTTATTCTTATAATCTATTTTGAAAAGAACATCCCAACTGTCTTTATTTAAAAGGTTTATAATAAGAGATTTTGCTATATACTTTTGTTTTTCTTTATCGTCGGAAAAAAGATTGTTTGCAATTGTGTAATATTCAAAAAAGGCTCTGTCATCAAAAGTTTCTTTTTGTTTTTTAAGCTTTTGAAGCTTTTTGTCATCCGGTTTATATTTTTCAAGCGTTATATAAGATTTTAAAATGGCTTCATCTTTAAATTCCGTATTTATAAGCTTTTGATATTTATTATATGCGGTTTTATAATCTTGATTTATAAAGCTGCAATCTGCCATTCCCATTTGTGTCAGAGGGAAATTTTTGTTTTGTTTATAACTTAAATCAAAGCTGTTTTTTGCACGGTTTTTGTCACCAAGGGCAAGATATGCCATTCCTTGAAGGGCTAAAATTTTCGGGTTGTTTTTATAAAAATTTAAAAGGTTTTGTGTTTCTTTTAAAACTTTATAATAGTTGCCGTCTAAGTAATAAGAATAAATTTGATAATATTTTTTATCGGTTTCATTTGGAACAAGATTTGATAAAACCTGTTGTTTTGTTGTGTTGAAGTCATTTTTATAAAAAATTGAAATCGTATTTTCGTTTTCTTCTATATATTTAAGCGCCTCTTTATACTTCCCGAAAGCAAGAAGGGTTTTTGCTTTTAAGTTTTTATATGTCGAATTTTTACCATTTTTTTCAATTGCACGGTTAACATAGATTAAGGTTTGATTATATTGTTTACATTCAAACATGCTGAGCGCCATTATATAATTGGCATAATCGGAATCTTCGAGAAGGTTTGTTTTTTTAACAAGATTAAAGGCAACTTCCTCGGGGGAATTATTATAAAAAATGGAAGAATAAGCCTTTGCAAGAAAGTTTTCTTCGCTTTCCGAAAGTTGATAGTTTGGCTTATAGGCTTCCTGAAGAAGCTTTATTTGTTTTTCCATTTTGCCTTTGCCTTCAATTTTAGACAAAGCTTTATCTCCGAGTGTAAAAAAGCCGTATTCATAGAGTTTTTTTGCAAACATCATAAGTGCAAAATTTTTGTCAATTAAATCTATTGTTTTTGAAAATTCTGACCTTGCCACAACGATATTTCCGTTATAGACGTTATTTACCGCATATAAAAAGTTTTGTTTTGCCTCGTTATCATATAAAACGGTGTTTTCATCGTCTTCATAACGGTTCATTATGCTTTCAATAATACCCGCAAGGTTAAATGAATTTTCTTCAGCACAAAATACAGGCATGGCGCCTGTTAAGATTAGTATTAAAATTGTCGGCAATATTTTCTTCATTGTACTGAGTTGTAATATTTATCAAAAGTGTTAATAAATCGTTCTTCTTCGGTAGTAAGTTTTCTGTTTTCTTTATTTTTATAAAGCCCGTAAATATCGCTCATTCTATATTTTGATAAAATAAGACTGTCTTCTTCGTTAATTTTATTTCCTGTTATTACTTCTAAAATTTTGTTTGTTTCTATATTCATAAAATAATCAACGATTTTAGAATCGAAATGTTTATTTTTTCCGTTTGATATAATATCAAGTGCGTTTTCTATGCTCATTTTTGAACGATAGTGTCTTTTGCTCGTAATGGCGTCAAAAACGTCGGATACCGCAAGAATTCTTCCGCCGAGAGGAATTTCTTCTTCTTTTAAACCGAGAAAATAACCCGTGCCGTCGTATTTTTCATGGTGGCTTGAAGCTATTTTTGCAACATCTTTAAAATATTTTGAAGAATAGATTTTTGATAAAATATCATAGGTTATTTTAGCATGTTGTTTGATTTCGTTATATTCTTCATCCGTCAGCGGTCCTTCTTTTTGGAGAATATGGTCTTTAATTCCTATTTTTCCGATATCATGCAAAAGTGAAGCTTGGCGGATAATTTCAATATCGTCTTTTGCCATTTGCATTTTTTCACAAATTAATACGGCATATTTCGTAACTCTTTCGGAATGTCCGGCTGTTATCTTATCTCTCGCATCAATTGAGAATGAAAGTGTGTCTATAAAACTTGATAAAAGCCTTTTTTGTTCTTCAATAAACTGTCTTTGTTTATTAAATAAAGTAGCATTCTCAAGCGCAATTCCCGCCGAAGAACCTATTGCAATAAGCAAATCTTCGTCTTTTTGGGTAAAGTGTCCGCCTTTTTTATTTAATACTTGAAATGCCCCTATTATTTCATGGCTCATATTTCTAATCGGCATACAGAGAATTGATTTTGTTTCATATCCTGTTTTATTGTCGATTTCTTTATTAAATCTTTTGTCATTATAGGCATCCGTTATATTAATTGTTTCGCCCGTTTGAACAACATATCCCGCAATGCCGAGATTTGCACTAAATCTGATTTCTTGAAGATCAACCCCGAGGGCAACTTTGCTCCAAAGTTCATTTTTTTCGGTATCCAGAAGAAAAACGGTACACCTGTCAGCTTCCAGAGCAATATTTATTTCTTTTGCAATTATTGTTAAAAGTGTGTCCAGATTTGTTTCAACCGCCATTGTTCTTCCGACTTTTAAAAGTGCGAGAAGCGGGTCATTTTTATGATCCGGAATAAAAGACGGGGGGGCAAGTTTGATAATTCTTTTTTGTTTTGCTTTTTCAATCAGTGTTTTTGTTATATTCAATTTATTGTCGAGTTCAAATTCTCCGATTTTAATTAATTGGGCGTTTTTAATAAAATCAATTGCGTCATCAAAATTTTCTTCTTCATATTCCATAAGGGCAAATATAAAAAGGTTAATTTTTTGCGCAAGGTATAAATTACTTGAAACTGCCAAATATTTTGCGTCATTTAAAGTTACATATGCGCTATAGCTGTTTTTATCAATGTTTTTAAATTTTAAATATGCAAAAATGCTCATTGCAATTGAAACAATCTCAAAATCTTTAATTGCAATCGCATATTTTCTTATTTCTTCAATTTCTTTAAGATTAACTTTTTTTGTTTTTTCGGGAAAATTTAAAAGAATATCAAATAAAATATCCTTCATATCTTCCTTTTTATTATTTTGTCTTATTGCGTTATTCAAATCAAACTTCCAATTTTTGTATAAACAGATTATACAATTTTTTGTCTTATTTTTCCACTTTCAATTAAAACCATCAAAACTGAAATGTCTGCGGGTTTAACACCGCCTATTCTTGAAGCTTGACCGAGCGTTTTGGGTTTAATTTTATTTAACAGTTCTTTTGTTTCTGTGGAAATTTGCCTGATTTGCATAAAATCAATATCTTCAGGAATTTTTATTTTTTCGAGTTTGTCTGAAATATTCACCTGATTTTCTTGTTTTTCAATATATCCTTCATATTTTACAAGAATTTCAAGTTGTTCTTTGATTTCTTTTTCAAGATAAATATCATCCGTTTTGAAAGAAAAATCATATCCCATTTCGCTTAAAACAAAAACTCTTAAATTAGGTCTTTTTAAAATTTGAAATGCGCTGTTTGTGCAATCAAAATTTTGACCGTATTTTGCCATTATTTCTTTATTTTTTTCGTTATATACAATTTTTGATTGTTTGAGATTTTCAATTTCTTTTTGAATACACTCTTTTTTATAACGCATTCTTTGAATGTCTTCATCTTTTACAAGCCCGAATTTATAACCTTTTTCCATTAGTCTTAAATCGGCGTTATCCTGTCTTAAAATAAGTCTGTATTCGCTTCTTGAAGTCAACATTCTATACGGTTCAAATAAATCTTTTGTAACAAGGTCATCAATTAAAGTTCCTATATAAGATTCTTTTCTTTGAGGTTCCCACATTTCTTTATTTTGGATGTATAATGAAGCGTTAATGCCCGCAACAAGCCCTTGTGCGGCGGCTTCTTCATAACCTGAAGTTCCGTTAATTTGTCCTGCCAGAAATAAACCTTTAACTTTTTTTGTCATAAGGGAATGAGTTAATTCAACTGCGGGAACACTGTCATATTCAACCGCATATGCGGGTTTTATAACGGAAACATTTTCTAACCCCGGAAGTGATTTTAACATTTTAAATTGAACATCAATGGGCAGACTGGTTGAAAAGCCTTGAACATAAGTTTCGTATGTATCGCCTTCGGGTTCAATAAAAATATGATGAGAAGGGTTATCTTTAAACCTTATAACCTTGTCTTCAATTGAGGGACAATATCTTGGACCTACCCCATGAATTAACCCCGAGTATAGAGGTGATTTATCCAGATTTTCTTTGATTATTTTATGCGTCAATTCGTTTGTTCTTGTGAGATAACACGGAACTTGCGGGCGAAAAACTTTTTCCTTTCTGAATGAAAAGAAATTATAACAACCAAATTCATCAGGTTCATCAGGCGGCTGAATTTCGAGTTTTGAATAATCAATCGTTCTTGAATCAACTCTTGCCGGAGTTCCGGTTTTTAAACGTTTAATCGGAAAACCTGCTTTAATTAAAGATTCGCTAAGCCCGATTGCCGCTCTTTCTCCGAGCCTTCCCGCGCTGAATGATTGAAGCCCGATAAAAATTTTTCCGTTAAGGCTTGTTCCTGTGGTTAAAATAACGGCGGGGGCAAAATATTGAACATTGAGCTCATCACTAACCCCTTTAATCTCATTATTTTCAATAATGAGCCCTGATACATTTGTTTGAATAAGCTTTATATTCTCATTTTCTTCAATGGCTTTTCGCATTGTTCTTTTATAAAGCATTTTATCCGATTGGGCACGGAGCGCACGAACGGCGGGACCTCTTGAAGAATTAAGCATTTTAAATTGAAGGTAAGTTTCATCGGTTATTCTTCCCATAATACCGCCAAGGGCGTCTATTTCCCTTACCAGATTTGATTTTGCCGGACCGCCCACTGCGGGGTTACATGGCATAAGTGCAATATTTTCAATGTTTAAGGTAAAAAGCGCAGTTTTTGCGCCCGGTTTTGCACAGGCAAGCGCAGCTTCCACACCGGCATGACCCGCTCCGACAACTATTACATCAAACTTAAACATTTAACCAAACCTTCTTTAAAATTGTCTTATTCCTTTTGTAATTCTTGCACCGCTTGTTTCGACACTATAGGTGTGAATTTTGGAATCTATGTTTATATTATTCCAGCTTGTATGCACAATTTCTTTAATTTCATTGACGTTTTTTCCGTTTGAAATAACCGCAATGGAAGGTCCTGCCCCCGCCAGAACACAACCCAAAACACCTTCAGTGTGTTTTAAATTTTCCATTATGGAATTTAGCCCCGGAACAAGTTTCATTCTATAGGGCTGGTGAAGTCTGTCTTGCATGGCAAGCTGCATTAATTCTTCGTCTTTTGTATGAATTGCATGCACAAATTCGCTTGCACGTCTTAAATTAAAAATTGCGTCTTTCATAGAAACCATTTCAGGTAAAACAGAACGTGAAATATCTGTTGCGAGCTCAAAATCAGGAACACAAACGGTAACTTTCCAATCTTTGGGCCAAGGAAGTTGTCTGTATGTAACCGAACCTGTTTCCTCAATTGAGGCAAGTGTTACGCCGCCAACAAAAGCCGGCGTAATATTATCGGGATGACCTTCAATTTCATTTGCAATTGAAAGTAAAACGTCTAAGTCAGCCGGTTTTCCTAAAAGTTCATTTGCGGCAATAAGTCCGCCCGTTATAACCGAAGCGGATGAACCCATTCCTCGTGCAATCGGAATTCCCGTTCTTATGGTAATTTTTAATTCTGTCGGAGCCTGACCGACATAGTTATATAAAAGTTCAATTGCCCTGTAAACAATATTATTTTTATCTGTCGGAATATTGTTTGAAGAAGCGTCAAGAATGTTAATTTCAACTCCTGACCCCGGCATTATTGTTTCTTCAAGAGAAACTTCATTATATAAAGGAAGCGCAAGACCAAAACAGTCAAACCCGCAGCCTAAATTTGCAATAGTGGCAGGAACTTGAACACTTACTTTCATAAACCTACCTCACCTGAACCGGCATTATCAAACAGAGATAAGTGTCTTCTTCCGTTTCCAAAACGGGTTTTAATACTGCAGCGGAGAGGTTTGTGGACATTTCAATTCTGACTTTTTCACAAGTTATGTTTCTTAAAACATCGAGAACATATTTATAATTAAAAGCAATTAAAAGATTTTCCGCACTATATTCAATATCAAGTCTTTCTTTTGCCGAACCTGCTTCAGGGGTGTCAGTGCTTATTTCAAGAGAATTTTCTTCAAAGTTAAATTTCATAATATTTGTTCTTGAATTAACCATGACGGAAATTCTGTCTATTGCGCCCGTGAATTTTTCTCTGTCTAATATTGCGATTTTTTCATTTGTTGTAGGGATTAACTGTTGATATTTCGGGTAAGTTCCCTCTATTAAGCCCGATTGGAAAAGAATATTTTCAAATTCAAAAACGATTTTAGAGCCCATAATGGTGAATTTAACTGTTTTATCGGGAACAAGAGAAATTAATTTTGAAATTTCCATAAGGGTTCTGTATGCGCAAATAAAGGAAGCAACTTCATTTTTTGAATTTATTGCAACTTTGCTTCTTGTTAATCTGTTGCCGTCTGTAGCAACCATTTCAAGAGTGTTTTCATTGATTACAAAACAAATTCCCGATAATACACCGCCAACTTCGTTTTGAACAGCTGAAAATGCGGTTTGTTTTATCGCTTTATTTAAATCTTTTGTTTCAATTTCAAAAACTTTTGCTTCGGCTTCTTCATTGCCTTTTTTACCGAAAACATTGGGAAATTCTTCGCTGTTTAAGCTGATAACATCATATTTAGTTTTATCACTTTTAATTTTAATAACGTTTGTTTCGCTGTCAAGTTCAATCACAATATCTTTTTCATCGGGCAATTTTGTTATGATATCTTCCGCAAATTTTGCACCGATTGCAAGTTTGCCTTCTTTTTCAACTTTTGCTTCGGTTGTATAACTTATTGAAAGATTTAAGTCTGTTGTGGTTAATTTAATTTTGTCTTCTCCGACAGTTTCAATTAAAATTGCCGATAAAATAGGCTGAACTCCACGTGTGGAAGCTATTCCTTTTACGGCTTTGATTGAATTTAAAAGTTTTTCTTTTTTGAGTACTATTCTCATGATGTTTTCCCTTATATTTTAAAATTATTATAATATAAATAATAAATTAATAGTAATAATAAGCACAAAAAAATTGTGCAAAACCCCAAAAACCTTTACAGTAATTTAATTTTAGTTTTTAAAAACCTGTGTAAAACGGTTTAAAAACTTTTAAAAACTTATTTATTTAATTTTGTTTTTGAAAGAGTAAGGCAAATTAAATTTGAAAAACCCTTTTCTTTAAACAAAGATGTTATTGTTTCAAGAGTAGAACCCGTTGTAACTATATCATCAAGCAAAATTATAAGCCCCTCGTGGGAAAAATCTTTTAAATAAAATGAATTTCTGACATTTTTTCTTCTTTGATTATAATTCATTTCAAACTGCGGTTTTGTATATTTTGTTTTAATTAATACATCGTTATTGATTTTAAAACCTGTAAGCTTAGATAATTCAAGCCCGATTTCATAAACGTTGTTATATCCTCTCTTATAAAAATTTTTCTTATGGGTTGAAACAGGGATAATAAGCGCATTTGAGAAATCAATATCTTTTATGTTTTTTATATAATCGAAAAGATATTTTGCGGCATAACAGGCGCAAATTTTATTATGTTTGAATTTCAGGGAATGTATTAAAGACTTTATAAAACCCGTATAATAAAAAACCGAATAAACGGGAAAACCGTTAATTATACCCTGTGCAAAATAAGATAAGTTTTCAACATCTTTTACACAAGTTTTGCACACAATTCCATTATTTATTGCACAACCGCACCCGACACATTTTCTTTTGTAAACAAGGTCTAAAATTTCTCTAAATAAAATTTTTAAAAACGCTAAAATTCTTGTAAATAAATTGAATTTCATAACATCTATTATATAATTAACTTATGACAAAGACTATTTTTGAAAAAACAGTTAATAATATTTCAACAAAACCGCTTTTTAAAAAAACGGAAAAATATGACGGGGAATTTAAAAGAGTTTCAAAACTAAACATCCCCGAAGTTTCCGAAATAGAGGTTATGCGCCATTATAAAGAGCTTTCCGATAAAAATTTTTGTATAGAAAAAGGTTTTTATCCTCTCGGTTCCTGTACAATGAAATATAACCCCAGAGTAAATGAAGAAGTTGTTAATTATGAAGGATATTTAAATCTTCACCCGAACCAACCGGATGAAGACTGTCAAGGTGCGCTTTGCGTTATGTATAAATTGCAGGAAGCAATTAAAATTATAACCGGAATGGACGCTGTCACCCTTCAGCCAATGGCGGGAGCTCATGGCGAATTAACGGGAATGATGATAATTAAAAAATATTTTGAAAAAAACAATGAGAACAGAAAAAAAGTCATTATTCCGGACTCCGCCCATGGCACAAACCCCGCAAGCGCCACAATGGCGGGTTTTAATGTTGTTGAAATTAAGTCAAACGAAAAAGGACTTGTCGATATTGAGGAATTAAAAAAAGTCGTTGACAAAGACACTGCAGCAATAATGATGACAAACCCGAACACACTCGGGCTTTTTGAAGAAGAAATTCTTGAAATTTCCGATATAATGCACAAAAACGGCTCACTTTTATATTATGACGGCGCAAACCTTAACGCTATAATGGGTTTTACAAACCCGAGAGTAATGGGCTTTGATGTTGTTCACATAAACCTTCATAAAACCTTTTCCACCCCCCATGGCGGTGGCGGACCCGGAGCGGGACCGGTTGCGGTAGTTTCAAAACTGGCGGAATTTTTGCCTGTTCCTTTAATTGAAAAATCAGGCGAAAAATATATAAGAAATTATGACAGAAAACACTCAATCGGAAAAGTCGGAGCATTTTTCGGCAATTTTAGCGTTTTATTGCGTGCATACACTTATATTTTAATGCTCGGCAAAAATTTAAAACAGGTTTCCTGTGATGCCGTTTTAAATGCAAATTATCTGAAAGAAAAATTAAAAAAATATTATAAACCGGCGTATGAAACAAAATCTATGCATGAATTTGTTCTGACATGCGAAAATTTACATGATAAAAACATCACCACCTTAAAAATTGCAAAAAGGCTTATGGATTTTGATATTCACCCGCCCACGGTATATTTTCCTTTGATTATTCATGAAGCAATGATGATTGAACCCACTGAAACCGAATCAAAAGAAGTCTTAGATAATTTTATAAATGTTATGATTAAAATTATGAATGAGGTTGAACTTTGCCCAGAAAATTTTGATGATTACCCGAAAACAACAAATGTAAGAAAGATTGACGAAGTTTTGGCGGCAAGAAAACCAGACTTAAGATATAAAAATGAATGATTTAAAGTTATCAGATTTTGATTATGAATTACCAAACGAATTAATCGCAAAACACCCTTTAGAAAAACGTGATTTTGCAAGAATGCTTGTTTTAGACAGAAAAACAGGCAAGGTTGAACATAAACATTTTTATGACTTTGTTGATTATTTAAATAAAGATGATATTGTCGTTTTAAATAATACAAAAGTTATTCCCGCAAGGCTTTTTGCCAAAAAAGAAACGGGCGCCAAAATTGAAGTTCTTCTTATAAACCCCCTTGAAAACAATCTCTGGAATGCAATTATAAGAAATTCCAAACGCCTAAAAACGGGCGATATTGTTAAAGTTTCGGATGAATTAAGCATTTTAATTAAAGAAAAAAACGAAGATATTGACGGAAATATTCCAAAACACAAAGTAGAGCTTTTGTATGAAGGAACAAACCCCGATGAAATTTTAAACAAATTCGGCTCAATTCCCCTTCCCCCTTATATGGAACGAGAAGCCACAAAACAAGATAAAGAAGATTATAATACCGTCTATGCAAAAATTTCAGGTTCTGTTGCCTCACCGACGGCAGGGCTGCATTTTACAAACGAAATTTTAGAAAAACTTAAACAAAAAGGGGTAAAAATTGCAAATATTACTCTAAACGTCGGGCTTGGAACTTTTTTACCCGTTAAATGCGAAGACATTAAAAAACACAAAATGCACAGCGAAAAATATACCATATCAAAAGAAACAGCCGATATTATAAATAACAAAAAAGGAAGAGTTTTTTGCATAGGAACAACCTCTGTTCGTTGTTTGGAATCTTGTTTTCAAAAATACGGAAAAATTGTTCCCACGACGGATGAAACCGACATTTTTATTTATCCGCCTTTCAAATTTAAAGTCACGGATAAACTTTTAACTAATTTTCATCTTCCGAAATCAACTCTGTTAATGTTAGTTTCCGCATTTTCAACAAAAGAAATTATGCTTGATGTTTATAAAAAAGCGGTGGAAGAAAAATACAGATTTTTTAGTTACGGAGATTGCATGTTGATTTTATGAAACCGTCACTTTTTGAAATATTTAAATTATATTTTATAATCGGGCTTCAATTAATTGGCGGCGGATATGTTATTTACCCCCTTTTAAAAAAATATTTAATTGAAGATAAAAATCTTTTAACTGAAGATGAATTAACCGATTATCTTGCAATAAGTCAGTGTTTACCTGGGATAATAGCTTTAAATGTTTCCATTTTCTCAGGCTATAAATTAAGAAAAATAAAAGGAGCGATTATAGCTGTTTTGGGGCTTTTGCTTCCCGCTTTTTTAATTATTTTACTTCTTGCAAACATAATTTTAACCTATCAGGAAAACCAAATTGTGAAATATTTTATGTTCGGGGTAAGACTGTCAATCATTGTTTTAATAACATCAATGCTGTATGACATTTTTAAAAAAATTATTAATTCAAAGTTTTCGATTTTTATTTTTCTTTTAATTCTTTTTGCCTCTCTTTATGCAAATATATCTCCCACATTTCTTGTTATCATAACAATTGTTATTTCTTTTTTAAAAGGAGTAAACAATGATTAATATTACAACTTTATTATTTTTGGAATTTTTAAAAATCGGAATTTTTGCCATTGGCGGCGGATATGCAACTATTCCTTTTCTTTTTCATTTAATTGATAAATATCACTGGTTTTGGCCGAAAGATTTAACAAACATGATTGCCCTGTCAAACATGACCCCCGGACCTGTCGGAATAAACATGGCAACATATGTCGGGTTTACTACTGGCGGATTAAAAGGAAGCCTCATGGCAACTTTGGGAATAATTACGGGACCTTTTATAATAACCCTGTTTGTAATTTTCTTTATAAATAAATATAAACAATCACAAGCTTTAAAAAACATTTTAGAAGGGGTAAAACCCGCAGCTTGCGCCCTTATAAGCGTTGTTTTAATTCAGCTTGTAAGAGATAATCTTTTTATAGACGCAAAATTTAACCCCAACGCCGTCATAATTCTTGTCGTTTTATTTTTTATTTTTAAATATACAAAGAAATTTCCGAGTTTGATTATTTTGGCGGGCGGAATTTTAGGAATTATTTCTTATATTTTCCAAAACTAAATCTGCTATACACCTTTTTGATGTTGCAAGGTCAATCAGCCAATCGAGATATTTTTGTTCATTAATATCAAGGCTGTATTGAGCAAGGTATAAGATTTTCTTTATAACGGAAACCGCACTCATTTTAAGCTCGCTGACTTCAAAATTAATTCCCTTCTCAGCGGCTAAAAAGCCGTATTTTTCAAGAGAAGAAGAATTTAGCGGGGCTAAAAAGTCTAAGATTTCATCTATTGCACAATTATTATATAAAAGCCCTTTATAAATTCCCGCAATTGCAATTGCAACTTCGAGATTTTGGCTGTCATGGTTTCTTATTTCAATACAGTTTTTTAATCTTACATCAGGAAAACAAAGGCTTTGATGAATTTTATAGTCTTCTAAATCTGCGCTGTAACCTTCATATCCCCGCTCCATAAATTCTCTGAAAGTTATTTTGCCGTCAAGATTTATATATTTATCATCTCTGACAATAAAAATCATCGGCACATCAAGGATATAATTTGTGTAACACTCATATAAATTTTCAGATTTATCAATCAAATTTTTATAAAAAAGATTACATCTGTCAGAACCCGTATATTTCCAAGCAAATGCACGTATGCTTTTATAAGGAGTTAATTTTCCGCCCCTAAAAGGACTGTTTGCAAATAAACCCGTTAAAAAGGGGCTCATCAGACATGAAACCTTTATTTTTCTTAAGGCGTCAATTTCGTTTTCATAATCAATATTAACCTGAACACCTGCCGTTTCTCTCATCATAACGGGCGCCATTTCACCCTTTTTAACAAGATAATCAGCCATAATTTGATATCTTCTTTTCGGAAGAATTTGCATATCTTGATAACAAGTTTTCGGGTTATTTCCGATTGCAAAAAATTTAACTCCGAATTTTTCACCTAAAACGTCAATTTGTTTAATATAATTTGCCATTAAAAATTGAATTTCATATAAATCTTTTTTAGGCGCCAGACTGATTTCAAACTGTCCCCCCGGCTCTAAAGAAAGAGAGCTTCCTTCAATGTTTTTTGCGCCGATTATTGTTTCATTATCATAAACCGGCTCGAAATCATTTAAAATCGAAAAATTTCTTATAATTTCATAAAGGCTTGAAAAATCAGCCTGAAGATAAGTTTTTTTATCGGTTGAAATTCTTTCATATTCAAGTCCGACTGTTTTTTTAAAACTTTCATTTGATTTATAAAAATCAATAATATCTTCGAAATTCAGTTTTTGTAATGTTTTTTGCATAATCTAATCTTAACACAAGATTAAATTTTTAAATTAGTCCTTCAAAACTCAACAAGAATTAAAAATTTTATTGTATAATTTCATTAAAGTGGGCGGGTAATTACGCACTATTTTTATAGTGTGAGGAAAGTCCGAACACCCTAAGTACAAGATTGCTTGGGAAAGCCAAGTGCGTGTGAACGTGAGGAAAGTGCCACAGAAAAGTAGACTTGCGATTTTTCGCAACAGGTGCAACGGCGAGGTAAAAGCTCACCGCTTCTAAGGTGACTTAGAAGGTCATGGTAAACCCCAATCGGGTGCAAGTTTGAATTTGCAAGAAGAATTGTACTTTTCGCATTCTTTTGAATGATTGCATAAAAAAACGCATAAGACAGATGATTACCTTAAACAGAATTCGGCTTATAGCCCACTTTTTTAAATTTCTAAACTCAATTTTTAATTGTATGTTAGAATTATATTGTTAAAATTTTAAAAGGAAGCTTTTTTATTATGGAAAAAGAAATTGATTTACACACCCTTAGACACTCTTGTTCGCATATAATGGCACAAGCCGTCCAAAATTTATATCCTCAGGCAAAACTTGCAATAGGTCCTGCGATTGATAACGGTTTTTATTACGATTTTGATATAGAAGGTGTTTCTTTAAATGAAGAAGATTTAAAAAAAATCGAAGATGAAATGAAACGCCTCGTTAAAATGGATTTAAAATTTGAAAAACATTATATTGAAGATGTTCAAGCGCAAATAAATGAATTTATTTCACAAGGCGAAATTTACAAAGCTGAACTTTTGGAAGAACATAAAAATGATAACCCCACTCTTTATTTAACAAAAGATAAAGACGGAAACGTTTTATTTAATGACCTTTGTTCGGGTCCGCACCTTGAAAATACAAGACCTATAAAGGCTTTCAAGCTTTTATCCGTTGCGGGAGCATATTGGAGAGGAAATGAAAAAAATAAAATGCTCCAGAGAATTTATGCAACGGCATTTTTAAATAAAGAAGACTTAAACGCTTATGTAACAATGGTTGAAGAAGCAAAAAAACGTGACCACAGAAAGCTCGGAGTAAAGCTCGATTTATTTTCAATTCATGACGAAATAGGCTCAGGGCTTGTTTTATGGCACCCGAATTTGGCAACGGTCAGAGAAAACATTGAAAATTATTGGAGAGAAGAACACAGAAAAAGAGGATATGTTATAGTTAACACCCCGCATATCGCAAAATCAAAACTCTGGGAAATTTCAGGACACATTGACCATTACAGAGAAAATATGTTCTTTGTTCAAAAAGAAAACGACGAAGATGACCAATTTATTATAAAACCAATGAATTGCCCCTTCCACATTATGATTTATGCAAGCTCACGCCGTTCATATCGTGATTTGCCCATTAGAATGGCAGAACTCGGAACGGTTTACAGAAAAGAAAAATCAGGCGCACTCGGCGGCTTAACAAGAGTTCAAGGCTTTACTCAAGACGATGCCCATATTTTCTGTACACCCGAACAATTAATTAATGAAATTAATGAAATTATTGATTTTGTTTCGGACGCAATGAAAATTTTTAAAATGGAATTTGAAGTTGAACTTTCAACCCGCCCCGAAAGTTATGTAGGCGAACTTTCCAACTGGGAAAAAGCTGAAGCCGGCTTAAGAGAAGCTATGGATAAAAGGGGCATGAAATATGACATCAATGAAGGCGACGGCGCATTTTACGGTCCAAAAATTGATTTTAAATTTAAAGACGCAATCGGAAGAACATGGCAGTGCGCTACAATTCAGTTAGATTTCAACCTTCCCGAAAGATTTAACTTAAAATATGTTGATAAAGACGGAGTTATGAAAACCCCGATTATGCTTCACAGAGTTGTTTTCGGCTCAATGGAAAGATTTCACGGAATTTTAACCGAACATTATGCCGGAGCTTTCCCTGTTTGGCTTGCACCAAAACAAGCGGCAATTGTTCCTATTGCAGAGCGCCACACGGAATATTGCGAAAAAATATTCCATGAAATGAAAAATAAAGGTCTGAGAGTTATTTTAGACGACAGAAATGAATCTATGAATTATAAAATCAGAGACAACCTGCAAAACGGAAAAATTCCATACGTTCTTGTTGTCGGCGATAAAGAAATTGAAACAAACACGGTTTCCGTCAGAAAAAGAGGGGTCGGACAAATCGGAGAAATGGTTCAGGAAGATTTTATTGAAAAACTCCTTATCGAAAATAAAACAAAAGGCGAAGTTGAAATAAACGCATAAAATATAAAACCCTTTATTTAAAAGTAAAGGGTTTTTCTTTATATAATTTAATACTCACTTAAATTGAAAAGAGTTTTATGCTAGATTTGAAGAATGAAATATGTACCGCTTCACCTTCACACAGAATACAGTTTGCTTGACGGAGCAATAAAAATTCCCGACTTATATAAATTTGCCGCAGAAAACGACATGCCCGCCGTTGCAATAACGGACCACGGAGTTATGTTCGGCTGTGCGGATATGTTTATTGCCAAAAACGATATGTTGTCTCATATGCTCTCTGAAGAAGAACAAGAGATGAAAAAGAAAATCGAAGCAATAAAGCCCATTTTAGGGTGTGAATTTTATGTTTGTGACGGAGAAGTTATCGGAGATGAAACCAAAAAAACAAGATATCACCTTATTTTGCTTGCAAAAAATCAAAAAGGTTATCACAATCTCTGCAAACTTGATTCAATAGCAAGCACGGAAGCATACTATTATAAACCGAGAATTAACCATGAGCTTTTGGAAAAATATCATGAAGATGTAATTTGCCTTTCAGCTTGTATTCAAGGCGAAGCCGCAAAGTTTTTTCTTGACGGAAATGAAGAAGAAGCGGAAAAAAGAATTCAATATTATAAAAACCTTTTTAAAGAAGACTATTATATAGAGCTTCAAGACCACGGCTTAAAAGAACAAAAACAGTCAAATCCGTTTTTAATGAAAATGGCGGAAAAATATAATATTAAAACCGTTATTACAAACGATTCTCACTATTTAAGAGCAAAAGACGCCCTCTGGCATGATACCCTTCTTTGCGAACAAACAAAATCTTCCAAAACGGATACAAACCGCTTTAAATTTTCGGTTAATGAATTTTATGTCAAAACGGTTGATGAATTAAGAAAAGCTTTCGAGTGGATGGATGAAGATTATTTCAACAAATGTATTGAAACAACCGTTGAAATTGCAGACAAAATAGATTTCCAAATGGATAAACTTGAATTTGGAAAAACAAAAGAATATCTTCCAAAATATCCCTGCCCGAACGGACTTAGTGAAGAAGAATATTTTGACGAGCTTTGCAAAAAAGGTCTTGAAAAAAGATACGGAAGCCCAATTCCTGATTCTATAAAAGAAAGATATGAGTATGAAAAAGGGGTAATTTTCAAAATGGGTTTCCCCGCATACTTTTTATTAACATGGGATTTTATTAACTGGGCAAAAGAAAATGACATTCCGGTAGGTCCCGGCAGAGGTTCAGCCGCAGGAAGCATTGTTGCTTATGCTCTCGGAATAACGGAACTTGATCCAATCAGGCATAATCTCTTGTTTGAAAGGTTTTTAAATCCGGAACGTATATCAATGCCTGATATTGATATTGACTTTTGTAAACGCAGAAGGGGCGAAGTTATTGATTATGTTTCATCCAAATGGGGGCAAGACCACGTTTGTCAGATTATCACCTTTGGCACTCTTGCCGCAAAAGCTGCCTTAAAAGCGGTAAACAGAGTTTATGATATTGATTTTACAACAAGCAACTCTTGGGCTGCAATGATTCCTTCCGTTCCGGGAACAAAATTAAAAGA
Source organism: Candidatus Gastranaerophilales bacterium (assembly GCA_947630045.1). Classification (GTDB taxonomy): domain Bacteria; phylum Cyanobacteriota; class Vampirovibrionia; order Gastranaerophilales; family Gastranaerophilaceae; genus Galligastranaerophilus_A. Next base: position 111,066 of record CANRGC010000005.1, read on the forward strand.
CGCCCTTGTTGAAGGAACAGATTTCAGAAAGCTTTATGATTCAAATTCTGAAGCAAAAAAACTTATTGATGAGGCGCTTAATCTGGAAGGTTTGAAAAACCAAGTCGGAACGCACGCTGCGGGTGTTATTATTGCGCCGAAACCAATGTCTGAGATTATTCCTATTGCCCTTTCAAAAGAAAAATCTACAACAACTCAATATCCCATGGCGGGAATTGAAAAAATCGGCTTGTTAAAAATGGACTTTCTCGGGCTTGAAAACTTAACCATTATCAGAGATTGCCTTAATATGGTAAAGAAAAAAACAGGGAAAGAAATTGATATAAATAATATTCCTCTTGACGATAAAAAAACATTTGAAATGTTAAGCAGAGGTGAAACGGACACTGTTTTTCAGCTTGAATCTCCAGGCATGAAACGTCTTGTTAAAAAATTAAAACCAACCGTTTTTGAAGATTTAGGCGCTCTTGTTGCACTTTTTAGACCGGGACCGCTGGAAGCAGGCATGGTGGATGACTTTGTTGACAGAAAACACGGTCGTCAAAAAATTGAATATGCCCACCCTCTTTTAGAGCCTATCTTAAAAGATACATACGGCACAATTTTATATCAAGAGCAGATTATGCAAATCTTCCAAACCCTTGCAAATTATTCTCTCGGCGGCGCTGATATGGTTCGCCGTATGATGGGTAAGAAAAAACTTCAACAAATGGCAGAGCAAAAAGGAATTTTTGTAAAAGAAGCCGTCAAAAACGGTATGAGCGAAGAAGGGGCAATTCACCTTTTTGAACAAATTGAAGCTTTTGCAAAATATTGCTTTAATAAGGCTCATTCATCCGCATATGCTTTTGTTGCTTATCAAACGGCATATTTAAAAGCACATTATCCCGTTGAATGGATGGCTGCAAGTTTAACCTCGCAATCTAACAATCAGGAAAAAACTCAAGCATACATTCTTCAATGTCAAGCTATGGGAATTGAGGTTTTGCCGCCCGACATCAATAAATCTGACGCCGATTTCACACCCGACGGTAAAAATATAAGGTTCGGACTTGCCTCGGTTAAAAATGTCGGCAGAGGCGTTGTTGAAGAAATTATGGAGCTTAGAAAAGAAAAAGAATTTGAATCTTTATATGATTATTGCGAAAGAATGACGGGCAGAGGCGTAAATAAACTCACGGTTGAGGCGCTTATAAAAGTCGGAGCTTTTTCCCAGATTGAAAAATCAAGAAAACAACTTATTGAAAATTTGGAAAGAATTAATAAAGAAGTTATTCAAAAGAAAAATTCCAAAAAAACCGGACAGGTGAGCCTTTTTGCAAGCGCAGGAATTGACGCACAGGATATAGGGCTTCCCACGTTTGAACTTACGGGAAGTTCGGATGATGAATATAAAGACACGGAAATTCAACAGTTTGAACACGAACTTATGGGAATTTACGTTTCAAGCCACCCTCTTTCAAGCATTAAGAATAAAATTAAATATTTAACAACAGACACAATATCAGAAATAATTCAAACGCCGAAAAAAGATAAAACAGTTACAATTTGCGGGCTTTTATCAAAAGTGGTTTCAAAACCGACAAGAAAAGACCCTTCAAAAATTTTAAAAATCGGCACAATTGAAGATTTATCGGGCGCAAGAGTTGAATTTATTTCCTTTCCGAAAATAACGGAACAATTCGGAGAAATTCTTGCAAATGACGAAAAAGTTTTATTAACGGGCAAAGTCAATTTAAGAGAAGATTCTGATGAAATTAATATAATAGTAAATGAGGTTCAACCAATTCAAAATGTCGATTTGGTTACAATTAAAATGCTTGAAAAATTTAAATTTGAGGAAAATGAATATCTGAAAGAACTTTTATCAAAATATAAAGGTCAAAACCCTGTCATTATTGACTTTGAAGACCCTGACGCAGACACAACCGATAACAGAGTTCAAATTCTTGCAAATAAAAGACTTTGGGTTAACCCTTCAAATGAGCTTGAAGAAGACATAAAAAAAGCATTTAAAAATAAAATAGAATTTAGCGTAAAAAATCTGGGCAAATAACCGAAATAAAGGGCAACATTAGTCTGTAGGTTATTTTCTTTGCAACAAGATTTCATTAAATGCACGGGGGTTACTTCCAATATACTTTAAAATCTTCAATTTGTTTTAGTGAATTTTGATAATCACCCTCAAATACGATTGCTCCTGTGGTGCTCGGGGCTTCGTCCCTGCGCTCCTACGTCGCCATAGAATGTAGGGTGGACTTTAGTCCACCAATTACTTTCTTTGCAACAAGATTTCATTAAATGCACGGGGGTTACTTCCAATATACTTTAAAATCTTCAATTTGTTTAATTGTGTTTTGATAATCTCCGATAAATCTTATTGCTCTATCATCCAAATAAATGTAAGCGGGAATTTTAACATTAGTTACATTTTTAAAATATTTATCTATCTTATTTTCAATAAGCACGTAGGGTGGACTTTAGTCCACCAATTATTGTTTAAATTACTATAAAACTTTTCTCTCGTGTACTTAATGAAATGTTATTGCATAGAAAGCAATCGGTAGGCTAAAGCCTACCCTACGTGCTGCGTGCTACGGAATTTCCACCGCCTGTGCAATCAAAGATTGCTTCGCTCAACTTCGCTAACACTCCGTTTCGCAACGGCGGTCATCAACTGCAACG
>CANRGC010000006.1 GCA_947630045.1 Candidatus Gastranaerophilales bacterium
TATTAGATAAAATGGAGCTTGTTTAAAATGCCAACAAACATTTTTGGTGAAAGTAAAGAACAACTTATTGAAGAAATAAACAGGCGGGTAAATGACAAAATAATTGAAAAAAGTAATGCAGATTTGCTTATAAAATTAATAAATAACGCCGATAGTTTGGAAGAAGCTATTTCAATTGCGGAGCTTGGCACAACATATAAAAAAACCGGTTTTCATTTTGACAAAAGACTTGAGAAAAAGGGAAACGATATAAAATATTTTAAAAAGAATAAAGAACTGAGCATTTCCGATAATAAAAGCAACATCAAAAATAAATTAATAATCGGAGATAATTTTTATGCGCTCTTAAATTTGTTGATAGAATATCGAGGAAAAATTGATGTAATCTATATTGACCCGCCCTATGGAAAAGATTCCATGGGAGAGTTTGCAGATATGAACTATAATAATGCAATAACCAGAGATAACTTGCTTTCCATGCTATATCCGAGATTGCTTTTAGCGAAACAACTCTTGTCTGAAACAGGAGTTATCTTTTGCAGTATCGACGATAAAAATCAAGCTTATGTAAAATGTTTGTTTGATGAAGTGTTTGCTGAGAAAAATTTCTCAGGAAATATAATATGGCAAAAGAAAAACAAGCCGTCTTTTTTATCAAGAAACTTTGGAACCATACATGAATATATTCTTTGCTATATCAAAGATTTTAACTGCACTTTTCCTTTCGCAGTAGAAAAAACCAAAGTCGGAAAAAAATATCCTTTTAACAATGCAGGAAATCCTATGTCCAAGATTAAACTTCCTCCATACTCTGTAAGTTTAAATTTTCCGGATGGGACTATAAAAGCTCAAGATATGTCAGAAGGAAACATTATAACAAAACTGTTAAATGATGTTATTGTAAAAGACGGAAAAAATACAAACGAGATAATATTAGAAGGTGAATGGAGATGTTCTCAAAAGACGATTGATGAAAAAATAAAAGATAAAACCCCAATAACTATTGCCAAAGTTCCTTTTAGACCAAACTTTATAGAAAATGGCGGTGAGATAAAAAAGATGAAGAATGTCTTGTCGAAAGCTTCTTATGACTGTGAAACAAATGAAGACGGAGAAAAACAATTTAAAAATATACTTCCAAATACAAAATTTGATAACCCCAAACCCTCGGGATTAATTAAATTATTGATAAAAGCTTGCACCTATGACAATAAAAATTCAATCATACTAGACTTTTTTGCAGGTTCAGGCACAACAGGGCAAGCTGTCTTGGAATTAAATAAAGAAGACGAAGGCAATCGGCAATTTATTTTATGCACCTTAAATGAAATTACGGACATTAATCCAAACGGCGTTGCATATGACGTAACAACAAAACGTTTAAAACGCATTATGACAGGCAAATGTTACGACGGAAACACCAATTTTGACTGGATAAAAAACAATCAGCCATACGGCGGAAATCTGGATGTATATGAAATAGAGTCGGTATCAAACTCCGAAAACACAACAGGAAAAACCGCCTTTGATGTTATTGACGAAACACTTTACGGTAAGGAAAAATTTGCAACATTAAAAGAAAAAATCGACTGGGTTTGTAACAATTTTGACGGAACCCAAAAGTCAATTGAAAATGACGAGGAATGGCAAAAAAGAACGGAGAACAGACAATGCTGAAAGAAGCGATTAATCTTCAAGAAAATGCCGTTTCTCAATTAATAGAACAAATTAACAAAAAAGATGAAATAACTTTTAAAGCTCCCACCGGCAGCGGTAAAACCTATATGATGTCTGATTTTATGGATAGGACAATATCAGAAAATAAGGATGTTATATTTTTGGTATCGACTTTATCAAAAGGAAATCTGGCTAAACAAAATTATGATAAATTTATGCAATATGCAAATAACGGAAACTTTCCCAATATTTGTGCATATTTAATAAATACCGAAAATTCAGGAGAAGAAACATTATACATTCCGACAGATTATAATGTATATATTCTTCCAAGAGATTTATATAAAAAGGGCGGACGCCTAATGGAAGGCGTTTTGGAAAACTTTTTAAATACAATAACAAATTCATTATTTGCATTAAACAAAAAAATTTACCTCATAAAAGATGAATGTCATATTGAAACATCTAATCTTGATTCTATTTCAAAACATTATTTCTCTAAGATAATTAATTTTTCGGCAACTCCAAATTTAAAAAGAGGGCAGATTCCTGATGTTGAAATTAAAGAAAGTGACGCTATCGAAGCAAAATTAATAAAACATATAGAATTCGGAAACGATGAAGATACGGTTGAAACTGCGATTAATAAATTACAAGAAATAAAAAAAGAATACAGAAACCTGTTAGAAGTTAATCCTTGTTTAATTATTCAAATTTCAAACAAAGAAAAGGCAGACGAAGAATTAAAAAATAAAATTTTTCCCACTCTGGAAAAATATCAAGATTTAAAATGGATGCTTATTGTTGATAAAAACTCTGACTGCGATACAAACGACTTTTTTAAAATAAAAAAGCTTCCCGTATCAAAATGGAAAGATTATGCAAAAGAGAATTTATCAACAATAGATATAATTATATTCAAAATGGTTATATCTGAAGGCTGGGATATTCCTCGTGCTTGTATGCTGTATCAGGTAAGAGATACAAAAAGCAAACAACTGGATGAACAAGTAATAGGCAGAGTCAGAAGAAACCCGAGATTGTCAGATTTTGAAAATTTATCGGGCGAAGCTCAAAAACTTGCCACAACATCTTGGATATGGGGAATTTCAAAAAACGAAAAAGGTAAAAGCTATTCGGTTAAACTGTTTGATGAGCCTGAAGATATTACAAATGAAATTAAACTTAAAATAACCCGTCTTAAAAATTTAACGGAAAAAGACGATTTCAATCTGAGCGATTTTATTGAAAAACAAAACAAATTATATTCCTGTTCCAACATATTTGAATTATACAAAAAGCTGAACAAAAGTGATGATAATATAAAAAAGATGTGTTATGAATATGCTGACAGTGTGGACAAATGGTGGAAATTTAATGACAATATTGATGCCATATCAAAGGAATGCAACAAATTTTCATGCGATTATGAAAAAAGTATGGAAACCGTAAAAGATGACAAAGGAAGCGAGCTTTTAATATCATTCCCGCCTGAGAGTTTTTATATTGACAATGAAAATTATTTAAATGTTCCAAATTGGGTATGGAAAAAGAAGAACGGAAATGATAAGTTTTCTTTTGACAGCGAAGCGGAAAGAGAATGGGCGGACTTATTACAAACACTCTCTTATGAAAATGCGATTAAAAAGGTAATATGCGGCAAGAAAAATCCCGCTGCACAAAATTTTTTAAAGGAACTTGTGCCTGATAAATTAGAGCCTGTTTCAAAATTTTTATGGGGTAAAAACTATATCGTTAATTCCGAAATAAAGTTTGAATATTATCTTGACGGAATACACAGTTCATATCCTGATTTTATATTAATGGACAGCTTTAACAGAATACATATATTTGAAATAAAAAGCGTAAATATATCAGACTCCGCTAAATTTGACAACCAAAAATATAAAGAGAAAATTGAAGAACTGGAAAAATGCTATGCAAAAGCTTCAAAGCTTACAAAATATATATTTTATCTTCCTATACAAAAAAATGAAGAATGGCATATTATCAGATATATAAACGGAAATAAAGATGTATTAACTAAAGAACAGTTTAAAGATTTTGTCCAAAAAGGCGAAAAATAAAAACAACATTATTATATGACGTTTGGGCAATATCGGTTAATTTCCAAAGACACACAAAAACCGACAGAAAATGGAAAAGCGCCAAATTTAAAAATTTTTAGTTGTTATAATAAAAAAACTAAGCTCTGAGCTTAGTTTTTATCTTTTTAAATGGAGCGGGAGACGAGGATCGAACTCGCGACATCTTCCTTGGCAAGGAAGCATTCTACCACTGAATTACTCCCGCAAAATATACACTTTGCATAATTAATAATATCTTATCAAGATTTCGTGTCAACTTTTAATTTAAAAAACCATTGAATATATGTCAGGCACCAAAACAGGCTCTTTGTCTTTGTTTTTCACAAATTCTCTTTCATGCTTACTTTTTGGGTCAATCAAAGACCTTTTAACCCAATCTTTAGTTGAATTTCCCCAATTTTCAAAACAATTTTTAAGGCTTTCGCCAATTTTTCTTTGATATCTAAAATAAGTTTTTTCTTCCTCTTTAAGGTTTTCATTATTTAAAATTTCATCAATATTTTCTAAAAACCGGTCAGCCTTTTTAATTGTTAAATTCCAGTTTTTAATTGCACCGTTCGGGTTTTTTTCATAATTAACCGCCGTGTCAGCCTGTTCAAACGTGTATAATAAATCCATTCTTCTTGCTTCGTTTTTAATAACTTCTAAAGAAGGGTCTTTCAATATTTCCGCATAGTTTTCTTCATATGAAATCGAATTTTCCAAAGATTTGTTTTTAAGACCGTTTAAATTTTTTACTCTGTAAGAATAATATTCGCCCTTTGCCTTTAAATATTCAACAAAAGCTTCTTTGGGGGAAACATTTGTATCTTGCCAGCCTTGAATACAATCTTGAATTCCGTTGTGCTCAAAATTTATAAGGTTATTTTTTAAAATAAACGAAGGGTAAGGCTCACTTGCTTTTTCAAAAGGTTCAAAAAAGCTTCCTTCCCCAAAATCTATAAAATTTACCTTATCTTTATCAAAAAGACAGTTATTCATGTTCAAATCGCCGTGCAAAATTCCTTTTTCATCAAGCAAAGAAAGATTTTTGAAGAAATTTTTGAAACTTTCACTGTCTGATAAAATTCCTGACTTGCCTTGAACAAAGGTTGAAACAAGAATATCTTTGCCGGTTTTTTCGTCTTTGAAATAATCAACAAATTTTTGCCCGTCTATTTCTTTTGGGAGCGCTTTTAAAACTTTTGCTTCGTTTGAAAAATCGTTATTTCTGTCTTTTGCAACTTTTATTGCATAAGATTTCCCGTATTTATCCAGCCTGTAAACATCTCCCTTTAAGCCTTTTGAACTTATCACCCTGTTTTTATTTATTTCATTTAAGATATTTTCTCTTGAAATTTTTTCTTTTTTTCCGAGGAATGAAGGGTGGTAATATGCGGGAATATTGCCTATTTCATTATTTTGTTCACATGCGCATGATAAAATTTCCTTTTTTGGCGAATTTAAAGGAATATGATTAAAATTATTACCGATTTTATCAACCGAAATGCCCATATATAAATGAAAACAAATAAAAATAAAAATTGCTAAAATAGTTTTAAAATCAGGTTTTTTGTATTAAGATATTCATATAAACAAAAAGGAGATTATTATGAGAGATGTATCACCGCTTCATAAGGCAAGATTAACGTACAGCCCGAAATTGGCAGGCGTTCTTCAAAAAGGAATTAAAAATGTCAAAGTTTCTTTCGGCGAAAAAACATCCGCCGTTAAAGACGAACAAGATATTCAAAATCTTTTTAAAGATGTATACGGCGCACCTATTGCTATTTTTTCAGACAAGGGTGATGAGCTTGAACAAAAAAGAACAAATGTCGGCGTAATCTTATCAGGCGGGCAAGCCCCCGGCGGACACAACGTTATTGCAGGGCTTTATGACGCTCTTAAACAATCTGATATAAATAATAAATTATACGGCTTTTTGGGCGGGCCTTCAGGAATTATTGACGGCAAATATGTTGAATTTAACGACGAATTTATTGACGCATACAGAAACACGGGCGGTTTTGACATTATCGGTTCGGGAAGAACAAAACTTGAAACCGAAGAACAGTTTGAAAAAACGCTTGAAAATTGCAAAAAATTAGACATAAACGCAATTGTTATAATCGGCGGAGATGACTCAAACACTAACGCTTGTATGCTTGCTCAATGGCTAAAAGCTAAAAATACAGGAATTCAGGTAATAGGCTGTCCCAAAACAATTGACGGCGACCTTAAAAACGAACAAATCGAAATTTCATTCGGTTTTGATACTGCAACCAAAACTTATTCCGAGCTTATCGGAAATATTATGAGAGACGCTAACTCAGCTAAAAAATATTGGCACTTTGTTAAATTAATGGGAAGAAGCGCAACCCATGTCGGTCTTGAAGTTGCACTTCAAACACAGCCAAATATAGCGCTCATTTCAGAAGAAGTTGAAGCAAAAAAACAGTCTTTAAAATCAATTGTTGATTATATAACCGAAATTGTCGTAAAACGTGCTCAAAATGGCAAAAATTTCGGCGTTGCTTTAATTCCCGAAGGTTTGATTGAATTTGTTCCCGAAATGAAAACAATGATTTCAAACTTAAATGACATTTTGGCAGTTTTAGAAAAAGAAGAAAGCTTTGTTAATGCTGCCAATGAAGAAAAATATACAATTATTGAATCAAAGTTAAACCCTGAAAATGCTTCCGTATTCAACTCGCTTCCTTCGTTAATCAAGGCTCAGCTTTTAATGGACAGAGACCCTCATGGCAATGTTCAGGTTTCAAAAATTGAAACGGAAAAACTTTTAATTGAAATGGTAAAATCTAACCTCAAAAAATTAAAAGCCGAAGGCAAATATGACGGAAAATTTTCCGAACAGGCGCATTTCTTCGGATATGAAGGAAGATGCGCAATGCCTTCAAACTTTGATTCCGACTATTGCTATTCTCTCGGTTACAACGCATTTGCGCTAATTTTAGCCGGTTTAACAGGCTATTTGTCATCCGTTAAAAACTTAACTGCGCCGGCAAGCGAATGGAAGGCAGGCGGAGTTCCTTTAACAATGATGATGAATATGGAAAAACGCCACGGAAAAATGAAGCCGGTTATTCAAAAAGCTCTTGTTGAACTTGACGGTCCGGTATTTAAAGAATTTGAAGCGCATAGAAATCAATATGCTTATGACGATTGCTATGTCTTCCCCGGCGCAATTCAATATTTCGGACCAAGCGAAGTTTGCGATGCAACCACAATAACACTTCAGTTGGAACAAAAGGCGGCTGTTAAATGTTAAAATGCGGCATAGTGGGGCTTCCAAACGTTGGGAAATCAACCCTTTTTAACGCTCTTACGGTTTCCGAGAATGCTCAAAGTGCAAATTACCCTTTTTGCACAATTGAGCCCAATGTCGGTGTGGTAAACGTTCCCGACGAAAGACTTTATGTTTTGCAGCCCATGGTAAAAACAAACAACGTGGTTCCCGCAAATATTGAATTTGTTGATATTGCGGGGCTGGTTAAGGGCGCAAGCAAAGGTGAAGGGCTTGGCAATCAGTTTTTGGCGAACATAAGAGAGTGCGACGCTATAATTCAGGTTGTCAGATGTTTTGATGACCCTAACACAATTCATGTTTCAGGCAAAATTGACCCGATTGATGATATTGAAACAATAAACACGGAGCTTGCTCTTGCAGACATTCAATCGCTTGAAAACCGCCTTAAAAAAATATCCAAAACCGCAAAATCGGGCGATAAGGAAGCTATTATTGAAAATTCAATAATAGAAAGGCTTATGCCTCATCTTGAACAAGGACATTTTATAAATGTAAAAGAACTTTTTGACGAAGAAGAACAAAAAATTATAAAACAGTTCTTTTTGCTTATGACAAAGCCCGTTATTTACTGTGCAAACGTTGCGGAAAGCGAGCTTGCAAGTGAAAATGACTATGTCAAAAAGGTCAGAGAATACGCTGATAAACAATCGGCTCAAACCGTTGTTATTTGTGCAGGTCTTGAGGCAGAGCTTGTCAGCCTCGGCAAGATTGAAGCGGAAAATTATTTAAAAGAACTTGGTGTTCAAACATCAGGTATAGATAAAATGATAAAGTCCGCATACGACCTTTTAGACCTTCAAACCTATATAACAGCCGGCGAAAAGGAAGTTAAGGCTTGGACAATTAAAAAAGGAACAAAAGCTCCTCAAGCTGCGGGTGTTATTCATACAGACTTTGAGAAAGGCTTTATTAAAGCGGAAGTTGTTTCATATGACGACTTTGTTGCTCAAGGGGGCTGGGTTCAGGCGAGAGAAAAAGGTCTTGCAAGGCTTGAAGGCAAGGACTATGTAGTTCAAGACGGCGACATTATGGTCTTTAGGTTTGCAAACTAGCTTAAATTTTTAAAAAAATAAACCCTAAAACTTCTTTGTTTTAGGGTTTATTAATTGAAAATTTATTCTTCGGTTGTGACACACTTAAATGCCAGAGCGGCAACAATTCCGCCGATAAGGTTCGCTAAGATTGTGTATAACACGGCTTTCCATGAAACCATGGATATAAGCCCGACTGAAATTGCAACAGCCGGATTAAATGCTCCCGCACAAAGCGTTCCGCCGACGGCAAAAGCCCCGACTAAAACCGTAAACCCGATTGCAAGCCCGTAATATGAATTGCCTTCGGTTTTTTTCGTTGTTGCGCTTAAAAGAACAACATAACAAAGGGCAAACGTGAATAAGAATTCCGCAAGTAAAAGCCCTTTTAAACCAAAGTTTGCAGGCATGATTGCCAAAATTGAATCTTGCGCCATAAATTTAAACAGGTAAACGGCAACAACACCGCCTAAAATTTGTGAAATAATATAAGGGATATAAAGTTTCGGCGTAAGAGCTCCCCTAATGCAAGATGCAAGTGATACAGCGGGGTTATAATGTCCGCCTGAAATGTGTCCGCCGGCATAAACCATTACCATTAAAGCCGAAGCTATTGCAAGCGGCGCAATTACACCGTCAGCGCCAAGCAAAGATGTGCATAGCACGGTTAACACCAGAAAAAAGGTTCCGATTGCTTCAACAAAGCATTTTTTCAAAGTTTCTTTCATATAAACTCCTTCCTACCTAACGTTTATAGTTCATCATTTTTTTAAAAAACCACAAAATAATAAATTATTTTATAATTCAAATTTTAAAGCAATAATGTTTAAAACGTATAGCAAGAAAGGCTTAAGGCAATCGGGCAAGAAATTTTAAGCGTCTAAAAGTTTTTGAATAGAATATTTTCTGTTATCTGATTTAAAGACGTAATTTCCCGCAACAAGGCAGTTTGCCCCATATAATTTACATTTTTTTGCCGTAGTATCGTTAATTCCGCCGTCAACCTGAATATATTTTAAATTGGGCGCCATTTCTTTTATTTCTTTTATTTTTACGGCGGCTTTAGGCATAAACATTTGCCCCGAAAACCCCGGTTCAACCGTCATTACAAGCACCATGTCTATTTTTTTCAGATATGGGGCAATTTCACTGACTTTTGTTTTTGGTTTAATCGAAATTCCCGCTATCAGGTTTGCTTCTTTTATCATTTTTATGCAATCAAGAGTTTTTTCCTTGCTTGCTTCAATATGAAAAGTTATAACGTCCGCACCCGCTTTAATAAAATCAGGAATGTATTTTTCAGGATTTTCAATCATAAGATGAACGTCCAATTTGGAATTTGTCACCCCTCTTAAAGATTTAACAACGGGCGCTCCGATTGTGATATTCGGAACAAAATGTCCGTCCATAACATCAATATGTATCCATTTTGCGCCGTTCATAGTGACATCTTTAATTTCATTTTCAAGGTTTGCAAAGTCTGCCGATAAAATGGACGGTGAAATTATAGTTTCAGACATTTTTTTCTTCCTTTTCATTAATCAATATTTCAAGTGCAAGTTTTGCCGCCTCAAACTCGGCAGCCTTTTTGCTTTTTGCCTTTCCGCTTGCAATGAGTTTTCCTTCGTAATAGACACCTGCCACAAAAGTTTTATTGTGCGCAGGGCCGCTTTCGCTCAAAGTTACATATTTTGGCAAATCGTGGTTATATTTCTGGGTAAATTCCTGCAATTTTGCTTTCGGGTTTGAACAGTCTACATTTAAAAGGTCATCTCTAAAGTGGTTCAGCAAAAATTCTTTTGCCTTAATAAAGCCCTTTTCTTTATATTCAAGATATATTGCGCCCAAAAAGGCTTCAAAAACGCAAGCTAAAATTGAGTCTTTTTCAATTAATTTACCTTTTTCACACTTTCCCGTTAAAATATAATTTTGCATATCAATTTTTTTTGCCAAAACGGATAAAGTTTTATCGGCAACCATAAACGCTCTTTTTTCGGAAAGTTCGCCTTCATTGCCGTTCGGGTAGAGTGAATATAAAAAATCACTTACGGAAAGTTTTAAGACGGCATCTCCTAAAAATTCTAGCCTTTCATAGTTTAAATTTTTATCAATGCAATTGTCATAAACGTAAGAAGCGTGAGAAAAAGCCATATTTAAAAGTTCAAGATTTTTAAACTTTAAACCGGTTTTTTTAAGGAATAATAAAAGCTCTTTTTTTCTTTCTTTAGAAACCGACATGGAAAACACTCTTTATATAGGAAAAAAGTTCGGCGAAATAATTATTCCCGCCCGTAAAATTAATAAAGTAATAATATGCAACGGGAAGCGCAAAGATATAGCTGTCCGATCTGTCTAAAAAGCCGCCGTGACCGGGAAGGATATTGCTTGAGTCTTTAACTCCCGCATCTCTTTTGATTAAAGATTCGGATAAATCTCCGAGTTGAGCGGCGACGGTAATTAAAAGACCGGCAATTGCGCATTCGCCCAAGGTAAGTTTTGTGTAAAAAACGCCCGTTAATGAAACGAGAACGGCAAAAATTGACCCGATAAGAGCGCCTTCCACTGTTTTCTTAGGGCTAATGACAGCAGAAAGCTTATGTTTTCCGTATCTTTTGCCGCCAAAGTATGCCGCAGTGTCGGTCACAAGAATTGATAAAAATACGAAAACAGAAAGCGAAAGCCCCTCTGAGAGCTCTTCACCGTTTAATATAGGGTATAGATATATATTTTGAGTTACATCAAAACCGATTTGCCTCATAAGAATAATATGTACCGGCATGAGTGCGCCGTATAAAAAGCCCAATTCGGTTGTTGCAACATTTGCAATGTAAGGCTGTCTTCCCATAAATAAAACTATCAGGAACGAAAAAATTGTACCCATAACAAGAATTGCGGGAATTAAATCAAGTCTGACAACGGAAATTGCAAGACAAATAAGCACTCCTACAAACCCGATAATTGAAAAACTCGGATGAAAGCCTTTCATTCGCAAAATATGAACATATTCTTTTGAAGCAACTAAAATGACCGTAAGTAAGAGCGCAAGCAGAGGCACGCCGCCCAAAACAATGCACAAAAGAGTAACTACGCCGGCAATTGTGCCTGTAATATATCTTTTAATTGAATTTTGGGTCTGAGTTTCTTCCATTAAACGGTCATAACCTCTTTTTCTTTTTCGACTACCACTTCGTCAATGATTTTGATATATTTATCAGTTGCTTTTTGAATTTTGTCCTGACCGTCTTTTGCAACGTCTTCAGGAAGATTTTCAGCCTTTTCGGCTTTTTTAAGGTCGTCTGCCATGTCGCGCCTTACATTTCTTATAGCAACTTTTGAAGCTTCACCCATAGCCTTAACGTCTTTGGAAAGAGCTTTTCTTCTTTCTTCCGTCAAAGGCGGAAAGGCAAGCCTGATAACAAGCCCGTCCGAGTTTGGAGTAATGCCGAGTTCGGCTTTAATTAAGGCTTTTTCAATTTCTTTAATGATTGTTTTATCAAAAGGCGCAATAACAAGCGTTGTGCCGTCTTGAACGGAAACCTGAGAAAGCTGTCTTAAAGGAGTTGGCGCACCATAGTAATCAACAAGAACTTTGTCTAAAATCATGGGGTTTGCTCTGCCGGTTCTAACCGTTGCAAGGTCTTTTTTAAGCTGATTAATACATTTTTCCATTTTTTCAGAACCGTTTTTTAAAATATCTTCTATCGGCATTTTTATTCTCCTACATATGTTCCTATATTTTCACCGTTTAAAACTTTAATTATACTGTCTTTTTCATCAAAATCAAAGACCACAACGGGTATATTATTCTGTTTACAAAGAGCGCATGCGGTTGTATCCATTACTTTTAAGTTTTTGACGATGATTTCATCATAACTTATTTTGTCATATTTGGTTGCACTCGGGTTTGTTTTGGGGTCATCCGAATAAATTCCGTCTACCCCGTTTTTCGCCATTAACATAGCCTTGGCGTCAATTTCAGCCGCTCTGAGTGCAGCGGCGGTGTCTGTCGTAAAGAACGGGTTTCCCGTTCCTGCGGCAAAAATAACGACACGCCCTTTTTCAAGATGTCTTATGGCTCTGAACCTTATATAGGGTTCCGCAATTTTGCTCATTGTAATTGCGGACTGTACTCTGCAAGAAACGCCGAGTTTTCTTAATTCTGATTGAAGCGCAATTGCATTCATAACAGTCGCAAGCATGCCGACATAATCGCCCGAAGCCTGATCCATACCCAGTTTTTTAGAGTTTTTCATTCCCCTGAATATGTTCCCGCCGCCGACAACAACAGCAATTTGAACCCCCATTTCGGAAGCTTTTTTGATTTCCATAGAAATTTTTTCAACAGGGACAGGGTCAATTCCAAAGTCTTGAGAGCCCATTAAGGCTTCTCCGCTAATTTTCAATAAAATTCTATCGTATTTCATATCTTAATTCTTTATAAAATCTTTTTCATAATTATACTAAAAAATTCAGATATTGTATAATATTTATATGGATTTAGGTTATAAAACGTTAAATAATTTAATTTCTAAAGATGAAGCCCTTCAAAAACAGGCGGCGTCTGAAATTATAAACACAAAAGACATAAAGGCTTATCAAATTTTATCCGAAAAAGGTGAGTTTCTTTTTGATTTTATTAAGGCAAAAATCATTAAAAACCTTTCTCTTGCCGTAAATAAAGAAAATTTGTTTAACCTTTTTGAGTTTATGAAAGTTTACAGTGAAGATTTTAAAGACTTTATTTTAAATTCTCTTTCATATTATAATTCGTCCGATATTGAAAAAGAAGCCCTGAAATTGTTGTCGGAAGGAACTTTTGCCCAAAAAACCCATATAATTGAATATTTTACAAAAACAAAAAACAAACTCGGGGTTGATTTTGCAAAAAAATATTCAAATTCTGAATTTTTGCCCTTAAAGAGGGCTTCAATAAAGCTTCTTTTTGAATTCAGAGAAAAAGACGAGTTTTTAAATTCAATTGAAATACTTTCTTCAAACGCTGACGATTATGAAAAATTACAGGCGGTTGAATTTCTTGCATGCTACGGGTCAAAACTCGGCTTTGAGCCCGTTTTTAATTATTTAAAGCAAGCGGGCGCAAGCGAGTTTATTGCCTCTTGTCTTCTTTTAATAAAAAATTTCGAGGAACTTATTCGTGAAGAAAACGACGACGAAGTGCTTACGATTTTTTCTTCCCTTATTTATAATTTTCCCGACAGTGTCGGTTTTGGCGAAATATACTCCTATCTTGAAGAAGACGGAGTTTTTGAATTTCTTATGGAAACTCCCGAAAATTTTGGAATGCTTTTAATTTTCTTTTTAGAGAAAAAATTAAAACTCGTTCTTGAAAATGAAGAATATTTAATAGATTTAACTAAAGACGAAAAAATTGAGGCGAAAAAACTTCTGGAAAAGATTTCTTATGTCATAAAAACCGCAGATTTAAATGAAGTTGTTAAAAATTCGCTAAAATCGTCTTTTAAAACGGAAAATCTTATTGCCGTTTTGCTTGCGGATGAAAAAAATTTCGATGATATAAAAACACTTTTAATGAAAACTTCAGACAACGAGATTATCTTGTGTGCACTAGGCGTTTTGAAAGAGCTTAACGGGCTTTGTGACGAATTAGTTTTTGAAATTGAAAACAAAGTTCAAAATGAAACGGTAAAACTTGAAATTAAAAAGTTTTATTCTTGAGGTTTTTCTTCCTGTTTGGGCTGAGTTTCTTTGTCTTCATATTTAATGTAATATGCGTCTTTCCACCTTAAATCAATATATTTAACCTTTTGGCGCAGATTTTTTGCTTCGGGCAAAATTGTCGGTATCCATTTAATTCTGTCTTTTGTTGTGTCGTCAAAAATTCCGACTCTTAAAAGCTCGTTATCGAGTTTTACATAAACATCGTTTTTGTTTCTGAAATCAAGGTATTGGACTTTTTCTTTGGAATAAACCTCGACTGTTTTTATAAATTTTAAAATGTCTTCAATGCGTTTTTTGTCCCATTTTTCGTAATTATCTTGATTTCCGTAGCTTAAAATTTTTACGGTTTTAAATTTTGAAGGAATTGGCATATATTCTCTGCCTATAAATTTTCCTTCTTTTGTGACGGCTGAAATTGGCATGGAATCAACATTCGGGGCAATTACAAAAACAGGCGTGACTTCATCAATAAAAACAATTAACCTTGCGGGGAACCAAAATCTTCTCACGTATGCTTTTTTAACGGATTGAAGCTCTGAAATTTCGTCTTCAAGCTGTTTTGTATTAAATTTAAAAATTTGTTCGGAAGGGATATCTGCCGTTCTTACAATGTCTGCAATTTTATTTTTCGGGGTTATAAGGTTTCCTTCAATTTGAACGACGGAAGGGTTCATATTCAAGATATCGTCGGGGTTTAGGCGCCACATGCTCAAAGTCAGCACCTTATATGAAAAGAAAATAATTCCCGCAATGAGTGAAACCCTTATCAGCATGCGCAATTTTCTGATATCTTTTCTTGCAGACGATATCTTGCGCCTCATTTTAAGAATTTTATATTTTCTTTTATAGTAAAGTTTTCGTTCAAATTCGTTCATATCAGCTTTAAATCAATGCGGTGTTTAAAATAATTTCAACAAGATTATTATAACTTATTCCCATGTTGTTTGCTTGAGCGGGAAGGTCGGAAAGGTCTGTCATTCCGGGGTTTGTATTGATTTCTAAAATATAGGGAATATTTTCATATATTAAAAAATCAACCCTTGAAACCCCACGGCATTCGCAAGTCTTATGAGCCTTAACCGCCATTTCTTGAACCTCTTTTGTCAATTGAACAGAAAGGTTTGCCGGAAGCACAAATTTAGTCATCCCTTCCGTATACTTTGCCTCATAATCATACCATTCCGTTTTGGTTTCAAAACCCAAAATCGGCGTTGCAAAAGTTTTTCCGTCATTTTCCAAAACCCCTACCGTGCAGCTGTAGCCTTGATAATATTCTTCGATTAAAACTTTTTTGTCAGATTTATAAGCAAGCTCCATTGCCTTTTTTAATTCTTCTTTGTCGGAAACCTTGCTCATTCCGATGCTTGAGCCTTCGCATACGGGTTTTACCATTAGAGGGAAATTAAGAGAAGAAACGGAAGATAAATAATCGTCCCCTTCATTAACGCATATAGAATTGATGATATTTAAGCCGTTTTCTTTTAAAACATTTTTCGTAGTTTCTTTATCCATACAGATTGCGCTTGATTTAACCTTGCAGCCTGTATATTTAATTCCCATAATTTCCAAAAGCCCCTGAATACAGCCGTCTTCGCCGTATCTTCCATGAAGCGTGTTATAACAAATTTCAACTTTTTCATTTTTTAATTTTTCGCATATATCTCTGTCGACATCGATTAAAACAGAATTTTTATATCCAAGCTCTAAAAGCGCTTTTAATACGTTTTTGCCGCTTCTTAGAGAAACTTCTCTTTCTGCGGACATCCCCCCGCACAAAACTCCGATTTTTGTATTTTTATCTATTTTTGAGATATTTCTTTCCATAATTCTAACTCTTTCTTATCATCGCCAATATATATAATTTCAGGCTCCAGCCTTATATTAAACTTATCAAAAACACAGTCTTGCATTTTTTTCATTAAAGAAAGATAATCAAAACTCGTTGCATTATTAAAATTAATTATAAAATTTGCATGGTTGTGATATACCATTGCTCCGCCGACGGGGCTTGATTTCAACCCGCATTCATCCAAAAGTTTTCCTGCGGAGTGCTTTTCCCCGTTAACAGTCGGGTTTTTAAACACACAGCCAATATTTGGCTCTTTTAAATCGGGCTGAGAAGATTTTCTCTTGTTGATGTTTTCATCCATTAATTTTTGAATTTCATCAAAGGTTGAAGCCTCTTTAAGTTTAAATTTTGCGCTCAAAAGGTAAAACCTGTCTTGATTTTTGCAGATTGAATTTCTGTATGAAAATTTCATATCTTCTGCGCTAAATTCTTTAATTTTGTCCTCATTTGAATCGTAAATTTCGGCGCAAAGAAAGGTATCCGAAATTGATTGACCTGTGGCGCCGGCGTTCATACAAACGGCACCGCCTATTGTTGCGGGAAGACATGACAAAAATTCAAACCCTGTCAGCTTTAATTCAAGCGCCATTTGCGCCAGTTTTGGAGTTTGAACGCCCGCTTGAGCTTCAATATAGGGCGAATTAACAGAAACTTTGTTTAAGTTTTTGGTTAAAATTACCGGTCTTTTAATTCCGCTGCTTGATAAAAGAAGGTTTGAGCCTCTCCCTATAATTAAAGGGTTATCCAAATTTGCAAGCAAAAGAGCGAATTCATCCGTGTTTGCGGGAATATAAACATCTTGCGCAACGGACTCTATTCTTAAAGTGTTGTATGGAAGAAGGTTGTAATCGTTTACATGTTCAATTTCATTGTTTTTCATAATAATCCCTTAAATATCCGCCAATTTTAGTGACATCGCCCGCACCGATTGTAAGAACGAAGTCATCTTTTTTCAATTTTTTAAAAATTTCTTCCGACGCTTCTTTCATGGTTCCTTTTATGTAAAAAACGTTTTTGTGATTAATTTTTTTTGCAAAATTTTCGCTGTTGAAAGTTTCGTCAAAAGGGTCGCCCGCAGAAAACGTATCAACCACAAACAAGGTGTCTGCAAGGTCAAAAGATTTCATAAAATCATTCCATAAGGCTTTCAGTCTTGTATATCTGTGGGGCTGAAAGATTGCCGTAATCTTTCTTTCGGTTTGTTTTTTTGCCGAGTTTAATGTTGCAAGAATTTCCGTCGGGTGATGAGCATAATCGTCAATTATTGTGATTTCCCCGTCATAAACCTTTTCAAACCTTCTTTTCATGCCTGAGAAAGAATAAACATAAGGCAGAATTTCGTCAATTTTAAAACCTTTTTTATCCAAAACCGCAATTACCGCCGTTGTGTTATAAACGTTATGCAGACCTCTTATCGAGGTTTTTATTTCTGATAAAAGTTCACCGTTTTTATATAATTTGAATTTGTTTAAATTTTCGGAAATTGAAATATCAGAGGCAAAATAGTCTGCATTTTTATCTTTTGTTGAATAGGTGACGTAGTTTCCTTCGGGGAAGGCTTTAATAAATTTTTGAACACCTGTATCGTCAATATTGACAAACACTACAGACGTTTTTTTCAGATTTTTGAAAAATATTCCAAACTGTTTTATTAAATCTGATTCGCCGTTTTTATAAAAATCAAAATGGTCGGGTTCAAGGTTGTTTATAACTATATAATCAGGTGAATATTTTATTATTGTGCCGTCTGATTCATCAAGCTCCGCCACAAAAATTTCACTGTCTTTATAGGCATTTGCATTTGTGTCAAGACCCACAACAGTTCCGCCCGTTGCATATGCCGGATGTGCGTTAATTTTTTCCAAAATGTAAGACGCCATGCCTGATGTCGTTGTTTTGCCGTGCGTGCCTGAAAAACCGATAAAACAGGGATATTGTTTCGATATAATTTTTAAAATGTCTGAGCGGTGATACAAAGGAAGATTTAGTTCTTTTGCCCTTATAAGTTCAGGGTTATCTTCTTTAATTGCGCTGGATAAAACTATATTCATTCCCGATTGAATGTTTTCTTTTTTGTGTCCGATTGAAACTTTTACACCCAGCTTTTCAAGCATATCGGTATATTTAGATTTGTTCATATCGGAACCCGACACTTCAAAACCTTTGGCGGCAAGAATTTTTGCAAGGGCGCTTTGTCCTACTCCGCCAATTGCAATAAAGTGATATTTTTCAGTTGTATTTGTCATTAAATAAGCTCCCCACAGGTGTTGTCCGCTACGCCATGCTGAGTTTTGCCCCAGTCCATAGTTCTTTTTGTGAAAATAATTTTAAAGATAATAAATATAACAATGGGGAACCAAATCGTTATAAAGTATGCCGAAGTCGTTATCGCAAACCAGATAGATTTTAAAAAGCCGTAATTGCTGTATTTTCTAAAGCTGTAAATAAGTCCTGAGGCAAAAAATACCCCCACGCAAATAATCAAAATTATGGAAGATAAAATATAATTTTCATGTCCCTTTACAAAGTGAAAAGCCTGAATGATAATTTCTGCGATAAGCCAAAGGGGAAGCAAAAATTCGCTGATGTATGCAATCAGGTCAAAGCCGACTCTTAAAGACATTTCTTTTGCAAATAATACGTCCCAAATATATTCAAGATATCTTCTTATGCTTCCTTCCACCCAGCGTCTTCTCTGGCGAACAAGGGCGGAAAACGTTATAACGCCTTCTTCATAAACAATTGCGTCTTTTATAAACCTTATATCCCAGCCTTTAATATGAAGTCTTGTGGACATATCAAGGTCATCCGTTATGGTTTCGTTATTCCAGCCGCCAATATCCTCAAGGGCAGCTTTTTTAATGAGTTCGCCGTTTCCCCTCAACTCGACTGCGCCTTTAACTGCGTCCCTGCCGACTTGAAGGTGGGTATCCATAACATATTCGTTATACTGGCATGTTGTAAGAAAGTTTTGAGTTCCGTTAATAATAACTTTTCTTGCCTGAATAGCGCCTACATCTTCGTCTTCATATTTTGTTAAAAGAAGCCTTAAAAAATCGGGCTTTATTCTTGCGTCAGCATCAAAAACAAGAAAAGCTTCGCCTTGCGCAATTTTAACAGCGTCATTCAAAACCGCCGATTTTCCGGGGTAGTCATTTTTGTTTCTGATTAAAGTTTTAACTTTTTTGTGGTTTTTTTCAAGCTCAAGAAGCGTTTCTTTGGTGTTGTCCTCGGAACGGTCGTCAATCAGGATAATTTCATAGTTTTGATAGTCAAGTTTTAATATGTTTTCAACGGTTTCTTTTATAACGACTGCCTCATTGTGGCATGGAATTAAAATGCTTATAAAAGGGTTAACTTCCTTATATACGGGCGGGTTTTTCCTGAGTTTTCTTCTTTGGTGTTTAACGGCGATATACATGTAAATCATATAAAGGGACATAAAAATTATCAGCGAAATAATCGCCCATGTGGTATTGAAAAAGTTCTGAAATAAAATCAGGAACGCTAAAAGAAGGCACAGAATAAATAACAGTGTAACTCTATCTTTCATTTTCTCCCCAACATTGAAATATCGTCATCCTGACATATGAATTTTAACATAAACAACAAAATATAAGCGTAAATGTTAAAAAAATTACACAGTTTTTCATATATTTATAGGATGTAATTCCATATTTACATGATTTAAACTTAATAGTGTTAAGGTGAAGATAAGTTATGGCAAACTGTAATGTTAAACATGCGGATATTTTTATTCCGCAAACAAACGGCGCTATCTCGGATTCACTTCTTCAAAACTGGACCTTGCAGGCGCTTGAGTGCTACAAAATCAAATGTGATTGTTCAAAATGTTCAATCAACAGGAGAGATTATTCTTTTGTCTGCCAAATGCCAAGAGTTATCAAAAACCTTATTGCAAACAAAATAAAACCCGACTTGTCTTTAATTATGGACTAATTCTCTTTAAATTTTCCATATATTCTCCTTCTTTAAGCAAATTTGAGCCGCTTTCAACTACCAAAGCGGCTTTTTATTTTTTAAAAAAGTTATTTTGTCTTATCAAAGAAGATTTTTAATGCGTCGTTTTCGTCGTTTGATATGGGAATTTCGCCCTCAGAGGGGTCTGTTTTATTTGTATCTTTTTTTGTGTTTATAAAATTAAACCTGTTCATTAAAAGAAGAATGACAAAAATCAAGACCGATGAAACAACCACAGCAAACATAACGGTCAGAAATTTTTTAATTACGCTTTTTAAGTGACTGTTTGTGTCGTTTACTACCTCGTTTTTAATTTTTTCATTGGCATTCGGCGTCATTTCCTGAACATCTTCAACATGCGGGGTTTGAACCTCTTCAATATCGTTGTTCAGCGCCTCGTCTATCGAAGAATCAAGATTTTCTTTTGTAACTTCAACATGTACAGGTTCATCAAGCGTAATATTTTCCGCAACAGCCTGATTTAAAAAGAAAAACAGACATCCTGCCAAAAGAATAAATTTAAAATTTTTAAAACTAAACTTCATCAGTTTTTGCCTTTCTTGAAGTTTTTCTCGGCGTTCTTTTTCTTGCGGGTTTTTTTTCCGCACTTTCTTTGTTCTCGTTAACGGAAGGTGATGTTGTCTGGTTTTCTTCCGCTTTAACTTCCGTCTGTTGAGCTTCAGTTGATTTTTGTTCTTTTTTGGTTTGTTTTTTTGTTCTTCTTGAAACTCTTTGAGGTTTTACATCGGTTTTTTCAGGTTCAACCGGCGCTTGATTTTCGGCCGTTTCAACTTTAACCTCTTGAACAGTTTCTTTTTGCGGTTTTGAATTTATTTCCTCGTTTTCTTTATAGATTTGATCAATAAAATCTTGAATTTCAGAGGCTGAAATTTCGCTCTGTTCTTTTTGTTTATTTCTCTGTTCGTTTTGGAACTTATTTTTTGAAAAATCTTTCTTGTTTTCTTTTTTGTTAAATTTTTGGAAATTATTGTTCTTTTGACCGTTTTGAGGGTTTGGCTGCTGGTTAAAAGGCCCTTTAATTTTATTGATTTTTGCCCTTTGTTCGCCTTGTTGAACCGAAGACATAAATTTCATATCTTCAATCACAAAACCTTGACCCGAACATTTATCGCATTTTTTGGTAAAGATTTCCGATATGCTTTGACCTTGTCTGTGTCTTGTTAACTCAACAAGTCCAAGGTCTGACAATTGCCCGATTTGCGGTTTAGCTTTATCTTGTTCAAGCGCAAGTTCAAAATATTCAAGAAGTTTTAATTTATCTTCTCTTGAAACCATATCAATAAAGTCGACAATAACCATACCGCCGATATTTCTTAACTTTAACTGACGGGCAATTTCATCAGCCGCCTGAAGGTTGGTTTTTAAAATCGTTTCCGCTTGGCTTGATGAGCTTGTAAATTTACCCGAGTTAACGTCAACAACGGTAAGAGCTTCCGTTTGCTGAATAAACAAATATCCGCCCAAAGGAAGGCTTACTTTTGTTTGAAGCGCATTTTGAATTTCTTTATGCACTCCTTCCGCAACAAGCAAAGGCTCATTTCCTTTGTGCATTGAAACTTGAATTTTCATATTCCAGTGCTGTAAAAGCTGTGTTGTTCTGTGAAGCGCAAACGAAGTGTCCACAATAATTTCATCCGTATCTTCCGTTGCGGCTTCCCTTATAACTTTATATAAAAGGTCCTGATCTCTGTATAAAAGACAGGGCGGATTTGAAGTGTCAGCGGCAGTCACTATTGAATTCCACTTTTCAAGAAGCATTTCCATATCTTCCTGAATATCTGTGTCAGATTGGTTTTCAGCTTCCGTTCTTACAATAACGCCGACACCCACCGGCTTTAAAAGGCTCACTATAGATTTAAGTCTTGCTCTTTCTTTTGAAGAAACGATTTTTCTTGAAACGTTAATTCCCGTTTCGTCCGGAAGAAGAACCAAAAATCTTCCGGGCAAGCTTAAAGATGTTGTAACACGGGGACCTTTGTGTCCTGTCGGTTCTTTAACAACTTGAACTATAAGCTTTTGTTTGGGCTTAACTTTTTCATTTAACGGGCCTTTTCCCTGAATGTCGTCCGTATGAATAAAGCCCATTTTGTCCGGCATGCCGACATCCACAAAAGCTGCTTCAATACTCGGAAGAACGTTATCTACAACGGAAAGATAAACATCTCCCAACAAAACGTCTCCCTTTGTTATAAAAAATTCCGAAACTTTGCCGTCTTCCATAACGGCAGCAATGCTATCACGTTCTGAGATTACAATTTTTTTTGTCATTTCTAGGTCCTTTGCATAAAAATTTTAAAATTTGCACTATACCGCTCATTAAAGCCGTAAACAAAGCAAAATAATAAAACGTAACTATATCTTTTCAGACATTTTCAACATCTGTGACTGTATGCACAATTGAAAACTATCTTTTAACAAAAATTATAATACAACATTACTTCTTTTTTTAAAATACCCAACAAAATGTATATTACGAGAATATATGTAGAAACGTAAACATTTATTAAATTATTTGCATAACTAATTTATTTTGTGTAATACTATGAGAGTTAATAGTCTAACCATTCCTTTCTTGACTTATGCGGTTTTTTAAAAAAGACCGCATTTTTATTTTGCAAATTTTTATTAAATAAAGATTATAAAAATTTCAGTTTGATATAATTATGTTTATGAGAATTTTAGGAATTGACCCCGGAATAGGGATAACAGGATACGGACTTATTGAAACCGACGGAAATGAGGTTGAGCTTATTTCTTGCGGTTCAATTCAAACCGATAAAAGCAAATCTTGTCAGGAAAGACTTCTTGAAATTTATAATGACATGAAAGAGCTTTGTGCCAAATTAAAGCCCGATTTTGCGGGAATTGAACAACTTTTCTTTTTCAAAAATCAAAAAACAATAATTCCCGTTGCGGAAGCAAGAGGGGTTATTTTAGCCGTCTTACAGGAAATGGGCATAAAAACGGGAGAATATACCCCGCTTGTTGTAAAACAAGTTATAACAGGTCATGGAAGGGCGACAAAAGAAGAAGTTCATTCAATGGTCAAAAGATATGTAGACGTTGATAAATATACTAAACTGGACGATACTGTTGATGCAATTGCTATTGCAATTTGTCATGCCAGAAACATTGAAAGCGGGGCTTTAATTGGAAAAAATTGAAATAATGTTTTTTAAAAAACTGGGAATTTATTCCCTTATTTTGGGTGCAATTTCGGGCATTATTTCTTTAATCCCCCCTCTTATGCCGGCTGTGGCGTTTTTTATTTTGCCTGTGTTTGGGGCGGTTGCGGTTTTAGTTTATATGATGAAAAAAGATAATTTTGCGGCAAATGAAGTTAAAACATTTGCAATCTTAGGCGGACTTTCGGGGGTTGTTATCGCCGCCGCTTTTCTTGTTGCCTTTATTCCTCTTGTTGAAATAATTTATTTGATAAATAAAAATTACTATGATTACGGAATTCAGGCTTTAAATCTGTTTCTTTGCGTTCTTCTTTTTGGCATGATTGCAGCCACTTATTTTTTGACAAGTTGTGTTGCGGGGCTTTTAACGGGCGCAATTCATACATATTTCAAAGGAAAAAATAATGGATAAGACAATAGAATGGATAAATGAAGGGGAATTCGGCTATTCTTTATTAATAGACCAGACCCTGCTTCCCGCCGAATATAAAAGGGTTAAAATTTGCGGGGCGCAAGAAATGTTTGACGCAATTAAAACAATGATTGTAAGGGGGGCACCCGCTATAGGAATTGCAGGCGCTCATGGCGTTTGTCTCGGCGCAATTGAACTTGCAGAGGAAGAAAATTTTATTGAAAAATTGCTTCAAATCGCTGACTATATCAATTCTTCCCGCCCGACGGCGGTTAACCTTTCATGGGCAATAAAAAAACAAAAAGAGATTATTTTATTAAACAAAGAAAAGTCAAACCGTGAAATTATCCGAGAATTAATCAAAAATGCGATAAAACTTGAGAATGAAGACATTGAGATAAATAAAAAAATAGGCGAATACGGCTCAAAGCTTGTTCCCAAAGGGGCGGGAATTTTAACCCACTGTAATGCGGGTTCGTTGGCTACAGTCGGATACGGCACCGCCCTCGGGGTTATCAGAAGCGCATATAAAAATGACCCTTCAATTAAGGTTTTTGCGGATGAAACACGCCCGAGACAGCAAGGAGCAAGACTTACAGCTTTTGAACTTTTGGCGGACAACATTGAAACAACTTTAATCACGGACGGCATGTGTTCATATTTTATGGAAAAGGGAATGATAAACTTTGTTGTGACGGGGGCGGACAGAATTGCCTCAAACGGTGACAGCGCAAACAAAATAGGCACTTTAACAGTCGCAATTGCGGCAAAATATTTTAACATTCCCTTTTATATTGTGGCGCCAAAATCAACCGTGGATATGAACCTGAAAACAGGCAAAGAAATTGTAATTGAGCTTCGTGATAAAAAAGAAGTTACCCATGTTAACGGAAAGCCCGTGTGTCCTTTGGGGGTAAATGTAATAAATCCTTCGTTTGATGTTACTCCAAACAGCTTAATAACGGGAATTATAACGGAATGCGGGGTTTTTAAACCCGATGAAATATATAAGGCTTTTTCTTAATTAAATCTTAATTTGCAAAGAAAAAACCTTTTAAATAAAATAGAATAATATTTAAAAAGGATAACTTATGTGCGGAATAGTGGGATATACAGGCTTTCAAAATGCAATCCATATTCTTATGGACGGGCTTAGTCACCTTGAATACAGAGGATATGATTCATCGGGAATTGCGCTTGAAAAGGACGAAATCAACATTTTTAAGGCATCAGGAAAACTCGTTAATCTGGTTGAAAGCTTAAAAAAAGCCGACGACGACAAACTTGACGCAAAAACGGGAATAGGACATATAAGGTGGGCAACTCACGGGCTTCCGACGGTTGAAAACGCTCATCCGCACACTTCAAGCACGGGGGATATTGCCCTCGTTCATAACGGCATTATTGAAAACTATAAAGAAGTCAAATCTTTTCTTGAAAATAAAGGCTACAGTTTTAAATCTCAAACCGATACGGAAGTTGCCGCAATGCTCATAGGTTATGAATATGACATTCATAAAGACCTTAAAACGGCGGTTGAAGCCGCAATAAAACAACTAAAAGGCGCATGGGCTTTTTGCGTTATGCACAAAAATGAAAAAGGAACAATTGTTGCAACAAGAAAAAATGCCCCCCTTTTAATCGGTGTTGGCGAAGGCGAAAACTTTCTCGCTTCAGATATTCCGGCTATAATTAAACACACAAAAAGGGCAATATACTTAAATGACGGGCAAATTGCTAAAGTTACACCCGATTTAATTGAAATATTTAACCCTGACGGAACTATTGCTCAAAACAAGGTTGAAGTTTTGCCGTTTGAGCCTATGGCGCTTTCCAAAATGGGCTATAAACACTTTATGCTAAAAGAAATTCACGAACAGCCCGATGTTGTAAGGAACATTTTACAAAATAAAATCAAGGATGAATTCAGCAAAATTTTATTGTCGGATGTTAATCTTTCCGAAAAACAACTTAAAGATATTAACCGTATTCAAATTATAGCTTGCGGCACAAGCCTTCATGCGGGTCTTGTCGGAAAATATATAATTGAAGAATTAACGGGAATTCCAACCGATGTTGAGCCGTCGAGCGAATATATTTACAGAAGCACAATAGCCGACAAAAACACCCTTGTAATCGGCATTTCTCAATCAGGCGAAACCGCAGACACGATAACAGCCATAAAACAAGTTAAAGAAAAAGGCTCTCATGTTCTAATTATTACAAACAGAAAAGAAAGCCTTCTTGCAAGGTTATCCGACAGCTTGCTTCATGTTAATGCGGGAATTGAAGTTTCCGTTGCCGCAACAAAATCTTACATTGCCCAGTTAATGTCTTTATATCTTTTTGCGATTTATATGGCGGAAACCCTTAATAAAAGCGCAGATAAGGTTCAGGAAATTAAACATGAACTTTTAACTCTGCCGTCAAAACTCGAGGCGGTTTTATCAGAGGGAATGAAAATAAGAGAGATTGCAAAAAAATATTCAAGCTTTAAAAACTTTATTTTTATCGCCCGTGGAATTAACTATCCGACGGCTTTAGAAGGGGCATTAAAATTAAAAGAAATCAGCTATATTAATGCAACGGGCTATGCGGCGGGCGAATTAAAACATGGACCTATCGCCATGCTTGATGAAACCATGCCTGTTCTTGCAATTATGAATAAGGGTCTTGTTTATGACAAAGTCATGTCAAATTGCGAAGAAGCTTTTGCAAGACAAGCAAGACTAATCGGGGTTGCAAACCATATTGACGACAAGCACAAAGCTATTTTTAACGACTATATTTTAATTCCTGATATTTCAGATTTGGTTTCACCCGCCTTAAATATTACGGTATTGCAGCTTTTAGCTTATCATATAGCGGAATATTTGGGAAAAGACGTTGACCAACCGAGAAACCTTGCAAAATCAGTTACTGTTGAATAAAACAATATTTTTATAAATCTGCCCTTTATTTCAAAAAAAACCGGCAAATGATTGCCGGCGCTAAATTTTTTTAGCTTTTACTCTATTTTAGTGATTTGTAAATAACTTCCAAAACCAAACCCGTTTAAGAGAATGGTTTTGAAGCTGTGATTAAGAACGTAATTAATTCTATTGTTGTGATTCGTACATTACCTTTTGAGCCAATGTTCCGTAAGGAATTGCGCCATCTTTTGTAATCAAGATTGTAAATATATCGGTATAAGTTGTACCGTATGGGCTTGGGTAACTGTCTGACCACATATCATTATTAACATTTACTATCGGGTGAGGTTTTCTGTCCCCGTTAACGTCAACCATAACTACGCAAGGGTAGTTGTTGTTTGTCATATCGTTTCCTTGGGTTTTTAAGCCGTAGTCGCCACATTTTCCGTTGCCGGGACTCCAAGAGGTGTAGCCTGATTCATACAGTCTATATGGAAAAGTGCCTTCATAAACTTCATACCTCATGCCGTCTTTCGTATAAAAAGCTTTGTTTTTTACAACGCTTCTGCTGCTTCCATAGCCGTTACTGGTATTATAGTTTGCAATTCCGTTATGAACACCTGTTGTTGAGTTTCTAATTACTGTCATATGTCTTTGCAAATAAGTAAAAAGGTTTGAATTTTCATAAGGTGTTTCATTTTCAATGGCAATATTTAAGGCAACAGCCTGATCGAGTGAAGATACGGCCTTTTTCAAGCCTGTTTTAAATTCTTGCTGATGGGCATTTGCAACAACCGAAGGAATTGTAATTGCAGCAACAATACCGATGATTGTTAACGTAATTAACACTTCAGCAAGTGTAAATGCACGTTTTAACATATTTTCTCCTTTAATTACACACATTATTTATTATAACATACTAAATCTTAACTTTATATTAAAGTTTACAATTATTAATTTTCTAATCGAATAATTGTTAAATAAAATCGGGCAAAATATAACAAAAAACCGACTGAAACTCTTCAGTCGGTCATAAAAACTTACGAAATTATGGAGTTATTATTTTTCTTCCTTCTTTTGCGAGTCTTCTTCGTTTCCGTAAAAGAAGGGGTTAAAATCTTTTTTATCTTTATCGGCTTCAAAGGTGTATAAAGCGTTAAAAGAGTCGTCGGCTTTTGAAATAAATTCAAGCTCGTCAAGATTTTTATCTATTGTCATTTCGCCTCTGTGAGCTCTTTTTGCGCTTTCATTATATGTTTGAAGCGCCGCATAGGAATTTAAAGACTGAACCGCATTTAAAACATTTCTGTTTTCAAACATGCCTGAATTTGCAATTGCAATTTGTCTTTGAAAAGTAAGATCGGTTTTTTGGCTGTAAAAATCAACACCGAGGGTTTGTCTGTTAAATTTAGACAAATCAACTTTTGAATAGTCAACAGATTTTTTTGAAAGAGCGGCAAATATGTCTTCAGTAACTTTTGCAGCACTTTGAGCGTCTATAATATTTTGATTATTAATTCCGTTGACGTTCATTTTTCTTCAATCTCCTTACATGGTATATGTCGGCAAAACCGTTTCATACTTTATATTTGAAAGGAGTTTTGTAACAAATATTTACAAGAAACTTTAATTTTAATTTTTTGAATTGTATAATTTTGTTGACTAAAGGGGTTTTATGAATAAATTTAAGCAAAATTTAATAATAATATAAAAAGGAAAGGCGATTTTGTCTTTCCTTTTTTTTGACTTAAAGCACGGGTTTAAAAGAAAATGAGAAAAAATCATCAAGGCACTGTAATTAAGAATATTGAAATAAAAAAAGATATTTACGAATTAAAAATAAAGTCTGACATGAAAGAGGCTTTTGCGGGGCAATTTATTTCCGTACTTTGCCCGAATAAAACGTTAAGGCGTCCGTTTAGCATTTCAAACTTTAATAACGGAGAAATTACCGTTTTATATAAATTAAAGGGAGAAGGAACAAAATATATATCAAGCCTGAAAACCGGCGATGTCATAGACTTTTTGGGGGCGCTCGGGAACACTTTTTCTTATGAAAATACGAACTCTGCCCTTTTAATCGGCGCTGGAATCGGAATTGCGCCAATGCTCTTTTTGAAAAAAGAAATGAATGAAAAAGGAATTAAAAATTTTTTAATATCAGGGTTTAAAACAAATGAAGAAGCGCTTTTGGGCTCTGACAAAACGGTAATAGGCGGAAGCGTTATGGATAATATTGATGAAATAATTGAAAAAACAAAACCTGACACAATTTATTCTTGCGGGCCTTCAATTGTATTAAAACTTGTGTGTAAAAAGGCGGAAGAAAAAGGCTTAAAGGCTCAAGTTGCGCTTGAAAAAGTTATGGCATGCGGAATCGGAGTTTGCAGAGGCTGTGTTATAGAACTTAAAGACGGCTCAAACGCTTCTGTTTGTAAGGACGGACCTGTTTTTGAAGGCGAGGTTATACAGTGGAATTAAGAGTTAATTTAAACGGTTTTGAATTAAAAAATCCGATTATGACAGCCTCGGGAACATACGGATATGCTGACGAATATGAAGTTTTTACCGACGTTTCAAATATAGGGGCGATTGTTACAAAGGCAATCTCAATTAATCCGAAAAAAGGAAATCAGGGAGAAAGAATTTTTGAAACAACGTCAGGCATGATAAACAGAATTGGGCTTGAAAACCTTGGAATTAAAGAGTTTATCGAAAAGAAACTGCCGATTTTAAAAGAAAAAAATATAAATTTTGTAATGAATCTTGCAGGTTCAAGTTTTGAAGATTACGTCGAAGCCGCAAAAATTGCCCAAAAAGAAGGAATAAAAGCAATTGAGGTTAACGTTTCATGCCCGAATGTTAAAGAGGGATGTTTGGAATTCGGGGTTGACCCTTCTTCTCTTTCAAAGCTTATAAGCGCCATAAGAGAAGTCTATCTCGGCTTTTTAATCGTTAAGTTAACTCCAAATGTTTCAGATATTGAATCTTTGGCGCTGTCTTGCGAAAAAGCAGGCGCAAACGCAATAAGCGCAATAAATACACTAAAGGGGCTCGGAGTTAAAATTGAAATTCTTCCGAACGGAGAAATAAAAAAAACAAGCGTGCAGGGCGGCTTGAGCGGAAGGTGTATAAAACCCGTTGCGCTTTCAATGGTAAAAAGAATTTATTCCGTGGTAAAAATTCCAATTATCGGAATTGGCGGAATTTCTTGCCTTGAAGATGTTTTGGAATTTTTCTCCGTCGGGGCTGAGGCTGTTCAAATCGGAACGGAAAACTTTACAAACCCCGCAATAACGGGGCAAATTATTCAAGATTTAGAAAAATTGTTATTAAAACTAAATTTAAAAAGTATTGACGAATTAAAAAGGAAATTAAGAGAATGAACGACGTTAAAGAACTTTTGATTAAAGCGGACGGGCTTTTAAAAGGACACTTTTGCCTGACTTCGGGGCTGCACTCAGATACTTATTTTCAGTGTGCAAAACTGTATCAGTATCCTGATATTGTTGAAAAAATCGGCAAGGAACTTGCAAAAAAGCTTGAAAATATTGAATATGACACTATAATCGCTCCGGCAATCGGCGCAATAATTTTCGGATATGAAGTTGCAAAACAGGCGGGAAAAAGAAATCTTTTTGTTGAAAGAAAAGATGACATAATGCAATTAAGAAGGGGTTACACCCTAAAAAAAGGCGAAAGAGTTGTTATTATTGAAGACGTTATTACAACCGCAAGAACAATCTTTGAGACAATTGACGCCATAAAAGAATATGAAGCGGAAATTATGGGCGTGGGCTGTATTGTGGACAGAACCCAAGGCAAGCTTGATGATAAGCTAAAAATTAATTCGCTTTTAAAAATTGACCCTGTTGTCTATAACCCTGATGATTGCCCGCTTTGCAGACAGGGAATTGAAATTGTAAAACCGGGAAGCAGAAAAGGCAAATAATGAGAGATTTAATAAAAATCGAATATCTTACAAACGCTGAAATTGAAGGTTTGATGAGCCTTGCGCAAGAATATAAGAACGGCAAAAAATCAAACTTTTCAAATCATCACTGCGCTTTAATGTTTTTTGAAAATTCAACAAGAACAATGTTTTCTTTTGAATGTGCCCTGAATAAGCTTGGGGCTTATTCATACATTTTTGATAACGCAAAATCATCAATTTTAAAAGGGGAAGAAATTTTTGACACAATTAATAACCTTTGTGCAATCGGAATTTCAACCTTTATAACAAGAACGGCAAAAGAAGGGTTTATTGACGAATTAAAGAAACTTGAATTTTACAAACCGATAAACTTTATAAATGCGGGCGAAGGGAAAAGTTCTCACCCGACACAAGCCCTTCTTGATTATTTCACAATGAAAGAAAAATTGAAGGATGTTAAAAATAAAAAAATTGTAATCGTGGGCGATATTAAACATTCAAGAGTTGCAAAATCAAACATAAAACTTTTATCTAAAATGGGGGCAAACCTTGTTTTGTGTGCGCCGAAATATTTTACCGAAGAAATTGACGGGGCGGAATATGTTCCGAATTTGAACGAGGCGCTTTTAGGCGCAGATGTTGTTATGTGTCTCAGAATACAAAAAGAAAGATTAAATGAAGAAGTCAGCATTCAAGATTACATCAAAAACTATCAAATAAATTCGGTAAATATGCCAAAAGACGCAATTTTAATGCACCCCGGACCCGTTAACAGAGATGTTGAAATTTCAAACGAACTTATAAATTCAAAATACGGCAGAACAATATTAAATCAGGCAGAAAACGGCGTTTATGTCAGAATGGCGGTTTTAGACAGTGTTTTTAAGGGGGATGAGGCATGAAAATTCCATCGTTAATTGATATGCACACCCATTTAAGAGAGCCGGGGTTTGTTGAGAAAGAAACAATCGAAACAGGTCTGAAAGCCGCAATAAAAGGGGGATATGGCGCAGTTATCGCAATGCCCAATACATTTCCCGTTAATGACAACAAGGAAGTTACAAAACTTATTTTGGAAAAGGCTAAAAAATTTGAAAATGAAATTTCTCTTTTGCCTGCAGGCGCTGTTACATACGGCTTAAACTCGGATGATTTAACAGATTTTGCCTCACTAAAAGAAGCGGGATGTATTGCTTTTTCAAACGACGGAATGTCAACAAGAAGGGTTGAAGACGCCCTTAAAACAGGCGAATTGATTTTATCTCACCTTGAAGATGAAACAAATGAGGCAATTTATCAAATTGAAATTTTTGAAAAGCTTGTAAGGCAAGGGTTTTCACCAAGGCTGCATTTTTGTCATGTTTCCAAAAAATCTACGATTGATGTTATAAGAAATGCAAAGGCACGCAAATTAAATATTACGGCGGAAACTTGCCCTCATTATTTTACATTTACCGATAAAGACAGGGATGAAACAGGCAGATTTAAAATGAACCCGCCGCTTGGTCTTGAAGAAGATTTGAATGCGGTAATCGAAGGGGTCAAAGACGGCACAATTGATGTTATTTCAACAGACCATGCGCCCCATACAAAAGAAGAAAAATTAAGACCTTATAAAAGTTCGCCAAACGGAATAGTCGGGCTTGAAACGGCGTTTTCG
Source organism: Candidatus Gastranaerophilales bacterium (assembly GCA_947630045.1). Classification (GTDB taxonomy): domain Bacteria; phylum Cyanobacteriota; class Vampirovibrionia; order Gastranaerophilales; family Gastranaerophilaceae; genus Galligastranaerophilus_A. Next base: position 31,778 of record CANRGC010000006.1, read on the forward strand.
CTTACTTTTATGAAATTCGGTCTGGAATTAACGCTTGAAAAAATGGCTTTTAGTCCAAGAAAAATTTTAAATATTAATCCAAAAAAAGAGGTTGAAATTGACCTTGATGAGGTTTGGAAAGTTGAAGGGGAAAAATTTCAATCAAAGTGCAAAATTTCCCCTTATGAAGGTATGATATTAAAAGGGAAGGTGTTATGAACATAAAAGAAAAAATCGTTTTGGCGCTTGATGTTGAAACAATTGAAGAAGCAAAAAAATTAGTGGATGAACTATATGAATATACGGGAACTTTTAAAGTCGGTCTGCAATTATTTTGCGGCTATGGGCTTGAAATTATAAATTATATTCTCTCTAAAAATTCAAATTTCTTTTTGGACGTTAAGCTCCATGACATCCCGAACACCGTTCAAAAGGCGGCGGAAAACGTTATTTTAAGAGGGGCGAACTTTTTTAACGTACATGCGACAGGCGGGCTTGAAATGATGAAGGCGGCAAGAAAAGGGGCTGATACAGCGAGTGAAAAATTGGGCAGAAAAAAAGCCTTAATTCTTGGTGTTACAATGCTCACAAGCATTTCCCAAGACGTTTTGGATAATGAATTTATGATAAATAAAAATGTTTCAGATTTTGCAATTCATCTTGCAAAGCTTGCCAAAGAAGCGGGACTTGACGGGGTTGTGGCTTCGGCTCTCGAGGTTGAAAAAATTAAAAATGAACTCGGAAGTGATTTCAAGGTGTTATGCCCCGGAATTCGCCCGAAATGGAGCCTGACAGATGACCAAAAAAGAATTGCAACTCCTTATGAAGCAATTAAAAGAGGCGCAGATTACATTGTAATCGGGCGTGCTGTTACAAAAAGCGAAAACCCGAAAGAAGCAATGATAAAAATATATGAAGAAATTAAAGAAGGTGAATTATGCTCGCAACATTAATATTAGAGGACGGAAGTGTCTATAAAGGCGAACAATTCGGCGCATGCGGCACAAAAATCGGCGAAATTGTTTTTAATACTTCAATGACGGGGTATCAGGAAATTTTGACCGATCCGAGTTATGCAAATCAGATAATAATTATGACTTATCCTGAAATCGGAAATTACGGAATAAATGAAGAAGACTTTGAGTCGTATGCTCCCAAATGTCTGGGGTTTGTGGTTAAAAAGAACTGTAAGAACGATTCTCACTATAAATCAAAAGAAACCCTTTCAAATTATCTTGAAAGAAACGGTGTTATCGGAATTGAAGGAATTGACACAAGAAGCCTTGTTATCAAAATAAGAGAAAAAGGCACAATGAGATGTATGCTTACAACCGATGAAATTAAAAGCGAAAGCGAAATTGTTGAAAAAATCGGTGAAATTTGTACGCATAACGCCGACAAAGATGTCGTATTGCATGTTTCACCGAAAGAGAAATATGTAGTGAACGAGGAAGGGGAAATTGACCTTGCTTTGATTGATTACGGCTGTAAGTCGGGAATTATTAATTCGCTTGCCGAAAGAGGCTGTAAGGTGACTGTTTATCCCGCTTCCGTGAGTGCGTCCGAAATTTTGGATAACGGGCACAAAAACCTGTTTCTTTCAAACGGCCCCGGTGACCCTGCCGATTGTGAGATTGAACTTGAAACAATCAAAAACCTTATAGGGAAAATTCCGATTTTCGGAATATGTTTGGGATATCAACTTTTGTCCATTGCACTCGGCGCAAAAACTTATAAACTAAAATACGGCCACAGAGGCGGAAATCACCCCGTAATTAACCTTCAATCGGGTCAGGTTATGGTAACTTCGCAAAACCACGGATATGCCGTTGATACGGAGAGTTTATCCGAAATTATGAGGGCGACATATAAAAATTTGAACGATGACACTATGGAAGGTTTTGACGCCGAAAGACTAAAGATTTTTGCCGTTCAGTTTCACCCCGAAGCAAAACCGGGACCAAATGACGCAGCGGTGATTTTTGATGAGTGGATAAAATTAATGGAAGAATTTCATAAAAACCCTGTTAGAAAAGCAGATGACATGGCAAACGTGTAAGAGGTTAAAATGGGAAAGAATATAAACATAAAAAAAGTTATGGTGATTGGCTCAGGCCCGATTGTAATCGGTCAGGCGGCGGAATTTGACTATGCGGGCGTGCAGGCATGCAGAGCACTTAAAGAAGAAGGAATTAAAGTTGTTCTTGTAAACTCAAATCCGGCAACGATTATGACGGATGAAAACATTGCGGATAAAGTCTATATTGAGCCTTTAGAAATCACAATGCTTGAAGACATTATCCAAAAAGAACGCCCTGACGGCTTAATTGCTTCTCTCGGGGGGCAGACCGGTTTAAACCTTGCAATGGAACTTCACAAGGCTGGAATATTGGAAAAATATAACCTTAAACTTTTGGGCACAAACATTGACTCAATTAACAAAGCCGAAGACAGAGAACTTTTCAAAAACCTTATGAAAGAGATAAATGAACCCGTTCCCGAGTCTGAAATTGTTTCAAACCACAAAGACGCTCTGGCGTTTGCCGAAAAAATCGGCTTTCCCATAATAATTCGTCCCGCATTCACTCTCGGCGGCTCCGGCGGCGGAATTGCAAAAAATGCGGAAGAATATGAACAGTATGTTACAACAGGGCTTCAACAATCGCCGATAAATCAAATTCTTGTTGAAAAGAGCATTGCGGGCTTTAAGGAAGTTGAATATGAAGTTATGCGTGATTCAAACGACACCTGTATTACAATTTGTAATATGGAAAACATTGACCCGATTGGAATTCACACGGGCGATTCATACGTTGTTGCGCCGAGTCAAACCCTTACAAATAACGAATATCAAATGTTAAGAACTTCCGCCATAAAAATTATTCGTTCTCTTAAAATTGAGGGGGGCTGTAATGTTCAATTTGCGCTTGATACAACTTCAAACCAATATTATGTAATTGAGGTTAACCCCCGTGTTTCAAGGTCATCCGCCCTTGCAAGCAAGGCTACGGGTTATCCTATCGCAAAAGTGACAACAAAAATTGCAATAGGATATAAACTTCATGAAATTCAAAACGCAATTACCAAAAAAACGGTTGCCGCATTCGAGCCCAGCCTTGATTATGTTGTAATAAAAATTCCGAAATGGCCGTTTGATAAATTTGCAAACGGGGACAGAATTCTCGGCACAAAAATGAAAGCAACAGGCGAAATTATGTCAATAGGAAGGACATTTAACAGCGCCTTTAAAAAGGCAGTTGCCTCTTTGGAAGAAAAAGTGCCGAGCTTGGCGTTAAGGGAAGAATTTGAAAAACTGACATACGGCGAACTTTTAGACGAGCTTTCAATTCAAGACGACAGAAGAATTTTCAGAGTTTCCGAAGCCATAAAAAGGGGAATTGAACCTGAAACAATCTGCAATATTACAAAGATTGATTTTTGGTTTATTTCAAAAATTAAGGAAATAATTGATTTCGGAAAGTCGCTTGCCTGCATGGAGCTTACAAAAGAAAAATATATTGAAGCAAAAGAAATGGGCTTTTTAGATTGCGAAATTTCAAAGCTGACAGGCAAAAGCGAGGAAGAATTTAAGGCATTTAATGTTGAGGCTTCGTTTAAAATAGTAGACACCTGTGCTGCGGAATTTTCGGCAAAAACTCCTTATTTCTATTCAACCTATAATGAAGAATGCGAACTTTCGGCTCTAAAAGGAAACAGTAACAAAAAAGGAAGCATTCTTGTTTTGGGTTCGGGTCCGATTAGAATAGGTCAAGGAATTGAATTTGACTACTGTTCCGTGCATGCCTCATGGGCAATTACAAACAACGGATATGAATCTGTCATGATTAATTCAAACCCCGAGACACTTTCAACCGACTTTGATATAGCTGACAGACTTTATTTTGAACCTATGCACATTGAAAACGTTATGAACGTTGTCAAAAAGGAAAACCCGATAGGCGTTATGGTTCAATTTGGCGGACAAACGGCAATAAATCTCGCTTCCAAACTTGAGGAAAGAGGAGTTAAAATTCTCGGAACAAGCTTAGAGAGCATTAATGCGGTAGAAGACAGAAAAGTTTTTGAAAAGCTTTTAAGAGAATTAAAAATTCCTCAACCTAAAGGAAGAGGGGTAAAATCTGCTGCAGAAGCGCTGGATGCCACAAAAGAACTCGGTTACCCCGTTCTTGTTCGCCCGAGTTACGTAATCGGCGGAAGGGGAATGCAGGTTGTATATAACGATGAAGAGCTTTTAACTTATATAAACGAGGCGTTTAAATTTTCAACCGAACACCCCGTTTTGATTGACCAATATTTGGAAGGTCAAGAAGTTGAACTTGACGCAATTTCAGACGGAAAAGAAGTTTTAATCCCCGGAATTTGCGAACATATTGAGCGTGCGGGCGTTCACTCAGGCGATTCCATGAGCATATACCCGAGCCGAAATATTTCGAGAAAACACGAAAAAACCCTTGTTAAATATGCAAAAGAAATTGCCAAAAAGACAAAAATCGTCGGGCTTATGAATATTCAATTCATTATAAAAGACGATGTTGTTTATGTAATCGAAGTTAACCCCAGAGCCTCAAGAACCGTTCCTATCATGTCAAAGGTGACGGGCATTCCGATGGCAAAGATTGCCGTTAACGTAATTTTAGGAAAATCTTTGCGCTCTCACGGGTTTGGGGTTGGTTTATATCGAAAAACAAATCTTGTCTGCGTAAAAATGCCGATATTCAGTTTCCAAAAATTAAACAGAATTGACCCCGCACTTGCACCTGAGATGAAATCTACAGGCGAGGTTTTGGGAATTGATACAAACTATAAACGTGCGCTGTTAAAAGCCTTTATAGCGGGCGGGTTTAAATTCGGTCAAAGAAAACAAAGAGTTCTTGTTTCTTTAAATGACCACTATAAAAAGCCCGCTTTAAAAATCATCAAAAAAATGTTTGCTCAGGGATATTTCATTATGGCAACCTGGGGAACGCATAAATTCCTTGAAAAAAACGGAGTTCCGTCTAAAATGATTGAAAAATTTATGATAGATAAACTTCAAAAACGTATGAAAGAAGGGCGTTTAAGCTTTGTTATCAACACTCCGACTCTGGGCAAAAATTCTCAAACCGCAGGTTTTCAGATAAGAACAATTGCGGAAATGTATTGTATTCCTTGCTTTACAAGCATAGACACCGCAAGAGCATATTTGAGCGCAGTTAAAACATACGATAAAAAAGCCCGTCTCACGGCAGATACGGTTTCAAACTACAGAAAAAGACATTTTTTTGATTTTTTAATAAAAAACAAATAAGCTAAAAGCCCCTGATTAAAGGGGCTTTTATTTAGTAAGCAGTAGGATGTAATTATGCGTTTTAAAATTATGCTGCTAAAGCGAAGATGTTATATTGTTCAGCGTCTTTAACTAATTTTGCATATGCATCTTTAGCGTTGTCAGAGTTTTCAAAGAAGTTTTCTTCTTCATCGTATTCTTTTTGAGTTAAAACGTCATCATATTTATCTTCTTTAGCATTTTCATCTTTTGTGATGATTGATTTGAATTGTGTTAAAAGGTGTTCGCCGTCAGCTTTTGCTGTGTTAGCTTCTGTGCTTTCAGCTTCATCGGTTGTTGTTTGAATTGATTTAGCAACGCTTGTTGATTTTTCAATTTCTCTTGTCAATACATATTCGCCTGATGATAATTTGTTTGCAACTTTGTTGATTGAGTTATAGTTTGTTTCATCAGCAACGCTTACGAATGTTACGTTAGCGCCTTGAAGTTTGTCTTGAACTTCTGAGAATGCTTCAAAGAAGTTTGTTGCAGCTTCTTGGTTTTCATCTGCCGTTGCATAGTCTGTTTTTTTAGAAACGTTTGTTGTGTAGTTGTTTTGAAGTTTTAAGCTTTCGCCTGCTTCATCAATTGCGTCTTTTGCGTTCATTCCAACGATTTCATCTTTGTTCATATTTTTGATTTCGCCGTTGAACATATCGTCGAGAATGACATCAGCCATATCTTCGTCTGTAACTTCGTTCTTTTCAATTTTTTCTTCAGCATCAGCTTTAACTTCTTCTTCGTTTTCAACTTTTGCTGTTTCGGGTTCTTCAGCAACAACGGTTTCTTCTTGTTGAGCTGCAACTTCTTGTTGTTCTTCTTGATAAACGGGTTCTTGATATTCTTCTTGTTGAGCTGCAACTTCTTGTTGTTCTTGTTGTTGATATTCTTCTACTTTTTGTTCTGCAGCTTGTTCTGTTTCTTGTGATTCTGAAGCGCCTTGTTCTGCACTTGCTGCAACGCCTTCATCTTCGCCTTTAAGACCTTCGATTTCGCCGTCGATTGAAGCTTCTTCAGCTTTTGCTTCAGCTTTTTCGTTTTCGGCTTCAGCTTTTTCAGCTTCAGCTTTTGCTTTTTCGTTTTCACCTTCAGCTTTTTTAGCTTCAGCTTCAGCTTTTGCAGCTTCAGCTTCAGCTTTTGCAGCTTTAGCTTCTTCGATTTGAGCTTTTGCATTGTTTAATTGAGCTTGAGCTGCATCATATGCTGATTGGAAAAAGGGTTTTTGTTCATCGCTGAGTGATTGGTATGTTGATATTGTTACTTGTGCTGCTGTCATTGCTGCGCTTGCATTTGCAATTTTTGCTTGAGCTTCTGAAATTTTTCCTTCAGCTTCGTTGATTTTTTCTTCAGCTTCGCTGATTTTTGTTTCAGCTTTATTAATTTCTTCTTCTTTTTCGTTAGCTGTGTTGTCAGCATCTTTTTCTTTGCTTTCAGCTGCTTCTCTTGAAGAATTTAAGCCTTCACCTACTGAAGCAATTGCTGAAGATTGTGAAGAAACTCCGTCTGCATTTGAAGCTTCGCTTTGTGCTTGACCGAAGAGGGGGTCATTAATCGGTTGAAGGGGAGCTGCTGCAGAGAGTGCTGCTTGCGCACCAGCGATAAATGCTTGAGCTAAAGGATTTGAAACTGATGAGAAAGTAGACATAATTTACACCACCTGAGTTTATTACTTACATATATATAAAGTATATAGAATATGTATAATTTCAAGTTTATCTTTTTTTGTTACATATCTTTACATAAAAATTTAAAATGGCGTAAATAAAGGGTTTTAGCCTTTAAAATTATTTTTTTATTGTTAATCTTTCAAGAAATCTTACAAATCTTGTTAAAATTCCCTCATTTTCTTTTGAAATTGAATCAACAAGTATGGTTTTCATTCCGACTTTTTTGCCCGCAAGAATGTCTGTTAACGGTCTGTCACCAACCATAACAACCTCTTTAATCTCAAGCCCCATTTCAAAACATGCTATTTTTAAAATTTTAACGTCAGGTTTTCTGGCGTTGCCGTAAACTTTAACGGGGGATGATTTTTGAACCTTATCAATATAACCTTTTTTGTGGTTATTTGAAATAATGGCAACTTTAAAATCTTTTTGAAGTTCTGATAAAAAATCAAGAGTTTTTTTGGTAAATTTTCCTGTTTTGGACTGCATTACGGTTGAATCAAGGTCAAAGAAAATGCCTTTAATTCCCTTGTTTTTTAATTCGGTTTTATCAATGTCATATATAGACTCAAGATTATAATCAGGTTTAATTCTCATCTTTTTCCTCAAACTTTATTTTTTAATTCCTACTGTTCTCAAAAGGGCATAATCCCATTCTTTTTCCCAAGATTTGTCTTTTGTTTCAAATTCAATCAAAACTTCATCATTGGTGTTCGCAACCTCGTTAGTTTCTCTTTTCGGGTTTAAAATCTTTGTAACTTTTGCCAAAGTCGAAAAGTTCGGTGTAATTATTTCAATTTCATCGTTAATATTAATTTTATTTTTAATTAACACCTTATATAAATTTTCGCACACATCCTGAACAATTCCAAGAAAATCCGCCCCCGCAAGACCTTTTGAAATGTCATAGCTGTATGAGGTTTCATCGTTTTTGCCGAGGAAAAAGCCCGTTGTGTATCCTCTGTTTCCGACTTTTAAAAGTTCATAATACCCTTCTTTTTCTGAAATTTTGCCGTCAAGCACCATTCTGTAAGCCTTTGCTGTGGCGCTTACATAATAAAGGCTTTTTGTTCTTCCTTCAATTTTAAAGGAGTCTATATTTAATTCGGAAAGTTTTTTAACGTAATCGACAAGGCATAAATCTTTTGTTGATAATATATGAGAACCTTTGTCGTCTTGAACGATTTCAAAATATTCATTGGGTCTTGTTTCTTCAAGAAGCTTATAACTCCACCTGCAAGGCTGTGCGCACCCTCCCTGATTTGCCTTTCTTTCGTAACCGGTCATATAATCAGACAAAAGGCAGCGTCCGGAATAGCTCATACATTGCGCCCCGTGGATAAACATTTCAATTTCAATATCTTGAACGTTTTTTCTTATTTCTTTAATTTGCTCAAAAGACAATTCTCTTGCAAGAATTACCCTTGAAGCGCCCATATCTCTCCAAAATTTAACCGCTTCCGAATTTAAAATATTTGTTTGAGTTGAAATATGAATGTCTATATTTTTAATTTCTTTTTTTATTATGTTATAAATTCCAAAATCAGAAATAATGAGGGCGTCAGGGTTTGAATCTTTTATTATGTCAATATGGTCGTACATTTTTTTAATGTCATCGTCATATGCAAAAATATTGAAAGTGACATAAATTTTTTTGTTGAGCTTGTGAGCTAATTCAACGGCAGACTTAAGGTTTTCAGCCGTGATAATATCCCCTTTTCTTAAGGTTCTTAATGAAAAATCGGCAAGTCCCAGATAAACGGCGTCTGCCCCCCAATGATAGGCATAACGCATTTTCTCCATACTTCCTGCGGGTAATAAAAGTTCGCTCATAAAAATATAATATCAAAAAAACCAAAAAGCGGTAAAATTTTTACCGCTTTATTCAACATAAAAAATTTTAATTAATCTTCAATAAGACAACATTGAAAGGTGAAAGCAATAATTTTGTGTGCGGGAATATTCAGCCATCTGTAATGTTTTTCAGTGCCCGTGTGTTTGCATTTTGTTGTGACATCCTGAAGGGTTACTACATCCGAGATACATTTATTGTCTTGACAATCAAGCAAAATGCCTGAAATTTCGCTTCCTTCCACAAAAATATGAATGACATCCGATTCAACATTTTTTGCAATTTTATAAATTGCTTCATAAACTTTTTCGCCCATTATAAGCTCCTTTCTAAATACAAAAGAAACTATAACGGGAATTAAAATTTATTTGTATTACCCGAATATTTAACCTATGGGGCAACTTTTTCCCTTGACAGATATTCGTTTAAAAATTTTGCGGTGTGAGAGGTTTTTGATTTTAAAATTTGGTTTAAAGTTCCTTTTGCAATAACTTCTCCGCCGTATTCCCCGCCTTCGGGTCCAAGGTCAATTATATAATCCGCACATTTTATAATATCGAGATTGTGTTCAATAATTAAAATGGAATTTCCCGAGTCTGCAAGTTTTTGCAAAATTTTAACAAGTTTGTCGACATCATAATAATGAAGCCCGACGGAAGGTTCGTCCATAATATATAAAGTTTTTCCCGTTGCCCTTTTATTTAATTCAAGCGCAAGCTTAATTCTTTGAGCTTCGCCGCCTGACAGGGTGGTTGCGCTTTGTCCGAGCTTTATATAATCAAGCCCGACATCATAAAGAGTTTGAAGGCGGCTTTGTATTTTTGGAATGTTTCTGAAAAATTCAAGCGCTTCCGAAACCGTCATATCAAGAATGTCGGAAATGCTTTTCCCTTTATATTTAACTTCTAAAGTTTCAAGGTTATATCTTTTTCCTTTACAAACATCACAGGTAACGTATACATCGGAAAGGAAGTTCATTTCAATCTTTAAAACGCCGTCGCCTTTGCATTTTTCGCACCTTCCGCCTTTGACATTAAAGCTGAAACGCCCCTGTTTATAACCCCTGACTTTAGATTCGTTTGTTTGAGCAAAAAGTTCTCTTATATGCCCGAAAAGGTCTGTATACGTTGCGGGGTTTGACCTCGGAGTTCTTCCGATTGGCGACTGGTCAACCATAACAACTTTGTCAATATTCTCAAAACCCTTGATTTCATCTACCCCGATTGGTTTTGGGCGATTTCCTCTTAATTTGTGAAGGGAATATTCATATAAAATATCATTAACAAGCGTAGACTTTCCGGACCCTGAAACGCCCGTTACGGCAACAATTTTGCCCAAGGGGATATTAACGTCAATATTTTTTAAATTGTTCAGGTGTGCATTTTTGATTTCAAGAAAATTGCCGTTTCCAAGTCTTGAATTTTTCGGAACGGGAATTTCAAGTTTGCCTGACAGATATTTGCCCGTGATTGAGTCTTTTGCCTTAATTATATCCTGTAATGAGCCTTCCGCAATTACATTGCCGCCGTTTACGCCGGCATTCGGACCGATATCAACAATATAATCGGCATTTCTTATGGTATCCTCGTCATGCTCAACCACAATGAGGGTGTTTCCAAGGTTTCTTAATTTAAACAGGGTTTGAATTAACATGGAATTATCCCTTTGATGAAGCCCGATTGAAGGCTCATCCAAAACATATAAAACCCCCGATAAACCGCTTCCAATTTGGGTTGCAAGCCTTATTCTCTGTGATTCTCCGCCCGAAAGAGTTGCGGCTTTTCTTTTTAAAGAAAGGTAAGAAAGCCCGACATCAAGCAAAAATTTGAGCCTTGCCCTTATTTCATCCAAAACCTGTTTTACAATTTTGAGCTTAAAATCATCCAAACTTAAATAAAGCTCTTGAATAAAGTCATATGCGGCTTGAATGGACATTGAACAAAATTCGTCAATATTTTTTCCGCCAACCGTTACTGCAAGCACAAACGGGTTCAGCCTTGCGCCACTACAAGCCTTACAGGTAATTTCACCCATATACTTTTGAATTTCAGCCCTTATAATATCGGAATCAGACTGTTCAAACTTTTTCATCATATAAGGAATAACACCCATATAAGGATGATAATGAACTCTCATATTTTTTGTGCCGAAGTCCATATAGCGCATTTTTATAATTTCATTATCGTTGCCATATAAAATTATTCCTTTTTGTGCGGGAGAAAGCGATTTAAAAGGGATGTCGGGGTTTATTCCGTAATGTTCGCAAACCGAATTTAAGACATCGGAATAATATTTGTTTCCTGTTTTGTGCCAAGGGTAAATTGCCCCTTGATTTATCGACTTTGAATCGTCGGGAACAACAAGCTCCATAGTAACTTCATAGTGCGCCCCAAGACCGTTACAAACTTTGCAAGCTCCGTACGGCGCATTAAAACTGAACATTCTCGGAGAAAGCTCCTCAAAGCTCAGTTCACAATCGGGGCAGCTTAATTTTTCGGAAAAGAGCCTTTCTCCTTTTCCTATGATATCAACCGCAACCAGACCGTCCGAGCGCATAAGAGCTGTCTGAACACTGTCAAATATTCTTGATTTGGCGGAATCTTTAACTATAATTCTGTCAATTACGACATCTATGTCATGTTTTTTGGTTTTTTCAATTGTAATTTCATCTTCGTCAAGGTTGAATGTTTCTTTGTCAATTCTGACCCTTACAAACCCTTCCTGTTTTAATTCGGATAAAAGCCCTTGAAATTCTCCCTTTTTTCCTCTTATAACGGGGGATATAATCTGAATTTTTGTTCCTTCATCTAATGACATTATTTTTTCAACAATTTCATCAATTGTTTGGGGCAAGATTTCCCTTCCGCATTTCGGACAATGAGGAATGCCGGCTCTTGCGTATAAAAGCCTTAAATAATCGTAAATTTCGGTAATTGTTCCGACCGTTGACCTCGGGTTATTCGTTGTTGATTTTTGGTCAATTGAAATTGCGGGTGAAAGCCCTTCAATTGAATCAACATCAGGTTTATCCATTTGACCCAGAAACTGTCTTGCATAAGTAGAAAGGCTTTCAACATAGCGCCTTTGCCCTTCCGCAAATATTGTGTCAAATGCGAGAGAAGATTTCCCCGACCCCGAAACGCCCGTAAAAACAATTAATTTGTTTTTGGGAAGGCTGATTGAAACGTTTTTTAAATTATGCTGCCTTGCAGATTTTATAACAATGTCATCACTCATAAGAATATTATAATTCAAATTATTTATTCAACCAGTTTATTTAATATTAAAGTCAAAAGTGAAAATTATGTCTAAAAATTCTCTGTATAAATTTTCCGGCAAGGGCGGAAACGGCGCAGACAAAGTGATTGCTCCGAGTGCAGCCTTATCAAACTCAACATTGCCCGAACTTGAATAAATTTCATTTGAAACAAGTTCTCCTTTAGAGTTAATTGTAAATTTAACCGAAGCTTTTTTCATGTTTGTTCCGCTTGGGGGCGTCCAGTTTGATTTAATGGAAGGTTCGATTTTTTCAATATATTTTGTGACAATTTCTTTGTCTATGGGCGGTTCATTCTTTTTAGCCTCAACTGTGCGGGCTATAGTCTCATTTTTTGATGAAGCTTTTTTATATTCAATAGCTTTTTTTATTGAAAGAGCCTGTTTATTATCTTTATTTTCCGCCAAAACCGTATTAATAACATCAAGCGCTTCATCGTATCTGTTAAGCTCAAAATAACATTTTGCAAGCATAACCGCCGTTTGGGCTTCAAAAATTATGTTTAATGAATTTTTAAAATAATATTGGGCATTTTCATATTGAAGCCTTTGAAAATAAATTTCACCTATTTTTGCATACGCAAAAGCACTGTCAGGGCTGTTTTCTATGATTTTTTCAAAAATTTTTATCGCATCGTCCGCATGCCCCGAGCGTTTATAGGAATCGGCAATAAGGCTTAAGAGCTCATTGTTGTCAGATTGAACCCTTGAGGCTTGAGTTAAATATTTTGAAGCGTTTTGATAATCGTTAAGGGAAAAATAAATTTTCCCCAGTTCAAAATTCGGCTCAAAAAACGAAGGGTTAATGTCAAGTGCGTGTTGATAATTTTCAATTGCAAGAGCCTGATTTCCTTCTTCCTGATAAATTTTGCCGAGACAGTTATATGCGTCAGGGTCTTCGACAAGCGCTATTTGTTTATTCAGGCTTTCTATGGCATGCGCAAAATCTCCTTCTTCATAATATTTAATTGCGTCAAGATAATGTTCCTGAGCCTCTTTTAGGTCAGATTTTTGGATAATTGAGCCAAACCCTTTAAATTTAAAATTGATATTTGAAATAAACGCCCCGTAAATAAGAAAGCCGAAAGTTAAAATAAGGACGACAATAAAAACCTTAAATGCCGTTTTGATTTTTTTCGGACTTTTGTTTTTTTCGGTGAAAAACTCTTTATCTATATCAAATTCTTTTTTAAAAAGCACTTATTTTCTCCTGATATAGTCTTTCATATTTAGTTTTAATATGTGTTTAATTTGGTTATAATCTTTTGATTTAATAAAAAGTGAATTAAACATCGGTTTTTTCTTAAAATCATATTCTCTGACATCTAAAATTTCCGCATTTAAATCTTTTTTGTAATCATCAAAAGAAAAACAATCAATTGAATTTTTATCAATATCGGAAGGAACTTCCGCCATAACAAATGCGTAAGTTGAATTGTTGTCTTTCAAAATTTTATCCCAATCGGGCTTTTTTTCTTCCATAAAATATTCGTAAGGGTTAATTTTCCAAGCAAAATAAGCAATGTCACAAAGGCACCAGCCCGCAAAACGGAAAGGGTTAACCTCAATCGGAATTATTTTATCTTCATTTGCCCTAAGTTCAATATGGGCGGGAAAGTTTTTAAGCTTTCCTATTTTTCCTATCTTTTTAAATAAATCTTCAAACAAAGGAAGATATTTTGAAATAATTTCGCCCGAGGTGATGTACATTCTGTCTGAAACATCGTTTTTATCAACAAAAGGGTGTTTAAATATGTTTAATATTACGGGGTTTGAATTTTTGTCAAAATAAACATCCAGCGCAAACTCTTCCCCTTCTATATAATCTTCCAAAATAAAATTGTCACCGCTCAAAACGCTTTTCGGGAAAAACCCCTTTGCCTTTTCAACAGAGTTTTTTGCCTTTTGAACAACTTCTCTGAAATCATCTTTTGAAAAAATGGTGTAAACCCCAAAACTCAAAAACCCGACGGCAGGCTTTATAACAAGCGGGAATTTTAAATTTTCGGGGTCAAGTTTTGTTAAATCGTCAATTTTAACCTTTTTATAAAAAAAGTCAGGGTAAATTTCTTTTAAAAGCTCTCTTGTTTTTGATTTGTCTTTGAAAATGGTTAAAACTCTTTCAAATTCATCATCGTTTAAAATTGAAATAATTCTTTGAATTGAATTTTCGGAATTTGTATATATTTTTTTCGATTTGAAATAGATTTTTTTAAATTCATCGTCAGAAAGCGGGTTTTTTAATTTTCCGCTCAAAAGGTCTGAATTTAAAGCGGGGTAATTATTTTTATTTATTGTTTCCGTGCAAAAGTCAGAAATATAAGGGTCATCCAGCGCAAACATCTTTTATCCTTTTTTTCAATTTCAATAAAATTTTATAATAAAAAATTATTTTTGTGGTAGAATTTTCTTAACTTTTGACTTTATTTTTTAAAAAAAGTGACAATTAAAAACAATCTTAAATAAGGAGAATTTTCATGACAAACAACAAACGAGTTTGGCTGTTTAAAGAGGGAAATGCCAACATGCGAAACGAGCTTGGCGGAAAGGGCGCAAATCTTGCCGAAATGACAAATTTGGGCTTGCCTGTTCCCCCCGGTCTTACAATTACTACAGCCACCTGTATGGAATATATAAATAACGGCAACAAAATGCCGGAAGGCTTAATGGATGAAGTTAAGACATATTTAAAAGAAGTTGAAAAACAAGCAGGTAAAAAATTTGGTGACACAACCAATCCGCTTTTGGTTTCCGTTCGTTCAGGCGCAAGAGTTTCAATGCCCGGCATGATGGAAACCATTTTAAATTTGGGCTTAAACGATGAAACCGTTGAGGCAATGGTTAAATTAACCAACAACCCGCGCTTTTGCTATGACAGCTACAGAAGATTTTTGACCATGTTCGGTTCCGTTGCTTGGGAAATGGACAGGCAGAAATATTTTGAATCAGAAGTTGAAAAAGTTAAAGCAAAAGAAGGGGTTACATCCGATACGGAAATTTCCGCAGAAGGCTGGAAATCGTTAATTCCCGTTTATAAAAAAGTTATAAAAGAAGTAACCGGAAAAGAATTTCCGCAAGATCCTTTCGTACAGCTTCAAGAAGCTATTGAAGCTGTATTTAGAAGCTGGAACATCCCAAGAGCGGTTGCATACAGAAACATGAATAAAATTGACCATAACTACGGCACGGCGGTTAACGTTCAAACAATGGTGTTCGGTAATATGGGAAATGATTGTGCAACGGGCGTTTCGTTTACCAGAAACCCCGCAACGGGCGAAAATAAATTTTACGGCGAATATCTTGTAAACGCTCAAGGTGAGGATGTTGTTGCGGGAATCAGAACCCCGAAACAAATTTCGGAACTTGAAGTTGACATGCCTGATATTTACAAACAGTATGTTGAAATTGCAAAACAACTTGAAAGAGGATATCACGATGTCCAAGATATGGAATTTACCGTAGAACGTGGAAAACTCTGGATACTTCAAACAAGAAACGGAAAAAGAACCGCAAAAGCTGCAATTAAAATTGCGGTAGATATGCACAACGAAGGTATTATCACTAAAGAAGAAGCAATTTGTCAGGTTGATCCTTACAGTGTTTATCAAGTTCTTCTTCCTTGCTTTAACCCTGCCGCAGTTAAATATGCGCACAAAGTTTCTAAAGGGGTTAACGCTTCCCCCGGAGCAGCTGTCGGAAAAATTGTTTTTGACACTGAAGAAGCTGCAAAACGTGGCGAAGCCGGTGAAAAAGTTATTTTGGTCAGAATTGAAACCTGCCCTGATGATATTCACGGAATGGCAGTTTCTCAAGGCGTTTTAACCTTAAGAGGCGGAGCAACTTCTCACGCTGCCGTTGTTGCAAAAGGTATGGGCAAACCCTGTGTTTCAGGTTGTGAAGACTTAAAAATTGACCTTGCAAACGAAACAATAACATGTTCCGACGGAACGGTTTTCCATAAAAATGACGTTATTTCGCTTGACGGCGGAACGGGTGAAGTTATGGAAGGGGCTGTTGAACTTGTTGAAGCGGGAATTGACAGCGACTTTGCAACATTCTTTACTTGGGTAAATGAATATAAGAAATTAAAAGTTGAAGCAAACGCAGACACACCAAAAGACATTGAAAACGCTGTTAAATTTGGCGCAGAAGGTGTCGGACTTTGCAGAACGGAACATATGTTTATGGACCCCGACAGACTTCCTTGGGTTCAAAAAATGATTATTGCAGGAACTAAAGAAGCAAGAAAAGAAGCTTTGGACAAACTTCTTCCAATGCAATATTCAGACTTCTATGCAATGTTTAAGGGAATTGGCGAACTTCCGATGACAATAAGGCTTCTTGACCCGCCGTTACACGAATTCTTGCCTTCCAAGATTGAACTTGTCGAAAAGGTTGCAACAAAAAAAGCGTTAAACCAAGATTACGAAGAAGATGCTAAAATGCTTGAAATTGTTGAAAATCTTTCCGAATCAAATCCTATGATGGGGCTTAGAGGCTGCCGTTTAGGTTTAACATATCCCGAAATTAACGAAATGCAAGTAAGGGCTATATTTAGCGCTGCATGCGATGTTAAAAAAGAAGGAATAAACGTTAAACCTTGGGTTATGATTCCTTTAATCGGGCATGTAAACGAACTTAAAGCGGCTGAAGAAACCCTTGTGAAAGTTGCAAAAGAAGTTATGCAAGAAAAAGGAATTGAACTTGAATATAAATTCGGCACAATGATTGAAATTCCTCGTGCGGCTCTTACCGCCGATGAAATTGCGCCGATTGCCGAATTTTTCTCATACGGAACAAACGACTTAACTCAGATGACATTCGGTTATTCAAGAGATGATGCGGAAGGCAAATTCCTTAAAAACTATGTTGAACAAAAAATTCTTCCCGCTAACCCCTTTGTAACACTTGACACAAAAGGCGTCGGCAAATTAATTGAAATGTCAATTAACGAAGGAAGAAAGGTTAACCCCAAACTTGTTGGCGGAATTTGTGGCGAACACGGCGGAGATCCCGATTCGGTTAAATATGCACATAAAATCGGCTTAAATTACGTTTCATGTTCTCCCTACAGAGTTCCTCAGGCAAGACTTGCCGCTGCACAAGCCGCAATTTCAGACAAAAAATAGTCTAAAGATAAAAATATAAATGCGCCTTTTAATTCAAAGGGCGCATTTTATTTAACAAAGTTTGCATTTACAAACAAATTTGTTAAAATATAGTATGAAACTAAACAGAGTTAATAAATGACCATTAAAGACGAATATGAATATTTAAAAACCGAACTTATGGTAAAGCTTACGGATGTTACCAACATTTGCAATTTAGATTGCCCCTTTGGTGTACAATTTACACAGGAAGAAGAAAAGAAATATCTTCCCAAAACCTCTAAAGCGAGAGTTTTGGCAAAAAAAGCATTTATTATTCTGGATAACACTTATAAAAAGGTCAGACTTTACCCCGTCGATGAATTTATAGATATTTTTGTTGAGGCTGTTAACGATACACTTTCTGATTTTAAAAGAAATGTAATGGAAGCTTATCTTGAGGAACAGAGCCGTTTTGCGGAAAAAGACTATATAGAATATGATAAATATATTGATTCATTAATTGAAAAAATTAAATCGGCAACAGAACCTTATGTCAAACAGCTAAAAGAGCTTACTCCGGCTGATATTGAAAGAGAAATCGCCATGAAAGATAAGGTTAAAAAAGCCGAAGATGACAGCCTTATAAAGATTGATGAAACTAACCCCAAAGGACTTTTTTAATTTAGGCAAATAAATGCGCTCATTCTGTTGGTGGTTTTATTTTCTTTTCTGTATGAAAAGAAGTTGTCGTTGTTGCAACAGGTGCAAAAACTTGTGACATCAACATTTTCCACCCCGATTTCAAAAAGCTGTTCTCTGTTTATTCCTTTTAAATCGGCATAAAATTTGTCATTTTTCTTTTTTATGAAACCTTCCTTTGAAATTGTGGAAGAAACTTTTTTTGCAATTTCTTCGCTTGTTTCAAAACAATCAAAGCAAATCGAAGGTCCGATAAGGGCAATAATGTTTTTTGGGGATGAAGAAAATTCGTTTATTAATTTTAATGCCGTTTTTTGAGAAATTTTTTGTTCGGTGCCTCTCCAGCCGGCATGGGCAATTGCGCCAATTTTATTTAATTTGTCATATAAAATTATCGGGGTGCAGTCTGCAAAGTTTAAAAATATTCCGATATTTTTGTCTTTTAAAATAAGAGCGTCCGTTTCTTTGTATTCATCTTTTGAAAGCGTTGCTATGTCTATATTACAGGTGTGTCTTTGGTGGGGGGTGATTATTTTTTTTAATTTAAACTCTTTTTTTAAAATTTCTCTGTTTTTTAATGAAATCTCATAATTTTCTTTTTCTTTTGTTTTTAAAACAAAATTTCTCGTTGTGAAAAAATGGTTTATTTCTGATAAAAGGTCAGATTTTAAAACCTTAAAGCCGATAAAGTTGTCGAAATAAAACATTTAATTAAGTTCTCCAAACAGTTTTAAAAACTCGGGAAATGAAGTATTCACCCAAGAAAAATCTTTTATCAAAGAGTCCTTTTTGCTTGCAAGGGAAGCCACATAATAGCTCATTGCAAGCCTGTGATCGTGGTTCGGGTCAAGCTCACAACCGCCTTCAATTTCTTTTTTGCCGTTTATAATAAAGCCGTCCTCTGTCGCTTTAATGTCAAAGCCCATTTTATAAAGCCCTGAGGCGGTGCAATTTATTCTGTCCGATTCCTTGTTTTTTAAATCTTGCGCATCTTTTATTACTGTTTGACCGTTGGCAAAGCCCGCAAGAACACAGATTATTGGAATTTCATCAATAAGTCTCGGAATAATATTCCCTGAAATTTCGCACCCTTTTAAGTTTGGAGAATATTTAACCCTGATATCGCCCATATCTTCGTTATTTACGGTCTTTTTATCCAAAATTTCAATATCGGCATTCATTTTGAATAAAACATCAATAATGCCTGTTCTTGTTTCATTTAAGCCGACATTTTTAATTATTATATCGCTGTCTTTAACAATTGAAGCTGCCGCCATAAAAAATGCCGCAGAAGAAATGTCGCCCACAACAAAAATATCTTTCGGACATAAAAAAGTGTTCCTTATTGAAGAATAAAAGCCTTTTGCATCATTTCCCGTTTTAATGTCCGCATCAAAATATTTAAACATATTTTCGGTGTGATTTCTTGATAAGAAAGGCTCATACACTTTTGTTTCGCCGACAGCATTAAACCCCGCAAGCAAAATCGAAGATTTTACCTGAGCGGAAGCTATTTTTGAAAAATATGTAATTCCGTTTAATTTTTTTGTGCCTCTGATATCTAAAGGGGCTTTTCCTTCATTTGAAGCGATAAACGCCCCCATTTGGCACAAAGGTTCAATCACACGCCTCATCGGTCTTTTTGAAAGACTGACATCTCCTATAAGTCGTGAATTAAAGTCCATGCCGGAAAGATAACCCGCAAGAAGCCTCATGGATGTTCCCGAGTTTCCGCAATCTAAACTTCCCTTATATTCCTTTAGCCCGTTTTTTGAATTTATTGTCAGAGTTTTATCGTCAATAAAATCAACCTCAAGCCCCAAATTTTTAAAAATGTTCAAGGTTGATATACAGTCTTGCCCTTTTGAAAAGTTTGATATTTTAACTTTCCCGCAGGTAAGCGAGCCTATAATAATTCCCCTGTGAGAAACAGACTTGTCGGGCGGAATAATAATTTCGCCTTTTAAGGGAGAATTTAACGGTTTTGCTATAATATCTTTCAAGGTTTTTCCTTCATATGACAAATTATTAAATAAATCCAAAATTGATTATACAAAAAAAGCAAAAAATTTGATAGAATGGGTTTACTACATTATGAAGAAAAATATTCTGCAAACATTTGAAGACTTTTTAAGAGAACCCTTGAGCATTCTTAAAAAGACCATAATTCATATTGTCGGGCTTGAAACGCCTGATTTATCTTCAAAGTCTATCTCTGTTGAAAAAACCAATGACGGGCTTCAAATTAACGTGGTTAACTCTGAAAAAGCATACAGACTTTTATCTTCAGTAATTTATAAAAGGCAAATAAGCGAATTAAGGCACCTTGCAAATGAAAATAAAACAAGCAAAATTCAGCAAAAGTTCTCCCGACATAAAATCGGCGCCAACTTATAACTGTTGTGAGTTTGCGCTTTTAGGGCGCTCAAATGCGGGGAAGTCGACTTTTATAAATGTTATGGCGGGGAATAACAAACTTGCAAAAACTTCCAATACCCCCGGAAAAACAAGACTTATT
Organism: Candidatus Gastranaerophilales bacterium; assembly: GCA_947630045.1. Lineage (GTDB taxonomy): Bacteria > Cyanobacteriota > Vampirovibrionia > Gastranaerophilales > Gastranaerophilaceae > Galligastranaerophilus_A. Next base: position 52,185 of record CANRGC010000006.1, read on the forward strand.
AACCATTTTGAAATTATAACCGATAGGGGAATGTTTGTTATTGCCGACCTTCCGGGATACGGGTATGCAAAAGTTTCAAAAACAATGCAAAACGATTGGCAAAAAAATCTGGAAGAATATCTCTTGCACAGAGAAAATTTAAAATATTGCATTCAATTTTTGGACGCAAGACACGGGCTTCTTGAAAATGATATCCAAATGATTAGCTGGCTTAAAATTAACAATCTTCCTTTTATAAACATAATGACGAAATGCGACCTTGCAAAGGCAAGCGAAGTTTCGAAAAACTTAAAAGAAGCCGAAAATTTTACAAAGACCCTATGTTTGCCTTTTTCATCAAAAAAGCCTTATTACAAGGATAAAATTCTTGATTTTTTGGAATGTAACATTAATTTATAAACAAATATTAATTTAGTTGCCATGCCTTTTAAAAAATCGGAATATCTATATATGAGTTTTTACGGGTTTATTGAAAAAGCAGAGTTTCAATCTTTAATCAGAGAAGCCAAAAAGTCTTGCATGGAAGATGCGCTTTTAAGGCTTAAAAATTTTGACCCCATGAATGAACTTTTTTACAGAAGCGCTATGCCGGATGATACCCCGAAAGCGCTTATTCAAAAAAGAATAAATCCGCTTCGCTTGAAAAAAGAAGAAAAAGAATTAAAGCGTCTTTTGGGCTAAGACTTAACCTGTTGGCAAATATTTAAAAATAATGTTAAAATGAAATTGCTCTGTGTGGGTTCAATTTTGTTCCTACATTTTTAAAAATCGGGAGAGCAGCTCTTATTTATGACACATGAAGTATACCTTGGGCATTTTGCTTTTTTAAAGGAAACGGATATGTCGAGGCACTCACCCCCCTGCCGGAGCTTGGCAGGTAACAAAATCACCCGCATGGAGCATTATTTAAGGATAATTTTAAAATTTTTATGAGTGAAGATTTTGAATATAAAATTCATAACACTAAGCTGAAAGCCCTTCAAACTCTTGATAATTTGAGTTTATACAAATATAAAGGTGTTGTTTCAAAGCTTGTGGGATTGACTGTTGAAGTTAAACTTCCGGGGCTTAAAATCGGCGATTTATGCTATATTCAAACTTATACAGGTCAAAAAAAAGCGGCGGAAGTTGTTGCTTTCAAAGGGGACGCAGCCCAGCTTCTTTTATTATATGACGGAGAAGGAATCGGACAGGGAAGTCTTGTTGAAACAACAGGCGGACCGATTATGCTTCCTGTGGGCGATTTTCTTTTGGGAAGGCTTATAAATCCGCTTGGCGAACCCATGGACAGCCGTCCGCTTGATTTAACAAATGCGGAATATGTAAATATAAACGGAAGTGTTCCCGACGCATTCCACAGACCAATTATTAAAAATACAATTTCAACCGGAATTAGAGCGATAGACGGACTTTTAACTCTTGGCGGCGGACAGAGAATGGGGCTTTTTGCGGGTTCAGGTGTCGGGAAAAGTACCACTCTCGGTATGATTGCAAGAAACTCGGAAGCTGATGTTAACGTTATGGCGCTAATTGGCGAACGTGGCAGAGAAGTTAAAGAATTTATGGTTGATTCTCTCGGCGAAGAAGGAATGAAAAAATCTGTTGTTGTTTGCGCCACAGGCGACCTTCCGCCGTTAATCAGAATGAAGTGCCTTCTTGCGGCAACGTCCGTATGCGAATATTTCAGAGATAAAGGCAAAAAAGTTTTCTTAATGACAGATACGGTTACCCGTTGTGCAATGGCGGGGCGTGAAGTTGGTCTTGCAACAGGGGAACCGCCTACCATGAAAGGTTATCCGCCTTCCATATTTTCTTGGCTTCAAAGAGCGCTTGAGCGCACGGGCAATTCCGAAAGAGGCTCAATTACGGCATTATATACGGTTCTTATGGAAGGGGACGACATCACAGACCCTATAGTCGATATTGTTAGGGGTATTGTTGACGGGCACATCTTTTTATCAAGAAAAGTTGCCGAACAAAACCACTACCCCGCAATTGATGTTTTGGGCTCTGTTTCAAGGCTTTTTACCACAATTACCGACAAGGAACATCAGGAAGCGGCGGCAAAAATGCGTCAGTTGCTTGCTTTGTATCGAGAAAATAAAGACTTGATTGATGTCGGCATGTATCAGGCGGGTTCTAACCCTAAACTTGATATTGCAATTGAGCTTATGCCCCAAATTAACGCTTTTTTGCAGCAAAAAACAACCGACCTTGTTTCAATGGATACAACAATTCAGGCGCTAAAAGACCTTATGAGGGATGTAAATATATAAAAAAAACGGCAATCTTAGAAGATTGACCGTGATGGATAGAATTAGTATTACGGAGTTTATAGAGGAGTTTACATCATCTATAATAACCCTGAAAAAAGTTTTTTGCGTCATGATGCAAGTTTTTTAACAAAATTGTTACAAATATTCACAAAAAAATACCCGCTTTTAAAATAGCGGGTATTTTCCTAATATTAAAATTAATGGCACATCGAAAGCAAAACGCCTGCAGCAACGGCAGAGCCGATTACGCCCGAAACGTTAGGTCCCATAGCGTGCATTAATAAATAATTTTGGCTGTTAGCTTCAAGCCCGACTTTATTTGCAACACGTGCCGCCATAGGTACGGCAGAAACTCCGGCTGCACCAATAAGCGGGTTTATCGGAGTTTTTGAAAATTTATTCATAATTTTTCCGAAAATAACACCCATTGCAGTTGCCAAGCCAAACGCAATAATGCCGAGTATCAGGATAAACAGGGTTTTAACAGTTAAAAACTGATTTGCCGAGAGTTTTGAACCAACGGAAAGTCCAAGAAAAATTGTGACTATATTAATGAGTTCGTTTTGCAAAGTTTTGTTTAACCTTTCAATAACTCCCGATTCTCTTGCCAAATTACCGAATGCAAGAGCGCCGATTAGAGGGCAAGCGTCAGGCAAGAGCAAAATGCAAAGCCCTAAAACCAAAAGCGGGAATACAATTTTTTCTCTTTGTGAAACTTCTCTCAATTGAACCATTTCAATTTTTCTTTCGGCTTCAGTTGTTAAAAGTTTCATAATCGGCGGCTGAATAACAGGAACGAGAGCCATATAAGAATATGCGGCAACGGCAATTGCGCCCAAAAGGTCAGGGGCAAGTTTGCTTGTTACATAAATTGAAGTAGGACCGTCCGCCCCGCCGATAATACCAATTGAAGCCGCTTCCGGCATTGAAAATCCAAAAACGCAAAGCGCCAAAAGAAGCGCACCAAATATACCAAATTGGGCGGCACCGCCTAAAAGTGCGGTCTTAGGGTTTGCAATCAAAGGTCCGAAGTCGGTCATTGCGCCAACCCCCATAAAAATTATAAGCGGGAAAAGACCCTGATGAATACCGGCTTCATAAATAATATTCAAAAATCCGCCCGTTTCGGCAATGCCTGCAAGCGGGATGTTGGATAAAATTCCGCCAAAAGCTATAGGAACAAGAAGCAGAGGTTCAAACTGTTTTTTAATTCCGAGCCATAAAAGAAAACAGCATACAACAAGCATAATAGGCATACCAAATTGGTGCAAAAACTGCGTTAAGTTGTATTGTAATATCTGAAAGACTTGTTCGGAACCGCCCTGTAAATTAAAAAGCTGGTCTAAACCACACTGTGATAATTCACTCGCAGTGCATAATTTCGGATCAGGGTCAGGCGGCAAAATTATATTTGCAATACCAGTCGACGATGATAGAGCTTTTAAACTGTCAATAAAATTCATTTAATGCCCCCTTCTATCCGATAACTACCAACACTTGCGAGTTTTTGACCTGATCGCCGACGGAAACTTCAATTGATTTAACCACGCCTGAAACGGGAGATTTAATTTCCGTTTCCATTTTCATAGCTTCAAGAATTAAAATAACATCGCCTTCAGAAATCGAGTCGCCTTCGGAAACGTTAATTTTAAGAACGGCGCCCGGAAGTGCAGCCTTAATCGGTGTTCCTTCGGAAGGCGCAACTCCCTGTTTTGCTTCAACGCCTTCTTTAACGGAAATATCATATGTTTTTCCGTTAACGACAGCTTTTGAACCTTCAATTCTGACCGAATATTTTTTATTGTTAACCGAAACCGTGTAGCCGTCGGGTGAAGAAGCGGAAGCGTTTGAAGCTTTTTGTTTTCCCGCAGATTTATCAACCGAAACAACCCCTTTACCGAGTAAGAAATTAATTCCCTTGTCAGCGTTGCCGTCTTTACAAGCGGCAGCAATGAAAAGGTTTTCGTCGGTAACGGGCAAGCCTGCGGCTTTTAATCTTTCTTCAGCGGCTTTTAAACCTTTTTCAGGGTCTTTTTCGTTTAAGTCGACAACTTTTTCAGTTGTAGGTTCCAACCCGAGTTTTTCCGAAGCCCATTTAACAAGTTCGGGATCAGGCGGGCATGGAGTTTTTCCAAAATATCCGAGAAGCATTTTAGCATATCCGGGGTTAGCTTGGTCCCAAGGTTTTTCTGAAATTGCATTCAAGAAAGATTGTTGTGCATAGAATTGTGAAACGGGGGTAACTGATGTTGCAAAGCCGCCACGTTCAACAACTTCTTTCATATTTGCAATCAATTTCGGGAATTTATCAAGCATTCCCAAATCTTTTAATTGGTTAACCGTTGTGGCAGTAGCGCCTCCCGGAAGCGGTGCCTGAATTAAAATCGGGTTAACCGCTAAGGATATAGGTGAAATCGGATAATCTTTCATGCATTCTTTAAAGATTTCTTCGGTTTCCATAACTTTTTTAATGTCTAAACCTAAGTCATAGTCAGTGCCTTTAAGTGCGTGCCACATTGAAATAATGTCCGGTTGACCCGTTCCGCCCGATACAGGTTTCATTGCAAGGTCAATTCCGTCAGCTCCGCCGTCAAGAGCGGCAAGATAAGCTGCAAGACCTGTTCCTGCGGTTTCGTGCGAATGGAAGCGGATATGGAAATCAGCCCCTAAAATTTCACGTGCCATTTTAACCGTTTCATAAACTTTTCTCGGGTTTGAAGTTCCGGAAGCGTCTTTGAATGCTAAAGAATCAAAGGGAAGATTTGAATTTAAAATATTTCTTAAAACTCTTTCATAAAAAGGAACATCATGCGCACCTTCGCAGCCGTATGGAAGTTCCATCATGGTGATTGTCACTTCATGTAAGAGCCCGTGTTTTTTTATGCTGTTAGCTGAGTCAATCAAGTTGTCGACATCATTCAGTGCGTCAAAGTTTCTGATGACGTTAACTCCGTGTTTTGCAAACATTTTGGCATGAAGGTCAATAACGTCACGAGGTTGAGAATTTAAACCTACAACGTTTACCCCTCTTGCTAACGATTGCAATTTAACGTCGGGGCCGACAGCTTCTCTTATTTTATCCATTGTTTCAAATGCGTTTTCATTACAGAAAAATATAGGTGCTTGAAATCTTGCGCCGCCGGCTGTTTCAAAGTGTTTAATTCCGGCGTCAACGGCAGATTGCAAAGCGGGGATGAAATCATCCACAAGAACTTTTGCGCCGTAAATAGATTGGAAACCGTCTCTAAATGAAGTATCCATAACTTTAATCTGTTTTTTAGCCATTTCCTCTTTTCTCCTTTATAAAATAGTGTTGTTTTGCATTTATTGAATGTATGTAAGTTCCTTAATTCCGTTTTTTAGAAAATCGTTATAATTTTCTTTAAACTTTGTCATAAAACGGTTTAAAAAGTCGTCTTTATCAACATTTTTGCCCGTTTCAACAAAAATTGAAGTTGCGGGAATATCAATCTTATTAACTTCGTTTTCATCGAGGTTTAAGTTAATTCCAACTCCCACAACAACCCCTTTGAAATCTGAACCTTGAAATACTGATTCTGCAAGAATTCCGCAGATTTTTTTACCCGAAATTAAAATGTCGTTCGGAAACTTAAAATCGGGTTTCAGTCCGAATTCGACAAGAATATCGGAAGCAACAATGCTTGTAAATCTTGTTAATTCATTTAAGTGTTCAATATTTTGCGGCTTTAAGACAATTGAAATATAAATATTTCCGCCGTTATCAGAACTTGAAAACCATTTTCTTTCAAACTGACCATGCCCCATTGTTTGCATGTCTGCCGAAACAACGTCAAAATCATTCAGGCTCTCAAGGTTCTTTCTTGCCCAAACACTGGTTGAATTTATACTTTCGATTTTGATTACATTGTGTTGCATACTATTTTAATTATATTTCAAACAAAATTTTATGCATAAAAAAAATTTTAAACTCTATATCCGAAAGGAACGACAATATTTGAATTTACATGCCCGATATCGGGGTTATTTTCATAAGGAACGTCAAGTTTTTGGATAAATTCTTCTTTTATATTTTCAATATATTTTCCGCACCCCGTAAAACTTCCGAAAATCACACCCTTTATTTTTGATGTTAATTCTTTTTTTCTTAAAATCTGGGTTAACATTCTGTCTATTTTATAGTCAGGTTCGTTTATATCTTCAAGAAAAAGGATAATATCTTCATTCGGAAGATAACTTTCGGTTTTTGAGCCAAAAAGCGAAACAATTGTTGCCAAATTTCCGCCCCATAAAATTCCGTTTTTTAAACCCGTTTTAAAACTCGGGTTTTCAATTGAATTTTTATAATTTTCAAATTCAATATTATCCATGTTTAAAACCCCGTTAACAAGCATTTTTCCATGGAAGCATGGCAAATTTGCATTTTTATAAAACGAAACCAAAAGTGCGGTTACATCTGAAAAACCGATAAAATTTTTCTTATTTTCTTTGATTATTGAATAATCAATTTTGTCTAAAAGTCTGAGCGCCCCAAATCCCCCTCTTGCGCAAATTATTGTATCTATTGATTTATCGGAAAAAGAACAGTGGATATCATTAAGGCGAATGTCGTCCGAGCCTGCCATATATCTGAATTTTTCAAAACAGGAAGGAAAAATTTCAACTTCAATTTTTTTTGAGTCGAAAAACTCTTTAACCTTTATTTCGTCTATATTTTCAACACTGCCCGAAGGGGCGATAATCCCAACTTTTTTCATAAATCTTATTTTAGCAAAAAAAGTTTTTTATACTATAATATTTTTATGGAGAATATTGAAAACAAAAACGAATATTTGCCGCTTTTCAGAAAGTATCGCCCCCAGTCTTTTGAAGATGTTATCGGACAAGATTTTACGGTCAAGGCGCTTGAAAACGCAATTAAGTTAAATAAAATTGCCAACGCTTATCTTTTTTGCGGACCGAGAGGAACGGGAAAAACTTCCTGTGCAAGAATTTTTGCCAAATCTTTGAATTGTGCGCAAGGTCCGACAACAAAACCATGTCAGAAGTGTCAAAGTTGTCTTGATGTTACAAACGCAGCCGGCATTGATGTTATTGAAATCGACGCAGCAACCAACAGGGGAATTGATGACGCCAAAGAACTCATAAGTCAGGTTCAATATGCGCCTATGAGCGGAAAATATAAAATTTTTATAATAGATGAAGTTCATATGCTCTCTAAAGAGGCGTTTAACGCTCTTTTAAAAACTTTTGAGGAGCCTCCGAAAAACGTAATATTTATTCTTGCGACAACCGAACCTCATAAGGTTATTGAAACAATTGTAAGCCGCTGTCAAAGGTTTGATTTCAGAAGAATTACCATTGACGATATAACAAAAAGATTAAGAGAGATTTCAGACAAAGAAAATATCAAAATTACAAACGAGGCGCTTTTTGCGATTGCAAAAAATGTTTCAGGCGGAATGAGAGATTCTTTGGCGCTTTTGGATCAGGCTTCAATTTTGGGGGCAGATAGCGAAATTACCGAAGATGTCATTGAAAGTTTGATTGGAAAACTCACGTTTAAATCTTTACACGAGCTGGTTGAGCTTGTTTTAAACGGAAAAATTACGGATGTTTATTCAAAAGTCGAAGAAATTTATTCTAAAGGGCTTGAACCAAGGTGTTTCAGCGAAAATTTGATTGAATTTTTAAGAAATATAGTCATTATAATCAATTCAAACGATATTGCCCTTGCTTCAGATTTAACCCTTATAGATAAAAATAATATAGAAAAAATCAAAAATAACGGGCTTTTTGACCACAATAAAATTATAAAAATTTTAGATAAATCTATTGAATTTTATAAAGAAATTAAAGTTGCAACAAACCCTTATCTTTGGGCGGAACTTATGTTAATCGAGCTTTGTTCAATTGATGTTGTTTCAAAAAAAGTTCAAAATTCGCCTTCAATCGGCGCTATAAAAACGCCTGATAATATAAAGAATTTTGATAAGAAAGAGCCAAATAAACCCGAAGTCGATAAAAAAATTGAACCGATATATGAAGAAAAAAATGTTGCTTCTCTAAAAAGTGAGCAAAAGCCCGATGATAATAAGGAAAATGAAACGGTTTCCGTTAATCAGCCAAAAGAAAGTTTGCAGCCCGAGTGCGCAAATTTAGAAGATAGCGCAGCAAATAATGAAAATCCGGTTGAAATCTGGGCAAAAATCATAAACGGAATAGAGTCAATTCCCGCAAAATATTTTTATTCGGGTGTCGGAAAGCTTATCAACATTTCAAACGGGCATGTTATACTCGGGTTTGTCAATGAAAATGCTATTTCTCAGGCAAAAAGCGAAAATAAACACTCTCCCCTTTTAAAATCAATCGTTAACGTTCTGGGCGAAAAGGGAAGCGTTGAATTTATTACAATAACAAAAGATACAAAAATTCTTGAAACAAAAGCGCCTGTTTCATCTTCTTTTTCAAAGAAAGAGCCGCCAAGAGAAAACTTTGCCCCAAAACAGTCTGTTCCCGTATCAGACAGTTTTGAAGAAACTAAGGCATATTCAAACAACAATACTTCTGAAATTCAAGACGAAACGAATGAAGAAGAAACGGAAGAAATTTCAGATTATACGGAAACAACCAGAGAAATGGTTGAAACCTTTAACGGCAGAGTTATTGAATAATTAATTTTTTGAGTCATAAAAGGCTCTTTGAGCAACAACGCCGTAAGGATATGCTGCAGAATCGGTAATCATAACCGCAAAAACATCCGATAAAACGTTTTCTGACGGGGAAGGAACGGTATATGCCGAGTGAATAAAATTATTTTTTGTTCCGACTTTCATATACCTTACGGGGTTTGGTTTTTTATCTCCGTTAACATCAACAACAACAAGACAAGGCGGAACTTCCGTGTTATTCGGGTTAACTTTAAGCCCGTATGCTCCGCACTTTTGAGTCATTGACGAATTTACATTCGGACATTTTCCGACTGAAGCAAGTCCGCAAGAGTTGTTTCCGATTTTAATGTTTGAATTTTCGTGTAAAGGAAGCCCTTTATCCGAGTTGTTATATGGATATGGAACTTCAAATCTTATGCCGTCTGTTGTATAAAAAGCAAAGTTTGCGCTTTGTCCGACAGAGCTTTCTTCAGACGTAAGAGCAACTTTTACAACATTTATATGCCTCATCAAAAATGCCGCTAAACCGTTTTGTGTAACCGCTTCGGCGTCATAAAGCTGATTTAAGAAATATGCGGTATCATGCGAATCGACTTTTCCGTCACCGTTAAGGTCTGCCGAAATGTTTTTTATATCATATGGCGTATCGCCTTCCATTGTGCCGTTTAGTGAAATTGCATTATTTAAAACGTTAAGCGCTTTTCTAAAAGATGTTTGAAATTCTTTTTGTTTTGAATTTGCCATAACGCTTGGAAGGGTTAATGCTGCAATAATGCCGATTACGGCAAGTGTTATGAGAACTTCGGATAAAGTAAAAGCTTTTTTTCTAAAACGGTTTATAATTGACATTTAGACTTTGTCTCCTTTTTTTTAAATTATCTCACTTTTAAAAAGACGTGTCAATCGTGCTAAAAAAGCCTTTCTCCGACTTGAAGAAAGGCTTTGATATAATTTGTTTGGTAAAATTTATTATACTTTATTCTGTTTATTTTTTTGTTGATTGCATTGCTTTTTCCCAGTCAGGATCATTATCACGGGTTGAATAAAGAGCCCTTTGGGCAACGGCACCGTAAGGAATAGCGGCTCTATCCGTAATCATGACAGTAAATACATCCATATACGTATTGTCTTCAGGTTTTGGAACTATATAACCAGTGTGGGTATAACTTGAATCTGTCGCTGCATCACCTCTATATATTCTTACAGGATTTGGTTTTTTATCTCCGTTAACATCGACGATAACAACACAAGGCGGTGCAGTTGTATTTTTTGGGTTTTGTGCCAAACCATATGATCCACATACGGTACTATAAGTAGTGTCACTACATAAACCAACGCTGACATGCTGTGCCGAACATCCGTCAGTTAATCTAACATCTTTTGATTCATACAAAGGAAGATCAACGCCTTTTCCGGGATATGGAACCTCATACCTAATACCGTCCGTTGTATAAAAAGCAAAGTTGTTATTCACATGACCAGCTGAATTATGATAAGTTATTCCTGTTTTCACAACATTTAAAGGTTTCATCAGAAATTCAGCAAGAGGTGGAGGGCTTTTATACATAGCTATGGAATCACCAACGGAAATTTCTCCATTCTTGTCGAAGTCTAAACTGGCTGTGGAATTTGTAAATGTATATGGCGTTGTTCCGTCCTCTGCAAGGTTGGTTTGAATTGCGTCATTTAAGGCATTAAGAGCTTTTCTAAAGCCCGTTTCAAATTGTCGTTGTTGTACATTTGTCATAACGCTTGGAATGGTTAATGCGGCGACAATTCCGATTATTGCCAGCGTTATTAAGATTTCAGCTAAAGTAAACCCTCGTTTAAACATAAATTTCTCCTTTTGCACACACTCTTATTATCTCACACAAGGGGTGCAAAGTCAATATGTAAAAGCGCTAAAACTTTTCTATAACCGATGTTTTAAGGGTTGCTTCGTTTGAGATTTTATATGCCGATTTTGCAAAATCGTAGGCTTCCTGAACCCTTGCCGAAGGAGCGGCATTAAAATAAAGAGTTAAAAGAACGTCGTCTTTATTTACCATATCGCCTTTCTTTTTGTGAATTACACAACCCGCCCCGAAATCAATTTTGTCGGTTTTTTTGTCTCTGCCTGCCCCGAGAAGTTTGCAAGAATGGGCAACATCAAGAGCGTCCAACACCTGAATGTATCCTGAAGCTTGAGCTTTAATTTCAAGTTGATTTTGCCCGATTTCAAAAAGAGAGTAATCGTCGACACAATTTGGGTTTCCGCCTTGCGCTTCAATAATTTCTTTAAATTTTAAAAGGGCACGTCCCGAATTAACGGCTTCATCCACCAAATTTTTGGCGCTGTCAAAATCAGGGGCAAGCCCTGCCAAAATGAGGGTTCTTACCGCAATTTCAAGCGTAACTTCATATAAATCAGGCGAAAACTTTCCTTTTAAAAATTCAATAGCTTCAATGACTTCAAGAGAGTTTCCGACACAATTTCCCAAAGGCTGTTCCATTGAAGATATAACGGCGTCTATTTTTCTGTTTAACCTTTTTCCGACTTCTATCATTAAGTTTGCAAGGTCTTTTGCTTCTTCTTTTGTTTTAATGAAAGCGCCGGAGCCGTATTTAACATCAAGAACTATGATATCAGCCCCCGAAGCAATTTTTTTACTTACAACGGAAGCGCAGATTAAGGATTTGTTATCAACCGTTGCCGTTACATCACGCAGAGCATAGATTTTTCCGTCCGCAGGAACAAGGTTTGGGGTTTGCGAAGAAATGGCGGCATTAATTTTTTTAATCTGATTTTTAAAAGTTTCTTCATCCAAAAGACAATTGAAACCCTTGATAGATTCAAGCTTATCAATTGTTCCGCCCGTCATTCCAAGCCCTCTTCCCGATAATTTTGCGCAAGAAACTCCAAGAGAAGCTAAAAGCGGAATTAAAACAAGGGTGACTTTGTCACCGACACCGCCTGTCGAGTGTTTGTCCGCAATATGAGTTCCAAAATCGGAAAAATCAAGGACATCGCCCGATTTAACAAAAATTTCCGTCATATATGCCGTTTCATCAAAGTTTAAGCCCCTAAAACAAATTGCCATAAGCCATGCAGACATTTGATAGTCTTCAATTGTGCCTTTGGTGTATCCGTTCACCATAAATTCAATTTCTTCTTTAGTATTGGTTAAACCTTGTTTTTTCTTTTCAATTATATCAACTGCACGCATATTCAAAATTCCTTTTTATTTATGATAAGTTTCATTTCTTAAAATTTTTATTGCACGGTAAATCTGTTCCACGAGTATCAAAACTGCCTCTTGATGAAGAAAAGTCAACTTTGACATTGAAAATTTAAAGTTCGAAATCTTCCTTGCTTCGGGCGAAAGTCCCAAAGAACCGCCTATCAGGAAAACTATTTTATTATAAAAACCTTCTTTTTCAATCTCTTGAATTTTTTTTGAAAACTCCGTGCTTGAAAGTTCTTGCCCTTCAATTTCCATTGTAATGACGTAATCGCCGGTTTTTAAGGTTTTTATAAAATCGTCAACGGAAGGAACTTCAAGAATCTTAATATCGACATATCCCATTATGCGCTTTTTAAATTCGTTTACGCCTTCTTTGAAGAAAGTTTCCTTAAGTTTTCCTTCCAAAACCACTTGAATATTCATTTAAATTATATCTTTTTGGATTTCTTGATTGTTAAAAAGTTCATAGTTAATTTCATTTGCATTATCGGCTATAATTGCCGCAACAACTGCATCCGAAGTAACGTTTGCCGTTGTTCTCATCATGTCTGCAATTCTGTCAAGCGCAAACAGGAATGAGAAACCAACCACCATTTGTTCGGGTGTAAGACCGATTCCGTTTAATACAAGAGCAATTGTAATTAAGCCCGCTCCGGGGATACCGGCACAAGTTGAAGAAGCAACTATCGCAAGGAAAGCCACCTGAACAATAGCAAGGGTAGATAATTCAATGCCGTATGCCTGTGTTAAGAAAAGAACGGCAAGAGTTTGAGCCATTGCTGTTCCGTCCATGCTAAGAGTTGCACCTAAAGGAAGAACAAAAGAACAAATTTTGCTTGATATTCCACGTTTTTCGCAACATGTTATGGTTAAAGGCAAAGTTGCCGAGCTTGAAGCCGTACCGAACGCAACCATTGCCGCTTCGGTAATTGCCCCGTATAATTTTGCAACGGAAACTCTTGAAAAAGTAATGAGCATAAGCGGATAAACAACCATAAATTGAATTAAAAGACCTATTACTATCGCAAGGAAATATTTTCCGACGCCATGAAAAATTGAGATACCGTAACTTGAAATTGAACCTGCAACAAGGGCGAAGATACCGGGGGCAGCGAGATACATTATCCAATCGGTTACTTTCATTGTTGCCGCAAAAATGCTTTCAAAGAATGAAACAACGGGACGGTTAATTTCTCCGATTTTTGAAAGTGCGATTGCAAAAATAACCACAAAAATAATAATCGGAATCATATCACCCATACTCAAAGCGTGGAAAGGGTTTTTGGGAATTAAGCCCATTAAAATTTGCGCAAGATGAGATTGTTGGTCAGCCATCATGCCTGAAACAACCCCTTGGAGCTCTTGTGCAATATCGGGATTAATGAATTCTCTTGCTCCGACTCCGGGGCGCATAAACACGCCCAAAAGCGCACCTATTGTGACAGCGGCAACCGTAATGATTGTGTAATAAAAAATCATTTTCTTGCCGAATTTTGCAAGTTGTTTATTATCGCCAATGCTTGAAATGCCGATAACTATTGCACTTATAACCAGAGGAATAACAACCATTTGAATTGTGTTAATAAAAATTTGCCCTATCAGAACAAAAATCTTATGCACAAAGGGGTATTGGTTTTGAGGGAACAATATACCGCAAATGACACCGAGTATAAGACCTGCAAAAATATGCCAGTTTCTCTTAATACCAAGTAAAATCGCAATTAAAAGCTGCATATGAATTCCCATTTTATTAAACCTCATTAATTAAACTATGATAATAATACAACCATTTTTTTCGGTTGGCAATATGGCTTCACCCTATAATACTTTATAGATAGGAGATTTTATGTCTTTTCAAAAACAAAAACTCTCCAGCCTTCATATTCTATAACATCATTCAAACTCAATTTTATATCCGCTTTGTCGAAAATATAATTTCTTATGTATGAAAACGCAAGATATAAAAACGGGGTTTCGTTATATTTTTGTTCGCTTGAAAGAATGTTAAACATTCCTTCTTTACTAAAAATTGTTACGGGCGGAAAGTCTACAAGGAAAAATCTGTCTCCGTTTTTTATCCCCGAAAAAATATTTTTTTCCAAAAATAAATCAAGACCTTTGTTTTTAGAAGCTAAAAAGACGTTTTTGTAAGTTTTTTTGCCGTTTTTAAAGGTGTCAACCATTTTTTCGTTATCGTCTTTTATAAATGTAAAATCATACTTTGAAATATGAAAAACATTTTTATCACCTTCAATGGTTTTATCATATTTTGAAAATCTGTTTTTCGGATAATAAAGGAAAAGAACCTTATCTTCCGGCTTTTTATCAGCGCTTTGCAGCATTACGACAGGAATTCTTTGCCCTTCTTCCCTTATGAGTTTTACGGGCGAATAGTTTGAAACAAGGATGAAAAAGAGCGAAATAACCGAATATACGGTAAGAATTGTAATTTTAAACCCTTTGCTTTTAAAGGCGCTTATACCGACAACAAACAGCAAAATTAATGCGGGATAAATTTCTGTCATATATTTTGTTAAAAACACGATTTTTCCGAAACATGAAGCCGCAAAAACGGTAAAATACATTCCCAATGAAACCAAAAGAAAATATTTTATGTTTTTATCAAAGGAACAAATTCCTCTGATTATGAAGATTGCGGAAATTAAAAGCGGAACAAGCGCAAAAAGAATAAAACCGTAGTTTACAACCCCGTTATCATAAATCATGCTCATAAATAACGGCGGGGCGTTTGTTATGTTTATAAGATACGGAGAAAACAGGTCAGTAAAGAAAAAGGCGAGTTTTGCAAAGCTGAACGGCGCCCACCACTGACTGAAATATTCCTGATTAAACATTACTCCGTATAAAAATATTCCGACGGGAATAAAGGCTATAAGGGCAATTAAAAGAGTTGTTAAGAAAAATTTCTTAAATTTATTCTTTTTTGAGGCAAATAAAATTACACCTATAGCCGAAAAGAAAACGTATACAAAACCGATTGTATGCTCAAGCATTATTAAAAGCGAAGTTAAGATAAAGAAAGTGCAATTTTTCTTTGAAGGTTCATCTAAAGTTTTTAGGGCAAAATAAAGATTTATTGAAGTTAAAAGAAAAAGCAAAGAATAAATTCTAACTTCTTGAGAAAAATAAATTAAAAATGAACTTATTGAACAAAAGCCGGCTGCGATAAGCCCGTTTGAATCAGAAAGTTTTTTGCCCGCAAGTCTGCCTGTAAAAAACATCATAATTACAGATAAAACACCCGTTATAAGAGAAGACAGCCTTAAAGAAAGGTCGGTATCGCCGAAAAAATACATCCAAACTTTTAAATAAAGATAATGTAAGGGGGCATGACAATTTCTCATTATTGCTTCAAAAAATTCTTTGGGAAAAGCCGCTTTTGCAATTTCCCAAGTAAGATATTCGTCATTCCACATTCCTTCAGGCTTGTTTATGTTTATCAACCTTAAAAGAATTGAGAGCGCAACAATTATAAATAATATTCCGAAAACTTTCTTTTTATCCATTTTTAAACTCGCTTATAAAATATTTAATTCATTTAAGTCTAAACCATTTTTTTATTTTGTTCAAATTTATAAATCTTTTCTTATTAAAACTTTAAGAATTTGCCGTATTTAAAAATATAATGTATTTTAATTTTTATGAGTTCAAATAATCAAATTGCGATAATATCTGATTCTGATTTTGCCGTTCAAGAAATCACAAATATGCTTGTTTTGCTCCGTGACGTTGACAAAGTTGAATGTTACGACTATTTTGATGCGGAAGATGCCATAAAAAATAAAGTGCCGAATGTAATTATTCTTCATTCAAACGAAAATGATAAAAACTCTCTGAAACTCATAAAAAAAATCAAAGATTACAAAGAAACGAAAAACACTCCGATTATTCTTTATCCGGAACAGGCGACTTCCGACTATATTGTTGAAGCGTTTGACCTTGGAGTTTCAGACATATTGTCTTATCCGCTGAAAGATTACGAACTTATTATAAGGACTATTTGGGCAATTCAAAAAAATGAAGCCTTTTATATGGATGAGGTAAAAAATTCTTTTCTCTCGAAGCTTGATATTATTGATGAAGAAACGGGCTTTTGTAAGGAAGAATTTTGCCTTCAGTATATTGAAGCGGTTATCAAAAAGGCAAAAGAAAACAATCAAAACTCTTGTCTGATGTTAATAAAAACTTATCCCGCACTTAATCTTAAAGAGGACAGAAAAACTTTTACCAAAACGCTTAGTTCTGCAATAAGGAAAAACGATGTTATCGCCGTTAAAGAACCCGATACTTATTATATTTTATTATCTAAAGCAAAATTAAGCGGTGTTTATTCGGTTTATGAAAGAATTATGTCAAAATTAGGACCGCTGGCGGCAACTTCGGCAAGTGTCGTTGAAATCAAAGATGAACTTTTTGAAAATATTATAAGCGTTCTTGATTATACCCTTAACAAAGCGCCTAAAAACGGGGAATTGGTTGTAGTAGGCGAACAAGACTTTATTGACCTTTATTCAAGCGAAAGCGAACTTGGCATTTCTGACATTTTAGAGGACGAGAGCGAAGATAAGTCTGACGACAAAATGATAGAAGAACTTAACGACGAAATTGTTGTTGAAAAAGACGACGATAAGCTTGATTTGGGCATAAAAATAATGCAAGAAAAAATAAACAATATTGATTATGAAAAAGAAGCCGCACTCAGGCGTCAAAAAAGCGAACAAAAGCTTGACGAAACGAACGCAGACAAAAGAAGTGCAATTTTATATAAACAGAGCTGGGCAAAAAAACTTAATTTGGTTGTTGAACCGTTATTTAAAAAGTATGCCGCAAAATTTCAGGAAGAATTTTCCACTCTTGTTGCAGACATTTCGGTTGAGCCTTTCAACTGTTTTATGAATTTTGACAAAGATGAAATAAAATATAATATCAAAATTGAATATGATGAGATAAAAACGCTCAAATTCACCATTAATGTTTATGCAATCGAAACGGAACTCGAGTCAGACTCATTTGATATTGAAGTTATGGACTTCGATTTTGAAAAATTCAATATTATTCTAAAAACCTCTCTTGATGAATATAAAAATTATCTTCAGACAAGTTAATTGTTACTTGCAAGCATTTTGAAGGCAACAAGCCCTCTTGCGGAAATAACTCCGGAGATTTTCTTTTGTTCTTTTGCAATATTAAAAACACGGACTATGCGTTGAATTTCATCAACATTTTTTTTGTCCGATAAATCGTATACATTTTTAATGGGGTCGGAAACAATGCCAAATAAGACATTCATTGTGCTTTCATTCATTTTCATCATATTAATGCGTGCTCCTACACATTAATAAAAAATTTTTTGAAACAATAATTGCCTTATTTATAAAATATGTTACATTCTGTGAATATTTTTTACAATTTAGCCAATTAAACTTTCGTATGTAATGTTGTTTGCATACAAAATAAAGTCGCAAAATTCACGAACTGCGCCTCTTCCGCCATTGAAAGAAGAAACGTATGAAGCAGATTTTCTGACATCTTCAATAGCGTCTTTTGGTGCGCAAGATAAGCCTACCGCCTTAATTACGCCCAAATCGGGGTAATCATCGCCCATATAGGCAACGTTTGAAACATCAAGATTATATTCTTCAATAAGCGCTTTAAGGGCGTTAAGTTTGTTCTTTTCGCCAGCAAAAATTTTCGTAATTCCGAGTGTTTTTGCTCTTTCATAAACGACATTTGAGCTTTTTGCGGTAATTATGGCGGTTATAAAGCCTGCCTTATTTAACATGACTATCCCTTGACCGTCTTTTGCATTGAAGGTTTTTACCTGTTCTCCATTCGGAAGATAAGTAAGCGAACCGTCCGTCATAACGCCGTCTATGTCAAAAGCGACAAGTTTTATATTTTGAGCTTTTAATTTTAAGTTTAAATCGGTAATCATTTATGCAACCTTAGCCTTTAATAAATCGTGAATATGTATAAGACCTTTCGGAGCGCCTGTTTCATCAACAATTGCAATTGATGTAATTGAGTGTTTTTCCATAAGCGCAAGGGCTGAGGCAGCAAGTTCCTCTCCTTTTATTGTTCTGGGGTTTTTTGTCATTACATCTTTGACAATAAGCCCGTCTTGGATATTGTGGGCAATTATTGTTCTTTTAATATCGCCGTCGGTTAAAATTCCCGTCATAATTCCTTTGTCATCTACAAGCAAAGTGCAGCCGAGTTTCATATCGGAGATATATTTAACCGCTTTTTCAAACGTTTCATTTTCCGAAATTACGGGCAACTTTTCCCCCGTTATCATTAATTCGTCCACCCTGTATAAAACTCCCTTTCCAAGGGCGCCCGAGGGATGAAACATAAGAAAATCTTCTTTTGAAAAACCACGTTTTTTTAATAAACAAACTGCAATAGCGTCGCCCATTGCAAGAGTTGCCGTTGTGCTTGCCGTCGGGGCTTTATTTAGCGGGCATGCTTCTTTTTCAACCGAAATATCAAGAACAACGTCAGATTTATCCGCAAGGGTTGAATTCAATCCGCCCGTCATGCCGACAATGGGAACTCCAAAACGTTTAATTAAGGGTAAAAGATTTAAAAGTTCGCCTGTTTCGCCGCTGTTTGATATTGCAATTACGACATCTTGTTTCGTGATTATTCCCGAATCGCCGTGGGTAGATTCCGCAGGGTGAAGAAAAACAGCGGGTGTTCCCGTTGAACAAAGAGTTGCGGCAATTTTTCTTCCTATAAGACCTGATTTCCCCATGCCCGTAACAACAACTTTTCCCTTGCAAGAGTATAATATTTCGATTGCTTTGACAAAGTTTTCCTTAACTCTTTTTTTAAGCTTTAAAACAGCGTCAGCTTCTATATCAAAAACTTCAAGCGCCGTATCAATCAGCGTGTCTTGCTTAATCAAACTTTCTTGCATAAACGTTACCTTTTTCATAAAGATGATTTACAAAAATTATACAATAAAAAGATGATTTTTAAAATTTCAAACAAAATAAAAGAAATAAAATGCCGAAAAATTTGATAAATATATCAGAGGGAAAAATGAATTACGGCGTAAACGACAGAGAAGACAGGCTAAAAAAACGAATAACGGAATTTTTATATTCGAGAAAAAAAGAGTTAACAATTAATATAAGTAATCTGAACTTTTTAGAAGCTTCCCGAATGGCGCTTTTAAATTCAACCAAATGTTATGTTGAAAACCCTGAAAAAAAGTTGAATTGGATAGTTAAAGATGAGGGAATAAAAAGTCTTTTAATTCCTTTCAAATTAAACAATATGGAGATTTTGACAAAATAGTTATAAGGATAAAGGACAATGAGAAACGCAATTAAAGCGATATATGAAAACAAGCTTGTCGGAATTGTAAGAGAAGATGACAAAGATAAAGCAATTGAGATAGCAAAAGCTTATATTGAAGGCGGAATAAAAATCATAGAAATGGTTTCCCCCAATGAAGCGGTTAGAGAGATTGCAAAAAATGAAGATATTGTTGTTGCAAAAGGCGGAATAATTACAAGAGAACAGGCGCTTGACGCAATAAATGCTAATGCAAAAATTCTTATATCGCCGATTTTGCAAATGGGTCTTGTAAAACTTTCAAGCGGATATAAAATTCCTTTAATTTTGACGGCAACAACGCCAAACGAGGCTTATCTGGCATGGCAGGTCAGAACCCCTTTAATTAAAATTTATCCCGTTAAAGATTTGGGCGGCGCAAGGTATATTGAAGAAATTTTGCGCCCCATGAATTTTTTAAACGTAATGCCCACCGGCGCAATAAAAATTGAAGATATAGAAAGTTTTATTAAAGCCGGTGCAATTGCCGTCGGACTTGGCAGAGAACTTTATTTAAATAAAACATATGATGAAATAAAAGAAACGGCAAAACACGCTGTTGAAATTGCAAAAAACGCAGGATAATCAGTCAGTTATAATAAAGTCGACTTTTTCATCGTAAGGGTCAGGGTTAATTTCTTCCGTGACAAGTTCTTTATTTATGATTGCAACTTTTTTTGCAATAAAATTTTTATCCTGAAAAAGCCTGTCATAATAACCTTTTCCATATCCTATTCGATTTAAATTTTTGTCTGTTGCAACTGCGGGAACAAAAACAAGGTCAATTTTTGATATATCTGAAATTTTCTCTGAACAAGGTTCCATTACATTAAATTCAGATTTTTTCAATTCCTTGCAATATGGGCATATTTCAAGGTTTTGTCCGTTAACTCTCGGAAGATAGAAGTTTTTATCCTTACACTTTAAAAGCCCCAAAAGGTTTATTTCATTTTTTAGGGGGTAAAATATCAGAATGTTTTTTGCACGCAAAAAAGTGTCAAAGGCTAATATCTTAGACACAATTATATCGGAAGCTTCTTTTTGGTTTAAATTTTTTCTTAAAAGAAGATTGTTTTTTCTTAATGTATTTTTATCCATTTGCTCTTGCAATACCAAACAGGCTTAATATAAAGCCGAAAAATCCGGTTTTGTTTTTAATTTGCTCCGTTTTTTCTTCGTTTTGATAGTTTGCAATGTATGCCATAAACTGTTCGCTGTACAATTTTTTCTCCTTATTCCTCATGTACATATTAATAAACAATTTTTCGAGCAAAAAATTGCCAAAAACTAACAAAGACTTCCCAGTTTTTTTCCGGACAGAATATGAACATGGATATGGAAAACTTCCTGACCGGACTCAGAGCCTGTATTTATAACGGTTCTATAGCTTTTAATTCCTTCTTTTTTGCAAACCTCTTTAACCGCATTTAAAAGTTCCGCCAAAATGTTTTTATCGTCGATTTCATTTAAGTCGGCATAATGTTTTTTCGGAACAACAAGAAGATGAATGGGCGCAAGCGGGTTTATATCTTTAAAAACAACGACTTTGTCGTTTTCATATACAAAATCGGTTTTAATTTCACCGTTTGCAATTTTACAAAAAATACAATTATCCATGGTTAAAAACTTTCTTTTTACTTTAACAAAAAAATATTATACTTATTTAAAAGCATGTGCCAAATTTGTTAAGGATAGTATAATTGTAAATATGAAAATCGAGTTTAAAAAAATATTTTCTTATTTAATATTGTCCGCATTTCTTTCTTCAAATGCCGCTTATTGTGAACAGTTGAAAGGTTCTGTTTCCGAAAGTCAAAGTTTTAGCCCGAATGAAATGTTTTCAGGCGAATCAGACACCCTTGATAAAAGAGACACAATAAAAATGACTGTTTCAAACGTTATAAACGGTAGCATAAACGAAGAAGGCGACGAGTTTTTTGCCGAAATTACGGAAAATGTCGGCGGAAAAAAGGGGGTTATTCTTCCAAAAGGTACGATTGCCCATGGCGTTATTCAAACAATAGAAGACCCAAAGAGGCTAAACCGTGACGGTTATATAATAACGACGTTTGATTATCTCGTTACCCCTGACGGAAGGCAAATTCCAATCGAAGGAAGCCTTTCCACCAAAGAAAACCTTGCCAAGGGAACGATAAAAAACGTTGCAAAACACACCGGAGTTACCCTTGTTGCGGGTGCTTTGGGCGGGCTTATGAGTGTTAATGTTGTCGGGCTTGAAGCCACAATTGCCTCTCAAGGGCTGACGGCTGCGGGCGGAGCGGCAATCGGCGGTGCGATAGGACTTGTTTCTATGCTTGGCAAAAAGGGTAAAACTCCTCATTTAAAACCGGGGGACGAGTTTGAAATTAAAATGTTAAACGAAATTGACCTTCCCGTTTTTTCCGAAAATGCCTTTCAAGAAGAAAATTTATATGTCGAAGGTCTGAATGTTGAGCTTATAAGTGCTAAATATACAAAAGACCCTTTCGGAGATGATAATTACGTTACTTTGCATTTAAAAATTGAAAATAATTCAAATATAGACTTTTATCCTTTCGATATTGCGCTTATGGATGAAATTGAAAAAATTTATTATCCCTCGCCCTTTAGCGACAATGACATCTGGTTTTCAACAATAAAATCAGGACAAAAGGTAATCGGAAAAATTTCTTTTTCCGTCAATAACAAAAAAAATAAGCACTGGCTTGTTTTTATGGATAGGGGAACAAAAAAGCCAATTGCTAAATATTCAATAGAATCTACCGTTATGGCCAGTCAAAATAAAGGCGCCAAAAAGAAGGATAAGACATAGGCAACTTTTTTGATTTACATGTTTTTTGAATTTGAAAGCATAAAAATATGAGTATTCAAAGCCCTTTACTTAAAAATTATATAACCTCAAATAAAAGCGATTTTTTTGTGTCTGACTCTCACAAGAAAAACTTCTTATCGGATACATCTTCTGACGCTTTTGTTTCCGATGAAAAAAAATCAAAGAAAAAAAAGATTGCAAGATATGCACTTTTGGGCGCAACGGCAATGAGTATAGGCGGAGCGGTGTTAATTG
The DNA here is from genome assembly GCA_947630045.1 of Candidatus Gastranaerophilales bacterium. Taxonomy (GTDB): domain Bacteria; phylum Cyanobacteriota; class Vampirovibrionia; order Gastranaerophilales; family Gastranaerophilaceae; genus Galligastranaerophilus_A. Next base: position 74,767 of record CANRGC010000006.1, read on the forward strand.
CTTTGACCCATAAAAAAGATATCATAAAGGGCAAAGACTTTTTAAAAGAGAATATTCAAAATCTGGCGGAATATGAAAACGGTGCAAATAATATTACAAATATAAAAGACAGCGTTATAAGAAAGGTTATGTCAAAAATTCCTTTCTATAAAAAGTTTGACGGCGCAATGTCAAACTTATATCGAAAAACCGCTTTAAATACCGTGACAAAATCTTATACAAAAGCAAGCGGCGCAATAGTCGAGGCTGATAAAAAACTGGTTTCTTATATAAAAAATTCATTGCCGACAAATGAAAACACAAATGAAATTTTGAACATTCTTGCTAAAAGGGCGGAAAATATAAAAGAATTTACGAACAAAAATCATATTGCCGAAAGGTTCACTGACCTTAATGCCTCAATGGAAAGGCTTGATAAAGACGCACTGAAAAAGCTTTCCGCCATAAAAGGAAACGTAAAACCCTTACTTAAAAAGAGTGTTGCCGTTGAAAGGCTTGAACAGTCCAAAAAACTTCAAAATTCAATGATGAAAAAATATCTTAACTTTGGCTTAAGTCCGGAAGAAAAAGCCAAACTTAAAAAGTTTGTCGGAACGATTGGCGATGAAAAACTAAAAAACGGTTTCTTTAATGCCGAAAGAAAAATGATGAACAGTATAAATAAAGAAAGTTCCGATCTTTTTGCAAAACTCAGAGATATAAATTTCGGCTGCGCTCCGGGGGATATTTTAGGCATAGCGGGAACCGTAGGACTTTTAGGTCTTTATACGGCTCAGGCTGACTCCAAAGAAGAAAGAGTGGGCGTTACTTTAACTACGGGCATTCCTCTTGCTGTCAGCCTCGGCACAACGGTCTTTGCAACCGCAAAAATGGTAAGCGGCTTCAGAGCACTCGGGCTCGGGCTTCTTACGGGTTTTGTTGCAAAGACAATCGGAAACAAAGCCAATAAAAAATATCAACAGGCACACAATGTTCAAAACCCCGAAAACACCATTGTGACCCTTGATGATTACGCTAAAAAACTTACATCGGATATAAAGAAAAGTTTCCAAAAATAAAACGCACCCCACTAAAGTAAGGTGCGCTTTAATTTTTAATATTTATTATTTGTTATTCAACAACAATAACGCCTACAGGGCAGCTTTCAGCAGCTTCTTTAACCGCATCTTCGTTTCCTGCAACTTTTGATTGGTCAGCTTGAGCAGCGTCTTCAACTTTGAAAACTTCAGGGCAAAATGATTCGCAAGCGCCGCATGCAATGCAACCGTCTTCAATAGTAACTTTCATTTCTAACTCCTTTTAATTATTAATCAAGTATTAACTTCAAAAGACATGATAAGCGTATAAATAATAAATTGCAAGTTTTATTTTTCAATATAGATTTCTTCCAAGTTATGTAAAACACCGCCAAGCGGAGTAGGGAATACGTTTTTAAACTTGTTTCTTATTGCAACTATATTTAAGGGGCTGTAAAGATAAATAATCGGATTGTTATACGCTATAATTTCCTGATATTGATTGTAAAGTTCGTGGCGTTTTTTGTCGTCAATTTCAATTGCAGCCCTGTCAAAGATTTCATTTAATTCTTTTTCAAAAGGCAAGATTTTATCCGTGGTCTTGTCATCGTTTTCGCTTCTTTGGTTAAATAAATGCAATGCTCCGTCTGATTTCCAAACGTTATAACCCGAATGCGGTTCAAGAGGGTTACCTGTCAGTGCAATAATTATCGAGTCCCAGTCGAGGGTGTTTGAAAGTTTATTTACAAGCGAATTAAACTCAATCGGCTTAAAATTAACTTTTATGCCAAGATTTGCCAAATCTTCTTTTATGCTTACCCCCGTTGCCTCTCTTTGAGTGTTTCCCGCATTGGTTAAAAGCTCAAATTCGACACGGTTGTTATCTTCATCATATAAACAATTGTCTTTATAATGAAAACCGCCTTTTATTAAAAGTTCTCTTGCCTTGTTAAGGTCTTGTTTGTGACCTTTTGCAACTTTTTTGTTTAAGAAAATGGAAGGAATACCTTCTGCGGTGTAAAGCGGAGTGCCAATTCCCGACAACACGTTTAAAACAAGGTTATCTCTGTCAATCGCCCAATCTATTGCGCTTCTGAAATAGAAATTGTTAAACCACTTCTGTTTAATCGGGTCAACATAATATTTCCCGTTTGTTTTATTTTTTCTTGTGTTCATATTAAAAACAATAAAACTCGTATTTGTCGTTGCGCCAAGGTTATAGAGAGTATAATCGGATTTTTTCTCAAGTTCTCTGTATTTTGGAACTAAGGCACCCGAGATTGTTGTTGTGTCTGTTTCTTTGGCTTCAAATTTTATAATATCGTTATTTAAATCGCCCACTATTAAAACCGTGTATGTATCAAGATAGGGGAGTTTTCTGTTATCTTCATCAATAACGTAATAGTTCGGATTTCTTTTATATACAAGCCTTTGGGCGGGAATATATTCCTGTAAAATAAACGGTCCCGAAACAACAAGGTCTTTTAAATTAATATCGGTGGAATGAAAAGTTCTGAAATAATCTTTTCCTTTATCGGTTGCTTTTTTATAGACATGCATGGGCGCAATCGAAGCGGTAAGATTTCTTAAAAAGGGCGCAAAAGGCACGGGAGTTGTAAATTTTACCGTATATTTGTCCAGTTTTTCCACTTCGGGCAATTTCCCCGCAGCATACATGGAATCTCTTGTGCTTGTGTCTCCGTATCCGCCAAAAATTATTGTATTATAAGTAAAATAAACGTCATCAGATGTAATTTCTTTTCCGTCTGACCACTTAAGTCCTTTTCTTAATTTAACTATATAAGTTTTTTTATCGGGCAAAATTTCTAAGCTTTTTGCCAGTCTGGGGCGAATTTCGCCGGTATAGGGGTCTGTATAAAAAAGCCCGTCATACATAATTCCGGATAAGGTGGAAGATGTTGCGTCATTTGAGTTAAAAGGGTTAAAAGTTTTCGGACCTTCGCCTATTGTTGATGAAATCAGATTGCCGCCAAATTGCCCTTTTTCTCCTCTTGAAACAAGATAATCGGTTCCGTTTAAAGTTTTATTTACCGGCTCTTTTACACTAAACCCGACAACATCAAGCGGGCGCAAATTTAAATTTGTGTAAACTTCGCTGTATCCTTTATCTTTTCTTATAAAAAGGGCTAATAAAAAAATAATTCCGAAAATAATTGATAAGATATATAAAATTTTTTTCATAATTATTGATTTTAGCACAATTTTCATGATATAAAATGAATGGAAGGACTATTTTTTCAAAGGAAGACCAAATGAAGGTTTTAGTAACCGGCGCCTCAGGACTTTTAGGTCAGGAATTGTGCCCCATGTTGGACGAAATAGGTGCTCAGTACTGGGCAACCAACAGCAAAATTTTTGACATCACCAACACAAAAATGGTTAATGAAATTATCCAAAAAGTCAGTCTGGATTTGATTATTCATCTTGCGGCATACACGAATGTTGATTTAGCGGAAACACACCCCAATGAAGCTTATAAGGTTAATCATATCGGAACAAAAAACATGGCAAAAATTGCCAAAAAGCTTGATGTTCCGATTGTTTACGTAAGCACTTCTTCCGTTTTTGACGGAGAAAAAAGAAGCCCGTATAAAATAACCGATAAAACCCACCCCATAAACGTTTATGGCGCTTCAAAACTTTTGGGCGAAGAAGAAATCAAAAAGTATACAAAGAAATATTACATAATAAGAACAAGCACCCTGTACGGAAAATACGGCAGCAATTATGTCGACGCTATGCTTACGTATTCTATGTTTAACAGCAATATTTCCGTTGTAAACGATCAGGTTTTAAGCCCGACTTGGACAAAAGATTTATGTAAAGAAATAATAAAAATTATTGTAAACAAAAAGCCGTACGGAACATATCACATTGCCTCAAAGGGAAGTGCAAGCTGGCCCGAGATTACGGAACAAATCTTTAAAGTTAAAAAGAGAAACATTTTTGTGACACCAATCGAAAAGACAGACTTTCCAAGACCGGCAAAACGTCCGAAATATGATGTTTTAGACAGCGAAAACCTTCTTCCTTCATGGGAAGAATCTTTAAAAGAATATCTTCTGACGAAATAACCGTTTTTAATGCGGTTATATTCAAAACTTGCAAATTAAACTTATATAATATAAAATCATTACATCACTAGCATAGAGAAAGAGAAAAAAATGAGAAAGATTTTTATAAAACTTTTTGCATTAATAGCATTGACACTCGGCTCATTAACATTAAGCGCACAAGCCGCTACAAGCGAATTTCCGGACGTAGGTCCCGATTACTGGTCATATGATGCTATTATGTATTTTAAAGATAAAAATGTTTTGGTCGGTTATCCTGACGGATATTACAGACCTGACCAAAAAGTTACCCGTGCCGAATTTGCAACAATTGTTACAAAGGCTCTCGGTTTAAGAGATTTAAGCGCAATTAAATTTACCCAATATAAAGATATAGATGAAAACCACTGGGCATATTACGATGTAATGCTCAGTTCATATTATAACCTTGTTCATGGCACCCCTGACGGTATGTTTTACCCGAACAATAACATAACAAGGCTTGAAATAATCATGATTATTATGAAAGCGCTTTCAATTAAAGAAATCACCGAAGAAGAAGCAATTCAACAGTTATCCGTTTATAAAGACGCAGGTGACGTTCCTTATTGGGCTACTTTAACAACGGGTAAGGCTCAACAACTCGGTTTAATCGTGCTTTTGCCGGGGAAAGAAGACTATATTCTTCCTCACCAGTATGCAACAAGGGGTGAACTTGCCGTATGGTTATACGGAATGCTTCAAAGAGCTGCAATTCAACCCAGCAAAGATATTGAACCCGAACCGCCAAAAGGTCCCCGTAAAGCGGAAGGTTATATAATCAAAAATGTAATTTTTGATGACCACTATGCTATTATTCCTGCGGGAACGGAACTTCCTTTAGGCATTATGGATTGCTGGTTTACAAGAACGGCAAAAGAAGGAACACCGATTTTAACAAGGGCTCTTACAAACTTTGTTTCCGAAGATGAAACCCTTTTAATTCCTGTGGGAAGTGAATTTACGGGCGTTATTGATAAAGTCGGCGTCGGAAGAACAATGATTAAAAATTCGGAAATCGTATATAGAACCGAAAACTTGATTGACTCGAACACAAGACAAGCCGTTGCACCGTTTAAAGCTGTCGGCAGATTAACTCCTCAAGTCAGAGAGTTTACTCATAATCCGTATTTACAAAAAATCGGCTTCAAAGGCTTTAAAGGTCACAACTATTACACCCATAAATCTCAACAGGCTAAATTTATCCTTCTTGAAGAAGTTAAAATTGACCTTGAAGACGATTTACACATTGTTCAATAAAAAAATATGTTAATAAAAATAAAAGCTCCAAGTTCACATTGGGGCTTTTATTTTGTATAATAGAGCCATGGCAAAATTTAAATCAAAATGGATATGTCAAAATTGCGGGTATGAAAGTTTTTCATATCTGGGGAAATGTCCTGACTGCGGAAGGTTTTCCACTTTTATAGAAGAAGTTGTTCAGGAAAAAGTTGAAGTTAAAGCAAAAAATTCTTCCATGAATATTCAAACTTCCGCCTCTTTTAACTATACAAAAATAAAAGATGTAAAAGTTGATAAAACAATCAGAATTTCAAGCGGAATGGAAGAGTTTGACAGAGTTTTGGGCGGCGGTTTTGTTGAAGGTTCGCTCTGTCTTTTGGCGGGTGATCCGGGAATTGGGAAATCAACCTTAACTTTACAAACGGCAAAAAACATTTCTTCTCAAAATAAAAAAATATTGTATATTTGCGCCGAAGAATCGACTTCTCAAGTTAAACTCAGGGCGGAAAGGCTTAATGCAGACTGTGATAACCTTTATGTTACCCAACAAAATTGTCTTGAAGAAATTATAAAACAAATTGAAGAATTAAAGCCTGATTTTCTTGTTGTTGACAGTATTCAATCCGTATTCAGCGCCGCAATTTTAAGTTCCACAGGTTCAATCAGCCAAATCAGAGAATGCACAAACATTTTAATGCGCATTGCAAAACAATTTAATATTACAACCGTTATAATCGGTCATGTCACAAAAGAAGGAAATATCGCCGGACCCAAAGTTTTAGAACACATGGTTGATTGTGTTTTGAATTTTGAAGGAGAGAAGTATAAAACGACAAGAATTTTAAGGGGAATAAAAAATCGTTTCGGCGCCGTGTCTGAAGTCGGAGTCTTTAATATGGAAGATTCCGGACTTATTGAAATTAAAAATCCTTCGGAACTTTTTTTATCGGACAGAGAAACCGTTTCCACATCAGGAAGCGCAATTATCCCCGCACTTGAAGGCACAAGGTGTTTGTTGCTTGAAGTTCAGGCGCTGACGGGTTCATCTCCTTACCCTAATCCGAGGCGTGTTGCAAGGGGGGTTGAATATGACAGATTGCTGCAAATTTTGGCGGTTTTAGAAAAAAGAGTGGGGCTGAACCTTTCAAAACAAGATGTTTATTTAAATGTAATCGGCGGGATAGACATTATTGAACCTGCCGCTGACCTTGGCATAGCTCTCGCCGTTTTAACTTCCGCAAGGGACGCTCACATAAACCAACAAACCGTCTGCATAGGCGAAATTGGCTTAAACGGGGAAATTCGTTCCGTCGATAATCTTGAAGCAAGGCTTAAAGAGGCGCAGAAACTCGGCTTTAAAAGAGCGCTCATTCCAAAAATTAACAATAAAACCACCCGAGAAAGAATTTCAAAAATAAATATTGAAATTATAGAAATCTCAAAAATTACAGACGCAATTAAAGGCGCTATTTGTTAATCAATTTCAAATTTTGCTTCGGGACAAACTCTTAACAAATCTTCTCCGAGTCGCTTTTTATTTACGTTAGAACAATCCGCCACATTGCTTTTTTTAATTGAAAAACTTTTTTTAATGACATAATCTTTGTCAAAATTTTCGGATGATTTTCCTTCTTCTTCATACGTCTTTATATGTTCTTTTAAAAAGCTTATCAACTCGTCAAAATCTTTTTCGTCATAAATTTTCTTAAATCTTGAAATTGCGCCGCTAATACCGTCCGCAAAGCCAAGCCATGGGTCAATAACGATATCTTTTTTTGAATGTTTGTTCATATTTGTTAAGATAAATGCGTGGTCTGCCTCTTTATTGTATGCTGTGATATATTTTCCCGTATTTTTGTCCAGAACTACGGCTTTGAAATTAAGATGACATAAATCAGTGTCATAAAAACCGTTTGCATACATATGGGCAAGCGCAAGCTCTGCGTTTTCCTGACAGTTACCCTTTTTTATTCTTTTTAAAGTGCTAAAAATTTTCTGGTTCGGGTTTGAATAAAGATGTCCTATTGCCGCAAAATATTCTCTTGCCCTTTGAATTTCTTTGTGAACACCGTTAAGCGTTGCTCTTGATTTTTCAGCATTAGGAGAGTTTTCTTTTGCCGATAAATAAAAATCTCCGCCATATGTTGCCGAAAAAAGCGGAAAATTATGTTTTATTTGTCTTGTTATTTTATCTGCGTCCCTTATTTCTTTTGATTTCGCACCAAAATTAACGGGGGAAGTTATATTAATCTGAGCTAATTTCATACCTTCTTAAAACTCAAAAAAGCTAAAATTTGCCTTATATAAAAATTTTAATAAAGCCTAAACACAAATTGTCAGCCAAAATGAAAAATTTTCTATTTTCGTTAAGTTCTATTAATATATTTGAAATGTTGTGAAATTTTAAGCATAATTATATAAGTGCTTTACTTAAAAGCAATTTTTAAATATAGTATTATTAAGAATCGAAAAGAGGACTTAGAAAATTGGAAAAGTTTAGACTAGACAGTTTCGGAAGAAAATCAAACGAATTTGACAGATATCAAAATCAGGCAAATATCAAGGTAGTCGGCGTTGGCGGCGGCGGCGGAAATGCCGTTAACAGAATGATAGCTTCAGGGCTTTCGGGCGTTGAATTTTGGGCTATGAACACTGACGCTCAAGTTCTTGAGATGTCTGCAGCTCCCAAGAAAATTCAACTCGGTGCAAAATTAACCGCAGGGCTTGGCGCAGGCGGTGATCCTACCGTTGGTGAAAAAGCCGCAGAAGAATCAAGAGAAGACTTACTCGTTGCGCTTGACGGCTCTGATATGGTGTTTGTTACTGCCGGCATGGGCGGCGGTACGGGAACGGGCGCTGCACCTGTTGTTGCAAAAATTGCAAAAGAGCTTGGAGCTCTCACAATCGGTGTAGTTACAAAGCCTTTCGGTTTTGAAGGCAAAAAACGTATGAGCCAAGCAATTGCCGGCTTAGATAAATTAAAAGAAAGCGTAGACGCCCTTATTGTTATTCCTAACGACAAGCTGATTGAAGTCGTTGAAAGAAGAACCACAATGAGAGATGCATTCCTTGTTGTCGATGAAGTTCTTTTAAGAGGCGTTCAGGGCATTTCTGATATTATCGTTATCCCCGGTCTTATAAATGTTGACTTTGCCGATGTAAGAACCGTTATGCAGGCTTCAGGTTCAGCATTAATGGGTATCGGTAAGGCTTCCGGCGAAGGCAGAGCTATGGAAGCTGCAAAACTTGCAATTAATTCAAAACTTCTTGAAACTTCAATCAATGGTGCTACGGGCATAATCATGAATGTTTCGGGCGGACCTGATATGACACTTCATGAAGTTAATGAAGCTGCAAGCGTTATTCACGATGCTGTTTCCGATAATGCCGAAGTTATTTTTGGTTCGGTTATTGATGACAGAATTCAAGGCGAAATTCAAATTACCGTCATTGCTACGGGCTTCCAGCTCAAAGGAAATGAACCGCCAAAAGCTCAAGAAAAGAAAATCAGCGCTGCGGATATTTTCTCGGGCGGGTTGTCATTCGCTGATATGACACCAAAACAAACTTCACAACCTCAACAATCTGCTTTCCAAACTCCAAACAGACCTAACGAAGGCGGAAATGGCGGGTTATTAGACATTCCGGAATTTTTAAATCCCAAACGCTAAAAATTTCAATAATAATATAAAATGCTTCCTTAAATTTAAGGAAGCATTTTATAAACCCTTTCATTTATGTAAAAAAGTATCTGCAAACAAAAATAGCGGCAAAAATTCCGAACAAGTCAGCCAACAGCCCGACTATCAGCGCATATTTTATTTTCTTTATTCCGATTGCGCCGAAATATACCGCAAGCACATAAAATGTTGTTTCCGAACTTCCGGTTATTACCGCCGATAATTTTGCCGCATACGAGTCGGCGCCTGTTGAATTTACAATGTCGGAGAAAATTCCCAAAGTGGCACTCCCCGAAAGTGAGCGTGTCAGCATAAGCGGAAGGGTTTCTGCCGGCACTTTTATATGAGCCAAAATTCCGAAAAGTTTTTCCGAAAGAAGCTCTATTGCGCCCGAAGCCCTGAACATGGATACGGAAACGATAATTGCAACCAAATAAGGTAAAATTTTTATTGAAACAAAAAGCCCGTTTTTTGCCCCTTCAACAAAGGTTTCGTAACAGGGAACTTTTTTTATTACTCCATAAATAATTATAAAACTTATAATAACAGGCAAAATCCAGATTGAAAGCAAACTTAAAAATTCTCTCACTTTGCCCTCTCTTTCCAAAATTTTGCAAAAATCTTAGATGTAAAAATTGCAAAAATAAAGGCGGACAATGTTACTATAAAAGTCGGAATAATTATTTCCGTCGGGTTTTTGGCTCCGCTTACAACCAAAATTCCAAGAACCGCAGCCGGCACAAGTTGAAAACCCGCAGTGTTCATCGCTAAAAACATACACATTGAATTTGTTGCGGTGTCGTTATTTTCTTTACTTTCTTTTTTCAAGTCTTTCATGGCGTTAATTCCGAAAGGCGTTGCCGCATTTGTCAGCCCGAGTGCATTAGCGGAAATATTAAGCGCAATATTTGAAAACGCAGACGAATTTTTTGGAAGCTCATTAAATATTAATCTTAAAAAGGGGGAAATTAATTTTGAAAAAAGAAAAATTAACCCCGATTTTTCGGCAATTTTAACAACTCCAAGCCAAAAGCCCATAATTCCTATAAGCCCGATTGCAACCTGAACCGCAAGCGCAGAGGATGTAAAAATTGAGTTAACAACCTCTTGAAGCCTTCCTGTATAAGCCCCTATTATAACTGATGATAAAATTAAAAAGGCAAAAATATAATTCATCTTACTTTTGATTTTATTCTAAAAAACATTAATATATTTATTGTGAGCTAAAAATCGGTCGTTTATATGAATTAATTTAGCGATAATTGCCCTATACTTTGAAAGTAGGGGAACTGTCGCCGCTTTCAAAAGGGATATAAATTGTTTAACTATAATCTTATTAATCCTGTAAATATTCATTATAGAAAATTTGAAGGTACTCAAAATCAAAGTACCGTAAATCCTGATGAGAAAAAAAGACAGCTAAACGAGGATGAGGAAAAAGAAAGCCAAAGAAGGTTTCCAAACGGCAACAAAGTTGCTATTGACTACAGAAACAATAAAATAAATATATCCCAAATTCTTCAAGATTTCAGAAGCACAATTGCGGCAATAAATTCCCCCGACAACGTTAAAAAAGAGGTGGAATCTTATCTCGGGCTTGTTGCAAACGAGAGCTCAAAAGAAAACCCCTCAAGAGAGATTGTTGTTTCAAATTTAAAAAATGCCGCAAGGGTGACTGATAAATATATTCAGGACAGTTTAAAAAAGCCTTCAAAAGTTGTTGAAGACTGGGTTGACGCTCTTTTTTTACAAAACGTAAATTTAAAAGCTGACCCAAACGAAGTAAATGAAGATTACAGAGTAAAAATTCCCGAAAAAAAACAAGCGCCCATTGATGAAAACGCTTATCAAAAAGCGCAAATTAACTATACAAGCGGAATTTCTCCATTAAAGCAAGACACCGTTTCTATATCTTCCAAAGATAAAATTAGTGATGAAGAAATAAAAACGGAAGAATCTTATATTGAAACCCCAACCCCCACCCAAGCGGAAGATTTTGAAATTAACCCCTTTGAGCTTGAAGAAGAAATTCAAAAACAGGCGGAAGAAGAATATAAAAATGAAACCCCGATTGAACCAAAACAGGTTGTCGGTTTTTATTCCCCTAAAAATGCCAACGAAGAAAAGGCAAAAGAAATTGCACTTGAAGCAAAAAATATAGCTTCTGGCGGATATGACCCGACTTATGCCATAAAGCTTTATGATGAGGCTCTTGAACTTTTAGCCGACAGTGATAATTCAAACTTAAAATCTGCAATTTATTTTGAAAGAGGAAAAGTTTTTGATTTGAATGATGATGCGGTTATGGCGCTTAACGATTATCACAGGGCGACAAAAACAGGCGACAAAAACCTCAAAACTCAGGCGCACATAAAAATGGGTAATATTTATGATGATTACGTACAGTTTGAACCGGCAATGGACCAATATTCAAGGGCGATTGAAACCTCTGAAGAAATTGAAAACTATCAGGGAAAAACAAAAGCTCTAAGGTGTATTGCTTCCATGTTTACTAAACTCTATGACAAAGAAAACACAGAGGCTTTTTCCAATCTTGCAATAGAATCCGCAATTGAATCAAAAAACCCAAAAACAATTGCAAATACATATCTTGAGACGGCCGAAAATTATAAATATATCGGGCTTGATTCTCTTGCCTTAAAAACTTACGGTTCGCTTGCGCAAGAAAAATCAGTTCAGGAAGAATATGACGCAATGGCAAAAAATTATATGGAAGCTTCCATGCTTATGGATAAAAAGGGAAATAAACAGAAAGCATATGCCTTAATGCTTAAATCAAAAGAGTTTCAGAGAAAAGCCAGATACATGCGCGCCTTCAATCAGGCTTAGTTAAATTAAATTCATCTTGTTTTAAAATTCTAACCCTTTAGGTTATTCAAAATTTTAAATAATCACATATTATGTTATAAAAGACGATTTTTTTAAATATCAATATATAACAAGTATTGGAATTGAATTATTCTATATCATAGGTTAATTATATACGTTATTTCTAGAGTATTAAAAAAATAATAACTTATAAAAATGTTTATTGTGCTGACAAATCAAATATAATGGTATAAGATGAGGATGACCCAATGGACTTAAGACAACTCATAGGTTTACGAATTAAAGAACAAAGACTTAAATGCAAAATGACACAAGCAGAACTGGCAGAAAGAGTTAATGTAGCGACAAAACACCAAAGTTGTATTGAAACGGGAAAAAACTTTCCATCGGCAGATTTGATTGAAAAGTATGCAAGAGTTTTCAAGATTGATGTAACCGATTTACTCACCATGAGCCAAGGCAAAGAAAGAAAAACCATGGAAAAGGAAATTCTTGACATAATTAAAAATGCTTCCGATGAGGAGTTGAAACTTGCTTATAAAGTATTAAAAAGTATTTTTATATAACTTTTAAAATTTCCGTTTCGCTAATATCACCAGCAATCTTGACCATTCCTTTTGAAATCGGTAAAACTATTCGCAAATGCGAAGAGAGAACCTTTTTGTCTGATTTCATTATTTTGAGGTACAAATTTTTATCAACATCAAGTTTATATAACGGCGCCAGATTGAATTTATCAATAAGCTCAAACCCTTGATTATAATAACTTTTGTCAATTAAACCCAAATTATACGAAAGCTCAAATGCTGATTTCATGCCCATACTGACCGCTTCTCCGTGGGTATAAGTTTCAAAATTTGTAACGGTTTCAATCGCATGAGCGAAAGTGTGCCCAAAATTTAAAACCGCACGAAGCCCGCTTTCCTTTTCGTCATTTGAAACAACTTCCGCCTTAAGGGCGCAAGCTCTGTATATTATCTCTGAATAATCAGGGTTTTCGGTGTTTTTTAAATAGTCACACATATAAAAATCTTGATTAGAAGAACAGTTTTTTTCAATAAAACAATATTTTACAACTTCTCCAAACCCTGTTTTTATCTCTTTTTCAGGCAAAGTTTTTAATAATGACGGGTCAATAAGAACAATATCGGGCTGATAAAAAGCGCCGACTAAATTTTTGCCGTATTTTGTGTTAAAGCCGGTTTTTCCCCCAACCGAAGAATCAACCTGTGCCAAAAGGGTTGTCGGAATTTGTATAAAGCCAACTCCTCTTAATACTGAAGCTGCGGCATATCCCGCCAAATCTCCCGTGACGCCGCCGCCAAAAACAACGATTTTGTCTTTTCTTTCAATTCTTTGGCGCAAAAGTTCTTCCGTAATAAACTGAAAAGTCTCGAAATTTTTATGGTTTTCGCCGTCTTTTATAATAACTCTGTTTTTAAATTTTGAAATAAAATCGGGGTAAATTTTTGCAAGGTTGTCGTTTGTAATTAGAAAAAACTTTGTATCATTGCTCAAAAACGTGTCTATATCAGACAAAAGACCGTTTTTAATTAAAATATCATATTCTTTGTTTTTTGTTTTTACGCTTAATTTTTTCATAAATTCGATATTATCCTGTCTGCAATTTTTTCCGGTTCACAATCGGCGTCAATTTCAAAATCTGCCCTTTTGTAATATTCTTCCCTTTTTTTAAAAAGTTCGTTTAATTTTTTCTTCAAGTCGACATCCAAAAGAAGCGGCCTTGTTTTGTCTTCTTTAATTCTCTCATAAATTTTATCAGGTAAAATTTTTAAATAAACAATTTTTCCGATTTTTTTTAACAATTCATAATTGTTGTTAAACAGAATAACTCCCCCGCCCGTCGACAAAATCAGGTTTTCTTTTTCAAGAAGGCTCTCTAAAAGCGAAGTTTCAAGATTTCTGAAATATTCTTCACCCTTAAGTTTGAAAATTTCTGAAATTTTCTTCCCTTCGTTTTTTTCAATAACATCGTCCATATCTAAAAAATCAAACCCGAGTTTTTGCGCCAAAAGTTTCCCTGTGGTTGTTTTGCCGCTTCCGGGCATTCCGATAAGAATAATATTATTTTGAAGCTTCATAATTCCTCAAGGTTTCAAGATAGCTGTCGCCGCCAAATTTATCAAGAAAAGCGTTTAAAATTATAATTGCCGCCATATTCAAAGCGACTGTTCCGCAGGCTTCGACGGCACAGGTGTCAGCTCTTTCAAAGTGAGCCTGAGTTTGAGTTTTTGTTTTTATATCAACCGATTGAAGCGGTTTTCTCATTGTCGGAATAGGCTTCATGGCACAAGTTATAATAATATTTTCTCCGTTTGTCATACCGCCTTCAATTCCGCCTGCGTTATTTGTTTTTCTTGTTATTTTGTTGTCTTTATAAAAAATTTCGTCATGCACCATATCGCCTGTCAGGTTGGCGACTTCTTTTCCAAGACCGATTTCAACCGATTTTATTGCGGGAATGCTCATAAGTGCGCCCGCCAAAAGACCGTCAAGGCGCTTATCCCAATGAACAAAACTTCCAAGCCCGACGGGCAGACCCTCAAAAACAACCTGAACTACCCCGCCGAGAGAAACCCCTTCTTTTTTTGAATTTTCAATAGCTAAATCAATTTCATTTTCTTCTTTTTTGCCGCCAACGGAAACGGTTTTAAAACTTCCATTTATTCCGAATTTTTGCAAAATGTTTTGACAAATTGCTCCGACGGCAACCCTTGTTGCAGTTTCTCTTGCGGAAGAACGCTCAAGAATATCTCTAATATCACAAGCTCCAAATTTTATACTGCCCGCATAATCGGCATGTCCTGGGCGGAGTTTTGTTATTTTCTTTTCTTCGATTTTTGATAAAATTTCAGATTTTTGAGCTTCATCAAGGTTTGAAAAGTCAACTTTTTCAACACTCATGGGAATTTTCCAGTTTTCAAAATCTTTGTTTTTAATCTCAAGACAAATCGGCGAACCCGTTGTAACACCAAAACGAACACCTGATTTAATTTCAACGGTGTCGGTTTCGATTTTCATTCTTCCGCCTCTGCCTTTTCCTTGTTGGCGATTTTTAAGTTCGTTATTTATAAAATCAAAATCAAGCTCATATCCAAACCCAATTCCTTCAATAATTGCATTTAAACACTTGCCGTGAGATTCCCCCGATGTTAAAAATCTGATTGTCAAATTAATCTCTCCTAAATATAAGTCCAAGGAACATGTTCATCTGCAATAATCGCTTCGACTCCCGCTTTTGAAATTAACCCCTGAAGTAAGGGCAAAACGGGAACTTCAGACTCAAAATGTCCTATATCCGCCGTGGCAAAGTTTCTGACTTCAAGAGCCGCATGAAACTTAATATCGCCCGTTATATAAAGGTCAACATCATAATCTCTTATTTTTTTAATATAGCTTCCGCCCGCACCGGCGCATATTGCGATATTTTTAACGGTTGTAACGCCCGAAGGGTTAATTAATTTAATTCTTTCAACACCGAGCGCAATTTTTGCATTATCCAGAAAATCTTCAAGCGCAATTTCATCCTTAAGATGAGAAATTTTAATATAATCATCAACGGTGATGAGGTTTTTTAGACCCAAAACGCCCGCAAGTGCGTCTGTTGTTGAACCGTATGTTTTATCAAGATTTGTGTGCGCCGAATAAACAGAGATGTTATGTTTAATTGCTTCAATTATGACAGAGTCGTTAATTGCGCTCAAGCGGTCAAAAATTAACGGGTGGTGGGTTATAATTAAATCGCAATCGTTTGTAATTGCCTGTACAAGGGTCTCTTTCGTCAAAGAAAGCGCAACGAGGACTTTATTTGTGTAATCATGGCATAAGTTTATTTGCCAGCCCGAATTGTCCCATGGCTCCATTAAGTCTAAAGAAGCGTATCTTTCAATTTTTTGAATAATTTCATCGGTTTTAATCATAAAACTATCTCCAAAACAGACCTTGCAACTTCACTTTTCGGCGCATTTTTAATTTCTTTAATGCACTCATTTTTGTCAATAACCCAAACTTCGGTGTTATCTTTGTTTAACGAAGTTTTTGCCTCGTTTGCAACTATATAGTCGCAGCCTTTAGTTTTTAATTTTTCAATTGCCGTCTCTATTACATTTTCGGTTGCAAGTGAAAAACCGATAACTTTTTGACCTTCTTTTTTTGTTTGGGCTATACCTTTTAGTATATCAGGATTTAAAGATAGTTCAATGTTATATATATCATTATTAATTTCAGATTTTTTAATTTTTGAATTTCGGTAATTCTTAACTTTAAAATCTGAAACTGCGGCAGCCATAATAACGGCATAAGCGTCTTTAAATTCTTTTTCCAAGGCGGAATTTAACTCATCTGCCGTATTAACATTTATTACTTTATACGGCTTTTGAAACGGCACGGTTGAAATTAAAACAACTTCATAACCCATTTTATATGCTTCATCTGCAAGTGAAGAACCCATTTTGCCCGATGATGAGTTTGTAATGAAACGCACGGGGTCAATGTATTCTCTTGTTCCGCCCGCCGTAATTATTACTTTTTTGCCGTTATTTTTAATATTTGAATTTAAAATACAGGTGTCAAAAATTTTGTTAACATCTTCCATTTTGCCTATTGCCGTATATCCGCAGGCAAGTTCGCCCTTAATCGGCTCTATAACCTTAACTTTTATATCTTTTAATTTTTGAACATTTTCTTTAACAAACGGGTTATTCCACATTCCGTCATTCATGGCAGGAGCGACAAACAGGGGTTTATTTTTTCCTAAATAAGCGCATATAATTGATGTTAAAAGATTGTCAGCCACACCGTTTGAAATTTTTGAAATCGTGTTTGCGCTAATCGGGGCGACAATAAAGATGTCTGCCCAATCGGCAAGGCTAATATGTTCAGTTTCAAGCCTTTTTTGAAACATATCGACATAAACGGGGTTGTTTGAAAGAGTTTCAAGCGTTTTTTCGCCGACAAATAAAAGCCCTGATTCGGTTGAAACAACTTTAACACAAGCGCCGGCTTTTTTAAAAAGTCTTATGAGTTCACAGGTTTTATATGCGGCGATAGAACCCGTTATTCCGATTAAAACGTTTTTATTCTTCATGATTAATCTCATATTCATAGACTGATTGAAGCTTGCAGCAAGCGCTTTGAAGCTCATCGTTTAAGATATTATATTGATATTTATCAAGCATTTTAAGTTCTTCTCTTACGGCGTTCATCCTTTTTTGAACGGCTTCTTCGCTTTCCGTGTTTCTGCCTCTCAGTCTTGACTCAAGCTCTTCAATTGAAGGCGGAACTATAAAAATTGTAATACAATCGGGAAATTTTGCCATTATCTTTTTGGCGCCTTGAGTTTCAATTTCTAAAATAACATTAATTCCGGCATTGAGCTTTTCAAAAACGGTGTTTTTGTTTGTTCCGTATAAATTTCCCGAATATTCCGCCCATTCAAGAAATTCGTCGTTTTGAACCGCCTTTAAAAACTCGTCTTTTGAAACAAAGATATAATCGACCCCGTTTTTTTCAGCGGGTCTTGGTTTTCTTGTCGTCATAGAAACAGAATAGAAAACGCCGTTTTTATTGTTTTTGAAAAAATCGGCTAAAATAGTCCCTTTTCCAACGCCCGAAGGTCCTGTTACAACAAATAGTTTCCCTTTTTTATTTTTACTCATAGATTTTCCTTAATATTTCGCAAGAGCAAAAACTTTAACATCTTTCGGGAGTTTATCTCTGCCCTTAAGTTCTTCAAGCTCAATTGCAAAAGCTATTCCGGCAACAGTGCCTATTTTTTTAATCAATTCGCAAGCGGCAGCCGCAGTTCCGCCCGTAGCAAGAAGATCATCCACAATTAAAACTCTTTTGCCTTTTTCAATTGCGTCTTTATGAATTTCAATTTTATCTGTGCCGTATTCAAGCGCATATTCTACGGAATATGTTTCGCACGGAAGCTTATTGGGTTTTCTTATGGGAACAAACCCGCAGCCAAGACTGTAGGCAACAGGCATGCCAAAAATAAAGCCCCTTGATTCAATGCCCGCAACGTAGTCGATTTTGTCATTTTTAAACTCGTTTACGATTGTATCAATCATTATTTTCATCACATCGGGTTTTTTAATTGCCGTTGTAATATCTCTGAATAATATTCCTTTTTTGGGAAAATCGGGAACATTTCTAATTGAGCTTTTAATTTTTTCTATATCCATAAAAATATCCTTAATTGCCAATTAAAACTATTTTATCAAAAAAATGTTTATAGTAAAATCAATAATTATGGAAGAAAGTTTAGAAATTTTAAAACAAAAACTTCAAGAAATTGCCCCTCGTTTTAATTCGTATGCGAGGTGTCTTTGACATTGAAAGCTTAAAGAAAAAACTTGATGAAATTGAATTAAAAACAAAAGATGAAAATGTTTGGCAAGACCCCGATAAAGCCTCAAAAATTTTAAAAGAACAAAAAGAAATAAAAATAAAGATTGAAAGTTTTGAAAAAAATAACACCGTTTTTGATGATATTAAGCTTTCAATTGAACTTATGGATATAGATTTGATTAATGAGGCGCTGACAAAAGCGGATGAATTATTAAAATTTTTGGATAAGTTTGATTTAGAAAAAATGCTTTCTGATGAATATGATGAAAACGACGCAATTTTAACGGTTAACTCGGGCGCCGGCGGAACTGACGCACAAGACTGGGCAAGTATGCTTCTTAGAATGTATTCAAGGTATGCAGATATAAAAAATTATTCTGTTGAGCTTCTGGATAAATCTGACGGCGAAGAAGCGGGCATAAAGTCTGCAACTTTAAAAATCAAAGGAAAATATGCGTACGGGTATTTAAAAGCGGAAAAAGGGGTTCACCGTTTAGTCAGAATTTCGCCTTTTAATGCAAACGGAAAAAGGCAGACAAGCTTTGCCAGCATTGAAGTTACACCTGTTATTGAAGATTTTGAAAACAAAATTGAAATTCCCCCCGACGAAATAGAACTTGAAACAATGCGCTCAGGCGGTGCGGGCGGACAGAATGTCAATAAGGTTGAAACGGCTGTCAGAATTTATCATAAACCCACGGGAATTGTTGTCAAATGTCAACAAGAGCGCTCCCAGCTTCAAAACAGAGAAACTGCCATGCAAATGTTGGCATCTAAGCTTTTAATGTTGAAAAAAATGGAACATGAAAAAAAATTATCCGATTTGAAGGGCGAAAATATGGATATTAATTTCGGTTCTCAAATCAGAAGTTATGTTTTTCATCCGTATAAAATGGTAAAAGACCACCGAACGGGCTTTGAAACGGGAAACGTAGACTCCGTCATGGACGGAAACATCGAAGGATTTATTGAAGAATATTTAAAGTTTAATAAAATTTAAGGAAAAAAACTATGATAAAAGCGCAAAGAGGAACAAAAGATATATTGCCTTCAGACATTTTAACATGGCAAGAAATTGAAAATAAGGCAAGAAACCTTTTTCAAAACGCAAACTATAAAGAAATCAGAACCCCGATTTTTGAAAGTACAGACCTTTTTAAAAGAGGGGTGGGCGATTCAACCGATATAGTAAACAAGGAAATGTACACCTTTAATGTCGGCGGCGGCGATACAAGCATAACCTTGCGCCCTGAGAATACGGCGGGAGTTGTCAGAAGTTATATCGAACATGGAATGGATAAACTTCCGACACCTGTTAAATTATGGTATTTCGGACCTATGTTCCGATATGAAAGACCACAAGCGGGCAGACAAAGACAATTCCACCAAATCGGGCTTGAATTGTTCGGAATTCCTGACGCAAGCGCTGATGCTGAAGTTATTATTCTTGCAGCTGAATTTTTAAAGGCAAACGGAATAGGCAATCTTGTTGTAAGCCTTAATTCATTGGGCTGCCCCGATTGCAGAAATAAATATAAAGAAAAAATTAAAGCCGCAATTAAACCTTATTTAGAAAACCTTTGCGACGATTGTAAAGTAAGATTTGAAAAAAACCCCTTAAGAATGCTTGATTGCAAAAACGAAGACTGTAAGAAGATTTTTGAAAAAGAAGAAATAAAAAAAGTTATTAACGACGATTTTATTTGTGAAGATTGCAAAAACCATTTTGAAGAATTAAAAAAATATTTGGATAAAGTGGGCATAAAATATGAAATTGACAAAATGCTTGTCCGTGGGCTTGATTATTATACAAGAACGGTTTTTGAAATTAAAAGCACGGCTCTCGGCGCTCAAAGCGCAGTTTTGGGCGGGGGCAGATATGACGGGCTTGTTGAAATGCTTGGCGGAAAACCAACTCCTGCCGTGGGTTTTGCCCTTGGCGCAGAAAGACTTTTCAGTTTGATTGAGAAAAAGGAAGAAGACAAGCTTGATTATTTTGTTGTTTCAAAATTTCAAGATGTCGCAATTAAAACGGTTTTTGAGCTCAGACAAAAAGGGTACAGCGCTGATTTTGACATGTTGGGAAGAAAGTTTGCAAAACAGCTTGAAAGAGCGGGAAAAGTTGCAAAAAAAGCGGTTATTATCGGCGAGGATGAACTTGAAAAAGGTTTCTATACCGTAAAAAATCTTGAAAGCGGCGTGCAAGAAAAAGTAAGCTCACTTTAAAAATGTATTTTAAAAGATAAATATGAGAAAAACCCTGAAAGCTTTAAGTTTTCAGGGTTTTTAGGATATTATTTGAAATTTTTTAACTAAAAGAGTGCGGGTTTTTTAACGGGAGCAGCACCGGGGATTGATTCCCAGTTTGCAGCCATTATCTTTTTGAAAGATTTAAGAGCCGTGTCTTCAAGTTCGCCCAATTCTTCGGCTTCAATGATTAATTTTCTTAAAGGAAGAAGCGCTCTTTGGTCACGTAAAACGCCGAGTGCGGCAGCAGCTCCGGCTCTAACCAAATCGTTTTCTTCTTTATTTTCCATAACCTCAATTAAAGCGGGAACGGCTTGAACATCACCGAGTTTGCCAAGAGAAGTTACGGCATAAATTCTTACGTTAACCCATTCATCTTTTAACATTTTGATGATTTTTTCAACAGCTTTTTTGTTGCCAATTTCGCCCAAAGCCCTTGTTGCGTCACATCTTACGTTAACTTTTTCATGGTCAAGTGATTCAATCAAAGCGTCAGTTGCAACATCACCGATTTCAATTAAAGCGTCGGTTGCCGTTATACAAACTTGCGGGTTTTCGTCATTAAGAGCTTCAACAAGAGGTTCTACAACAATTGCGCCGCCCAAACGACCCAAAGCACGTGCTGCACGAACACGAACGTCAACATTTCTGTCTTCTCTCAATGATTCGATTAAAGGAACGGTTGCGTCGGTGTTGCCGAGTTCGCCCAATGCACGAGCTGCATACAAACGAACAGAGCCGTTTTTGTCATATTTTAAAACATCTATAAGAGGTTTAACAGCGTTAAAGTCGCCCATTTCGCCGAGAACTCTTGCGGCATTATAGCGAACTTTTTCGGAGTTAGATGTTTGTAAGTCTTTGATTAATTCTTCAAATGATTTTTTAGCCTGTTTTTTTCTGTTGTTCACACTAATTGTCATATTAACTTAGATTCCTCCACATTAATTTTTTACAGACACCATTAAAGGACATAAAGATACCTTCACATGTTAATAAAAAATTCAACCTTTCATAAATTGACTTTTTTTGCTGTTAATACTTCACGAAACTTCATATCTCTTATATGGTATTTTTTTCTTCTCTTGTTTTTACCCAATTAGGGTAAAAAGAACACTTTATGTTCTCATATTATCATTTTTTTTTAAGTTTGTCCTACATTGTTCATATTACTTAACAAAAAAATTCAATTGTTTTTTTAAAGTAAAGGACTTATGCCTATATACGGGGATTTTAAA
This sequence comes from Candidatus Gastranaerophilales bacterium, assembly GCA_947630045.1. Classification (GTDB taxonomy): domain Bacteria; phylum Cyanobacteriota; class Vampirovibrionia; order Gastranaerophilales; family Gastranaerophilaceae; genus Galligastranaerophilus_A. The sequence continues at coordinate 96,525 of CANRGC010000006.1, forward strand.
TTTCATATTTCTTAACATTTTAAAATAATAATACATATGTTATATATAATTAAAACTTTAAAATTATTTTTCTAATGAGGCTTGAGCAAGTTCTCTGCAAAGTATAAGCTTGTTAATGTTGGCGTTTGTAATATCAAGCCTGTCTTTTTTCATTTTATTATTCCCGATGGTAACTGCGCCTAATGCAGCGGCTGCGGGCGAAAAGAGAGCTGCACTTGCAAGTGCGGAAAATGTTTTCGGGCATTTAGCGGCAAATGAAGATAAACTCTTTGTAAATTTATCGCTCAGTTTTCCCAAACTTGAGGAGTCAATGATTTTAGCATGCGATGACAAAGTGTCTTTTAATTTATCAGCGCTTGGGGCAAAAACTTTTGATAAAACTTTACCGCCCTTTTGAATTCCTTTAAGGGCAAGGGCGCTTGCGCCGAATAAAGCGGCTGTGCTGAACACAAGTTTTGTCATTGAATTTTCTTTTTCATCTTCCTTTGAGAAAATGGAATTTGAAACTTTCTCAACCGGCTTTGATAATCCGTAGACTAAAGCACCGACACCAAAAGCCTGTGCGGCGGATAAAGCTTTATTGGAAAGTTTGCCTTTTGTTAAGGCTCCGCAAATTATTCCTGTTGCTGCTGAAAACAATAAAGGTATTTTTTTTAATACACGGGCAGCATTTGAGTTTTTCACACGTTCGTCTGCATTCTTCACGCTTGCTTCTAAAATTTCATTATCCGTCATAGATGAAATTTTATTTAAAAGCGGTCGTTCTCGGCGCTTGCTACACGAGTTACCGTGGGCTATGTTACCGGAATATGCTATTTTACAAATGCGAGACATATAATCCTTTTTTTGAAATGATGAAACATCATGCCAAATTATCATAAATCCATGCTTATAATAAATCAAACATAAAAAAATTGCCAGTATTTTTTTATTTGTTAATATAATGTTGTTAAATAATTATAAAAAGGTAAATTATGGGCAACAACTTTATAAGATTTCTTGACGTAACAAACAGAGACGGTGTTCAAACTTCCAGATTGGGCTTGGCAAAACTTCAAAAGACCATTATAAATCTCATGTTAAATGATATGGGAATAACTCAGTCAGAATTCGGTTTTCCCACCACGGAACATGAACTTAACTATTTAAACGGAAATTTAGAACTTGTGGAACTCGGTATTATTGACAAGACAATTTTGTCGGGCTGGTCAAGAGCGCTTGCAAGCGATGTTCAAAAATCTTTTCAAAATGTTCCCAAATTAAAAAATATTAACCTTTCTCAATCGACATCCGATCAGATGATTGTCGGAAAATACGGCGGCAAAAAGACAAAAGACGACATTTTGGCGCAAACGCTTGACGCCGTTAATGAAGCCGTTAAAAACAATGCAAACATAATCGGCGTAAACGCTGAAGACGCTTCAAGGTCAGATTTATCTTATTTGATTAAATATGCGGGCGAATGTAAACGTTACGGCGCTCAAAGGTTCAGATATTGTGACACTTTGGGATATGATGACCCAAAAAGCGCATATGACAGAATTTATGCAATTGCAAAAGAAACGGGAATGGATATTGAAACTCATTTTCATAATGACCTCGGCATGGCTACCGCATGTTCGGTTATGGGCGCAAAGGCTGCAATTGACGCAGGTGTCGGTGCATGGATAAATACGGCAATAAACGGAATGGGCGAAAGAGCCGGAAACGCCGATTTAATTTCCTGTATTTTGGCAATTTTAAAATCTTCAGGATTTGAAGGCAAATATAAAATTGATCCGCAAATTGATTTATCTAAAGCATGGAAACTTGCGAAATATACAAGCTATGCTTTTGGTGTTCCAATTCCCTTAAATCAAGTCGGTGTGGGCGACAACGCTTTTGCTCACGAATCAGGTATTCATGCTGACGGCGCACTTAAAGACAGAAGAAATTATGAACTCTATGACTATGAGGAACTTGGAAGGGGCGAACCCGAAATAATCGAAACCGGAAGAATGATTACCGTGGGCGAGTATGCCGGAATTAAGGGCTTTAGAAATGTATATCAAAATCTTGAGCTTGAGTTCAAAGATGAAGAAGAAGCCAGAAACATCCTTGAGCTTGCGAGATATGCAAACGTTCACACTCAAAAACCTTTAACAAAAAGTGAATTAAGATTTATTTATTTCTATCCGAATATTGCGGCAAAAATCATGACCGTGGAACCTTACTATAAGCCTACGGGTGCTCTTAAAGAGAGAATGGAGCGCCTTGAAAAAATCAAGACTCATCTTATTGTATAGGCAAAGTTTATGCACAGCTTAAAGAAAAAAATTTATATAGAAACGCTTGGCTGCCAGATGAATAAATCTGATACCGAAAGAATTTTCGGGATAATGAGCCATTTCGGGTATGAACAGGCGGAAGAAAACGAAGCCGATTTTTTAATTATAAACACATGTTCAATTCGTCAGCTTTCCGAGGATAAGGCTTATTCAAAGCTTGGAAGCTGGAATGCAAGAAAAAAAAGAGGCGAAAAACTTGTAATCGGCGTTTGCGGTTGTGTTGCCCAAATGGAAGGCGAAAAACTTTTAAAGAAATTTCCTTATCTTGACCTTGTTTTTGGAACGCATAATATTTATGAGCTTCCAAGCCTTCTTGAAACTCGGGGAAAAGTTTGCGCCATAAGAAAAGAAGCCGTTAAGGAAGAAGATTTTAACATTATAAGAAATAAAAACATTAATGCGTGGCTCCCCATAATGGAAGGGTGTAACAATTTTTGCACATATTGCGTTGTTCCCTATACAAGGGGCAGAGAAAGGTCAAGAAGCGTTGATGTTATTATAAATGAAGCAAAACAAATAATTAAAGACGGCTTTAAGGAAATTACGCTTCTGGGTCAAAATGTAGACAGCTATGGTAAAGATTTGGAAAATAAACCGACTTTTGCATATCTTTTATCAGAGCTTGATAAACTCGAGGGTGATTTTAGAATTCGCTTTACAACTTCTTATCCGACGGATATAACAGACGAAGTCATCAAGACGGTTAAATGCGGTAAAAAAATTTGCGAATGTTTTCATATTCCCATGCAATCGGGCAACGACAGGGTTTTAAAGGCAATGAACAGAAGATATAATGTTGCCGAATACAGAAAAATCGTTCAAAAAATTCAAAACGAAATTGAAAATGTAACGGTTACATCTGACTTTATTGCGGGCTTTCCGTCTGAAACCGAAGAAGAATTTCAAGACACAATTACACAAATTAAAGAGCTTTGCCTTGATTATTCAAACACGGCGGCATATTCCCCCCGTCCAAACACACCTGCGGGCAGAATGACGGATAAATTTATTCCTGACGAAATTAAAAAAGAAAGGCTTCAAAGGTTAAACGAAACCGTCAGAGAGGCTTCTTTTATTTCAAACAAAAAATATGTCGGAAAAACCTTGGAAGTTCTTGTTGAAAAAGAAAATTACAAAGATGACAGAAGGGTTTTAGAGGGGCGCTTAAGAAATAACAAAGTTGTCCATTTCGAGTCAAAAACCCACAATGTCGGCGATTTTGTCAATGTTAAACTAAACAAAGCTTCTCTCTGGTGTCTTTTTGGTGAAGAAGTTTAAACCAAATCGCCTTCCGTTTTAATTCCGATTTTTTCTTCAAGCCTGTGTTTTGATTCTTCATACCCTTGACGTCCCATAAGGGCATATGTATAATTTTTTGCCTGTTCAACCCCCGGTTGATTAAAGGCATCTATATTATATAATTCGCCCGCAACTGCCGTTTGAACTTCAAGCATGTAAAACAATTCAGCCATATAATAAGCATTAACTTTTGGAAGGTGAATTGTTAAATTGGGGCGCTTAAAATCTGCAAGAGCCACTGCCGTTGCATCGGCTTCCGAATTTATAAGTCTGTTTATTGTTTTTCCGCCAAGGTAGTTGACACCCGTAAACTCAAAAATTTTCGGCACTTCAAGCTCGTTATCAAACTCATCCACCCTTATAAAGTTAATTATTTTGTCGTGTTTTCCTTCGTTAAAAAGCTGAATTTGCGAGTGCTGGTCAGTTGCGCCAAGCGCTGCAATCGGGGTCGGACCAACATTTACAAGGTTTCCTTCCTTGTCATATTCTTTTCCCAAAGATTCTGCCCAAAGCTGAACATACCAGTTGGAAACATATTTCAATCTGCTGGAATAAGGCATCATTACAGAAATGTAGTGACCTTTTTTTGTATCCATTAAATAATGAATTAAAGCGTTTTGCGCCGCAATGTTTCGGTTAATGTCAGTGTTTTTGAGCGCTAAATCCATAACTTTAATGCCGTCTATGACTTCATCAATGTCTATTCCGACAAGCGCCATGGGAAGAAGCCCGACGGGTGAAAACACCGAAAATCTTCCGCCTACATCATCAGGAACAACAAAAGTTTTATACCCTTCTTCGTTGGCAATTTGTCTTAAAATTCCCGACTGTTTGTCTGTTGTTGCAACGATATTTTTTCTGTAATCATCTCCGAGAAGATTTTGAAGCCTGTCTTTTATAATCATAAATTGGCTCATTGTTTCTGCGGTTGAGCCTGATTTTGTAATTACGTTCACAAGGGTTTTTTTCAAATCTAAAACATTCAAAAGCCCTGTAATTTCATCGGGGTCAATGTTATCCAAAAAGAAAATTTTGGGGAAACCGTTTCTTTCTTCTTTTGAGAGCATATTCCAGTATGGTTTTAAAAGGGCGTTACAAAAGGCTCTTGCACCGAGTGCCGAACCGCCGATTCCAAGAACAAGGACGTTGTCAAAACGCCCGTCAACCATTGCGGCATATTCTTTAACATACCAGAGAGTTTCTTCGTTATACCCCAAATTCATCCACTGAAGCCATTTGCCTTGTTTATCTTTATTAAAGTTAAGATTTTTAATGGCTTCTTCAATTTTATTTGAATATTGAGCAAATTCTTCATCCAGATTTAAGCCGAATTCTTCGCCTAAAACTTTACTTGAAACATTACTGTAATCAATTTTTATCATTATCTTCTAATTCCCTGAACCAAAATTATTCTACTAAAACCAAAGTTTTATGTAAATACCGAGATGATTACCCGAGTTGAGAATGATAAAACTTAATTTGCCTGATAAAAAATGATTATGCGAACCCTAACCAAAAGTGATGAATATTTTTATGAAATTGTTCACGACTTAAAAGCGCCTGTTTTAAGCGTAGATTTTGCGCTAAAAAATGCCGAAAGGGACGATTTGCTTGAAGAAATTTACAGAATAAACAAACACAACTTAAACTATATTGAAAACATGCTCACGGGATATTCTTTAAGCAAGGGAAAATATTGCCCGAATTTTGAAGAAGTTGACCTTTTAAAGATTTTGAGGGAAGAAATCAGGGTTTTAAATTTTTTAATTTTTGAAAAAAATCTTAAAGTTAATATTAATATCGAAACTCAAAAGAAAACTGTTGTTTTAACTGATAAACAGCTTGCAAGACAAATTATTTTAAATCTTCTTACAAACGCCGTTAAATATACAAAAAACGGCGGTGATATCAACATTTCTTTTTTAGGTGAAGATAAATTTTTAAAAATTTGTTTTTTAAATGAATACGATAATAAATATCTTAAAACATGTTCAAGCAAAATGGGGCTTGAAATTGTTAAAAGGAAAATTAAAGCAATAAACGGAAAGTTCAAAATAAGCAAAAATTCAAAAGAGTTTTGCTTTAATATAGGGTTTAAAACCTAGTTTGAAGAATCCATATTTACTGCAATTTCAGCAATTACACGTGCAATTTCAAATCCGGAAACAATAACTTCAAGAATAAGCTGAGAGTTAATTAAAACGGTTTCGGTATATTCCATTGAATCTGTGTCTAAAACTTCAAATTCAATAAAATCGTCGCCGACATATTTAAGCTTTCCAAATTGGGCGTCTGTTGCCCACCTTAAGAAAACCACAGCCTTCTCTAAACTTTTTAACTTTTGAATCATCCTCATAATTACATGATATTATTATTTTTATGAAAGTCAATTTTGTTTCCGAATATAAGAAATTTCAAGGCTCTTATAACATGTCTTTTGATTTAAACATGTTAAACACCTTAAAGGATGAACATGATGACGTTTATAAGGTTAGATTTTACGGCTGGGAACCTAGATGTGTTTCTTTGGGCAGAAATCAAAAAAACTTTGACATAAATTTTCCTGTCGATGTTGTTCGCCGTCCCACAGGCGGAAGGGCGCTTTTGCATGATATGGAAATAACATATTCCGTTGCGGGAAAAATTCCGAAAGGTCAAAGCGTGATTGAAACCTATAGAATGATTTCCGACATTTTAATAGGCGGGTTTTCAAGGCTGGATATAAATCTCAATTATTCAGGCGACAGAGGCGGAAACAAAAATTACTGTATGAATATAAGTTCGGGCGCTGATATTTGTTTCGGGCAAAAAAAATTCATAGGCTCGGCGCAATTTAGAAAAGAAGGATATTTTCTGCAACATGGTTCAATTTTAAAAGATGTTGATTTTGACCTTTTAGAAAAAATATTCGGGGAAAAAATTGAAAAAAATAAAATTGTAACCTTAAAAGAAATTAACCCCGAAATCTCAGATGATGACGTAATAAACGCCATAAAGGAAGAATTTTTATGCAAACAAAATTAATCTATGAAGCTTTGTATAATATGTTAAAATCGGCAAATACGACACTTCTTGCACAAGACTATGCCAAGCTTTCAAATTTTAACTATAAAATAAAAAATCAGGTTTTAAAAAATGCTTACCTTGCAAATAAAAACAAACGTCCGCTCTGCCAAGACACGGGTCAAGTCGTTGTCTTTCTTAAAATCGGGCAGAATATTCCCCTTGAAGGTGAATTTGTTTACGATGTTATAAATAAAGCGGTTAAAGATTGTTACACGGATAATTTTTTCAGAAAATCAGTGGTTAAAGACGCCGTTTTTGACCGTTCAAACACAAATACAAACACCCCCTGTATTATTCACACGGAATTTATAAAGGAAGACAAGGTTTCAATTTTGGTTGGCATTAAAGGCGGCGGAGCCGAGAATATGACTGCCTTAAAGATGATGAACCCCACCGCTTCCATAAATGATATTATCGATTTTGCAATTGAATGCGTTAAAAATGCGGGGGAAAATGCTTGTCCGCCAATGATTACAGGAATTGGTGTCGGCGGAACGGCGGAAGTTGCGGCGCTAAATGCTAAATATGCCTTATTTAAGGGAAAAAAACTCGATGTTGAAATTGATAACGTCCTTGAAACAAAAATTATCTCAAGCCCGACTCATATAGCTTCCATGCCCGTATGCGTAAACCTTAACTGCCACAGCATAAGACACCGTGAAGCCGTTATTGAGAACGATAAAATTAAATATTTTGAAGAAGATTATCCGATATATGATAAAGAATTATCCTTTGACGCAAAAAAAGTGAAAGTTGACGATACAGAAACTTTAAAAAACTTGAAAACAGGTGATGAAATTTTGCTTTCGGGAAAAATTTATACGGCAAGAGATGCCGCCCACAAGAGGCTTGTTGATATGATTAAAAAAAATGAACCCTTGCCGATAAACCTTAAAGGGGCGGTTATTTTTTATGCGGGCCCCTGTCCTTGTGCGCCAAATGAAGTTATAGGACCTATCGGACCTACAACGTCAAAGAGAATGGATGTTTTTGCTCCGATTTTATATGAAAAAGGCGTTATTGCAACTGTCGGAAAAGGAAACAGAACGATTAAAGGCGGCAACAGACTTTATTTAAAAGCCATGGGCGGAGTTGCAACTTTATATCAAAGTTGTGTAAAATCGGCAAAAATTGCCGCATTTAAAGACTTGGGCACCGAAGCCATATATGAGCTTGAAGTTGTTGACATGCCTCTTTGTGTTGAAATAATTTAAGTTGACAATTAATTTTGTTCATTTTATATTTAAAAACTGTAAGAGAGGCTGATTGCGTCTAAATGCGAAATTAGTTCGCTGCAATCCCTTAAAAGAAAGGACACAAACAATGTATGCAATCGTAGAAACCGGCGGCAAACAATATAAGCTTGAAGAAGGCAGATATGTTGATATTGAGCTTTTAGACAACGAAGTAAACGAAAAAGTTACTTTTGATAAAATTGTTATGCTCGTTAACGGAAAAAAATCAAAGGTAGGAACGCCTTACGTTGATTCTGCAACTGTTGAAGGCACAATTTTAAAACACGATAAAGCAAAAAAAATTATCGTTTTTAAACAACGTCCTAAAAAAGGTTACAGAAAAAAACAAGGTCACAGACAACAGTTCACAAGAGTTATGATTAACAAAATTAACTCTAAGGCTTCTAAAAAAGCTGCAAGTGAAGAAACACAAGGAGAATAACAATGGCACATAAGAAGGGACTAGGTTCAACCAAAAACGGCAGAGATTCTGAAAGCAAGCGCCTTGGTGTTAAAAAATTCGGCGGCGAAGAAGTTCTTGCCGGTAATATCTTAGTAAGACAAAGAGGAACAAAAGTTTTCCCCGGAAATAACGTTGCGAAGGGTTCTGATGACACTTTGTTTGCGTTAATTGACGGCGTTGTTAAGTTTGAACCTCACAGAAGAACAAGAAAACAAGTTAGCGTATACGCAAAATAAGTTTATTTAATGTTGGGGGCGTAGCTCAGATTGGTTAGAGCGCATGCCTGTCACGCATGAGGTCGCGGGTTCGATCCCCGTCGTCCCCGCCATT
>CANRGC010000007.1 GCA_947630045.1 Candidatus Gastranaerophilales bacterium
GAAACCGATTAGGTTTCAATTGAGCGAAGTCCAAAAAAGTGAGCCGCTAGGAATTTCCAAGAAGAATGCGAAGCCAGTGCATAAGGGGCTTGCGATGAGCACGTAGGGTGGACTTTAGTCCACCAATTATTGTTTAAACTACTATAAAAACTTCTCTTTCGTGCACTTAATGAAATGTTATTGAATAGAAAGCAATCGGTAGGCTAAAGCCTACCCTACAAGCTACAAGCTACTATATCTCGTGCACTTAATGAAATGTTATTGCGAAGGACTGTTTGAGTGGCAAAGCCACGAGTTGTCCGAAGCAATGATATTGAATTTAGTGCACGTTTTTAAACTTCCCCGCAACGGTTCAAGCCCTCTTTCTTTTCTTTACCTTCGCTTTCTTTTCTTTGATGGGCGCTTGAACAAAGAAAAGAAAGCGAAATAAATAAAAGCGGAAATAAAAACGGAGCACGTAGGGTGGACTTCAATGCGAAGAATGTAGCAATCGGTAGGCTAAAGCCTACCCTACAAGCTTGCACCGATAAGACCCTGATACAATCATTCTTTATTTATATACTATTATGGATTATTTTTATACTGCGAATAATCTGACATAAATTTATTATGCAAAAGTAAGAAATTTTACAAACAGTTGCTGATAATATCAGAATTGAAAGACTTAAAAAGAAAATTTCTCAGGAAAAACTTGCTGAAATGGCAGGAATTACACAAAAATACCTGAATTTAATTTAAAACGCAAAAGCAAATTTAAGTATTGTGATTGTAATATCTGTTTGTATGGCGCTAAAAACAGATTTAAATTCAATTTATAAAATTTAACAGAACGCAGGCAGAGCAAAACCCACATTGACTCTTAAGTTTCAGGCACAAAATTTTTATAAAATTTGAGTAAATTCTTTAATTGCGTTTGGAATAAAATTGACCAAATCGGAAGCAAGAACTGAATATTCGCTTAATTTGTAAGAGGCAATTTCGCCCGCTTTTCCATGCAAATAACAAGCTAAAACACAGGCGTCTTCGAGTTTCATTCCTTGTGCGGCAAAGCCTGCAATCATCCCTGTTAAAACATCTCCGCTGCCCCCTTTTGAAAGCGCCGTGTTTCCTGTTGAATTAACAAAAGTATTTCCGTTCGGGGTTGAAATTACGGTGTTTTTGCCTTTTAAAACGACAATACAGTCAAACTGTCCGCTTGCTTTTTTTGCAAATTTAATTCGGTTATTTTCAATCTCGTCCGCATCAACCTTTAAAAGTCTTGATAATTCTAAAGGGTGGGGCGTTATTACGGAATTTAGCGGAACGGGTTTTTTGTTTTCACAAGCCAAAATATTTATTGCATCAGCGTCAATAACTATCGGAGTGTCTGAATTTAAATGACTTTCAAGGAATTTAAGAACAAATTCTTTTGCGGGCGGAAAGGTTGTAAGCCCGCAGCCTATTGATATTGCATTCGGGCGTTTTAAATTTTTTATATATTTAAGCGAATCTTTTGAAAGCGTTCCATATTCATTTTCACCGAGATTAATAAACGTTATATCGGGTGATAAGACTGAAATTCTTGAAATGACTTCATTTTCGCTTGCCAGCCTTACAAGCCCACAGCCAACTTTCAGGGCTGCAATGCTGCTTAAATATGCGGCGCCTGAATAATAAATTGAGCCGGCAAAATTTAAAACAGTGCCAAAAGTGCCTTTATTTCCGTTTTTTGGTCTTGGCGGCAATAGATTTTTGATATAGTTTCTGTCCGTTCTTATAAAATTTTCGTCCGTCAAGATAAGCTCCTTTTAATAAATTCCGCCCAGCTGTCTTACCGCTTCATAAGCGCCGATTGCAACGCTGTTCGATAAGTTCAGGCTTCTTAAACTTTCCCTCATTGGAATTGTAACACAATTTTCTTTATATTTCTCTCTTATAAAATTGGGTAAACCTCTTGTTTCAGGGCCGTAAATTAAAAATGAGCCCATTGGATATTCAACTTCCGTATATTTTTTTGTTGATTTTGTCGTGAACAAAAAGTAGGGGTTGGTTGAAAAAGGAAAATTTTTTTCAAATTCTTCAAAATCAATAACTTTTTCAATTTCAACTTTATCCCAATAATCAAGCCCTGAGCGCTTTAGATGTTTATCCGTTATATTAAATCCGAGCCTTCCGACCAAAAAAAGTTTTGCGTTTAAACAGGCACAAAGCCTCGCTATATTACCGGTATTTTGCGGAATTTCAGGCTCAAATAAAACTATGTTTAAATATTTTTTATCCATTATTTTAAAAATCTTTTGCTTTCAAAAACTACCGGCAAACCCCTTAAAACACAGAAAATAACGGAAATAACGGCACATATAACCCCGATTTCCAAAATTGTGTTTTTGTGAGGAATATCATAATTAACATGACCTAAAATAAGGAAGAAAAAGGCAATTGCCTTGCAGACGGCATATGAAAATCTTGAAAAGTTTGAAGCAACAATAAATTTTGCAACTTTTCCCTGCATCATTGTTTTTTCGCCAAAGGCGGTATATCCCTGAGCGAGCGCAAGGCTTCTTAAGCTGTCCGTTATAATTCCTCTTGAAACTACAACTAACGGAATTATGACATTTATCCACCCGAGCGCACAAAACGTTATCCAGTATATGTTTTCAACAATTCTGTCGCCCATAATATCTAAAACGGCGCCGAGTTTTGAACTTTCGTTGAATTTTCTTGCAACATATCCGTCAAGCCCGTCGAACCACATTACAAAAACGGTTAAAATTACGGAAATATGAGCATATCCCCCAAAAAGAAGCCCCATTGCAAGAAATGCAAGAAAAATTCTTGATAAAGTAATAATATTAGCCATTTTCTAACTCCTCTATAATATTTTTTGCGACAACTTCAACACAGTGAGAATTTCCGAGCTTTTCAATAACTTCATCAAAACCTTGAAGCTGTCTGTTTCTTTCTTTTTCGTCCGTCAAAATTTGAATAATTTTGTCCGAAATTTTTTCACATGTTGCATTATACATTAAAAATTCCGGCACAATGTCCTTTTTGGTAATTATATTAACAAGACAAGCCTTATCTATTGTTCTTACAAGCAAATATATGAAATAGAAAAACAAAGGTCCCCTGTATGCTATAATCATGGGAGTTTTATAGAGTGCAGCTTCAAGAGCGACCGTGCCCGATGCTAAAATTAAGGCGTCTGAAGCCGATAAAAGCGCATAATTTTCGCCCTTTAAGGTTTTATATTCCGTTTTGAAAACATTATCCGGAAGATTTTCGGAATGCGAAAAGACAAATTGAACGTCTTTGAGTTTTTTCTCAATTAATTTAGCCGCCCCTTCAAAAATTTTAAATAAAAATTTAATTTCAAAAATTCTTGACCCCGGAAACACCCCGATTAATTTTTTGTTTTTATTAAGATTGTGTTTTTCAAAAAATTCATCTCTGTTGACAGGACATGGAAGTTCTTTTACAAGCGGGTGTCCGACAAAAACGGAATTTATTCCTTCTTTTTCGTAAAAATCTTTTTCAAAGGGAAAAATGGTAAAAACTCTGTCAACATTTTTCTTAATTGTTTTAAGGCGCCATTTTCTGGAAGCCCAAATCTGGGGCGGGATGAAATAAAAAGTTTTTATTCCGGCTTTTTTTAAGTGTTTTGAAATTTGAAGATTAAACGCACCATAATCAATCAAAAGAACCAAATCGGGCTTAAATTCGTTTTTTAAATAGTTTATTATTTTTTTGCCCATTAAAACATGGTTAAAGACAGATTTTGGGGTTAACCCCATTGTGTTCATTTTATCCTGATTGAATAAAAGTTTTATTCCCGTTTTTTCAAGATTAATTCCCCCAACCCCTTCAACTGTAATGTCAGGAGCGGTTTTAATAAGCTCTTTTACAACGTTTGAGCCGTGTTTATCGCCCGAATAATCTCCGGTAATTATAAAAATTTTCTTTCGGGAATTTTCCATAAATTACCCTTAAAACGCCATTATAACTATTTTATGCTTGTTTGCGTAATCAATCATTTTGTTTGCCTCAACCATGATTGTTTCGCCCGATTCAAGCGCAAGAACATTTGCTCCGTATTTTTTCATTGTTCTTAAAGTTCTAAGCCCAACCGCAGGAATATCAAACCTTTTGTCCTGTTTTGGTTTTGCAACTTTAACAACAACGGCTCCTTTTTTTCTTGCAAGCTTTCCGCCCCTTTTTATGCATTTATCTGTCCCTTCAATGGCTTCAACCGCAAGAATCATCTTGTCTTTCATAATGACAGACTGTCCGATATCTAATTGCCCCATTTGTTTTGCGGTTTTATATCCGTATTCAATATCGATAAGCTGTTCATCAGTCGGCTTTAACTTTGTCATAACGCCCTTTTGAACCATTAAACTTTTAATAAAAATTGTTTGATCCAAAATGGTAATGCCGATTGATTCCATTTCTTGAATAATTTTCAGCATAATGGCGTCATCGTTTAATTTTGGGGTTTCTCTCAAAAGTTCAATTGCTCTGGGTTCTAATTTCGGGCGTTTCAGAAGCATTGTTTTTGAAACTTTGCCCAAAAATGTAAGCTGTTTTATTTTTTCGTCAATCAAAGTTTTTTTAATTGAATTAACTTGACCGGGGCTGTATGAATAAACTTTTGAGCAATATTTTTGAAGCTCTTTATGATTATCTGAGGATAAAGAAATTGCAACAACCTCAAACCCGTTTTCTTTTGCCGTTTGTGCCATTTTAACGGGAAGATATCCGTCCCCCGCCACAAGACACTGTTTATGTTCCATTGTAATATCCATTATGGCATCATCTCCATTGAATTGTCATCGCTTCCTTGCAGACTTGTTTTAACGTTTCCGTCAGCAAAAAACTCTTTTGGCTCCATTGTCATTTTTATTCTGTCAGCTTCAACCGTGTTGCCGTTTTGAGTGATTTTAGAGCGCCCCGTAAAAATTACCTGTTTTGGTTTTTGGGTTTTCGGGTCAACAAACATTTGAGCTTTCGGACCTTGTGCAAAATAGTCTTTGAAATTTACTCTGACATTGCCGCCTGCTATTATATTGTTTGAAAGCTTATTATACTGTTGATAGGTTGATTTAACCAAAAGTTTTGTGCCGTCTTCAAACGTAAGATCGGAAACCGCATTTCCCGTTAAACGATATTCGTCCCTGCCGGAAATATATTCAAACTGATTTCCTTTTAAAATGTTGGTTCCTTCTTTTATAACAACGTTATTTTGAAGTTTAAGATTTTTTACCGTTCCTTCTTTTTCCAAAACCGCACTTGCATATTCCGAAAAGGTTTCAACATCATTATAATGAACAATTACAGACCCTTTTGCCTTCATTAATTTTGTTTCGGTGTCATACTGTTGAACATCGGCATTAATTGTGATGACAGGCTGTCTGTCCTGCATAATAATTGATTGGGTATTTCCTTCCGCAAGCACACTTTTTTTAATCAGGGAAACCTTCATGATTTTAGCTTTAATTTCGTGTTTTTTATTGTCTTTGTTTTGAAAAGCGTAAGGATTGTCATAAAAAACCGCAAGGGAAGGTTTTTTGGTTTTAGGGTCAAGGTCAAGCTCAGCTCTCGGGCTTTGAACGGTTATATCTCCAACCGTAACTTTAACATCCCCGTCAAAATATCCTTTATTTTTATCCAATTGAATTTGTTGTTTTTTTGCTTCAATAACCACATTATTTGCTGCATATGCCGCAGTGTGCAAAAGTAAACAAATTAAAACGAAATAAACTATCTTTTTCATCCGGTTCCTCTTATTTTATAAGTTTTTGTACTTTCGAGTTATCTTTTGTATAGACATTTGTTTCGGTTTTGCCCGAGATTTCAAAAAAGGTAAGGCTTGTGTTAAATCTTGCCTTTTGCGAATGAGTAATAAAATCATCATTCCTGTTAATGATTACATTTCCCTCAGCTAAAATATCCTCATCTTTTCCCTTAAAGGTTAATTTGTCCGCTCTGATTGATGAGCCGTCATAAGCCACAACGAGAGCGTTTCCGCCAATTGAAATTTCTTTTGTTTCTTCGGAATACGTTCCGTTGTCAGATCTGAAGCTTATTACAACTTTATCATCGGGGTTGTAGAAATTTCCGAGAACATTTGTCAACAATACTCCGCCTTTGTCAGAATCATAACTTCCTTTTTCTGCATATAGCTCCCAGTAAACTTTTCCGTCTTTTGTTTCGGTTACAACAATGTTTTTAACTGTTGCCACCTGACTTATTCCGCCCTTTTTACCGTCAGGATTTCTTAAATCTCTCGTTACGATAAGCGACCAGATGAAACCTGCCAAAATCAAAAAGGCAACGGTAGAAAAAAGGATAATATATAATTTTTTCTTACTAGGCATAACAAGCAAATTGTACCATGAAAGAAAAAACAAAGTAAGTTTTTTAACTTTAAAACAAAAAATCGGGCTTTAATTTTGCCCGATTAATTTTTGATAGTCTAAAAAAGCTAATCTTAAGCAAGCCCAAGAACTTTTTTGTACCAACTGAATGTTTCAAGCTCAACGCCGTTAAACGTTGTTTTCAAACATTGCTGTTTCAAATAGGTTTGGAACTCATCGTTGAATTTTGATTTGACGGGCGATTTAACCTTTAGCTTTTCTGCCAATGCTACCATTGATGCCCCCTTCCTTTACAACGGTATTTAAACAACACACCCTAAAAGTATAGCATGATTTTCTTAATATTTAAATAGTCTGAACAAAATTTTTTGCTCTTTTCTTTTGAAATCTGGCAAAAAAATTGTAAATTTTTGTAAACTCCTTGAAGTTACTGGCTAAAACACCTTTTTTGATTGTATAATTAATCATAAAAAAAGGTAAAAAATGATTTTATTTGAAACGAAGTTTTTAACGCTAAAATCAGCACAGAGAGAGGGTTTGGGCGATTGGGTATATGTCACCCGTCCGAATGCAAAAAATGTTGTCGGAATTTTGCCCGTTATAAAAAAAGAGCATGAGGATGAAATATTGTTTCTGATTACAAAAAGACCCCCTTTATTTTCGGAAAACGTTGCAAAATTTTGTGTTGAAATTCCCGCAGGACTTGTCGGGGATGAAGATGAAAACGAAACCGTAATTGAGGCATGCAAAAAAGAGCTTCTTGAAGAAACAGGGCTTTCGGCTTCAAAAATAAGGCTTTGCGCACAAAAGGTTTCAACATCGGGCGGGTTAACGAGTGAATGTGCAACAATTTTTGCAGCAGAAATTATTGATGATACAATAGTAAAAAAACCTGTTGATGACGGCGGAGTTATTATCGAGAGAGTTCGTGTCAAAAGGCGGGATATTAAAAAATTTCTTAAAGAAAAAGAAGACGAAGGCTATGCAATAAGTGCTCTTGCGCTTGCAGCATTGTTTTATTTATAAGGAAAAAAAGAATGAAGCTTGCTTTATCGAATGCAAATACGGCATTTAATTACAAATATCTTTTATCAAGGCTGTTTCCGTATATCAAACCTTATTTATTCAGAATATTTATAGCTTTTGCGGTTGCAATTCCTCTGGGGCTTTTGGACGGTGCAACGGCGTTTGCGCTAAAACCTTACATTGACGTTGTCGTTAACGGTAATCCGATGATTGTAAAGGGTTTTGAATTAACAAGAGATTTGCTTGCGGCGCTCATACCGTTTCTTATTGTTCTTTTTGCAGGCGCTCAGGGTGTTTTAAGATATTTAAACGCATATCTTTCAGATTGGATAAGCAATAAAATTTCAAATTCGGTTAAAATTGACCTTTTTAAAAAATTAATAAGAATGGACTCGAAGTTTTTTGACGAAAATTCTTCAGGGCTTATTTTAACAAGATTTTTGTCAGACCCCGATTTGGCTTCAAGAACAATCGTCGAATCTATTAAACAGCTTGTAACATGCGCAACAGAGGCAATTGGCTTGATTGCGGTTTTATTGTGGACATCTTGGAAGCTGGCACTTGTCGGAGTTATTGTTTTAGCAATTGCATTTATGCCTTTAGCTCTTTTAAGAAAGGTTATTAAAAGGGTTTCCAACGAATCTGCGGTTTTGGGCGGCGGCATTGCAACCAATTTCAACGAAACTTATCACGGAAATAAAATAATGACGGGTTATTGTTTGCAAGATAAGCTCTTTTCAAAGTTTCAGGCGCAAATTAAAAAGTCTTTCGATTTAACAATTTCTCTGACTAAAAGAGCGGGCTGGATGAGCCCTATTATGTATATTATTGCAAGCATTGGAATTGCCTTTGTTTTGCACTTCGGCAACGGGCTCATTATCAACGGTGAGCTTACAACGGGAAGTTTCGCAAGCTTTATCACCTCTCTTTTGCTTTTGTATAAACCCGTGAAATCTTTGGGAACAACTTTAACGGGGCTTCAAGGGGTTTTTGTTGCGGCTTCAAGGGTGTTTGAACTTTTTGACCTTATGCCTGAAATTTCAACACACGAAGGGAATAACACCTTAAGCGAAGTCAAAGACAAAATTCAATTTAGAGATGTTTGTTTTGAATATGTAGAAGGCGAACCTGTTTTAAAACATGTAAACTTTGAAGTTAAAAAGTTTGAAACGGTTGCTCTTGTCGGAAATTCAGGCGGCGGAAAATCAACCATAGTAAATCTTTTGCCTCGTTTTTATGATATAAATTCGGGCGAAATTTTAATTGACGGCGTTAATATTAAAGATTTTACCCTTGATTCTTTAAGAAGGGGCATATCGGAAGTTTTTCAGGATAATTTCCTGTTTTCCGGCACAATTAAAGATAACATTCTTATGGGAAATTTTAATGCAACGGAAGAACAGCTTCAAAATGCAGTAAGATTGGCACATTTGGATGATTTTGTTTCAACGCTTGAACATGGGCTTGATACTGAAATAGGCGAAAGAGGAACAAGCTTATCCGGCGGGCAAAGACAAAGGGTTGCAATTGCAAGAGCAATTTTAAAAGACGCCCCCATTGTTATTTTGGATGAAGCAACATCCGCCCTTGATAATAAGTCTGAGGCGGTTGTTCAGGCGGCTTTGGAAAATCTGATGCAAAACAAAACCGTTTTTGTGATTGCCCACAGGCTTTCAACAATTAAAAACGCTGACAGAATAATGGTTATAAACGACGGTTCCGTTGTTGAAGAAGGTCGTCATGAAGACCTTATGCAGATTGAAAACGGTCAGTATAAAACTCTTTATGAAATGCAGTTTCGAGATAAAAACCTTATTGAAGCATAATTTTTAATTATGAATTCCGGTTATATCTTCATAAACTTTTCTGTATTCTTTTGCGCTGTTATCCCAAGTGAACTTTGAATTTAGAGCGTTTTTAATCAAAAGTTTAAAGTCGTCTTTTCTGTCGTAATAAGTCCAAATTGCGTTTTTAATTTCATCCACCATTGATTTTGCGTCATATGTTAAAAATTTAAAGCCGTTTGCTTTTTCGTTAGGATAAGAAATTACGGTATCATCCAGCCCGCCTGTTGCCCTTACAATCGGAATTGTGCCGTTTTTCATTGCAATCATTTGCGATATTCCGCACGGTTCAAATAAAGAAGGCATTAAAAATAAATCAGCACCTTTATAAATATCATCCGAAAGGTCAGCTTTAAAATCAATCCAAGCCCTAATGTTGGAAGAATTGTTTGAAGCCCAGATTAACATGTTTTGATATCCGCCTTCGCCTGTTCCCAAGAATACAAAATCGCAAGGCAAATTCATAAGGTCAAATTTCGCAAAGTCAATTAAATCAAGACCCTTTTGATATGTCAGTCTTGAAACCATTGCAACAAGCGGTCTGTTCGGGTTTTCCTGAAGCCCGAAAAGTTTTTGAATTTGTTTTTTATATTTTGGTTTTTCGTCTAAATTAAACTTTTTATCGTAATAAGTTCCGTTCAAAATTCCTCTGATTTTGTGTGTTTGACCACGAAGGGTGTAATCCATTCCTTCGCCCATTTCTCCGCCCAAAATTTCATTTGCATATCTCGGAGAAACCGTCGTAATCATATCGGCACAATAAATTGCTCCCTTTACCCAGTTAACTCTGCCGTAGTGTTCAAGACAGTTGTCATACCATACGTTATCCCAGCGCATATTTGCAAAATCAATTACAGATTTATCGCAAGAGCCTTGATATGCAAGGTTATGAATAGTGAATACAGATTTTGTATTTTTATAAAATTCATCATATTTATAATTTGTTTTAAGGTAAACAGGCAGCATTGCAGTGTGCCAGTCGTTTGCATGAACTACATCGGCTTTGAAATTCAAGAGTTTTGCATATTCCAAAACGGCAAGCGAAAAAGAAACATACCTTTGTTGTTCATACATTTCATCCACCCACATCGGGTATACAACATCAAAACATGAAAAATATTTCGGGTTGTCCACAAAGAAAATGTTAATTTTATCAGATTTTGGGTGTTTGCACATTTTTAATTTAAAAACATGTTCGGTGTGTCCCATGGAAATTTTTAATTCGGAGTTTGGAAGCTCTTTTATTCCCCATTTTTCCTGATTAACGGAACCGTAAAGCGGAGTAAAAACGGCAACTTCGCAATTTTCTTTTTCTAAAAACGGGGGAAGTTCACCCGCAACATCCGCAAGACCCCCAACTTTTGAAAAAGGAGCAACTTCCGAAGAAGCTATTAAAACTTTGATTTTCTTAGTTTTATTTTTCAAGGTTACCTTTTTTGTTTTCGGGGTTGAATTATTTGTTTTCGGGGTTTTAACTTCTTTTTTTGTTTTTGTTGTTTCTTTTGATTTTGAAGATGTTTTTTTGGAAATTGCAGCCATTTTTTCTCCTTAAACGTTTGATAACATAGATAGTGCTTCTTTTAAAATTTCTTCGCTTGTTTTTACATTCGCTTTTTTAACCGCAAATTCAATTGCTTTTGTATATTCGTCATGGTTATAGCCCAAAGATTGCAAAATTGTTTGAACTTCAATCAACTCGTCATGGTTAACATCCAAGTTTTCAATTTTGCCGTGGATGATTTCCGCCGTTGTTTTCTTTGCGCTTAATTTGCCTTTAAGTTCAATTATAATTTTTTGTGCAAGCTTTAAACCAACCCCTTTTGCCCTTGAAATTGATTTAAAATCTTCGTTAATGACATAATCAATAAGCTCACAGCCCGAAAATTCGTCTAACAAAATAAGAGCAACTTTTGTTCCTATTCCTGAAACGGAAGTCAGTATATCAAAAATAACCCTGTCTTCTTTTTGTTTAAAGCCTACAAGTGTCATTATATCTTCTTTGTGGACAAGTTTTGTATAAACTTTAATTTCAGAGCCCAAATTCGGGAAAAGCGAAATAGTTCTTGAGTTTGCAAGAATTGAATAGCCGATTCCGTTGTTTTCAACAACGATTGAATCTTCTCCTTTATAAACCAATTCTCCTTTTATGTAATCAAACATATGACTATTATATAGAAAAAAATTATTTTACGAAAGTCGAGTTATAAAAATCTATAACTTTTTTTGCACTTTTTTCTTTATTTAACTTTTTATTTGCATAAGCAAGGTTATAATAAAAATTTTTCTCATCGTTTTTAAGATAAATTGCTTTTATAAAGTTTTTTTTGGCTTTGGAATATTCGCCCGTGCAAAGTTCCGCCACTCCGAGATTATATAAAACGTACGGGTTTTCTTTATTTAATTTTGCGGCTTTTTCAAAATTTTCAATGGCAAGAGGGTAGATTTTCTTTTTCATAAAAATGCACCCCAAATTGTAATAAGCCTTGTAAAATTCGGGGTTTTTTACTATTGCCCTATTCAAGTTGGTAATTGCAGAGTCAATTTGGTTATTATCTTCTTCAATGTTTGCTAAAATCAGATAAACTTCCTCATCCTTTTTAAAATCGTCAATTTCTTTCAACATTTTATAAGCTTCATTTGCATGATTTGTGTTATAAAGAGCAAAAGCGTTTTGTTTAATATCGAAAATGACGTCAGGGTCTTGTTCTTCGGCAAAACAAGGAGAGATAAAACCTAACAATAAAACTAATATGGAAATTATTTTTTTCATAATAAAATCGTACCATTTATTGATTGTTTTTTGCAAGAAAATATTTTTCAATTAAAATAATATAGGCATAGAGTTTCGAGGCAAAAATGAACACATTGGATGATAATAAAACCGTTGAAATGGATGTAACGCCTGCGGCAAACGGCAGAAGGCGTGTAAAAAGGGTTCAAAATAACTTTTTGGGGCAGCTTTTAGTTTGTCTTTGTTGTTTTATTATTCTTGTTCTTGTGTTTCATGCAAAAGATATCAAAAACTTTTTATATGACGCTTTTCATCCGCAGTCTTCTTCCGTTTCAACGGGCGGCTTTCATTTCGGCGCAAGAAGACAAAATATTTTATTATTGGGCGTTGATGTTTCGGATAACCCCGACAAGCCTTTTGAAAACACAAGGTCAGATTCCATTTATCTTATAAGTATAGCCCCGCATGCTAAAAACATTAATGTAATTTCTATCCCGAGAGATTCAAAAGTTTATATTCATTCAAGAGCGCTTCCCGATAAAATAAACCATGCCTTTTTCTACGGCGGAATTGATACTTCGGTTAAAACAATCGAACAAACGCTCGGTGTGAAGATAGACCATTATATTGTTGTTTCAAACCAAGCTTTAATTGAGTTTATAGACAAAATCGGCGGGGTGGATGTCTATGTCGAAAAAAATATGCACTATAACGATTCTACGGCAAATTTACACATTAATTTGCAAAAAGGGGTTCGACACCTTGACGGAAAACAGTCTGAAGGTTATTTGAGATACAGAAAAGACGCTCTTGGTGATATAGGGCGTATTCGCCGTCAACAATGGTTTTTAAATGCGCTTGCCGCAAAGTTAAAAGACCCTTCCGTTATTATTAAAGTGCCCGAGGCGCTTAAATCTTCAATGAAATTTATTAAAACGGATTTTTCTTTCTATGAATTGGCACAGTATGCCGCACTTGCAAAATCAACAGACCCGAGTCAGATTAAAGTGGCAACCCTTCCGGGAGAGCCTTCTCAAAGAGGAGTAGTTTCTTATTGGATATTAGACCCTCAAAAAACTCAAGATTTGGTTGACTCTTTCATATATGGCAAAAAACCCGAAAAAATGGAAAGACCGCTTGAAATCGGAATATTATATTCAGACTCGAACTATGACAAAGCGCTTGAATATCAAAAAAAACTTGAAGAACTCGGGTATGAAGTTAACTTAAGACAGGCGCAAAGTTTAAATCATGACCACATTTCAATTCACAGTTTTGAAATTCCAAACGGCGCAATTTCAGAATTAAAGTCTGAAATTCCCGATCTTAAAAATAAACAGACGGTATACGACACAATCGGAATAAATAAAGCTGCAAAAGACATAACCATTGTTCTTGCGGGCTCATAAAAAAACACTTTCTTTTTACTCTTTTGTTGTATAATTATTTTGTAGACAGGAGTAAGGGTAAAATAAAAAGTGTTTGATTTTAATTCTGATATGGCACAGGAATTTGGAGTTTATAAAAACGAAGAAGCCTATGAGATTGCCAAATTTATGAGTTCCGTCAATATTTCGGCGGGTTTTCATGCGGGAGATGCAATAGCAATTAAAAACGCTTTGAATTTTGTTAAAGAAAACAATTTAGCAATCGGTGCGCATATTGGTTATCAAGACATTTCAGGTTTCGGAAGAAGAACCATGGAATTAAATGAGGAAGAAATTGAAGCGACGGTTATTTATCAAGTCGGCGCAATATCTTCTTTTGCAAAAACCATGGGGCTTGAAATTGAACATGTCAGATGTCATGGAGCAATGAACGATAAACTTGCCAATGACAGAGATT
This sequence comes from Candidatus Gastranaerophilales bacterium, assembly GCA_947630045.1. Lineage (GTDB taxonomy): Bacteria > Cyanobacteriota > Vampirovibrionia > Gastranaerophilales > Gastranaerophilaceae > Galligastranaerophilus_A. The sequence continues at coordinate 13,803 of CANRGC010000007.1, forward strand.
TTGCGCTTTCCGTTGCCCGTGCGGTCAAAAAAATTAACCCGTGGCTTAATTTATACGTTAAAAACCCCGAAATGAAGAATTTTTTGGAAGAAGAAGTTAAGATAAATTGCCCGTATGAGGTTACATTTAACGAGAATATGTCAATCAGACAAATAAGAGAAATGGCGGTTGTTCCCGAAACCATTCATTTTACCACTTTAGAGGATGCAAAAAGAGCGTATGACGTTATAAAGCCATCCCCTGTCAATTATAACAGAGTTAGCGGACAAATATAGGTATGAAAATATTTAAAACAAGGGTTAAGATGCCAAAAGGCACATTATGGCTGGTTCCCGGACTGAAATTAAAACGCTGGTTTGCTTTAATTATTTTAGGTTCTGTCTTAGCGGCAGTAGGCGTAACCATTTTATTTAAACTTGAGCCGATTTATTTTCTTATTAAATATGCAAAAAAATTGTTTCATACCGTGCAACCCGAAATAGCGGGAATTATTCTTATAGTTTCAGGTGCGGTTATTTTTCTTAAAGCTTGGCAAGAAACCAACTTTTCTTTTATGGACATCAAAGGTCAAAGAAACAGAAAAGCTATGGGAGAAGCTTTATACAGAAGAATGAAGTTAAACCATGGTCCAAAGATTGTTGCAATTGGCGGCGGAACGGGGCTTTCAACCTTATTAAAAGGAATAAAAAGACTTACAAACAATATTACCGCAATTGTTACCGTCGGTGATGACGGCGGTTCTTCAGGAAGACTTCGTGAAGAAATGGGAATTTTGCCCCCCGGTGACATCAGAAACTGTATTGCAGCTCTTGCGGACGATGATGATATTGTAACAAAGCTCTTTCAATATCGTTTTAAAACGGGTGAAGGAATTAAAGGGCACAGTTTCGGCAACCTTTTTATCACTGCGATGAGTGCAATTTGCGGTGATATGGAAAGCGCAATTAAAGAATCTTCAAAAGTTCTTCTCATAAGAGGAAGGGTTTTGCCCGCAACGGTTGATGATATGCGCCTTATTGCAAAAATGGAAGACGGTTCCGTTGTAAAAGGGGAAAGCAATATTCCCGAAGCCGGCAAAAGAATTGTGGATTTGTCATGCGAACCTTTAACTTGCAACCCGACAAAAGAGGTTATTGACGCCATTTACGGAGCCGATTTAATTATTTTAGGTCCGGGAAGTCTTTATACTTCAATAATTCCTAACCTTTTAGTCAAAGGAATTGCAGAGGCTGTTTCCAATTCGCATGCTGCAAAGATTTATGTTTGCAACGTTATGACGCAGCCGGGGGAAACCGATAATTATTCCGTTTCAGACCATATAAGGGCGTTATTCCGCCACGCCGTTAAATCGGGAGCAAACAAAAAACTCTTTGACGCCGTGCTTGTAAACGATTTTCTTCCTTCCAACCTTACAAAAAAATATGAAGAAAAAGACTCTTTGCCCGTTGAAGAAGATACGGGCGCAGTTAAAGAAATGGGAGTTGAGCTTGTGAGGGCTAAACTCATTGAAGATAATAAAGACGGGCTTGTCAGACATGACCCGAAAAGAGTGGCAAAGGCAATTTACGTTTGGTACAGAAAAAGGGGCTCTAAGAAACAATGTTGAGTTTGAAAAAAATTCAAAAAATGAAGTCGGAAGGGGAAAAAATCACCGCCATTACTTCATATGATTGCACAAGCGCCAAATATGCCGATGAAGAAGGAATTGACATTATTCTTGTCGGAGATTCTTTAGGACAGGTTGTTCTAGGCTATGACTCCACTTCAAAGGTTACTCTTGACGATATGAAAGTTTTTACCCGTGCGGTTTTAAACGGGGCAAAAAACCCTCTTGTTGTTGTTGATATGCCTTTTTTGTCTTATCAGACGGGAGTTTTTAATGCGGTTCAAAATGCGGGCGAACTCATTCAAATGGGCGCAGGCGCAGTCAAAATTGAGGGGGCAAACGATTATATAATTGAAGTTGTTTCTCACCTTGTAAATTCGGGAATTCCCGTTATGGGTCATCTTGGCTTTACCCCTCAATATATAAACACAATCGGGGGAAATTATGTTCAAGGGAAAAGTCTTGAGAACACTTTAAAAATTTTACAAGACGCCAAAAAGCTTCAAGAGGCGGGCGCTTTTGCAATTGTTTTAGAAATGGTGCCCGATATTTGCGCAAAATATATAACAGAAAACCTTCAAATTCCGACAATAGGAATTGGTGCCGGCAAATATACTGACGGGCAAATTATCGTAATTGATGATATTATCGGAAAATTTGACGATTTTACCCCGAAATTTGTAAGAAAATACGGCGATGTTAAACAGGTTATAAAAAATTCGGTTAAAAACTATATACAAGACGTTAAAAGCGGTGATTTTCCGAACATTAACGAAAGTTTCAGGTTAAAAGAAGATGAATATGAAAAATTTGAAGCTTATACAAAACAAAGCTGAACTGAGAGCTTTATTAAAAGAAATTAAAGGGGATGTCGGTCTTGTTCCTACCATGGGCGCTTTGCACAGAGGACATCAAAGCCTTATTGAAAGGGCAAATTCAGAAAATGACTTTGTGGTTGTTTCCGTTTTTGTTAACCCGACTCAATTCGGACCCAATGAAGATTATGACAAATATCCGAGAACTCTTGAAAGTGACCTTAAACTTGCCGAAAGTGCAGGTGCAGATGTTGTTTTTGCCCCAAGTCCAAAAGAAATGTATACAGACATTTATTTTGAAGAAAAAGAAACAACACTTGTTTGTCCGCCGTATAAATATGTAAACAGACTTTGCGGAAAGACCAGAGCCGGTCATTTTGACGGTGTTTGCACCGTTGTATCAAAACTTTTTAATCTTACAAACCCGAAAAGAGCATATTTCGGACAAAAAGACGCACAGCAGCTTTTTATAATCAAAAAAATGGTCCAAGAGCTTGATTTTGATATTGAAATTGTCAAATGCCCCATCGTAAGAGAAACTGACGGACTTGCAATTTCAAGCAGAAACACCTATTTGAGCGAAAATGACAGAAAAAGTGCCGTTAACATTTCAAAAGCTCTTTTCAAGGTAAAAGAGTTGAAAGACAAGGGAATTGTGGAATCATCAACCCTGATTGATACAGCTATAGCCTATTTAAAAGATTTTGAAGTTGATTATGTAGAGATTGTTTCAAAAAATGACTTTTGTTCTGTTGCAACTGTTAAAAATGGTGATATAATACTGATTGCAGCAAAAACTCCGGAATGTAAAGTAAGGCTGATAGATAATTTGGAATTATGAGAAACTTTTTAGAAAAAACATATACTTTTTTTGTTTTTATGAAAGTCGGAGTTTTGTGTCTTGGCGCACTCTTTCTTTTGTTTTGGTTTTACAGATTTTTCAATCTTCCCTTTACCCAAACGCTTGTGCCAATTTTTGATTTACCGACAAAACTTTTTCCTTTGCCTCTTGAAACATTTGAAATTTATGAAAACCACGAAGTCCAAAATGCATATTTTGTTGACGGAATTGCTTGCGCAATAATTGCTTTTATTTTTTGGATTTTAGAAAAAATCAGTCTTGAACTTCAAAGAAGATATGAAATTTTTGATGTCAGAAGAAAAAGCAAGCTTGAAAAAATGGTTAATGAAGAATTAAAACAAGAGTATGAAAAAGACGTTTTTGAATATAACCATTATTCAATTTTTATTTCATTCAAAACATCTTATGTAAGCGAAGTTTTGGGGCAAGGCAGCAAAGTTACGCCAGATAGCGCCCTTGAACTTGCATACACTCTTACCGTGCGCCATTTAAAAAAAGTAATGCCTTCTTTAATTGTAAAAACGGGCAAGAATACTATTTTTGTTTTAGGAAAGGGCTTTGAAGAATTTGAAAAAGTCTTAACTCAAATTTTAAATGTTATTGTTGCCATAAAAAATGAAAATAAAAAAAGCTTTATAAACACTGATTTTATTATTGTTTGCGATTCTCAGAAAACTCAGGATGCTTCGTTTGCTTCATTCGGCACATTAAGCAAAATTGCAAATTCCGATTATTACAATAAAGCAATCGTTACCTTGCCCTTTAAAATCAGATTTGAATTTTTAAAGTCCGAAAAGTTTAGAATTGATATTTTGGGAACTTCTGCAACAGATAAGCCGGGCGAAGACGAGGCTTCAGACATTTATGTTTTAAAAAGCATACAAGAAAAAGAATAACTTATGAAAAAGGCTAAAACGCCGGCGTGACGTCATTAAAAATCATTTTTTCATATTCAAACCCTTGTTTTTCCTGAATATAAAAGTCTTTTACAAGAATTTCGTTTTCTTGAACAGATTTATATTCAATATCAAAAATCTGTAAAAGCTCGGTATAGTTTGAATGATAGCTTTTTATTTTGAAATAAAGCGCTTTAAATTTAGGCTTTTTAATCAATTTTGCCCGGCAATATTTTATGATATCCTCTGCGTATCCTTCAAAACCCATTTTTATAACAAATTCAAGAAGATATTCAAAGGGGTTAAGTCTTATAATTGTGAAATATCCTATTATATTGTTGTTTCCCGCCGAAATAACATATTTTTCTTTATTTTGTAGTATAGTTTTTTTAAGCTCTGATTTGCTTTTTGCAAAAAACGGACGTTTATAAGGGCTGATGAGTTCGTCGGTCAAATTTTTAACATCATCCACATCATTTTTTTCCATTTTTCTTATATGGTTAAAGTTTATTTCTTCAAGCATTACGGGCTTATTGTTTTCATCCAGTTTATAAAGCGTTTCTTTTGCGTACTCTTTAAAACTCAAACCTTCTTTAAACATTGTAATTAAGGGTAAATCTCTTTTATCAACAAGCGCATAGAAAGAGTCTGCGCCTTTTCCAAGATAAATCGGAACAATGCAATTTACGAGAAGTTTACCTATTTCATAAGAGTTTTCATCCAACAAAAGACGTTTTATTTTAACTCTCCTGTCCCCAGCTTTATTAACCGTTATAAGACCTTTTATTTGTTTATTTTCAAGCGCAACAAAAGATTCATCCATAAACTTAAATCTAAACGGCAACATGTTGTTCAAAAAATCAATCGGAAAGCTTTGAAAAACCGAAAGTTCAAGTTCAGATTCAACAAAAGATTTCAGACTTTTTAACTTTTTTTTATCAATGTAAACAAGGTTTTTTACAGTGGTCATATCTGAATATTATCATATATTTCAGTAATTATAAAAGTTGTTTTTAAAAAACTTTGAAATTTTAACTAAAACATTGTGTGTTTTTCCGACAAAATTATTTGAATATTTAATATATTTTTCTCTCAAGTTTATTAACTCATCTTGAGTCTCTTTTTTATAGAGGGTTTCTTTAATATGTTTGCTGAATTTTTCATCATTCAAAGATAAAACGGGGTTTGTTTTTCCAAGTTTAATATATTTCATTCCCCTTTTGTAATAAACAAATGCGCCCAAAGCGCCTATAAGCCCGCCTAATAACAAAAAATCTTTAACCCTTTTAAATTTTTTATCTTTTTTGTCTTGAATATCGCTATTTTTGTTTTGTGTTTCAATTTTTGGCGCAGGGTTTGATACAACAGGCATTTTTAAAGGGGTTGAACAGCCTGGAGTTTGTTTTAAAAACGGTGCAAACGTTTTTTGAGTTTCTATCGGAATAGGATACATAAAGGCGCCTTTAATTACACACTTTTTAAAAACATATCAATTAGAAATTTTGAGCCAAAACTCCCCTTTGATTTACAAAAGTTAACCATTTATATAAAAGTCTTTAACTTTGTTTTTAAGAGCTTTATCCGTTATTTCCAAAATTGTTGCCGTATCTTTTTGGCAAAAGCCTTTTTCTTTTAATTTTAAAGTTTTTTCTCTGATAATTTCATCATCATCAATTTTATTTTTATGAACAAGACAAACAATCTCGCCCTTTAAAACATTTTTTTCAAAATAAGCGCTAATATCTTTAATGTTTCCGGTTTTTATTTCTTCAAATTTTTTGGTTAATTCCCGCCCGATTGAAATTTCGGTTTCGGGGTCAAATTCCTTAATTATATCAAGCGTTTCTTTAATTCTGTTCGGGCTTTCATAAAAAACAAGGTTTTCATTTTTATTTTCTTTTAAAACGTCTTTAATTCTGTTTTTAATTTTCGGAAGAAAACCTATAAATTTAAAATCTTCATCTTTCCTCGAAACTGAAGATAAAAATGTTGTAACAGCTGAAATTCCACCTATCGGAACGATTTTTATATTGTTTTTTGTTGCCAAATCGACAATAATATTTCCGGGGTCTGAAATTAAGGGCGTTCCTGCATCTGAAACAAGCGCTATATTTTGCCCCGACAAAATTTTTTCAATTATGAAATTTGATTTTTCTTTTTCGTTAAATTTATGATAGCTTGTAAGTTTGGTGTCAATATTATGTTTATTTAAGAGAATTTGTGTTGTTCTTGTGTCTTCAGCACAAATAATATCAACATTTTTGAGCGTTTCAATCGCCCTTAGCGTGATATCGTTAAGGTTTCCAATCGGTGTTGCAACAATATATAAAATGCCCGCCATTTAAGCCAATTCCCAGCTTGAGCCTTCTTTTGAATCTTTTATGATAATTCCCGATTTTATAAGCTCATCTCTTATCAAATCAGATTGTTTAAAATCTTTGTCTAATCTTGCTTTTTGTCTTTTAATCAAAATTTCGTTAATTGCATCTTTCGGGTTTAAACTTTTATCAATTTGAAACTTTTCGTAAAGTCCGGAAATTTTTTCTGAAAGTTCGTCGTCCGTGAGTTCCTTTTTGCTGAAATCAAAGCCGAGGGTTTCGCCCAAAAGTTTAATTGTGTTTGCATATTTAATTTCTTTTGTTTTTTTGAATTTATCAACAAGCGAAAATAAAACGCTTAAAGCCTTTGCCGTGTTCAAGTCATCGTTCATTGAAAGCTTAAATTCTTCAACCGAAGGCTCATCCAATTCATCCGTAAAACAAGCTTTTGAGATTGAATTTACAAGTCTTGAAGCGCCGGCTTTTGCGGAAGAGAGCGCCTCGTCATTAAATTCAACGGGCATTCTGTAATGGTTTGTCAAAATAAAAAATCTTATAGTGTTTGAATTGTGGGTTTTTAATAAGTCATCAACAGTTAAGAAATTATTTAAAGATTTTGACATTTTTTCTTTGTTAATTGTGACAAACCCGTTATGAAGCCAATAGTTAACAAATTTTACCCCGTTTGCACATTCCGATTGGGCAATTTCATTTTCATGGTGCGGAAATTGAAGGTCAGCTCCGCCGGCGTGGATATCTATTGTTTTTCCGAGATGTTTTCTAATCATCGCAGAACACTCTATATGCCAACCGGGGCGTCCTTTTTTCCAAGGGCAATTATACCCGTGTGCTTCGTCTTTTTTCCAAAGCGCAAAATCCAGAGGAGAACGTTTTTTGTCGCCCATCTCAACTCTTGCGCCCGCCATTAAATCGTCTATGGGCTGTTTTGAGAGTTTGCCGTAGTTTTTAAATTTTGAAACTTCAAAATAAACATCATCATCAACCTCGTATGCAAAGCCTTTTGAAATTAATTCTTTTGTCATTGCAATCATCTCAGAGATTGTCTTAGTTGCAAAAGGCTCAATATCAGGTCTTAAAACATTTAATTCATTCATGGAATTTATGTAAGAATTATAAAATTCTTTTGCGATTTCATCGGGCAAAACCCCTTTATTATCAGCTTTTTTTAAGATTTTATCATCAACATCGGTTACATTTCTTGCATAGGTAACATCGTAACCCAGAAATTTCAAATATCTGTATAAAACATCCCAAGTGATATAACATCTGGCATGTCCCAAGTGTGCCTTATCATAAACGGTTGGACCGCAAACATACATTTTGACTTTGTTTTCTTCAATCGGCTTAAATTCTTCCAGTGAATTTGTATATGTATTAAAAAGTTTTAGCATAGAATTATTTTAATATAAAATTTTTCATAGTAAAATAGTTTTGTCTTAACTTATAAGGATAGTTTTATTATGAAAAATACGGTTGTTGTCGGCGCACAGTTTGGTGATGAAGGAAAGGCAAAAATTACGGACCTTTTGGCTTGCAATGCAGATTTTATTATAAGATATCAGGGCGGTTGTAACGCAGGACACACCGTAGTTGCAGACAACAAAAAGTATAAATTTCATCTTGTTCCGTCAGGAATTTTATATGAAAACAAAACCTGTTTTATTGGCGCTGGGGTTGTTATTTATCCCGAAAGTTTTAAATCGGAAATTGATGAGCTTATAAAAACGGGGCTTACAAAAGAACGTTTTGAAAAAAGCCTTAAAATTAGCCCGCTTGCAAATATAACCATGCCGTATCACATTGATTTAGACGGCGCAGGCGAAGACAACCTCGGGAAAAATAAGATAGGGACAACAAAAAAAGGAATAGGTCCTACATATACGGACAAATATGCAAGAGTAGGGCTTAGAGTTGAGGACTTGTTTAACGAAGAAGCCCTGTTATCAAAACTTGATGTCATTTTGCCTTTGAAAAATAAAACTCTTGAAAAGGTTTACGGCTTAAAGCCTTATCCAAAAGAAGAAATTTTGACCAAATTGAAAGAATATAAGGAACTTTTTGCTCCGTACGTTTGTTTTGATTGGCAAGATATTTTAAGAGAAGCCAAAAAAAATAAAACAATTCTTTTTGAAGGCGCACAGGGAGTTTTGCTTGATATAGATTACGGCACATATCCGTATGTTACAAGCTCTAATCCGATAGCAGGCGGCGCAGGTGTCGGTGCGGGGGTTGGACCTCTTGCAATTCAAGAGGCAATCGGCGTTTTTAAAGCTTATATAACCCGTGTGGGCGAAGGACCTTTTATAACCGAGCTTACAGACGATATAGGAGATAAAATTCAAACAATCGGCGCCGAATTTGGTGTTACAACCGGAAGAAAAAGAAGATGCGGCTGGTTTGACGGTGTTATTGCAAAATACAGCTGTCTTGTCGGGGGAATTTCTTCCGTTGCGCTTACAAAACTTGACGTTTTTGACACCTTTGAAGAAATTAAACTTTGCACAGCTTACAAAAACAAAAAAACAGGCGAAATAACCGAGTTATATCCGACAAACGTTTTTGAACATTACGACTATGAACCGGTTTATAAAACCTTTAAAGGCTGGAAGACAGACATTTCAAAAATTAAAAAATATGAAGATTTGCCTGAAAATGCTAAAGTTTATCTTAAATTTTTAGAAGAATATCTGGAAACTAAAATTTCAATTATTTCCGTCGGACCTGACAGAGAACAGACAATTTTTGTATAGCTATTTAATTATTGACTTTCTTTTCTTATATAAAATAATGAAAAATATGACAATAACTAAAGAAGTTATTCCGCAAACAAGACCCAGATGAGCTTTTATATGTTCGCCAAAAATCATAAGAACAATGCTTACTATAAAAAATCTCATTCCCCGTCCGACAAATGAAGCTATAATGAAGGGCAAAAATTCCATTTTTAAAATTCCCGAAGCTATTGTAAAAACTTTATAGGGAAGCGGAGTGAAACCCGCAAAAAACACTGCCCATGCGCCATATTCGGTATAAAGCTTTTCGACTTTGTCAAAATATTCTTTTGCTTTATTATTTCCCCTTTTTTGAAGCCCCGAAAATATCCAGTCAAAGGCGGGTCTTCCGAACCATTTACCTATTCCGTAACCTACAGCCCCGCCAAAAGCGGATGATATAGTGCAAAGAAGGGCATAATAAAGCGCAAGTTCCCTTTTGTTCAAATCCATTGCAATAAGCAAAAAATCAGGCGGCGGGACAAGGAAAAAGCTTTCTATGAAAGAGTTAAGGCAAAGCCCGATGTCTCCGAGCCTTTCAAAATATGTACTTAGCGAATTTAAAAATTCCATTTTAACCTTTAAAAATTTCTTCCAAGCTTCTTAAAATTTTTCCGTTTTTAACGCAAACCCCTTTTACTGTTCCTTCGATAAAAGTTTCCCCCCCGACACTTTGAACAATTTGTTCAAAAACAACATAAAAAGAGGTTTTTTCAAGAACTTTTGTTTTCACGACAACATCATCCATAAGTTTTGCCGATTTTTTATATTTAACGTTTAACTCAATAACGGGCATTTTAATTCCGTTTTCTTCGTCAAGTTTTTTTATATCAATATTGTTTTTATATAAAACATCAATTCTGCCCGCTTCCATCCAGCGAAGGTAGCTTCCGTGCCATGCCACTCCGTAAGCGTCAGTGTCTGCATATTGAACTTTAAAATTAAGGGTGCTATCTTTCATTTTTTATATCCTTATTAAACGTAACAAATGAAGGCGGCTGAATAACCGTTCTTACGATAAGTTGGTTGTTTTTGTCTTTTGCCGTTAAAATAATTGATTTAACTTTGTCATCCGCAGTTAAAACAACACAGCCCAAACATTCATTATTAACCGAATATGCGGGATTTTTCTTTTCAATCGGGTTTTTAACAAGCTTGTTTAATTCTTCCGTTAAAGATTTTGCAATTTCACTCGGGACATGTTTTTTTGTGTTGTCTGAAAATTCCGCCAAAACTTTTGACGTCATCATTGCGGCGTTGGTCTGAATTCTGCCGTATTCTTTTTGTTCCTTGAGCAAAGTTACTTTAGGGTACAAGTATATGGTTAAAAAAATCAGTACGATTGCTATAACAAAAATTTCAATGAATGTAATTTTTTTCATATTACTCCTTTAGTTTTCTATCACAATAAACGATTTCACCCGTCTCGAGTTATCTTTTGCGGAAATTATTTCAATTGTGTCATAGTTAATTGATGTTGAAGCTCCGCCATCCATGGCAAGCGCCTTTGAAAGCCCCAAGTTCTTACAATATTCATACGCTTCCACAAGGCTCACCCTGTTTCTCGATGAAAAAATTATAATATAAAAGTAATCTTGAAGCATTTCTTTTTTAAGCCCGATAATCGTTCTTTCACGCCTTTTTGAGGCGTTTACCGCCAAATCGGTTATTTTATTATTGTCATATTTTACAAAACTTTCCTTTTCAAGCCTTAATTCCGGAAGAATCATAGGACCCGCCTGAATTGAATGGATAAGAGTTGCATCCTCATCAATATCTGCAAAATGTTCTTTTATATCAAAAACGGTTTCTTTTCTGAGCCCCTTGTTAAAAATTCTAAGCTCACTTCGATTTAAGACTTGTTCTATTCTGTTTTGTTCGTTTAGGCTTTCAATCATAGATAAATTTGAATATGGCGAATCGGCAACTTTTCCGTCAATTATAACCTCTGAAACACCGGCGCCGTTAACGGGGTCAAAAAAACCGCCGTTTACAACAAGCTTAAAGCCCAAGTCTTTGTTATGAAAAACCTCGGATGTTGTTGTTAATTCGGGCGCTACGTAAGGTTTAATTTTGTTTGCATATTTTTTAAGGGGAATTTTAAAAATATAAACACCGTTGTCTTTAATAACCTCTATCTCATCAGTGTTTGCAAAAGCGGGGGATATAAAAGGAATAATCAGTGCAAAGAGTATAAATATTTTTTTAAACATTGTTTACAGATCCTTATATTTTTTGATTATTATAATTGAGGCAATGAATGCCGCTATCGGGGCAAAAGCCGAAACAAAAGCCGGTAACACACCCTTTTGCGCCAGAAGGTCAAAGAAAGGAAGGGTGATATAATATGCAAAAACAATGCCGACTGCAATTGTAAACCCGACAAGCCTTTGTGACCTTGGGGGCGAAAAACCGAGCATACAACCCAAAATTGCAAATAAAATGCAGGTTAGAGGGTGTAAAAACCTTTGATAATATTTGCAGAGCATAAATTGATATTCATCGGTGTGTTCTTGCGCTTTTAAAAGGTTCATATAATTTTTTAATTCGGAATTTGTAAACACTCTGTCTTTTTTTACGGAATTTTTCATCATTGTGTAGACATTTTTAGCGCTTTCACCTTTTAGAATTTCAACATTGCCAATCTTTTTGCTTTTTTCAAAAATTCCGTTGGTGTCAATTTTACATTTTAATACATCTTGCAAAACCCATTTGTCGTCATATACCATTGCCCATGGGGCATATGTTATGGAATCAAAAGTGGCGGCATCGTCATATTTTTTCTTTGAAAAATCAACAACATAAACCCCCCTTACCTGATTGGGTGTGAAGCTTGTCACAATGACGCTTTGGGTTAAATCTCCGTTTTTATCTTTTTCGATGTAGACAAAGTGTGTGAAAAAGTCTTTTTTTGCCTGATCAATTTTTTCGGCAGCCGGAATGAGGCTGCTTCCGACATTGAAACAAAGTCCGGTAAAAACAATTCCCAAAAGAATAACAGGCGCCATAATTCTGTTAAAAGAAAGCCCTATTCCACGAAATATACTCAACTCGGAATCTTTTGAGAGTTTATCGAAAGTAAAGATTGAACCCAAAAGAATTCCCACGGGTAAAGCCTTTCCCAAAACTTGAGGAATTTCCAAAAGAAGAAGCTTCATTGCCTGAACAAAAGGAACATGATGAATAAAGATTTTTCTTATAATTTTGACAAGAATTTCAGGAGCTATCCAAACGATAATGAACAACAAAAGACACACCAGTGTTGCCAAAAAGACCTGTTTGAAAATATATTTGTCAAAAATTGTTATTTTAAACATTTTGCCGCCTTAAAGGGTGAAATCTTTACCCAGATAAAATTCTTTTGCAACAGGGTCAACGGCAACATCTTCGCTTTTGCCGGAAATCTTTATTTTTCCGTCGAAGATAACGTAGGCTCTGTCTGTAATTGAAAGAGTTGCTTTCGGGTTGTGGTCCGTGATTAAAACGCCGATACCCTTTTCTTTTGCAAGTTTAAAGATATTTTCTTTAATTTCGCCGATTGCAATCGGGTCAATTCCCGTAAAGGGTTCGTCAAGAAGGATAAAGTGCGGAGTAGCGGCAAGAGCACGGGCAATTTCAACACGTCTTCTTTCTCCGCCCGAAAGTGAAACCGCTCCATATTCCCTCAGCTTTTTAATTCCGAATTCATCAAGCAAAGTTTCAAGCATTTCTTTCTTTTCTTGCTTGTTTAACTTTTCATTCATTTCTAAAACGAGTTTAATATTGTCTTCAACCGTTAATTTTCTAAAAATTGAAGCTTCCTGCGGAAGATAGCCAATTCCGAGCTTTGCCCTTTCGTTCATTGGCTTGTTTGTTATATTAACGGTTTCTTTTGTTGATTTATTTTCAAGAAAAACTTCCCCCTGATCCGCCTTAACAAGACCGACAATCATATAAAATGTTGTGGTTTTTCCGGCGCCGTTCGGACCCAAAAGCCCGACAACTTCACCCTTGTTAACCTCAAAAGAAACATCGTTTACAACAGAACGATATCCGTAAATTTTAACTAAGTTATTTGCAATAATCCTCATAAAACACTCACATCAAGTCAAGTATTCCATAATTATATTACAAAAATAAAAAACCGCATTTTAGAAAGTGCGGTTTTTTAAATATTTATTAACTTTTTATTATATGCTGAATGTCATTAATGCTTTAACCGAGCGAGCCGTGTCTATTATTTCTTTTTCACATTCGGAATTAATTGTTTCATCTAAAACCGTATTGGCACAGTTTTTATCTTTGAGCGCCAAAAGTTCGTTTATAGCCGTCATGGCAACGCTTGCGGAAAGGTCATTTATCCCTTTACCTTTGTTTTTAATTACAATTTCAAGAGATTCTTTAACGTTTTTTCTGATTAACGCTTTTGCGGCAAGTTCTCTTACTTCGTCAATGGGACAGTTAGTGCCGACTTCGTTTAAAACACGAACAGAGTCGGAATCTGTATGTTTTCCCAAAGCCTCAATAATGTTGTTTAATTTTCTTGAAACCATTATTTACCCTCCAATTTTGCAATTTCACTTTTGAACATATCTTCAAGTTCGCCAACCGGTTTCTTTTGAAGGCTTGATGAAGTATTTTTCAAAAAGTCAAAGTTAACTTCTGTTGTGGCAAGTTTATTATAAGTGTTTGAAATGTTTTCTTTTATTTTGCGACCGAAAGAAACGGCATTTTCTTTAATTGCATTAATTTTGTTCATTGCTGCCATTCTTGCGCTTGCGGTAAATTTATTAACTTTTTCCAACCCCGCCTTTATCGGGTTTGAAACTTCATTGTTTTTTGTTGATGATTCAAAAACATCCATTTGAATCATTGTGCCTTTAAATGAAATTCCGAAAGGATTGGTGGAATTTGAATTTACATCGTTCATTTTGTTTGTTTTGGCTTGAAGTCTTGCGGTTTTAAACCTGTTAAAAGCGTCAAGACCCGCTCTCAGGGGAGAAATTTTTTGCATAATATATTCCTTATACTCTAAATATGTATACACTAAGGTAACATAACGTTTAACGTAAAAAATCATTCCGATAGATGATTATAAGTTAAATTTTGCAAAAATAACGTCAATATTTTTCAGATAATTATTGTAATTGAAGCATTCTTCAATATCTTTTTCGCTTAAATGCTTCTTCATGCCCTCTTTAAAATTTCCGTTGTTGTTGAATGCCAAAAGAGCTTCTTTTTGAACGATTTCATACGCCTGTTCTCTTGTCATTCCAAGCTCTGTCAGCCTTAAAAGGCAGCTTTGAGAAAACATTATTTCACCGTATTTTTCAAGATTTTTTCTCATTGAATTTTCTTTAATAACAAGGTTATCAATAATGTTTTTAAGCCTTGCAAGCATAAAATCAATTAAAATGGTGCTGTCGGGGAAGATTACCCTTTCAGCCGAGGAATGAGAAATATCCCTTTCATGCCACAAAACAATATTTTCCATTGCAATGGTAAGATTTCCCCTTAAAACTCTTGCAAGACCGGTTAAATTTTCCGATTTTACGGGGTTTTTCTTGTGAGGCATGGCGGATGAACCCTTTTGCCCTTTTGAAAAGCCTTCTTCAACTTCCGCCACTTCCCACCTTTGTAAGTGACGAATTTCAACCGCAAAGTTTTCAATCGCACAAGCCATAATTGCAAGTGATGAAATATAGTTTGCATGGATATCTCTGGCGATTATTTGTGTAGAAATTTTGGCGGGTTTTAACCCTAAAATTTCAAGAGCCGTTTTTTCAATTTCAGGGTCAATATTTGA
Organism: Candidatus Gastranaerophilales bacterium; assembly: GCA_947630045.1. Lineage (GTDB taxonomy): Bacteria > Cyanobacteriota > Vampirovibrionia > Gastranaerophilales > Gastranaerophilaceae > Galligastranaerophilus_A. Next base: position 28,877 of record CANRGC010000007.1, read on the forward strand.
ATATGTCCCGACAGGACCTGAAATTTGTCCCGTTGAAATTTCTTCAAGCGCAAGTTCAAACCTTTTTTTGGCACGGTTAAACATTTCAAGGTGATTTAAAATTTTAAACCCGAAAGTTTCAACTTCAGCTCCGATTCCGTGGCTTCTTCCCGCACATAAAACATGTTTGGTTTTTTTTGCAAGTTCATAAAGAGAAGAAATAACTTCATCCAAATCTTTTAAAATTATTTCGGAAGCCGCCTTTATTTGAAGCGCAAAGGCAGTGTCTATAACATCAGAGCTTGTTAAGCCTTTATGGATAAGCCCTGAATATTTTTCGCCGACATTTTCGTTAACCGAGGTCAAAAACGCAATTACATCGTGTTGAACAACCCGTTCAATTTCATCAATTCTTTTTAAATCAAACTTTGCGGTGTTTTTGATATGTAAAAGCGCCTCATCGGAAACAAGGTTAAGTTTGTTATATGCTTCAACGACAGCAAGCTCAACTTTGAGATAATATGAAAACTTGGACTGAAGGCTCCAAATCTTTGAAATTTCTTCTCTTGAATATCTTTCAATCATAAAAAAATTATACTATAAAAAATTGATTTTTGTATTCAAAAGAGTTATAATTATTGATACAAAGAGAGTGCGTCTTAAATTTTCGAAGTTAGGTAAGAAGGCTATAATATGAGAGTTGGTTCAATTTGCAGTACAAGTTCGTTTGGCGCAAGAGAAGCACTTAAGGGTGTTATCTATACAAAACCTCTTAAAAACGGCGCCACACAAGAAGGAATTATAAGCGAAGCTTTGTCGGAACTTGAAAGTGTTGAGTTTGACAAAAATGACATCGCCTATATGAACGCTATGGGCATAAATCCGCCTTTTAAAAACGGAAAAGAAGCTGTTGATTGCCTTAAAGCAAACAACATTCCCATTCAATACGGAAAGTTTTCCGATAAAAATGTTCATGCCTGCCTTGCTAAAGGGGATAAGGGCAAAACCACGGTATTAATCAATCACAGATATAAAAATTCAACAGGGAAACCCGAAATTTTGGCAACGGCTGAAGCCATTATCCATGAAAGCGGGCATGCGAAAGATAATGACACGCAAAATTCAATTCAAGAGGAATTAGACAACCTTTCTTTAAATGTTTTAACCCACAGAGCCTTTGAAAAAAAATATCCGCACGTTTTTGACAAATCAAACTCCTTCTTTTTCAGAGAAGGTGTAAAACTTTATCCCAAGCTGTTTTATCAGTTTGGTGCGGGCAAAACCGCTTTAAAGGAGAGAGTTGCGGATAAATACGGTCATATGCAAGCCGGTGACGAAAGACACCCCTCGTCAAAACTTGCATGCGACATTAAAGCTCTTGATATTTTATCTTAAATTAATCGTATGAAGGCAAAAATCTGTAGCCCATTTGCTGTAAAAGCTCCCATTTTATTGCCTGTTTTTTGGTTAACATAGAATTAAATTTATCAAGAGATTTGTTATAAAAATCATCTCTTTCCCTTAAAAGGTAATCATAAGTTTTGTCGAGCTTCTTTAATTTGTCATATCTTGTTTTATTGCCGAGATTTTGCTCTTTAACCTTTTTGATTTCAGCCTCAACGAGATTAATTTGTTTTGTATAGGCGTTTAATTTAGAGGTTGTTTTATAGTAAAAAATGCTGAATTTTTCGTTTTGTTTGTCGGTAAATCCTAAAAATTCGTTTATGCTTACGGCATTTTTGTCAATGTCTGCAAAAGTTAAGTTTTTTCTGTATAATGCAGGGTCATCTGCGGGCTGATTTTCTTCCTTATTTTCTTCCGCTTCCGCCTTTGCTTCCGCTTCTTCTTTTTTTTCTGTTGTTTTCTCTTTAGGTTCGTTATCTGAAACTTCTTTTATATTGTCCTCTTTTTCTTCTTTTGCTTTGGGTTCGTTATCGTTTTTTGCGGCTTTTGAACTTTCTTCTTCGCCCTCTGAGGTTTTTTCAGCTTTTTTATCCGAAGCCTCAGCACTTGTTTCCTCTTTATTTTCTTCCTTTGAAGCTTCTTTTGTTTCCTCTTTGTTTTCTTCTTTTATTTCATCGTTTTTTCCCTGTTTGGCTTCTTCCTTCGCCTGTTTTTCGGCTTGTTTAGCTTCTTCTTTTGCCTGTTTAGCATCTTCTTTTGCCTGTTTTTCGGCTTGTTTCATTTGTTCTTTTTGGTTTTCTTCATCTTCTTTTGCTTTAATTTTAGCCTCTTTTTGTGCTTCTTTTTCCGCCTTTTTATTTTCTTTTTCGGCTTTTTTTATGTTTTCTTTTTCAAGTTTTGCCTTTTCTTTTTCAAGTTCTTCCTTATATTTTTCATTAAGTTTTTCAATTTTTTTATTCGTGTGTTCTTTGATTTCCAAAGGCTTTTGCATTTTTGTTTCATCAATCATAACGGCATTATCCGCACAAAAACCTTTTGCATTTATACCCATCAACAAAATTGAAACAGCAATTGTTCTAAATAAAATTTTTTTCATAAAATCCAACCTTTATTAATTTCCACGTAGAAATATAATAACATAAAAAAAACTCCCAAACGGGAGCAATTCTTTAAATAGGAAGGGAAGGTTAGGAAGTTAAGTGTATTAGTGTGTTTGTCAGTTTTTCTTAATATCTTTGTGTTAATTTGAATTATTTATCTCTTACACTTATATAAAAACAAAATAGTATATAAAATTTCAATATCAAATATATATTGTAACATTTCTTAATATGCCAAATGAAAATCTGTCAGCAAATAATCAAATTCATAGTTTGGACGATTTTTTTATTTTGACTTTACATAAAGTGAATTATGTGCGAAAATTTGTTATCGTAATACTTAGTAAGGTAACAACAGAATGATAATAGAGGATATTTTAGAATTAACGGTTCAAAAGAAAGCATCCGATTTACATATAAGTGCAAACCTTCCCCCCGTCTTAAGAATAGACGGAGAACTCATAAGGACAAATCTTCCTGTTTTGTCCCCTGATGATATTGAAGCGCTTCTTTTCCCGATTTTGACAAATGAACAGAGAAGAACCCTTGAACAAACCTGGGAACTTGACTTTGGTTACGGACTTCACGGAATCGGGCGTTTCAGGGTTAACATTTATCGTGATAAAGGAAACTATGCTGCCGCATTCAGAACGGTTAATTCAAATCCGCCGACTTTCGAGAGCCTCGGGCTTCCCGAAATTGTAAGAACGGTTTCAAACCGCCCCAGAGGTTTAATTTTGGTTACAGGCCCTACAGGTTCAGGTAAATCAACAACTCTGGCCGCAATGGTTGACCATATTAATTCAACAAGAACGGAACATATTCTTACAATTGAAGACCCTATAGAATTTGTGCACACTTCCAAAAAAAGCGTTGTTCACCAGAGGGAACTCGGGCAAGACACAAGAAGCATGTCAAACGCTTTAAGGTCTGCCTTGCGTGAAGACCCTGACGTTATTCTGGTCGGCGAAATGAGAGACTTGGAAACAATAGCCCTTGCGCTTACTGCCGCAGAAACAGGACACCTTGTTATGGGAACTTTGCACACCTCATCCGCAGCGCAAACGATTGACCGTGTAATCGACGTATTTCCGGAAGGTCAGCAACAACAAATTCGTATGCAGCTTTCAAACTCGCTTATTGCGGTATTCTCACAAACTTTAATGCAAAAGCTTTCCGATGACGGAGTTACCAAAAAAGGGCGTATAATGGCGCAAGAAATAATGCTTGTTACGGGCGCTATTGCAAACTTAATTCGTGAACAAAAAACGGCGCAAATATATTCTGCCCTTCAGACGGGAACGGCGCTTGGAATGCAGACTTTAGACATGGCGCTCAGAGATTTGGTACTTGCAAGAAAAATTGACCCGAATGACGCTATTGCAAAATCTTATCACCCTGAAGAATTAAAAAGAATGATTGGAATGGCAGAATCAAGATTTGTATAAGCTTATTTAATGTTTATTCCCGATACGCTTATCGTTATTTTGTTTTTGTCAATTTCAACTATGGCATATCTTACCGGTTCAATTCCCTGTGAGAAAATAAAGCGCTCAATTTCGTCTGGAGTGACGGTCTTGTTTTCAATTTTTCGTTCATATATAAGCGTTTTTTCGGTTATCATAAAATTTGCCTTACATTAAAATTCCTGCCATGCAAGCCGATATGTATGAAGCAAAAGTGCCCGCAATTAAGGCTTTCATTCCAAGAGAAGCGATATCTTTTTTTCTTGTCGGCGCAAGTTCGCCAATGCCCCCTATTTGAATTGCGATAGAGCCAAAGTTTGCAAAACCGCACAAGGCTATGCTTGCAATGGTTATAGCCTTCGGAGAAAGCATATCTTTTATGTTTATTAAATCTGTATAGGCTATAAATTCATTTAAAACAAGCTTTTCACCCATTAAAGCCCCGACTTGAGTAATATTATCAAGCGGAACACCCATTATAAGCGCAAAAAACGAGAAAACACACCCCAAAACAGACTTTAAGCTTAAATGAGCAAGGTCAATAAAAGAAAGGTGAAGGTGGCAAAAATCGTAAAGAAAAAGACCGAATTTGCCCAAAACCCAATCAGCCATTGCAATTAAAGACAAAAGGGCAATTAACATTGCAATAACATTAAGGGCAACTTTCATTCCGTCGCTTGCGGCAGAGGCAATTGCCTCAATGAGGTTTACATGGTTTCTTTCAACCTGAACTTTAACTTCATTTTTAGTTTGACTTGTTTCAACTTCAGGGTAAATTATTTTTGAAACGGCAAGTGCACCGGGGGCAGCCATTATTGAAGCGGCAAGCAAAAACTTTGCCGGAACACCCATTGCTATGTAAATTGCCATAACCCCGCCCGCTATACAAGCCATAGAACCTGTCATTGAAGCCAGAATTTCAGATTTTGTCGCCGTTTTTAAGTAGGGTCTTATCATTATTTGTGCCTCAACTTGCCCTACAAAAGCGCTTGCGATGTTAGAGAGCGCCTCTGCGCCCGAAACATCCATAATTTTATACATTATTTTTGCAAAAAATGCCACGATTTTTTGCATAATGCCGAAATAGTAAAGAATGTTTACTATTGCAAGAATAAAAATTAAAGTTGCAATTAATTTGATTGAAAAAACAAACGACGCCCCCGTATAGAACATAGCGTCAATTTTTTCGGGTGAATCGTTTAAAAAGCCGAAAACAAAGTCTGCGCCGGCATTAGAAAAGTGTAATACTTTTTCAATTCCTTTTGAGATTATATTTATAATGTCTTGTCCGAATTTTATTTTAAGAACAAAAACGGCAAGCCCGAATTGCAATAAAAAACCCGTTATAACGGTCTTTAAGTTAATTTTCTTTTTATTATTCGACATTAAATAGCAAATAAAAATTATGAAAGCTATTCCGATTAATCCTGTAAATCTTTCCAAAATCTTCTTCCTTTTTTTAAATTATAAAACAAAATATTATCAATTTATTTAAAATTTTCAACAAGATAATTTTCAAGCCCTTTAATTATGTAATCGCAAAAATCTTTTTGAAAGCCGTCGTCTGAAAGCTTTTTTGCTTCTTCATCGTGAACAATATAACCACACTCAATTAAAATACAAATCGGGTTTGCAGACCTTGTGAGCGCAAGCGAAGAAAAATTTACCCCGTCATCTTTAAATTTTGTTCCTTCCACAAGGGCGTTTTGAACCGCTTTTGCAAGGTCATAGGCTTCTTTGTTGTAATAATAAACCCCGACTCCGTGTTTTTCATTTATTCTGTTTTTATCGCCAATCGAATTTTGGTGAATACTGATTAAAAAATCAGCCTGATGTTCTTTTGCAATGTCTATTCTGTCGTATAAATCAATGTTTTTGTCTTCCTGTCTGGTAAGAAAAACTCTTGCGCCTTCTTTTTTCAGTTTGGTGTATAAATTTTTAGAAATTTGAAAGTTCAAATCTTTTTCCTTAAGCCCGTTTGCGCAAGCTCCGGGGTCATATCCGCCATGACCGGGGTCAATTACTATGGTAAGATTATAAATCGGTTTTTTAGTGTCAATTTTAAAGGGTTTTTTGACTTTTAAAATAAGCCCGTCCTCACAGGTTTCAACCTCATGTCCCGTGAGGGGATATTTTGAAAAATATGAAATTTTTAAATTTCCGAATTTGTCTGTTGAAATTTTAAAATCGCCGCTTGTTTTTCCTTTGGTTTCGGTTTTTTCTTTATCAATAACAACGTCATATAAGATAAAATCAAGGCTGTTTTTAGTGGTTTCAATTTCGTTATATGCGGTTAAAACAGGCGTTTTAATCTTAATTCTATACATATCGGGTGTTTCCAAAAAACTGATTTTTTCAATTTTTTGAAGTTCTTTTTTATTTGCGGTTGAATCAACGTCTACATATTTTTTTTCTATCCAGTAATATTTATCAAGCCCCAAATCTATCCTGTAGAAATTATTTTTATCTTCATCGGCAAAGATTTTTGCCCCCTTTTTAACATGAGAAAATCTTTTGGCGTTAGTGCTTGCGCCCTCTCTTATAGGGGTATAATTGCTTTTTGTTTTAATTATTGTGTATTTGTCTTTGACATTATTTATATCAATAATGTTTGTATCTTGATTAGTAACGTTAATAGGGCCTTTCAGACCGATATCTTTGTTTTGCAATTTAATTTCTTCGCAAAAAGCCGATGTTTGAATAAAAATAAACCCCAAAATAAACAAAAGTATTTTTTTCATAGTTAAAATTTTATCATAACTTTTCTTTTAGGGCTTATATTATACAAAAACTAATAACCTTCCCTAGGAAAAAAGGCGGGCTTGATATTAATAAAAAACGGTTCTTAAAAAAGTTATTGACCTTTTTTAGTGGGAAAACGGATAAAAAAGCAAAAAAATTTTAGTCTTTAAAATATAAAGAAATAAGAAATATTTAAATATTTTGCGATTTTGGTTCACAAGCCTCGGCACTTCCTGATTCATAGCCTATTTTTGTATAAATCAGAGGAAGAATTTTATCTGCCTGTAAAAACTTTGCAAGAGGAAATTTTGCAATTACCAAAAGACCCAAGATGTCGTCTATATGAACAAAACAGTCGCTTATTTTAAAGTTTCTTTTCTCTTGTTTTTCTCCGTCTTTTGCATAAAGCTTTTCGTTAATTTTGTTTGAAGCCTTGTTTGCAATGAACATTCCGCCGCCAACCGAGCCTGCAACCATTAATGCCTTTGAAATACGGGAGTTGAGCACTCCTTTTTTCTCGGAAATTTTTTCTGCACCCGCAAGAATTGCAGTCGGGATAGCAAAGTTTAAAAATTCAAAAGTTCCTTCTTTTTTCTTTTCAATTCTGTTTTTCGGGTTTTTATCGGTTAATATTCCGCTGAAAACGCCCGCCCCGATTGCCCCCGTGGCGGAAGCAAAAAGGTCTGAAAAATTGTTCATTTCAAACATATTAAACAAAGATTTAAACTTATCTTTCTTTGTTGAAGCTTTGTTTTTAAAAGTTTCAATAAGCGCCCCGCCTTTGCCTTTTGCAACATTTATTGCAATTATCGGAAGTGTTGCCCCCAAAAAGCCGCAAAGCGCAATTAAGGGTTTATTTTTCTTTGATTTTTCCTCATGCGAAAAAACGTCAGGCTGCGCATTTAAATCTTTCCGTAAAATCTGAGAAGAACTTTTTATTTTACAGTCTGATATTTCTTTATAAAAACTTTGGAACGGACTGTTTGTCCGAATTTGCGCTTGCATATTTTTTTAAATCTGTTTGTTGTTGTTAATAATTTTTTATTCTATCATGAATAAATTTGTTTAAAATTTTTATATAAAAAATCTTCTTTACTTCTGTTTTAAAAACCCTGACAAGAAAAAGTTGTCACTTGTTTACAAAGGTAAACCTTCTTTACAAATAATTGTTTTTGAAAAAAGTTTATGTCATGTTTTTTTATTATAACTTGGGAAGTTTTTTATGCAGAATTTAGTAGAGAATTATGAAATTGATTTATCTTCTTGCACAGATTCGGAAAATCTTGCAAACAGCGTAGTTTCGGCACTTGAGATGACTGAAATTAAGAATGCTTATATAAAATTAAAACTCGGTGACATTTCCATTAATCAGGCACAAATGGTTTCAATAAAATCTTTAATTGAAAGCTGGGGGCACATTTTGGCTTATGTCGACACAAATTCCGAGGCTACACGAGAGGTTTGTGTTGAAGCGGGAATAAGCACTCAAGGGCATGAAGGCTATGCGGCAATGAACGCATACGAAGTCCAAAACTCAACTCTTGACGATTTGAGAGAAGAATTTAAAATCGGGTTTAACTCTGATTGGCACGAGGAAAACTCTGAAGGCGCTTTTGATAATTATGAAAACAATCAAGAAGAAATTAAAGAAACAATTGAGCCCGATGAAAACACTTCTAAGGACGCTCAAGGCGAAGTAAACAAAGTGGTTGAAGTTATAAAAGATGAAGGCGGGGAAGAACCCGAAATTCAAAAACAGGTTATAGGTGTTTACAGAAAGGCGGATGAAAAAGAAAATCAATCCGAATTTCAAGACGAAGATGTTGATTTTTATGCAACTCCGACTGATGAAGACATTGTTATTGACACCAAAAAAACCATTTATGTTAACCAGACTTTAAGAAACGGACAAATTTTAGATTATGACGGGAATGTTGTCATAATCGGTGATTGTCACCCCGGTTCCGAAATTAAAGCAACGGGAGATATTACGGTTTGGGGCGTTTTAGGCTCTATAGCCCATGCCGGAATAAAAGGAAACACCGAAGCAAGAATAAGAGCGCTAAAGATGAATGCGGTGCAATTAAGAATTGCAAACTGTTATTCAAGGCGCCCTGACGGCGGAAACATTCCGTATATTGTTAAATCTTCGACATTTACGCCTGAAGAAGCAAGAATAGTTGACGATAACATAGTTCTTTTTAAAATAGCACAAGACTAAAGGAGAATATAATGACAGGTTCTGTAATAGTTATAACATCTGGAAAGGGCGGCGTAGGAAAGACCACTACCTCTGCAAACATTGGTACTGCCCTTGCAAAAGAAGGAAACAAGGTTGTTTTAATAGATACCGACATAGGTCTCAGAAATCTTGATTTGCTTCTTGGCTTAGAAAACCGCATAGTTTACACAATTGTTGACGTGGTTGAAGAAAGATGTAAATTAAAACAGGCACTTGTCAAAGATAAAAAGAACCCTAATTTATGCCTTCTCGCAGCGGCTCAAACAAGAGATAAGTCTGCCGTAACGGAAGAACAGCTCAAAGATATTTGTGAACAGTTAAAAGAAGATTTTGACTATATTCTTGTTGATTGCCCCGCAGGCATTGAACAAGGGTTTCAAAATGCTGTTGCGGGCGCTAATGAAGCAATTGTTGTTACAACTCCCGAAATGTCTGCCGTGCGTGACGCTGACAGAATAATCGGGCTTTTAGAAGCAAAAGAAGGGGTTGAAAAATACAGACTTCTTGTTAACAGGGTCAGACCTAATTTGATAAAAACAAACGATATGATGAGTGTGGATGATGTTGTGGAAATATTATCCGCAGAGCTTATCGGAGTTATTCCCGAAGATACGGGAATTATAACCTCTACAAACAGGGGCGAACCCATTGTAAATGATGAAAAATCTCTTGCCGGAAAAGCATATTTAAATGTCGCAAGAAGAATTAAAGGGGAAGATGTTCCGTTTTTAAATCTTGATGAGCCGACAACTTTCTTTGGCAAAATAAAGAAATTCTTCTCAAAGAAAGCGAAGGTGTAAGATGAGAGATTTATTTCAGGAACTTTATAACAAGGTTTTAAGCCTTTTTAATTCTTCAAAAGAAGAAATTGACCCAACTAAAAACATTGCGGTAAACAGGTTAAAGACTGTCTTAATGCAAGACAGAGCCGGTTTTTCCGAGCGAGCTATTCAAATGTTAAAAGAAGAATTGATTTCCACCGTTCAAAAATATATGGAAATTGATTCTGAAAATTTTGATTTGCAAATTGATGCGCTTGAAAACGGCGGAACTGTTTTGAACCTTTCAATTCCTGTCAGCCGTCCCAAAACGGATGAAGAAATTGATTTCAATTTAAAAGAACAAGAATTAAAAACCCAAAGAAAGGCGCAAGAAATTGTCAAAGAGCTTGAAAATCTTATTAAAGAAAGAACTCAGGCGCTGATTGACGGCAAGATTGACCCTTCTTTGATTGAAGAAGCGACCAAAAAGGTAAAAGACGAAGAAGAAAAACCCGAAAACAAAAAAGAAAAAGAAGAACAAAAAGAACAGGAAGAAAAAACTTCAAAGCCTGAAACTGAGGAAAATCCTTCAGTTGAACACGAAAAAGAAGAAAGTTCTTCAATTGAGCCTGAAACTGAGGAAAATCCTTTAGTTGAACCTGAAAAAGAAGATGAAAAACCCGAAGAAAAAACACCCGAAAAAGCGGATAAGGCTTCAAAATAACTAAAAACTTGAAATTAAACCATGTTTTATTTAACATTGAAATCAAGTGAAAACATTAATAAGGAGAAAATATAATGCAGCTTATATTGAAAAAAGATGTACAAAATGTTGGCGAAGCCGGCGATTTAATCAACGTTAAAGACGGTTTTGCAAGAAATTATCTCATTCCGAACAACTTGGCTGAATTGGCAACAAAAGGCGCTCTTGAAGCAAGAGAAAGAAACATTCAAAGAATTAAAGTAAAATCTGAAAAACTTCATAAAGAAGCTCTTGAAAAAGCTGAAAAAATTGAAGCTGCTCAAGTTATTGAATTAAGCGCTAAAGCCGGTGAATCAGGAAAATTATTCGGCACAATCACAACTAAAAAACTTGCTGAAGAACTCTTTAACAAGACAGGTCTTGAAATTGATAAAAAGACAATCGTTTTGGATAACCCGATTAACAAAATCGGCGAATTTTTAATGACGGTTAAATTGTCTTCAAAAGTAAAAGCTCAAATTAAAGTTGTTGTTTCAGCTTCAGAAACAATTAAAGAAGCAATTGTTGAAGAAACCGAAGAAAAAGAAGCTGAATAAGTTTCAAAGTTTAAAAATAAAACGGGTGATATCACCCGTTTTTTTGTTTTTAAAAAAGCGGGTGCAAACTTTTGTCTTTTGTTTTAAATCGTTCCCAAATATTTCATCTGTCCGATTAAGGGAATATTGTTTGATTTTTCTTGTTTTTGGTTTTTAATATCTTCGTCAACCCAAATTTCAAGCCTGTTTATTGCTCCTTCATTTTCAATAACTTCTTTAACTTCAATGGCATAATTTATGTCAACAAAGTTTAATTTTTCATATTTTTCTATAATAAAATCTTGGCTTCCGCAGCTTGTGCAAAACTTTTCAGCCGGCATAATTTCATTAAATTTTTTCTTTGCAACTCTTTTAATGTCACAATGCGCACATCTTACAACGTAATAATTTTTTTTAAGATATTTGCCGCAATCGGGGCAATATCCTTCGTTTGCGTTTAAAAGCGCATTTTTATGTTTGCATGAAAAAATATTTTTAATAAACATTTTCACCATGGCTTTTTTTTAATATTTTTAGATAAAAAGTCAAAATTAGATGTCTACATCATCGTAATAATTTTCAAAAACAGGCTTATTAAATATTTCGGGGGTTTCTTCACTAAAATTCGTTGTGTCCTCTTCGGGCTTGTTTTCCTGTTTTTCTTCTTTTGAACTTTTAACAAAAGTGTCTTTATCGGTGTCTTTATTTTTATCTTTTATAAATTTTGAAATAGCACCCAAAATTTTATTTTCTTTTTTATTTTCTTTTTCTTCTTTTGTAAAGGTATCAACTTCTTCTTCAAGAATAACGGACTCATCTTCATTTTCTTTTTTGCGCTCATCTTTTTTCTTGTTGCGCATGTTCATATAGCCGGTGTTTCCGCCACCGCCGCCATCTTTTCCCAGATTTTGCGAAGCCTGAATTATAGGTTGGTTTGAAGGTCCGTTAATGTTAAAGCCCATAAATCTTTTCCTGTTTTTTTCAAGCCAATTATATTTATTTATATATAAAAAAATAAGAACAAAGAAAAAATTTACTTCAAATGAAGGATAAAATTAAAAACTTTTATGCAGCTTTATTGCCTCAATCATTCCACTCGGGTCAGCAATATTTTTTCCTTTAATGTCATATGCCGTTCCTGTCGGCGGGGATGTTCTTATAACTTTAAGCCCGATTGTCGTATTCACGCATTTATCAAAACAAAGCGCCTTAATCGGGCACAGCCCCTGATCATGATACATTGTAATTACTGCGTCATACTCCTGTTTATTACCTTTAAGGTAATTTTTGCCGATTTTTCCAAAAAGACCGTCTGCGCTGTAAGGACCGTATGTCAAAATTCCGATTTCGTTTAATTTTTTAACTGCGGGAATTATTGTTGTAATTTCTTCATTTCCCAAAATGCCGTTTTCTCCGCAATGGGGGTTAAGCCCCGTGATTGCAATTTTCGGGTTTTTTATTTTGCATTTTTCAATTAAAAAATCGTTAAGCCTTTTTGTTTTTTCAATAATTAAATTTTCCGTAATTTTAATTTCCGCTAAAGGGCAGTGCCTTGTTAAAAGCATAACCCTTAAATCACCCGCAATAAAAAGCATTTCCGCTTTTTCGTCTTTTTTGGTTGACAGAAGTTTTTCTAAAATTTCTGTTTGCCCGCTGAAAAAATATCCCGATTTGTGGAGCGCCTCTTTTGAAACGGGAGCGGTTACAATTCCTTTAATTTTTCCTTCAAGCGCAAGTCTGCAAGCCGCTTCAAGGCTTTCATAACAAAACTTGCCGTTGTCTTTATCGTCAATTTCTATTGTGTCATAATTAAGACCTATATTTTTTCCGATAAGAATAACTTCATTTTTGTCCAAATTCAGCGCCTTTAGCGCCTTATAAGTTATTTCTTCTCCAACCCCCAAAAGGTCGCCCGTTGTTATTGCAATTTTATTTTTCATGGTGTTTAAAATAATTTATTATATCCGAAAGAGCGTTTGTTGAGCCCATATTGCCCGATTTTGTGACTATAAACTTTCCGTTTGAATCTACACATAAAGAAATTGCCGGCAAAATTCCGTCTATAACTTTTAAAAACCTGCAATCTATTGCCTTTGTACACTTATAAGAAGTTTCGCCGCCAAGTGTTATCATGACAAATTTTGCAGATTTGTTTAATTCATAGGCTATTTCAGACAAGAAATCGGTAATTTTAACTGCAAGAAGCTCTTTTGAAACCCCTTCGTCTATAAGCAATTCTTTTCCATGTTCAGAGTTTGCTTCCTCATCCAAATTACTTGCATGAATTACAACGACATTATCTTTGCCCAAATTTTGAACAATTCTGTTTGTCATGCCCTCTAAATCAGGTTTTAAAACGTCTGATAATTTTAAATCTATGAAATAACAATTTTCTATGTCATCATCAAGCGAAAGACGTTTAATTTGGGAATATGTAATTGAAGTTTTTGAGCCGGAGAGAATAACCTTGGGCAAAATCGGAATTTCTTTTTCAGCTTCGATTTCTTCTTTTCTGTCGAACCAAATTTGTGCAAATGCGTTGGCAAGACCCGCCGAACCTACGGGCAAAATTTTATACTGGCTTTTTTCAACAGCCAAAACTATTTGTTCCAAATCTACAAGAGAAACGGCGTCCACAACAATTAGCTTTTTGCCTTTTTCAATTAATTCATTTAACCTTGTTGTTATTTTAAGCGCCCCTTTTACAACCTCGTTAAATTTAATTGTGTCAATCGAATTATAAAGATTTTCGTTAACTTCCTTTTTCAAAATATTAGGAATATAAGAATCATAAATCGGGGCGTATGTATCTCTTGCAGCGTCTGTTCTCTCAATGGGCGTTCCTTTTAAAAGCTGATATCCGCCTATTGTAATTCTTCCTTCCTGAATAAAGGCGGGCGCAATAACGGCGGCATCAAAATCAATAGCGTCAAGCATTGCTAACACTTCCACCGCAACATTTCCCCTTAATGTTGAATCAATTTTTTTGTAAAATTTTTCTATATGAAAATTTTCTTTTAAACGTTTTGAAGTTTCCCAAACTTTTTTAGCGGCAAACTTTGCGTCTTGATTTCTTGTTTCCGACGATAACGCAATAACTTCAACATCCGAATTAGCGCCAATAAAGTTATCGGGTTCAAATATAATTTCGGTGTTTGCACCCTTCATAAAAAATTGGAGCGCAGTATCGTTTGCCCCCGTAAGGTCATCTGCAACTACACCGACGGAACTTGTTATAGTCATATTAATTCTCTTCTTTTTTGGAACCTATTAATCTGATGTTGGAGCTTCTTATAAAATATCGTTCCAAATTTTCTCCGTCAGGGCTTGTCCATTTGCTTGAAGCAAGTCTTCCTTCAATTCCGACAAGAGCGCCTTTTTTAACCCATTCTCCGACAAATTCGGCTTGTTTATCCCAAGTTTCAATATTAAACCAGTCTGCGATTTCTTCTTTGGTTCTTGAATCCCACCTGTTTACGGCAACCGAAAAAGTTGTTTTAACTTTGCCTGAATCATAATATTTCATCTCGGGCGCTTGTCCCACACGTCCTACAATTACAACCGAATTAACCATAATTAGCCTCATTAAATTAGTTTTAAATTGATTATATAATTAACAAAAATCATGCGCAATCTTTTGTATAAAAGGAAAACCGTTTTTTGTGTAGTTTTATTACAAAAATAAAAAAATATTTTAAAGTTTTTTTTAAAAATGCCGATTTGTTTTTTTGTAAGGGAAGACAATGTTTATTTAGAAAGCGAGGCTTCAATGTCTGAGGCGTTAAGTTTAGTTATTTTTGCAGCAGTTATGTATTTCTGTCTTGTTGTAGCGCCTACAATTATGGAATATTTCAAATCTGAAGATTATAAAAAAGTTATGATTGAACAAACTTCATTAAAATAGTTTATTTACAACTTCTTTTCTTTTATATACACACCAATAGCCGAAGGAAACTTCGGTTTTTTATTTATTTTTTCTTATATTCTTCAGGGGCGTCTTCTCTGTCCTGATTCCACCTGTCAAGCCCCATTTGCTTTCTTACAAGCCCAATTCCGACATGCACTCTCCACTCGTCCATTTTTAATTGAGCCGCCAAAATTTTGTGACATCCAATCGGCGGAAGCGGAAGCAATGGTTCATATAAATTTTTAATTGCCATAAGCTGATCAGGCGTTAAGGCAAGCTTTCTTTTCGGCATTTGAATTTTTGGAAGCATTAATTTTTGTCTGATTAGGTTAATTCCGAAGAACACTTTCTTTGCTTCTAACCCGATAGCTTGTGCAATAACTTCATGAGCGTCAGGGTTTGGAAGCGGAAGCATTTTTTTGTATAATTCTTCAATCTGCATTAACTGTTCTTTGTTAACAAGAAGCGCTTTTGGCTTTTGGGGCTGGCGTTTTTTGTTGAAATTGCCTCTTTGTTTATTAAAGCCGCCTTTATTTTGTCCGAAATTTCTTCTTTGCCCGTTATCTTGTCTTTGATAACCTCCGCCGTTATTATACGGGCGCCTGTTATCTCTGTTGTTATATTGCATGCGCCTGTTGTTGTTATATCTTTGTTGAGGCGGGTTGTCGTTTCCAAAACTATAGCTTCGTTGATATTCAATTCCCGTCTGTTCGGGATTTGTCTGCGAGGATGAACTTTGAGCTTTATCAGGGTATAAACATTCGGGGCAAATTACCCTTTTGGGGTTTTTTGTTTCAAATTCCTTCCCGCATTTGATGCACTTATTGGTATACATAAATAAAAGTTTCCTTTTTTGGCTTCTTGCCTATATTCCATCGTATAAATAAAGCGGCAAATTTTAACTCATACCGGTAGAAAAAATAAAAAATTAAATCACCGATGCGCATTCATACACCTATTTTATAATTAAATTTAAAATTATACAAGTGTTTTTGTTAAAAAATAGTACATTTGGTCTTGAAAATAAAAAATAAACCTTTTGCCGTTTTCATGTTAAACTGACTTTCATGAAAGATACAATTGCTTTTTGGGGTTATCCGCACCCTGAATTAATCAAAAAAATAAAAGAAGAATATAAAAACGCAAAATGGCTTGATTTGGATATTGACTTCGGCGCAAAAAACTCCGGCATATTGCCCGAAAATTATTGTTCCGTTATGAAAAACATTTTTAATAATGCCATTTTGAACAAAGAAAAAATTATTAAAATTTTAGCGCCCGTGGGAAAAGATAAGTGCGATTGCGCCCTTTTTGCGGTTGAAATTTTAAAAGATTTGGGTTTTGAAATTGAAACCTCAGTTTTTGAAGAAAAAACTTATAAAAAGGAAAATTGCCCCATTTCAACAAGTTCGCTTCCTTTAAGGCAAAAAATCGAACTTATTACAAAAAACATAATAGAACAAAAAGACTATTCTCATCTTGAATATAAAGAGCCCACAGCCGCATTTTGGGGCGTTCCGCCAAACGACCTTTCAATTCTGGAACTTTTTCCGAATACGACACATGTTCTCGGGTGGACAAGGTGTGTGGAAGCAATGGCGCCTTTTGATTTAGAGCTTGAGCAATATTGCATGGAAGGAATAAAAACAGTCTTTTTTGCTCAAACTTTTTGCGCCAAAAATGAGCTTGCAAAATATCTTGCAAATAAATATAACGGGCTTTATATTGATATGGACGGTTTTTCTTCAAATTCGACCAGAGCCAAAATTGAAGCTTTTTTGAGGTTAAGGTAATGACAAAATATTTTTTAGACGCAGGAACAACTTGGAGCAAAATTTTAAAAGTTGAAGAAAACGAAAAAGAATATTCCGTTATAAAAACACGTGACTTAAAAAATCTTAATATTGAGTTTGAAATTTCAACAGGTCACTCGGGCAAATTCGGAAAAAATTATGAAAATGAAGTTGTTGCGCTCTCATACGGCGCAAAAAGATATAATGACGGGGTTATTCTTGATTTAGGGTCAAGGGATGCAAAGTGGATAAAGTTTAATGACGGAAAATTTCAGGATATGGACTGGAACAATAACTGCGCAAGCGCAACGGGCGCAACGATAGAAATGCTTTTAAAATTTTATGATGTTGAAGTTGAAAAATTAATTCCGACAAAAGAAAAATATTCAGTGACCTGTGGAATATTCGGGCTTGAAAAAATTATGGATGATATTTCAAACGGGGTTTCGCCGAACCTTGCAATTTCAAAATTCATAACGGGAATTGCATATAACGCCTATAATTTCACGAAAAAACCCAATAAAATCTATTTATCAGGCGGCTTTTGCGAAAATAAATGTTTTGTCGAGTCTTTAAAATTATTCACTGAAGTGGTTCTTTTGGGCAGATATATGCTTGTGGAAGGGCTTTATAATATTTATCTTTCCCAAACAAAATAAAAGGCCCCAAAATGGAGCCAAATATATCTTTATGGAGTTGTTTTGTTGTTAATAGCTTTTATGCGATTGTGTCTAATTTTGTGTTTTGAAGGTTTTCTTCAATAGATTTTGCCCTTGATTCAACTTTTGTGAATAAAGGAGCAATTGTTCCTACAAAGCCTGTAAAAAGACCGCCTTCAACCATATTTTCTTTTGGGGAAGGAACTTGAAGCCCATAGTTGGTTTGAACGCCTGCCTTGAAACTTATATTTCTATTTAGTGTGTTATTTACATTTTTTATTGAATTTATTCTTAACATTTTTTTGCTAAAGCCTTTATCTTTCTCTTTCTTTTTAGTGTATTTGAAACACTTCTTATCTATACTTGTATTATTACCCTAAAATTTTCTTTTGTCAACCCCTTTTATAAAATTTTTAAAATCCTTTATTTTATTGACTTACAACCGAATAAAAATAAAATGAAAAAATGTAATATACAAAAAGTGTAAAAATAACAATTAAAACTAGCCGAAGTGTTTAAAAAAAATAAGACGAATGGCTAATATCAAATTTTGAAAAAATAATATAAAATTAATTGAATGTATAAATTTATTTTTTGTCTGTTAATTTTATTTTTAAATCAAAGCGCATATTGCGCCCACAGATATCCCGAAAGGGAATATCAGGAATATTGGTGTAACAAAGAGGGCGGCATTGTTGAATTTAGAAATCAGGACGGCACAAGAGTCGACTGTCTTACGGAAAATTATGCCGTTGAATTTGATTTTGCGGAAAAATGGGCTGAAAGTATCGGACAAGCCCTGTATTACGGTCTTACTACCGGAAAAAAATCAGGAGTAGTTCTTATTTCGGAAAATGGAGAAAAAGACCTTCCGCATATACAAAGAGCGCAAATTCTCTCAAGAAAATATAAAATAACGCTTTGGATAATAAACAATTTTCAACTCTGATTTTCTAGCCCACACGGGTAATTTTTATTTTTGTTAAACAAATTATTATTATTTTAAATAATAATTTAAAGGCAGCTGAAATGAAGAAATTCCCCGTGCTTTTCGTGTTGATTTTTCTTGCCATGCCGGCTTTTTGTGCAAATGCGGAACAAAAAACAAATATGCTTTATGACATAAACATTAAGTGGTTTGAAAATTTCAACGATGAAATTTTAATGAAATATTTATATGAGGCACTGGAAAACAATAAAGACGTTACAATTGCAAGAAAAAATATTCTAAAATACAGACAGGATAAGAATATCGAACTTTCAAAAGAGTTTCCATACATTGGGGTTGGGGCAAATTATCTGCTTTTAAAAGTCCCCCAGCTTGCGATACCTGATAATGACATTCAGACAAACAGCTTTGCTCTGCCGTTTTTGACCGTTTGGGAAATTGACTATCTGGGCAAAAAGCACGACTCGGTTAAAAAAGCCCGTTTGGATATGGAAAATTCCCTTTTTGATTGGAAATCTTCAAGGCTGATTGTATCGGTAGATCTTGCAAGCGCTTATTTCAACGTTTCAAACTTAAATAAACAAATCTCGCTTCAACAAAAAATTTACAACCTTTCAGAGGAAATTTTTAAAAGAAAAAAGAAAATGTTTGAGTTCGGAACAATTTCCACTTCAGAGCTGAATAATTCTTATGACCTTGTGTTGTCCGCAAAAAACGATTTAAACGTTCTTGAAAAACAAAAAGAGGCTTTTTTGACCCAAATTGCCTATTTAAGGGGAATAAGCCCGTATAATATTAATGACATTGATATATCCGAGTTTGACAAAATAAATTTTACGGGAACTTACCCCGTTTCTTTTAAGGGGGATGTCATTTTAAACCGTCCCGACATTTTAAAGCTGGATTGTGAAATAAAAAAGGCAAAACTCGACATTACAATTGCAAAAAAAGACTTTCTGCCTTCGATTAACGTTTTTGGAATTTTGACTTTTTCAACCATTTTGCAAAGTTTTAATTGGAATACTGCCCTTGCGGCGCTTTCAGTCGGTGCAACACAGACAATTTTTGACGGCGGAAAGAAAATTTTTAATTTAAAAAAGCAAAAAATTAAATATGATATTGCGCTTGAAAACTATTTAAAAACTGATATTTCAGCGCTGAAAGAAGTCAATGATACCCTATATTCATTGAAAAAAGATTTAGAAACTTACAAAAATAATAAAGAGCGCCTTGAAATAGCCCGTTCAAACTTCGTTAACGTCTTTAAATCTTATGACAAGGGGGTTAAAAGCTATGTTGATTATATGGCGGAAAATTCAAGCTATATAAGAAAAGAAAGCGAACTTCAAAATTCAAAAAATCAAAATTTTATAAACCTGTTGAGCGTATATAAAGCGACAGGCGGGGCGTTATAGATGAAAAAGAAAATTTTAATTCTTTTAATAATTCTTCTTGTTGCGTTTTTAATCTGGTTTTTCTTTTTCAAAAAGAAAAATGATTCGGACATAATTCTTTACGGAAATATCGAAATAAGGCAGTCAGATTTGAGCTTCAGGGTTTCAGGAAGGCTTGTAAAGCTTTATGCCGAAGAAGGAGATGAAGTTGGTGAGGGCGATTTGCTTGCCGAGATTGAACCTGACACTTATAAAACGGCTCTAAGCGAAGCTAAGGCAATTCTTCGGGAAAAAAGAGCAAATAAATATAAAAAAGAAGAAACCTACAGGCTGAATTACCCGCTTTGCGCCGATTTTACCATTTCAAAAGAGGAGTGTTTAAATTTAAAGAGAGATATGGAATTTGCTCAGGGGGAATATGACGAAGCTAAGTCAGTGCTTGAAAAATCGCTTATAAATTTGGACGACACTAAGCTATATGCGCCATACAGAGGAATTATTTTATCAAGAATTACGGAAAAAGGAACAATTCTTGACACAAAAACGCCGGTTTATTCAATTTCAATGATAGAGCCCGTTTGGGTGAGAGCTTTTATTGACGAGCCAAAGCTGGGGCGGGTAAAACTCGGACAGAAGGCTCTTGTTTATACTGATTCAAGACCAAAAGACCCATACTTTGCCCATGTGGGTTTTGTTTCTCCCGTTGCGGAATTTACACCAAAAACCGTGGAAACAAACACGCTTCGGGCAGATTTGGTTTACAGATTGAGAATAATTATTGACAATCCCGATTATTATTTAAGACAGGGAATGCCAGTCACCATAAAGCTTTTGGAAGAAACCTCGGATAAAAATGCTTCTTATGAGGAGAAAATTCAACAATGAACGAACTTTTGGTTGTAAAAAACTTAAACAAGACTTTTGTCGGGGAAAAAAATTCTTCCATATCAAACATTTCTTTTAATTTAAAAGAAGGCGAGAAACTTTCTCTGATTGGTCCGGACGGGGCGGGAAAAACAACCCTGTTAAGGCTTTTATCAGGTTTGTTATTGCCTGACGGAATTTGCGAAAACAAAGAAAATTCCCCCGTTTATATTTCGGGTTTTTCGCCATATTCAAACCTTAATGAGGTTAAAAAATTAATCGGTTATATGCCTCAAAGGTTTGGTTTATATGAAGATTTAACAGTTATGGAAAATTTGGAACTTTATGCCGATTTAAAAAATATTGAAAAATCAAAAAGAGAGGAGCTTTTTGAAACCCTTTTAAAATTTTCGGGGCTTGCGGACTTTACAAAAAGAACCGCAGGAGCGCTTTCCGGAGGAATGAAACAAAAACTCGGGCTTTCTTGCACCCTTTTGTCACGCCCCAAAATTCTTTTTTTGGATGAACCTTCCGTCGGGGTTGACCCCGTTTCAAGACGAGATTTAATTGAAATAACGGAAAAATTAGCGCATGAAAATAAAATCGGGGTTATTTGGGCAACAAGCTATCTTGATGAGGCGAAATTTTTCAAAAACTACCTTTTGCTTGATGAGGGAAGGAAAATTTCTCAAGGGTGCGTTTCAGACACCGAAAAATCTATGAAAGGGCTGGTTTTTTATTCGGGGAATAAATCTGATAAAAAGAGAACTTTTTTAAATAAAATTTTAAAAGACGAATACGGCATAACAGACGCAACCATTGAAGGAGACAGAGTAAGAACCGTTTTTAAAGATTTAGTTTCGGCTCAAAATTTTCCTTTTGATAAAGAAGAAACCGAACCCGTTTTTGAAGATTTTATAATGTATACCTTTAAAGATAAAAAACACAAAATTGACGAAAGTGTTCGGAATATTGAAGTTTCTCCGCCGGATAATATCGCAATAGAGGCAATCGGGCTTACAAAAAGGTACGGAAATTTTATTGCGGCGAATAATATAAGTTTTAAAGTTAAAAAAGGGGAAATTTTCGGGCTTTTAGGTCCGAACGGAGCGGGGAAATCAACAACATTCAAGATGTTATGTTCTTTAATTAAGCCAACGGAAGGTAAATCAACGATTTTTGGTTTCGATATTCAAAAACAACCTCAGGAAGCCAAAAAAAATTTCGGGTATATGGCGCAAAAATTTTCGCTTTTCGGGAACTTAAGCGTAAGGCAAAACGTTGAATTTTTTATGGGGGTGTATAACGTTAAACGGTCTGTACAAGAGGTTATAAAGGGCTATGACCTTGAAAAATATATAAATCGCAATGCTTCAAGCCTTCCTCTGGGTTATAAACAGCGGCTTGCCCTTTGTTGCGCCCTTGTGCATGATCCGCCCGTTTTGTTTTTGGATGAGCCCACATCAGGGGTTGACCCCGTTATAAGAAGGGAATTTTGGATGAGAATAAATAACCTTGTTAAACATAAAACGTCCGTGCTTGTAACAACACACTTTATGGATGAAGCACAGTTTTGTGACAAAATTGCTCTTTGTTATAAAGGAAAAATTCTTGTCACAGACACCCCTGACAACCTTAAAAACTCTGTCAAATCGGAAAAACTAAAACATCCTTCAATGGAAGACGCTTTCATTGAAATAATAAGGAGAGCTTCTTGAATTTAAATATAATAAAAGCTTTGGTAAAAAAAGAGTTTAAACAAATTATAAGAGATAACTCAAGCATTTTAATCGCTTTTGTAATGCCCCTTGTTTTGTTGTTTTTATTCGGTTTTGGCATTAATTTTGATACAAATACGGTAAAAATCGGGATTGTGGATAACGATTGCACAACTTTTACCAAAGATATAATACAAAGCCTTAATGGCACAAAATATTTAGATTGCACCTTTTATAAAACCTCAAAACAGGCGGATAATGCCCTTTTAGACGGAAAAATAAGAGCTTACCTTACAATTCCCGTTAATTTTACAAGAGAATTTAAGAAAAAAATCAGCGGGAATTATGCAAAACCGAAAATTCAGATTGTAACTGACGGGGCTGAGCCAAACACGGCAAAATACGCCTCTTCATACATTCAAGGCGCAATTCTTTCATTTTTTGAATATAAAAATGCCGAAGGTTCAATAAAAACGGGAAAAAATGGGGGAATAAAGACACAAATTCGCTCTTTTTACAACCCTTCTTTAAAAAGCACATATTTTATTCTTCCTTCGTCTTTATCAATAATAATTACTCTCACAGGCACAATTTTAACGGCGCTTGTCGTTGCAAGAGAATGGGAAAGAGGCACAATGGAAGCGCTTTTAACCACAGAAATGTCAAAAGCTGATTTTGTTCTTTCAAAATATATCGCATATTTCATTTTGGGGTTTTTGTCGGTAATTTTTTGTTTATTCTTTATAATTTTTATTTTTAAAGTGCCTTTTTATGGCTCTTATATAGCGCTTTTCACTGTTTCTGCGTTTTTTCTTTTAACGGGAATAGGCGCAGGGCTTTTTATTTCAACCGTCTTAAAAGACCAGTTTACATCAAGCCAAATGGCGGGCACAATAGGCTTTATGCCCTCTATGATGTTATCGGGGCTTATTTATGAAATAGATTCAACCCCGATATTTATAAGATTTTTGTGTTTCTTTATTCCCGCAAGATATTATGTTTCTGCGGTTTCTTCTCTTTTTTTATCGGGAGTTATTTTAAAAACGGTAATTTCAACTTTAATTTTTATGCTTATTTTTTCTTTTCTTACGGGCTTTTTAACCTTTAAAGCGACAAAAGAAAGGATAGAAGAATGTTGAAATCTCCCTTTTTTTCTCTTTTAAAAAAAGAGTTTTATTCGGTTTGGCGAGATAAAAAAAGCCGCTCAGTTCTTTTTTTGCCCCCGATTTTGCAGCTTTTTATATTTTCTCACGCCGCAACATTAGATATAACAAATATTAAAATCGGAATTTTGGATAAAGATAACACCGAAGTTTCAAGAGAATTTCAAAGACAGATAAAATCTTCAAAATATTTCGGCAAAATATATAATTTTGACAACAATAGAGAGCTTATAAACGCAATAGACGAAGAAAAAATCAGAGTGGGGGTTTATATAAATAACGATTTCACAAAAAAATATAAAGCTTCGCTTTCTCCCGAAATTCTTATTATCACGGACGGCAGACACACAAACGCAAGCCAGATTATTGCAAGCTATGTTAATGAAATTTCAACAAATTTTTCTTTAATTGCCAAAAGCGGGAAAAACGCTCCCAATGTCGAATTTGAGGTTCAAAACAGATATAATCCCAATCTTTCATATCATTTTTTTATTGTTGCCTGTCTTATGGGAATTTTACCAATGACGGTTGTGGTTTTGTTGTCGGCGCTTTCTCTTGCAAGAGAAAGGGAAAACGGAACTTTTGATGAACTTATGGTGGTGCCTCTTACAAACGATGAAATTGTTTGGGCAAAACTTCTCATTCCCGTTTTTTTCGGGTGTTTAAACGGGGTTATCATTCTTATTCTTGCAAAATTATTTTTTAATCTTCCTTTTATGGGGTCATTTTTTCTTTATTTAATTTCACTCTTGCTTTTTTTGCTCTCTGTTGCGGGAATCGGGCTTTTTGTTTCGGCATGGTCAAAAACTCAACAACAGGCAATGCTTCTGACATTTTTCTTTATGTTTCCCTCAATTATGCTTTCAGGATATACAAGCCCGATTGAAAATATTACCCCGAAGTTTCTTCAATGGCTGACCTTTTTAAATCCGTTAAGATTTTTTCTTGTTATTTCAAAAGGCATAATCTTAAAAAACATAAATTATTATTACATTTTATTAAATTTTTTACCTTTAACGTTACTTTCAATATTTACAATCAAAGGTTCAAAAAAAGCATTTAAAAATAAACTCGAATGATTTTTTCAGACAAAAAATGTATTTTAATTAACTTGTTATTGCGTTAAATTGTTGAAAAGTGGTATAATCGTCTATATAGGCAATCTGTAATTAATTTAATATTTTAATTGAAAGGTTAGTATTTTATGAAAAAGAGTTTAGCTTTTACATTAGCTGAAGTTTTAATCACTTTGGCAATTATCGGTGTAGTTGCTGCAATGGCTATTCCTTCAGTTATTGCAAACACAAACCAATCTCAATTTAAAACAGGGCTTCAAAAAGCGGTTTCAGTTTTAAATTCGGCAATTAAAATGAATGAAGCACTTGAAGGTGAAACGCCTTATGATAACGAAGATTTGTTTGAATATCTTCAACAACATATGAGCGTTATGGCTTCAACAACATCACTTTCTTGGAGTCCAAAATACAATAACGACGACTACTCAAATAACAAAGCTTTCTACACAACAGACGGTATGCGTTTTGAAGTTCCGCAAAAAAAGATTTCAAAGAAAATCCACGAAAAAATTACCGTTGTTAACGGTGTAGACGTTGTTCAAACCGGTAAAGACGTTCAAGGTGATACGATTGATTTTAATAATATTGCAACTTCAAGCGGTGAAACTGCCTCAACAGGTCAAGTTACGGGTTATTGCGGTTCATTAGGTTTCAAACCGAACTCAGACACAACAAAAGCTCCTTGCTTAATTTTGGTTGACGTTAACGGTGATAAAAAACCGACACCTAAAAATTCTGCCGCAACCGCAACAAGCGCCGGTGAAGTATATGTTTATCCCGACACAAAAGACAGGCTCATAAGAGATATCTTCCCGATTATTATTACGGATGATAAAGCCGTTCCTTACGGCGTTGTTGCTCAAAAAGCAATGTATCAGGCAAGCAAAAAAGGTCATGCTGATGCAAAAGCTGTTAGTAAAAATGAAGGTAGCAAATAATATAAATTTGCACACTAAATAAAGTTGATATCTATTAAATTCAATTGAAAGGTTAGTATTTTATGAAAAAGAGTTTAGCTTTTACATTAGCTGAAGTTTTAATCACTTTGGCAATTATCGGTGTAGTTGCTGCAATGGCTATTCCTTCAGTTATTGCAAACACAAACCAATCTCAATTTAAAACAGGGCTTCAAAAAGCGGTTTCAGTTTTAAATTCGGCAATTAAAATGAATGAAGCACTTGAAGGTGAAACCCCATATGATAACGAAGATTTGTTTGAATATCTTCAACAACATATGAGCGTTATGGCTTCAACAACATCACTTTCTTGGAAGCCAAAATATAAAGAAGAAGACTTTTCCACAAACAAAGCCTTCTACACAACAGACGGTATGCGTTTTGAAGTTCCGCAACAGACAATTTCAAAGAAAATCCATGAAAAAATTGAAGTCGTAAATGGCGTAGACGTTGCAAAAACAGGAGATGGTGTTACCGGTGATGAAATTAAATTTAATAATGCCGGAAGTGACGCAGGCACCGCTTCTGATGGTACGAAAACCCCGACGGGCTATTGCGGTTCATTAGGTTTCAAACCGAACTCAGACACAACAAAAGCTCCTTGCTTAATTTTGGTTGACGTTAACGGTGATAAAAAACCGACACCTAAAAATTCTGCCGCAATCGCTACCAATGACGGTGAAAAATACGTTTACCCGAGTGTAAGTGACAGATTAATAAGAGATATCTTCCCGATTATTATCACGGATGATAAAGCTATTCCATACGGTGTTGTTGCTCAAAAAGCAATGTATCAGGCAAGCAAAAAAGGTCATGCTGATGCATCAGGCGTTAGCAAAAACGACCAGAAACGATAGTTTTTTGGTATAACTTTTAAAAAAAGCCTCAAGATTAGTTTTGGGGCTTTTTTAGTATTATAAAAAACATACAAATAGGCGTCCACAATAAAGATAGGACGCCTATGCAATTCTTTTATTCACTTTTTTTTGAGTCTAATCTAATAAAGCCTCTAAAATCGACGCATTTTTATTTGCAAGTGTGTTTTCTCTGATTTTAGATCTATGAATGTATGTTCTCAACGCTTCTCTAATCAATTCGGAACGTGAACGATTTTCAGTATCTGCGATTTGATCAATTTCGTCTAAAAATTTTTCGGGCATTGAAATTAGAACTCTAGCCATTTTGTATCTCCTTTTAACTGTATATTATGTATTTTGTCCTCTCTACATATATATAAACACTATTTAAATAAAAAAATTGCTTTTTTTATATTGCCCATATATATGATTTGTAATAAAAATTAACAATTATTTTTAAAATCCCCTTATTACAAGGCTTTTAGATATGCTACGATATCACTTTCTTCATTAAATTCTGTTAAAGTTATTGTAACATTTTTTTCGTTTATTTTAACACCACCAAGAATATTTTTTTCTTTTAATCTGGCTAAAAACTCGTCAGCAGTGATATTTTCTTTCATTACAATTGTAAAGGTATTGAAAAAGTTTTTGTTAACGGTTTTGTATCCCTTCAAATTGAGTTCATAAGATAGTTTGCATGCCAAACTGTGCGCCAAATTACACATTTCAACAAGGGCACGGCTTCCCGTTAATGAAAGATATAATGTTGCGCAAAGTGCCGTAAGAGCTTGATTTGAGCAAATATTGCCCGTTGCCTTGCTTCTTCTTATATGTTGTTCACGGGCTTGAAGGGTTAAAACATATGCTGTTTTTCCGTCTTTATCAATGGTTTTGCCGACAATTCTTCCTGCAAGCTGTCTTTTATATTCATCTTTTGTCGAAATAAACCCGCCATAAGCCCCGCCAAAACTTAAAGGAAGCCCTAACGGCGCATAATCGCCCACGATAATATCAGCTTTTGGCGGCTCAAGACAAGGAAGGAGAGAAATATCGACACAGGCAATAATTAATTCGTTCCCTTTTTTTGAAGGAATATTTCTTAATTCGCCGTCATATTCGGGGAAAGAATAGATTTTTGCGGCAAATTCTTCTTCCGGCGCTTCGTTTGCGATTGTAAATCTGATATCAGCCGCCCAAAGATAAGTTTTTATAACTTCGATATAATTGGGGTTTAATTTTTCCGATATAAAAACATTTTTAATTTTGTTTATTCTGACCGCCATAAGGCATGCCTCTGCGCATGCCGTTCCGCCGTCATATACGGAAGCGTTTGAAACATCCATATTGCACAAATTACAAATCATTGATTGAAATTCGTACATAATCTGAAGCGTGCCTTGAGAAATTTCAGGTTGATACGGGGTATATGCAGATAAAAATTCAAAGCGTGAAGAAACATCTTTAATTGCAGACGGTATGAACTTTTTGACTGCACCGCCCCCCAAAAAAGAGATATAGTCTGTTTTATTTAATTTTGACAGCCTGTAAAGCTCTTTTTGAGCAGACATTTCACTCAAAGGGTCAGAAAGCGCCAGACCCTCAATTCTGCATTTTTCAGGTATGCGGTCAAACAAGTCATCAATGGAATTTACACCGATTTCAGACATCATTTCTTTTCTGATTTCATCAGTGTGTGCTTCAAAATTTCTCATCTATGAAACTTCTTCTTTATAGTCTTCATATTCAAGAAGCCCGACTAAATCGTCTTGCAGATTTTCTGTTTCAATTTTAACAAGCCAGCCTTTTTCATACGGGTCTTCATTAATTATTTCAGGGGAATTGATTAATTCTTCGTTAACCTCAACAATTTTTCCGCCAACCGGCATGTAAATTTCAGAAGCAGCCTTAACGGACTCAATTGTGGCAAAGACTTCATTTTTAACAAATTCAGAACCTATTTCGGGCAATTCGACAAAAACTATATCCCCCAACTGTTCAATGGCATAATCAGTAAGCCCGATTATACACTTATCGTTTTCTTCCATAACCCATTCGTGGGTGTTGGAACATAAAATACCTTCCGGAATTTTTATATCTTGTGCCATAGTTTATCCTTTTTTTGTTTTTTTCTCTACAAACGGTTTTTTTACAATCACTGCATCATACAGTTTATTTCTTATCATGATTTGTATGTTTGTGCCAATAGTTTTTTCTAAAGTGTTAAGCGATGTTGCGTTTTTCATTTCAAGATAAGCAAGACCAATGTTCTTTTTCAGAACGGGTGAAGGTCCGCCAGAAGTGACAGTGCCTATTTTTTCGCCTTCAAAATAGACTTCATACCCATGCCTTGCGGGAATTTTATCTTTCATAACAAAGCCAACGAGTTTTTTCATTTTTGGAACGGTGCCGTTCAATTGACCCATAATAACGCTTTTGCCGTTGTAATCTTCGGCTTTATCTTTTGCAACAGACCAAGCAAGACCGGCTTCAATCGGAGTAACGGTTTCGTCAAGATCGTTACCCCAAAGGTGTAATGCGGCTTCCAGCCTTAAGGTATCCCTTGCGCCAAGCCCGATTGGCAAAATTCCAAATTCCTCTCCTTCTTCGAGAATTTTATCCCAAAGATAAGCTGAATAGTGGTTTTGAACCAAAATCTCAAAACCGTCTTCGCCCGTGTAACCCGTTCTTGCGGCAAGAATGTTAATTCCTTTAATTTCGCCCCTTTTGATTGAAAAATAAGAAGGCTGATTTTCTTTTTTTAAGCCCAGTTTTTCAACCAAATCTGACGCTTTCGGACCTTGAATTGCAAGAAGGGAATAGTTATGAGAATCGTTAATGATTTTAACGTCAAACCCGAGAGAATTTCTTACCATCCAGTTTAAATCTTCGTCAATTCTTGAAGCGTTAACAATTAAAAGATATTCTTTTTTTGTTTCTTCAAGTTTATAAACAATCAAATCGTCTATTATTCCGCCATTTTCGTTTGTAAGCTGGCAATACATCGCTTTATTTTTTGTTAATTTTGAAATATCTTGCGGGAAAAGCTTTTGAAGAAAAGCGAGCGAATCATCGCCCCATATAAAAACTTCGCCCATATGCGAAACATCAAAAAGCCCGACGTTTTGTCTTACGGCGTTATGCTCTTCGATTATTCCTTTGTAAGAAACGGGCATGAGCCAGCCTGCAAAGGGGGTAAACTTCGGATGTAATTTTTGTTGTTCTTTGTATAAAAAAGTTTTTTTATCCATATTGCCTTCTTATCTGACATAAACTCTCGGCAGCCTGACTTTAAGGCGGCAAACAAGTTCATAATTAATTGTTCCTATAATTTTAGCCCAATCGTCAACTTTGAGCAAATTATTTTTATCATATCCCAAAATTGTTATAATATCGCCGACGTTAGCTTCCACGCCCGTTATATCAAACATCATCTGATCCATTGTAATTCTTCCGATTTGATTGACAAGGGTTCCGTTAACGGAGCCTTTAATTTTTTCGGATAAATTCCTCGAAACTCCGTCTGCATAACCAATCGGAACGGTTGCAACTTTTGTTTCTTTTGCTGCCTTAAAAATATGCCCGTAGCTGACTCCATCGCCTTTTTGAATAGTGTGAATGTTTGTAATTCTGCCTTTTACGCTCATAAGCTGATGAAGTTCCGGAAGCTCAACAACGGGTTTAATTCCTTCCGTGAGCGGGCTTAAGCCGTATATAACAATTCCAAGCCTTATTGTATTATATCTGTCATCATCAATTAAAAAAGCGCCAACGCTGTTTTGACAGTGTATTTTCAGCCCTTTTGTGTCAACGTTATCTAAAATATAATTAAATTTTTCAATCTGCGAATTTAAAACTTCTTCATTTTCGGCGTCTGCAAAGTGGGTAAAAATTCCCCTTAAATCAACACAATTAAGGCTTTTTAACTTGTTTATAAAATTCGGAGCTTCTTTGTAATTTATGCCTATTCTGTTCATGCCGGTATCGGCTTTAACTTGAACCTTAAGCTTTTTACCCGTTCTTTCATATAACATTTTTATTGCTTCTATATGTTCTTCATTAAAAATTGACACCTCAATATCATATTCAAGCGCCGTTTCAAACGCCCAAACGGGAACCGCCCCCAAAACAAGGACGGGGCAATTTATTTTGTTTTCTCTGAGCTCAATTCCTTCATCAATAGAGGCAACGCCAAAACTGTTTATTCCGCATGCAAGAAGTGTGGGGGCGCACATAATGCTTCCATGCCCGTATCCGTCAGCTTTTATAACCGCAAGAAGCTCTTTTTTTTCAACGTTTTTAATTTTTTCTTTTATATTTATTATGTTTTCTTCCAAATGTCCAAGGTTAATTTCAACCCATGAATCTCTGTGTTTATTGGTAAAACTCGTTCTTACGTTTCTCATTCAAGCCCCTTTTGAATTTTATACAATTCATACGTATTTGAAATTAACATTGCAATTGTTAAAGGTCCAACCCCTTTGGGAACGGGAGTTATAAAAGAAGCTTTTTTTACAATCGTGTCAAAATCAACATCACCCGTAATTTTTCCGTCATTATCTCTGTTTATGCCGACATCAATGACAATTGCGCCTTCTTTTATCATGTCTTCTTTCAAAAAGCCGCTTTTGCCTACTGCCGCAATTACAATATCTGATATTTTTGAAAGCTCTTTTAAATTTTTTGTTTTTGAATGGGCAAGAATGACGGTTGCGTTTTTCATTGTTAAAAGGGCAGATAATGGCTTGCCCACGATGTTTGAGCGCCCTATTACCGTTATTGTTTTGCCTTCAAGTTCGATTTTTTCTTCTTCAAAAATCTTCAAAATTCCCTTTGGAGTGCAAGGAATTGCATACGGGGTTTCTCCTTTAAAAAGTTTTCCCGCATTATAAGTGTTAAACCCGTCCACATCTTTAATCGGGCTTATTTTATCGAGAAAGTCTTTCTCATTTAAGTGTTTCGGAAGGGGCAATTGAAGTAAAATTCCGTTTATGTCGGGGTTTTGGTTTAATTTTTCAATTGTGCTTAAAAGCTCATCTTTTGAGGTTTCTTCCGGTAATTTTTTCACAATAGAATTAAACCCGACCTCTTTTGCACGGTTTTCTTTATTTCTTACGTAAATTTCGCTTGCCGAGTTGTTTCCGACCGAAATTACGGCTAAAGTCGGCTTGATATCAAGGTTTTCGACTTTTATTTTAATTTCGTTTAATATTTTTTCTGAAATTTCTTTTCCGTTTATGATTTTTGCCGTCATTTTACCCCTGTGGCAGATTTAGCCTTGTGTATATATTTGAAAGTGCGCCTTCAAATTCATCCGAATTGATTTCTTCCCCAAAATCTTTTATATTGCCCAAAAATTTGAGCCCCAGAGAGTTTATCCCCTCAATTGCTTTTGTAATGTTTTCTTCTTTTGCCTTATTTAAAATAACCCCGAATTGTCCCAAGGCAGCATATTTTTTGGAGTTTTCAAAAATTCTGTTTGATTGTTCGGTTGAACCCTCATAATATGAAGTAACCAAAATTGTTGTATCAATCGGATAATCAACAAGCTGGTGAAGGTAAGAAAGGTCATATTCGCAATCAAAAATAACAAAATCATACCTTTCGACAAGTTTAACGAGTGCGTCATTCATTTGTTTTGTAATCGGACAACGGCAATCTTTTGAAGCAACAAGCCATGAAACGATAATGTCGATGTTTGTGTCTACTTCAACAAGAATATCTTCAAGCGCCCATTCAATATATTCCTGTTTTGTCATTTTGCTTGGAATGCCTGTATTATATTCGTGTTTGCCCGAGCGAATGCCATAAATCGTGTTATCAATTTTAAGCCCGAAAAAGCTTGACAGTTCTTGAGTAAGGTCATTATCGACAAGAAGAATGCTTTTGTCTTTAAACATGTTTTTAATAACTTTTGCGAGGTGATAAACGGTTGTCGTTTTTCCGCTTCCCGATTTTCCGACGACAGCAATTGCAGATGTCATAAAACTCCTTTTGTTTGATTATTACTTATTTTATTATAAAATCGTAATTATGAAAAATGTTTTATTTATAAACTATGGCGGAATTGGTGATGAGATATTGTTTCTTCCTTGTATTCAAGGTTTTAAGAAACTTTACCCCGATTCAAAAATAACTCTGTGTCTTGAAAAAAGAGCAAAAGGAATTAAAGACTTAACCCCCCTTATTGACGATATTATTACGGTTGACATTAAAGCCTGTGGGTTTAAGAAATATTTAAATATCTTAAAATTAATTTTTTCTCTTTGGTTTAAAAATTTTGATATCGTTATTTCAAGCGGAAAATCACCGTTTGTTGCAATAATTTTATTTTTATCGGGAATTAAAACAAAAATCGGCTACAAAACAAAAACCTCTTTTCTTCTTTCAAAAAGCGTAGAATTAAATGAAAATGTTTATGCGGGCAAGATGTATTTTGACCTTATAAAACCGCTGGGGAATGTTGAATTTGAACTTGTGCAAATTTTATATGACAAAAATTTTGAACTTCCGGAAAATTTCCGAGAAAAAGAATTTACCCTTATTCACCCCGGAGTTTCTTTAATGAGCGTCAAAAAAAATATTATAAAAGCGCCAAAGAGTGAATTTTGGATTGATGTTATAAGCGGGCTTTTAGAAAAAGGCGAAAAAGTTATTTTAGCGGGCGGCCCCGACGATGAAGAAACCGTTAATAAAATTCTTCAAAATTCTTTTATAAAAGAACATCAAAACTTTTATTCCGCCTATAAAAAAACAAAAAATTTATATGAAATGGCGGGGTTGATTAAAAAATCAAAAAGAATGATTTGTTGTGACAGCGCACCTTTACACTTCGGGGTGAGCCTCGGAGTTGATATCATAGTTCTTTTCGGGCCTACAAACGAAAAAAAACTTGTTTTAGAAAAAGAAAATATAAAAGTTATTTCAAAAAATTTAAATTGCAGACCATGCCTCTGGCACAAAAGACAAGAAAACTGTTCAATGTCAGAGTGCGTAAACTTTGATTACAGAGAGGTTTTAGATTGTGTGAAGTAATGTTACTTTATTTTGTTGCGTTTAAAGATTTGTTATTGTAAAATTTTATTAATTGTCACCGGATTTATCAATTTATTATTAAAGTGAGGAAATATGAAATCTTTTCAAAAATTATTTGTTTCATGCCTGTTTTCGGCTGTTGCCATTCTCGGAATAAACGTTGCAAATGCGTTTAGTATTTCAGATGTTCCCGATAACTATTGGGCAGAAAATGAAATTGTTGACTCTGTTCAACACAACTATATTCTTTTAAAGAATAATAAATATTACCCTGACAGCCCAATTACAAGAGCTG
Organism: Candidatus Gastranaerophilales bacterium; assembly: GCA_947630045.1. Lineage (GTDB taxonomy): Bacteria > Cyanobacteriota > Vampirovibrionia > Gastranaerophilales > Gastranaerophilaceae > Galligastranaerophilus_A. The sequence continues at coordinate 62,515 of CANRGC010000007.1, forward strand.
AGTTTGCAAATGCGGTTTATAACGTTATTCAAAGGCTTCCGTTATCATACGGAGACGGCTTCAGCGATGTCAGCTATCAGAGCAAATATGGAAAAAGCATTTTAAGTTTGCAACAGCTTCAGATTATTAGCGGATATCCCGCAGGAGATTTCAAACCTGAAACGTACTTAAAAAGAAGCGAAGCTTCAAGTGTAATTTCAAACGTAATCAGGAGCGATTTTTGGGATAAAACGGTTTTAAACCCGTTTAAAGATAAAGACGATGTTCCCGTTTGGGCAACCCCTTCATATATAAATAACATCGTGAACGACATTTATGTAAACTATCCGAAACAGGATGTTTTGTTGCCCAACGAATATCTTACAAGGGCTGAAGCCGCTGTCTTAATGGTTAAATTGAGAAATGCCATAGAATTATACAAAACATCCTTCCTTCCGGAAGATACCACATCTTACGAAGATGAAAATGAAGAAGAAGACAGATATGTTCCGGTTTTTGTCGGAACAAACACTCTTGGCGAATTTGAATATGCGTACGATAACAAAGTTAAAATTTACGATAACAAAAAAATCATTTTGGCAGGAAATATAGTTCCTGTTAAAGCCGCTCAAAGAGTTGATTCCAAAAAGGTTTCCGAAGGTCAGGAACTCGTTTACGTTTCACCAAAAGACGTTTATTCTCTTGAAGGAACAAAACTTTACGGACAGGGAACCAAATTTATCGGTTATGTTGACAGAACTCAAAAATCATACTGGTTTAAAAGACAACACAAGTCTTACATTATTTTAAACAAAGCAATTCTGACAGACGGGGCTGAAATTCCCGTTGCAGGCGTTTTGTATTCAACATACAGAGGACATGTTGTTGAAGAAAAAGAGAAAAACTCTTTAAAAGTTCAGCGTGATTTCAACAAAAAATATTCAAAACGAAATGCCGCTTGGAAGTTTACAAACAAACTTGTTCCGGTTGTTAAATATACAGACGACACGAAAGACGGTTTGTTTATGCTCTTAACGGGCGATATGATTATTCCCGCAAGTTCGGAACTTTAATAAAGTTTGAAAGCGCCCCGAATATTGGGGCGTTTTTTAAAGTTTTTTTGGTATAATTTTTTTATGGAAATAAATGCGGAAAATAAGGATATTACAAAACTTTTAAACGACTCTTGCGATTTAATTGCAAAAGGCGATTTTGTTTCTGCGGAAAAATTGCTCTCAAAAGTTCTTATGCTTGATCCTTCCAATTTGGAAGCTCTTAAAACTATGGGTCTTGCGCTTGTTAATCTTGAAAAATATCAGGAAGCCGTAAATATTTTTGAAAAAGCTATAAAAATTGATAAAACAGACGCCAACTCGTGGTTTTATCTCGGGTGTTGTTATGAAAAAAATGATGAGCTTCAAAAATCTGAAAAAGCCTATAAAAAGGTTATTTCATTAAGAGAAGAATATTATGAAGCCTATAAAAGCCTTGCGATTTTGTATCTTAAAACCGGCGAATATGAAAAAATTGTCAAAAGTCTTTCCAAAATAACGGAGCTGGGCAAAGACGACTATCAATCTTTTTATGTAATGGCTTCTTCTTATATGGCGCTTGGCAATGAAGAAAAATCAGCTTCCTTTTTAAAAAAAGCTCATGAACTCTCGCCCGAACACATGCAAATTACGACAAACCTTGCAAGTGCGCTTATTTCTCTCGGCGAATTGAAAGAGGCAAAAAAATATATTGAAGAAGGCTTAAAAATTGATGAAAATAACGCAATGCTCAATTTCAATATGGGAACGATTTATCAGCTTGAGCGTGCATACAACAAAGCGATTGAATATTATGATAAGGCATATAAAAAAGAACCCACAACCGCTATTTTAACAAGCCTTGCTTCATGTCTTGTTTCAATGGGAATGTATGAAAAGGCATACGCACATTATAAAAATCTGGCTCTTTTGTATCCCAATAAACAAAATTTTCTGAATAACCTTATGGAATGCGCCATAGAGTGTGAAAAATATGACGAGGCGCTTGATACGGTTGAAAAGCTTATTGAAATGTCTCCAAAATCATCCGAGTATGTTAAGAAAAAAGGCTTTATTTTAAGAATGCTCGGCAAATATGAAGAAGCTTCCAAAGTTTTTGAGGAGCTTGTGAAAAAAGGCAAAATTGATTTTGAAACTTATTATAACCTTGGAATTTCAAAAGCAAGACTTTCCGATTTTGAAGAAGCAAAAGAGGCGCTAAAAAAGTGTATTCAGCTTGAGCCAAATAACCCTTGCGCAAGAAAAGATTTGGGAGTTTTGTATCTCTATATGAATTTTGTCGACTGGGCGCTTGATGAACTAAAAACCGCATATGAACTTGAGCCTTCTAATCCTGAATATATCTATAATTACGCTTTTGCACTTTTTAAAAGCGGAAATTATGAAAAAGCGGATAAATATTTTCTTGAAGCAATTAAACTGGACAAGAAAAATTCCGTTTTGTATTCTCTCTATGCGGATAACCTTGTTATGCTTCAAAAAACAGACGAGGCGGCTGAAAATTATAAAAAAGCAATTTCCATAAACCCGAGAAACATACAGGGAAATTTGGGACTTTCAAAGATTATGTTTTCCCGCAAAAAATATGCGATAGCAAAAGAACTTTTGGAAGATGTCACCTCATATACAAAAGACGCCGAAATTTTGAATTTGCTTGGAATGACGTATAAAAAATTAAAAGAATACGAAAAAGCGATAGACATTTTTCACAATCTTCACCATGTCTTTCCTGATAATCATATACTTTCCACAAATCTGGCAGAATGCCATTTAAAATTAAACCAAAAGGAAAAAGCTAAAAAATATGCGATGAAAGCGCTTGAAAAGTATCCTGATTTTGAAGATGCAATTAAAATTTTAAAAGAGGTTAACAATGACTAGAAAAAGAATACTTTCTTTAATGCGCCCCACTGGCAAATTACATTTGGGACATTATCTCGGAGTTTTAACCAACTGGGTTAAATTACAAGATGAAAACGATTGTTATTTCGGGGTTGCAGACTGGCATGCTCTTACTACAAAATTTGATGAAACAGACAGCCTTAAATTTAACACTTCAAATATTGTTATGGATTGGCTTGCCTCAGGCATTGACCCAAACAAGGCAACCGTTTATCTTCAATCGTTAATTCCTGAAACCGCCAAGCTCCATATATATTTAAGCATGATAACACCAATGAATTGGGCTGAAAGAGACCCAACCCTGAAAGACATGGTTAAAATTATGAAGGTAAAAGGGTGTAATGAAGAAGGTTTTTCATACGGACTTATCGGCTATCCGATTTTAATGGCGGCTGATATTTTAACTTTTAATGCAGATTATGTTCCCGTTGGAATTGATCAGGTGGCGCATATTGAAATTGCCCGTGACATTGCAAGAAGGTTTAATAACATCTATAAGACAAATCTTCTTGTTGAGCCTGCTCCAAAATTGACTGAAATTCCTCTTTTAAAGGGAATGGACGGAAATAAAATGGGAAAATCTTTCAGGAATGATATTAAAATTTCCGACACTGAAGAAGACACCGCAAAAAAAATAATGACGGCAATCACAGACCGCTCAAGGCTGAGAAAGACAGATTTGGGACACCCTGATGAGTGCGAAGTTGTTTTTCCTTATTGGAAAATCTTTGGCGAAAAAGAAGAAATCTTTGAAATTGAATCAGCCTGCAAGAAGGGTGAAATTGGCTGTGCAGACTGTAAGAGAAGATTAGCTTGCAAAGTTAATCAAAAACTCTCCTGTGTCAGAGAAAGAAGAAAACACTTTGAAGAAAATCAAGATGAGCTTAGAGAAATTATTTACGAAGGCTCAAAAAAGGCAAGAATAAAAGCAAAAGAGGTCTTATCCAAAGTTGAAGAAGCCGTCATGGTTTATAGGTAAGGCTAGACGCTTCTTCCTTCCAAATATTTTTTATAAAGCTCATCACACGTTTGTTTAAGTTTTTGAAGCTGATTATTAAACCAATTTTGGGTTTCTTTGATATTTTTGTCATGTTTTCTTTTAAAATAATCAAAACGCCCTTCATTAAAATATTTAAGTGCGCTTTCATATTTTTGTTTGGCTTTTATATATTTTTCAATGTCATAAGCGTCACGTGGCAAAGTGTCCATAAGCTTTTGAGCGGTTTTGTTACCTTTTGCGGCTTCAGATATAATGACTTCTTCTCTGTTTGATAACATTGGAAGCCCTTTGGAAAGATTTTCGTCAAAGCTGTCATAAAATTTATCAAACTCCCTTTGGCGAATTTTTCTTGAAGGGTTTGTATTTGTTATAATTGCAACAAGAGCCACGGTCAAAAGACCGCCTATAACAAGCCGTCTTTTCCATTTTGGGCGGTTGTTTTCATTTTCGTTTTCAGGCTTTGAATTAGTATTTTTGCCTCTAAACGGAGTTTTTATACTGTTATATATATTTATCGGCTCTAAATATCCCATTGTTACCCAAATAAATTTTCTTTGTTCTTAGTAAAACATGAAAATTAAACTTTTTGCTAAACAAAAAACCCCCTTAAAAAAGGGGGTTGTTTTCTTCGGTTATTTTATTATTCTTTATTTTCTTTGGAATTATTTCTGTGGCTCAAGACCGTTCCAAGTTTATGTCCAAGGTTGAATGCACAAACCGAGCCTGCAACAAAAAGAGCGTCAAGACCGATTCTTGCAATGAGTTGTTTTCCTTTTCCATGCTCTCCTTTTGCAAGGTTTTCAAACCATTTTGAAGCTTTAGCCGAAATATTTTGTATTGTTTTTGAATTATCTGCCGATTTTGCAATAAAGCCGGCAAAACCTTTTTTAGCCTGTGCATTTCCGGTGATTGCGTTTCTTGCATATTTTATTAAACCTTCTGCGCCAAACATAGCGCCCATTGCGCTTGTTTCTTCAATCAGTGCCGCATACTGGTCATCATCTTTTAAAACTCTTATTCCGGAAGCCACACAAAGAAGAGGGTTAACCGCTTTTTGTGCAATAGCGCCTATTTTTGAGCCTGCTTGAGTTGTTTTAACAATTTCGTTAAGGGCTTCTTCACCGCTTGTGCCGCCAATCCCTTTAAATACGGCTTCTACCGCACCGTCGGCTTTTGAGAACAAACTTCCCGTGCCTTTTGTAATGCTTGAAAAGAGTGCGCTTGAGCCTTTATCTACGGAACTTACCAACTGACAGCCCGCAACGGGAATTCTTCCTTTGTCTCCGTCAATTGCTTTCTTTCCGTTTCTTACCGCAAATATTACTGATGAAATTGTACCCATTATAAAACCGGTCACCTTCTAAAAACTTCCAATTAAATAAAGTAATTTTTTCTCATATAATTGCCTAATATTTAAGAAAATTAATATTTGTTTACAAATATTAATTTTTAGACTAAAATCAGCGTATAAGAGGTTTTTTAAAGGAGTTTTAAATGGAAATTAAACCGATAAATGCAATTGTCTATAATCAAGAAACAGTTGATATGAAAAATGTTGTTGCACCGCCGTATGATGTAATTACAAGCGAATATTGCGACAAACTTTATGAAAAAGACCCGTATAATATCGTTCGTCTTATTTTAACAAAAGGGGAAAACAGATATTCCGATGCAAAAAAATATTATGACGAGTGGATAGACAAAAAAGTTTTAATAAAAACAGAAAAGCCCGTAATTTTTTATATGGTTCAAAAATATACAACCGAACAGGGCAGGCATGTTGAAAGAAAAGGTTTTATTGCAAGAAATAAGATCGAAAAATTTGAAACAAGAAAAATTCTTCCCCATGAATATACAATGGGCGGTCCAAAAGAAGACAGGCTTAAATTAACAAGAGCAATTGACGCCAATTTGAGCCAAATTTTTATGGTGTATTCTGACCCTTACATGAAAATTGAAAAAATGGTTGCGCCGAAATATTTGGCTAAAAAGCCTTATATAGACGTTAAAGACGATCAGGGCGTTGAACATATTGTATATTTAATTGATGATGAATATGATATCAAAATAATTCAAGATACCCTTTTTGATAAGACCCTTTTAATTGCTGACGGTCATCACAGATATGAAACGGCGCTTAACTATTCAATGGAATCAAAAGACCCTGAGGCGCAATATGTAATGAGTTATTTTACAAACTCGGAAGATGACAATTTGATTATTTTCCCGACCCACAGAATAATCACAAAAGAAATAGAAACTTCAAAAATTTTAAATGCCGTTTCAAAATATTATGATGTTACAAAGCTTCCGTTTGATTCAATGAATAAGTTAAGAATTAAAAAAGAGTTTTTGGAACAGATTGAAAATTCAAACAAAGAAAGAATTACAACAGGCTTATACCTTAAAGGGGAAAATGCTTTCTATATTTTAAAACTTAAAAACCAATCATTAACGCTTATTGACGCACCAAATGAATTGAAAAAGCTTGATTTGGTTGCGCTTCAAGAGTTAATCATTACCAAAGAATTAAACTATACAAAAGAAGAGCAAATGGCGCAAGACGGCATTAAATATATTAAGCAAGAGTTTGAAGCGTTTGATGCAATTGATAATAAACAAGCTTCGGCAAGTTTCATCATGGCATATCCTAAAATGAAAGATATCAAAGACGTTTCCGCCGCCGGATACAGAATGCCTCAAAAATCTACATATTTTTATCCGAAACTATTATCGGGAATAGTAATAAACCCGCTCCATAAGTAATGAAAAAAAAGATAATAACAAAATCTGATATGAAATATGGCGCAAGCTACGACAAAGAAACCGATACGGTTAATTTTAAGCTTGCAAGTTACAGTGCTCAAAATGTCATTTTGTGTATATTCAGAAATTCTGTGGGCGACATTCCTTTTCTTCAAGTTGAAATGGAAAAAGACGGGCATGTTTTCAAAGCGAATATTCCCAAAAATAAACTTTTCAAAAAAAGAGATTATTTTTATTACGGCTACAGAGTTTTTGGCGCAAATTTTCCAAAAATTACAGGTTATAAAGAAGGTTCGGATGTCGGCTTTATTTCAAAATCAGACAATGCGGGAAACCGCTTTAATCCAAATAAGCTTGCCTATGACCCTTATTCGGTTGAATTATCCCATATAGAATCGGTGGTTTCATCTGATATGAACGCTTTTCGTTCGGGTGATATGAATTATCTTTCCGACAACTGTAAAATTGCGCCAAAATCGGTTTTTAAAATAATCAAAGAAACAAAAATAAGAAAAACAAGTGAAAGAGCGCTCAAAGACGAGATTATAGCCGAAGTTCATATTAAAGATTTAACAAGGCTGACAAAAACTTTTAAAAGGGGGACATATCTGGCGGCTTCTTTCTTTGCAAAAGAAATTAAAAAAACGGGCGTTACAATGGTGGAATTTCTTCCCGTTACAGAGTTTGACTCTTTTGCCGAAAAAGGAAACCATTGGGGATATATGCCCTTAAATTATTTTGCCCCGAAAAAGGCATATTCATCCGATAAAACTCCGTATGGTGCTTTATATGAATTCAGAAAAATGGTTGACGCCTTCCATAAAAATGACCTGAAAGTTTGTCTTGACGTTGTTTATAACCATACGGGAGAAGGAAAAATATACGGCGACAACGATGATGCAAACCTTTTTTCTTATGCCCTGATAGATAATAAAAATTATTATAAACTTGCCCAAAATGCCTACTATACAAACCATTCAGGCTGCGGAAACGATTTAAATACCTTAACTTCGATTTCAACAGATTTAATTGTCGACTCTTTAAGTTTTTGGATAAATCAAGGAGTGGACGCATTCAGGTTTGACCTTGCCGTTTGTCTTATGGATACCTCATCTTCGGGATATGCAATGTATGACAAAACGGGCGGAGTTTTATCAATCTTGAAAAAGCGCCTTGAAGATTTGGGGCACAAAATTCTTCTGCCCCATGAAAAAGGAAGCGGAGTTCATCTGATAGCGGAACCTTGGATGTGTTCGGGCGCATATAACTATCAACTGGGTAATTTCCCCGATTATTTTTCCGAATGGAACGACATTTCAAGAGATACGATAAGATTAATTTCCGTAAGCCCCGAGAGGGTTGCTCCGATTTCAATAAGAAACGTTTTGGAAGGAACTCCGTCAAAATTTTCAAAGTTAAGAAGCATAAACTACGTTGCATGCCATGACGGCTTTACCCTTTTTGATATTAATACAAATAATCGCCCAAACCCCAAAACAATCGGCGGTTTTCTCGGTGAAATTTGCAGCGATTATGACGGTGATATTGAAATTCAAAACAACGAAATCAGAAAACAAATTTTAATTTTAATGGTTTCATACGGCATACCCATGATTCAATTCGGCGATATTTTTCTTCATTCAAAACAGGGAATAAATAACAGTTATAACCTTGATAATGAAATAAACAGAATTGATTACAAACTTGATAAAAGAAAAACAAAGCTCAGCCTTTATATAAAAGAATTAATAAATTTCAGAAAAAATAACCCCATATTTTCGGAAACATATTATAATGACAGGCTTGAATACTTTTATCCGCAAGGTTCAAAAATAAACGATAACCATGAATCTTACTGGAAAAACCCCAATTCAAACATAATTTGTTTTAAAGTTAACGACATAAACGGTTGTTATTATATTGCAATTTCAAAAGATAAAAACCGAATAGAACTTACATTGCCTTATAATTTAAAGAATAAAAAATGGTATTTAATTGCAGACACGAGGAAAGATTTTATAAATCAAAAAGGCGAAAAATATGAAAATGAAAAATATATTCTGGAGCCTTTAAGTGCGTGTATTTTTAAAGAAAAATAAAGGAAAAAATATGAATTTAATTGAAATTTTTGAAACACTTGTTAAAATTCCTTCTCCTTCATTACATGAAGAAAATGTCGCAAATAAAATTATTGAAATTTTATCACAATCGGGAATTGAGGCAAAAAAAGACAGCTATGGGAACGTCAGAGCAAAAGTTTTGGGCACCGACCCTTCCAAAAAACCGTTTATGATTTCATCTCATATGGATGTTGTCGGGGATAATTCACCCGTTAATTTGGTTTATGAAGGAAATTTTATTGAAACCGATAAAAAAAGAACTCTGGGCGCAGACGATAAATCAGGCGTTGCAATAGGGGTGAAACTTGCGCTTGATATTGAAGGTGAGATGAAAAATCTTCCCCATGGCGGAATAGAACTTATGTTTACAAAAGACGAAGAAAACAATATGACGGGAATTGAAAATGTCGAGTTTGATAAAATTGAATCTCAAGACATTCTTGTTCTTGATTCGGATAAACTCGGAAATTTTGAAATTTCGGGTGCCGGATATTCCAAATTAAATATAAGCGTAAAAACTCCTTTTGGCGGACATTCGGGGCTTGATATTGCGGATAAAACAAAATTAAACGCTTCAAAATTAACCGCAGAACTCGTTTCCGAAATTCCTCAAGGGGTTTATAAGGAAAATGAACTCGGGGTTATAACTTCCATAAATCTCGGGTCAATTGTGACAGGTGGAGTGAATAATTCAATTTATGCCGCTTGCGAAAACAATATTGAAAGAGATAAGGCGGCTGAATATGTTTGTTTTAAATCAATGTCAAATCTTATAAATACAACAGGCTACGCCCACTATTCATTAAGAAGTTCCAATAAAGATTATGAACTTGAGCTTATTGATAAAATTCAAAAAATCATTGATAAGTTTAATGACAAATATAAAAATCTGGCATGCGCCTCTATGGAAGTTGAAGAACATCTTCCGATTTTTGAAAAATCAGACAATGAAGAAGTTTTAGAATGTGCAAGAAAGGCTGCATCTGATTCAAACGTTGATATTCATATTCAATCTTTCCATGCGGGCGCCGAAACTCATATTTACGCAAACAAAACAAATAAAGAAGGCAAAAAATTCAGACCGGTTCTTGTCGGAATAGCGGATATATATAATATGCACTCGTCTTATGAAAAAATTGATGTCGATTCTTATAAAAAGGGCTATAATTTTATAAAGGAATTTTTTAAAGAGTATAACAAATGATTGGAATTATAAGGCTCAGAGCTACTTTTATGCTCCTTTGCGCAGCATTTATATGGGGTATAACTTTTGTTGCCCAAAAATCGGCAATGGAATTTGTTCCGCCCGTTACATTTAACGGGGTAAGATGTTTGCTTGGCGCATTCTCGCTTTTTATCACAGCTTTTTTTATAAGAGAAAAACAAAAAAGAAAAGCAAAAGATTTAATCGAAGGCGGGTGTATAACAGGGCTGTTATTGGGAATTGCAACAACCCTTCAACAAGTTGGAATTTCTTTGACAACAGCCGGCAAGGCGGGGTTTATAACCTCTCTTTATATCGTGCTTGTGGCGGTTTTTTCGGTTGTTATGGGCAGAAAAGTTGCAAAAACTATTTATGCGGCAATTTTCTTTGCCGTTTCGGGGCTTTATTTTCTTTCGTCTCCGACTAATCTTACGGCGCTAAACAGGGGAGATTTAATCGTTTTAATATCAACGATATTTTTTGCGCTTCATATAATTGCCGTTTCAAAATATACTTTAAAAACAAACCCGATAAAGCTTTCTTGCGTTCAGTTTTTGGTGGCGGGAGTTCTTTCTACAGGCTGCGGTTTATTTTTTGAAACCCCCTCGATTGAAGGTTTTTCAAATTGCTTGCCTCAGCTTTTTTGTGCGGGGGTTTTATCCTGTGCAATTGCTTTTACCCTTCAAATCGCTGCACAAAAACACATTCGCCCTTATACAGCTTCAATCATTTTGAGCACCGAAGCCATTTTTTCTGCCATATTAGGGTTTTTAATATTAAAAGAAGTTTTATCCGCAGGAGAAATTTTCGGCTGTATATGCTTGCTTCTTGCGGTTTATGTTGCACAATACAAAAATTCAAAATCATTGCAAAATAGTTAAAAATTTTATATAATTACAGGTAGTATACTCATGTAATGCTTAATCCATGGTGTTTGTAAATTTTTGTAAATATTAATAATCATGATGACAATATTTTGTGTTCACAAACTTTAATTAAGTGTAAGTTAACTAATAGCAATAAGTTATAAAAGGAGATTAAAATGGCTGAAATTCAACCGGTAGGTTCAAACCAACCTTATGTTAATCAACCGTCAGGCGGTAAAAAGGCAGTTAAAGTTGCTTTAGGCGCTGCAGCTCTTGCAGCTGTTGCAGTAACAGCATTTGCTGCACACAACGGTGATGTTTTTACAAAAATTAAAGACGTTGTTTCCGGCACCAAAGGTCAAAAACTTGGCGAAAAAATTAAAACAATTTTCACAAAAGAACACTTTTCAAAAGGCGTCAGTGCTTTATCCGACGGCTTCAAAGCTATCCCCGGAAAACTTTCTGAACTTTTAAACAAAATCAAAGGTACTAAAGCCGCAGAAAAAGCTGCAGAAACTGCAGAACAAGTTGTACAATAAGTTTCAGCAATAAAGCCGGTATTTTAGTCTATTTGTACTTATAAATAATATAAAATAAAGTCGCTTTAACAAAGGCGGCTTTATTTTTTATAAAAGCGCAAGATAATCTTTAAGCGCAAGTTTCCAATTTCTTAGCATTTTGCCGTTATCCATGACGGAATATGAAGGACGTTTTGCGGGGCGAGGAAATTCTTCCGTTGTGCAAGGTTTCAGGTTAACTTCAAGGTTGGAACATTTAAAAATTTCTTTCGCAAAATTATACCAGCTTGTTGGTCTGCCCCCGCCTGAAAGGTGATAAATTCCGTAAGGCTTTTCTAAAAGTTTGACAAGCGCAAGTGATAAATCCATTGTCCATGTCGGAGTTCCAATCTGGTCATCCACAACTTTTAATATTTCCTTATCTTTTAAACTAAGCATTGTATCGACAAAATTTTTGCCATGGTGCCCATATAGCCAGCTTGTTCTTGCTATATAAAATTTTTTGCAATGTTTCAAAACGGCTTTTTCGCCCATAAGCTTTGTTTTGCCGTAAATGTTAATCGGGCATGGTTTATCATTCGGAAGATAGGGCGTTTTTTTTGTGCCGTCAAAAACGTAATCGGTTGAAATGGCAATTATCGGAATATCAAGTCTTGACGCCATAACGGCAAGATTTTCCGTTCCTTTTGCGTTAATAAGTTCGGCTTTTTCCTGTTCTTCTTCCGCCTTGTCAACGTTTGTATATGCCGCAAGATGAACGATTAATTCGGGTTTTTTATCCGATATAAATTTTTCAACCTGATTAAAATCGGTTATATCAAGGTTATGAATGTCTGTTTCAATCAGTTCATGACCAAAATCTTCAAAAGTCGGACATAAATCTTGTCCCAACATTCCGTTTGCGCCCGTAATTAAAACTTTCATAATAAATCCTCATCTTTTATTTCTTTGATTGTTTTTGAAATTTTGTCTTTTTCGCTCAATAACGGCTTAAAATCAATCCCCCAGTCAATATTAATATCGGGGTCAGACCACAAAATTCCGCCTTCATCTTTCGGGCTGTAATCACCCGAAACTTTATACATAACCTCAACAACGTCCGAAAGCGCCACAAACCCGTGAGCAAAACCCTTTGGAATAAAAAGCTCAAATTTATTTTCTTCGCTGAGTTCTCTTTTTACCCATTTTAAAAAGGTGGGCGAATTTTTCCTTATATCGACCGCAACGTCTAAAATTTTGCCCTTTGTACATCTGACGAGTTTCGCTTGAACATTCGGCTCTTTTTGATAGTGAAGCCCTCTTAAAACGCCAAATTGCGACTTAGAATGATTATCTTGAATAAAATTTTCTTTAATTCCCGCCGCATAAAAATCTTTTTGTTTGTATACTTCAAGGAAAAATCCTCTTTCATCCCCGAAAACTTTTGGTTTAACAAGAATTACATCTTTAATTTCCGTATTTTCAAATTCAAAAGGCATAACTTCACTCCATAAACTAAAAATAAGTATACATGCAAAACAGACCATTTTCAAAATTTTATTGTAAACTTATTTTATTATGGCAAAATTTATTATAATTTTTTTACTTATCTATTCGGTGTTAATTGAGCCGAATATTCTGTATGTAAAAAAATTAACTTTTAAAAATCAAAATATTAAAAATTTAAAAATAGTTTTTGTTTCAGATTTTCACCTTTCAAAACTTTCAAAAGGAAGGCTTGACAGAATTATAAAAAAAGTAAACGAACAAAACGCAGATATAATTCTTTCGGGCGGAGATTATCTTTCGGCTCATTCAAAAGAAAAAACAATGGATATGGATATTGCCGCAAAAAAACTCTCTCAAATGAAATCAAAATATGGAATTTATTCCGTTCTGGGGAACCATGACTATTTCAAAGACGGCGAATATGTTAAAGAAAACCTCAGAAACAACGGAATAAAAGTTCTTGAAAATTCCAACGTCGAAATTAAACATAATACCCCCTTTTATCTTGCGGGAATTTCAGATATGCAAACAACGAGGGTTGATTTAAACAAAGCCTTAAGAGGAGCCGAAAGACCGATTATTCTTCTTTCTCATTCGCCAGACATTACCCCTTATGCAAAAGAGCATGTTGATTTAATTTTGTCAGGACACACCCATGGCGGTCAAATCAGAATTCCTTTTTTCGGGGCGATTATTGTTCCCTCTCAATTCGGCAAAAAATATGAAACGGGCTTTGTTGATAAAATAGTATACGTTTCAAAGGGTTTGGGAACGAGCATAATCAAGGCAAGATTTAACTGTTTTCCCGAAATTACGGTTATAAACTTTGAATAAAATGTTAAATTGACTAAGAAATTTCTTTTGTGGTATACTTTTTTTGTCAAAGAAATTTGGCATTCAATCGCAATAAACAAAAAAGAGCGGTAACAACAACAGCCGTTCTTTTTTTTAGGCGAAAATGCCAAAAGAAGGGTGAGATGAAAGAACATTTCCACAAAAAAGAAGTTTTGGAAAAAATCATGCCTGTCATTGAAAATACGGCTATGAGGTATGATTTAATTCCTTTGGAAGTTACTTTGGAGAAAGAAAACGGCAACTGGTTTCTCAGAATTTATATTTATTCAATGAAACATTCCGTTAATCACCAAGATTGCGAAAACATTTCAAGAAGCTTGGGAGATATGCTTGATGAGATTATTCCGTTTAAATATTATTTGGAAGTTTCATCTCCGGGGCTTGATAAAAAACTCAAAAGCCCCCGTGAATATCAAATTTTTAAGGGTCACAGCGTGCTTTTGAAGTTGAAAAACCCTGTTTCCGACGAGCTTCCGAAAACATTTAAAGGAAAACTCGTTGACTATAACGATTCTTTCGGGTTAAAAATTTTATCTTCGGAAACGGGAAAAGAATATGAAATAGACCCTTCCAATCTTTTTTCAATCAGATTAAATGATATAGACGAGATATAAGGAGAAATAAAGATGATTAAAATCGGAACGGCGCTTTTTGAAGCGGCTGAACAGCTTGAAAGAGAAAAGGGAATTTCAAAAGACGTTTTGGTTGCTTCCCTTTGCGACGCTTTGGTTGCAGGCTACAAAAAGCATATAAAAGATAAAGACGCAGAAAACGTTGAAGCAATTTTAGACGAAGAATCAGGCGAAATCGGCGTATTTAGAACAAAATCAGTTGTTGAAAAAGTTGAAAACCCTGATTTGGAAATTTCTTTAGAAGACGCTAAAGAAATCGACGACGAAGTTGAACTCGAAGACGAAGTTAAAATTGAAGTAACGCCTGAAGATTTTGGCAGAATTGCCGCACAGTCCGCAAAACAGGTTATTACACAAAGAATCAGAGAGGCTGAAAGAAAACTCGTTCTTGATGAATTTTTGTCTAAAAAAGGAACTTTGATTACGGGTATAATTCAAAGAAGAGATGACAGAAACGTTATTGTAAATATCGGTAAGACAGATGCTATAATGCCCGCAAAAGAACAACTTCCCGGAGAATATTACAAGCCCGGAAACAGAATAAGAGTTTTTGTTTTAAACGTTAAAGAAACAACAAGGCTTCCTCAAGTTATCGTTTCTCAGGCTCATTCCGAAATTGTTCGTGAACTTTTTGAACTTGAAGTTCCTGAAATTGAAGACGGAATTGTTGAAATCAAATCAATTGCAAGAGAAGCGGGATACAGAACAAAACTCGCCGTTTGGTCAAATGACCCTTCAGTTGATTCCGTCGGCGCATGTATCGGTCCCAGAGGCTCAAGAATTCAAACAATTGTCGGCGAATTAAAAAATGAAAAAATTGATATCGTAAGATATTCAAATGACCCTGTAGAATATATAGTAAATGCTCTTTCACCCGCAAGAATAATATCTGTCGATATTTTGGCGGATGAAGAAAACAAAAAAGAAGCATTCGTTATAGTTCCTGACGACCAGCTTTCGCTTGCAATAGGCAGAGAAGGTCAAAATGTTCGTCTTGCACACAGATTAACAGGTTGGAAAATTGATATCAAATCTGAATCACAGGCGGCACAAATGGAAAGACAACAGGAAGCTCAAAAGCCCGCAGTTGAAGCGGAAGAAGCTGAAGAAAAAACCGAACCTGTTGAACAGGCGGCGGAAAATAGCGCCGAAGGTGAAGAATAAGGAACAAAAAATGCTAAAAGTCGTTATAGCAGGCTATGATAAAATGTTAGCTTCCTTGATAAACGGCGCTCAAGACAGCGGGCATGAAGTTGTCGGGGTTATCAGAATTGACAGGGTAAAATATAATCGTTTTACCCTGTTTTTCAAAGACATTTTTGCCCCGTCGAGAGATTTTAGCTATATTAAAAGTAAAAATCTTTATGAAATTAAGACAAATAGCGTAAATTCCAAAAAATTCAGAAAAGAAGTTCAAAAACTTTCGGCTGACCTTATTTTGGTAGGCTCATGGAGCGAAAAATTTTCCACGGAAACAATCGAGCTTACAAAATACGGCGCTATTAATTGTCACCCTTCGCTTTTGCCAAAACACAGAGGAGCCAACCCTTATTTTTGGCAGATTTATTCGGGTGATAAAAAGGCGGGAATTACTTTCCACTATATGTCTGAAAAAATTGACTCGGGCGAAATTTTAATGCAAGGTTCTTTTGATATCCAACCTTATATGACGGGCGGAATTTTAAGAACAAAAAGCGCAAAAGTTGCCGAAGTTATGGTGGGTCAGCTTTTATCCGATATCGAAGAAAATATAATAATTCCCGTAAAACAAGACGAAACCAAAGCAACTTATGACAGGTGGACGGAAGATTTGACCTTAATTGATTTTGATATGGAGCCTCCGTATTGCCTGCACAATAAAATCAGAGGGCTAAGACCCTTTGCTTGGGCAAAAGTTCAATATAAAAACACTTTATATAAAATAAAAAATTCGGAATTAATTCCTGAAAATAACGAAGAAACAGGCGTTTTTAAAGACAAGAAAAACTTGTATGCAAAATACAAAGACTGTACACTTAAATTGACCCTTTTTTAGCTTTTTGTTAATATTAGATTGATGTTTAACTTTAAAGAAACCCTGACATATTCAACAATAAACCTTCTTTTTGACGGAATGAAGGACTTTTTGATTACGCTTGGAAATGTCGGGAAAGATTTAACAAAAACTTTTTATTATGTTTTGCGCCTCAGAATAAACCTCAGAGCAACAATTGAACAGTCGGCAAGGTTTGCCGTGGACAGCCTTCCCATTACTTTAACAATCGTCGGCATGACAAGCGCCATTATTTCAATGCAAATTTCTCCGGAGCTTGCAAAACAAGGGGCGGAAGGCTATATCGGAATGTTATCTGCCCTTGTTATGGTCAGAGAACTCGGGTGTATTATGTCAGGTTTTGCCATTATTTCAATGATAGGCTCCTCTTTTGCTTCGGAACTTGCCTCAATGGCAGTCGGTGAACAGATTAGCGCTATGCGTGTTTTAAAAGTTGACCCCATTGAATATCTTGTTGTGCCAAGGTTTTTGGCGGGTGTAATAATGATGCCGTTTGTTTTTATTGTGTCATCTTTTATAGGAATTGTTTGTGCGGGCGTAATCTCTCATTTTACGGCGAATTTAAGCACTCTAAACTATATAAACTCTCTCTGGCAGGGTCTTTATATAAGAGATATTATGATTGCTCTTTTAAAGGCGGCGTTTTTTGGCGGAACCATTTCTATAATAAGCTGTTCGTGCGGATATTCAACCAGAGGCGGGGCAAAAGAAGTCGGCATCGCCACAACAAAGGCGGTTGTGTGGAGCTTTCTTGCAATAGCGGTTTGGGACTATATTTTTGCGGCAATATTTTATCTGTGAGGAAATTATGGGAATTATTGTTAAAAATTTATATAAATTATTTGATGATAAAAAGGTTTTGGACGACGTTTCGTTTTCTGTGCAAGACGGGAAAACTTTAGGCGTTGTCGGTTTTTCGGGAAGCGGAAAATCCACCCTTTTAAAAATAATCTCAGGGCTTTTATATTCTGACGGCGGAGTCATTGAAACAACCGAAAACACAGATATTGCAATGACTTTTCAATATTCGGCGCTTTTTGATTTTCTTGATGTTTATCATAATATTGCCTTTCCGCTTTTAGAAAGAAAAGAATACAGAAAAAAATATAATACAAAAGAACTCAAACAAATTGTAAAAGAAAAACTTGCTCTTGTCGGGCTTGAAGGAATTGAGGACAAATTTCCTTCCGAACTTTCGGGCGGTATGCAAAAAAGGGTTGGCTTTGCGAGGGCAATTGTTACAAACCCTAAAACCATTTTATATGATGAGCCGACAGCGGGTTTAGACCCCGTCAGTTCAACATTGATTGAAGATTACATTGTTCGTCTTAAAAATGAACTTAATGCGGCGTGTATTGTTGTAACTCACCAAATGTCAACAATAACACGGGCATGCGATGATGTTATTTTGCTTTATGAGGGCAAAATTGTTTACAGGGGCAAAACGGAAGAATTCTTAAAGGCTGACAACCCTTACACAAAACAGTTTATAAGTGCTTCACTTGAAGGACCCATGGAAATAAAATCGGCTATTTAAGATTTTTGTTGTATAATTGACATATTGATAAAAGAGAATAAAAAATGGCAGTAAATAGAAAAGTTTCTTCATCTTTAAAAGTCGGCATATTAACAATTGCTGCAATGGTTATATTAATTTTTACGGTTCTTTGGATAAAAGGAAGAAGCTTGTCTGCGGGCGAAAGAATTGAAGTCATTTTTCATGACATAAACGGAATTCGTGCAGGCTCACCCGTTCAAATGATGGGGCTCAGAATCGGGCAAATCGAAGAAATTATTCCCGTAGTTGACGGAAAAGACAGCCATGTGAAAATAAGGTTTGTTATCACCGAAAAAGATGTTGTAATTCCCCATGCTTCAACAATTTCAATTCAACAATCAGGTTTAATCGGCGAACAGTTTTTGGAAGTTATGCCCCCCAAAGTTCAGTATATTTATTCTGAAATATCAGGCGTAAACACACGAATTAAAGATAAACAAGAAATTTATATGGTTTTGTCGGGCGAATTGCAAAAAATAGGCAAAGTCGAAGAAGTGAGCATAATTCCGACAAAAGCCGCACCTCTTGAATACAGGTCAAAATTTAAAACCCAAAACACTCTTAAACTCGGCTATATTATTGACTTACCGGGGTTGGTTTTGGATAATGACAACCTTAGCGCAAAACTGGTTAATAATAAAATAGTTTTTGATACTAAAAACGGGGTTAAACTTGAAGCGCCAATTACAGATTCTCCCTATACCGTAATTGAGCCCATGAGAATAAGCGATTTTCTTGAATTACAATACAAAACGGCTCACTCTTTAACTTCCGTCAACGAAAGAGTTATGGAAATTTTATCGGATGATTTCTTAACTGACATAAAAGAGTCTATGTATAACATAAATGAAATTACCAAAAAGGCAGGAACTACTATTGAAAAGGCAAATGCACTTATTGATTCTTCAAAAGATGACATAGACGTTGTTTTGAAACAAAGCGCCGTATTAACAAGAAAATTGAGCGTTTTATCAGACAATATAAACGAAGCCGCTACAAATGAAGAATTAAGAGGGGCTATAATTTCAGTCGGTAAATTTGCAAACAACGCAAACAGCTATATGCAAAAGCCTGAAGCCAAAGAAATGTTTAACAATTTGAACGAAATTTCAAGAAATCTGGCTGATATTTCATGTCATGTGAGCGAATTTACGGGCGATGAAAAACTTCAAAAGAATTTGAAAGAGTCGGTTGAAAATATTAATCAGGCAATAAAAGAAGTTAACGAAAATTTGAGCAAGATAAACGCCGCATCAAACGAAGAAGATGTGACAATATCAAACGGAATATCCGACGCAATTGTCACGGCAAGGAACCTGAAGAAGTTTTCTGAAAAATTGAATAAAAGATTTCTTTTATTCAGGCTAATGTTCTAATGGAAGATTTTAAGCAAAAAATTACAGATTTTCATTACGGGGAAAATTTATCTCCCTTAAGTTTTCTTTTTGCGGTTTTATTTTTTCTGCCTTCAATTTTTTATTTTTTTATAATATGTATAAAAAATTTTTTATATTCAATAAAAATTTTAAAAGAAAACAAGGTAAATGCCTTTGTAATTTGTGTGGGCAATCTGACCACGGGCGGGGTTGGGAAAACACCTCTTGTAATTGAAATTGCAAATTATCTTTCGATTAAGGGTAAAAAAGTCGGCATTTTATCAAGAGGATACAGAGGAAAATTATCCTCAAAAGTTCCGACGGCAATCAGAATGCCAAATAAAATTTTAATTAATGAGCCTGATTTAATTGGCGATGAAGCCTCTTTGATTTCTCAAAATGTTCTTGGCGCTTCGGTTGTAATTTGTAAAGACAGATTGCTCGGAGCAAAATTTCTGATTGAAAAGTTTGGCTGCGATACAATCATTATGGATGACGGGTTTTCAAACAGAAAAATATATAAAAATTTAAACATTATTCTGGTTGATGTTAAAAAAATGTTCGGGAATAGAATGCTTCTTCCTTTAGGACCCTTAAGAGAACCTTTATTTGAAATAAAAAGAGCACAAAGAGTTGTTTTTGTTAATAAAAATAACGAAGATTGCGAACGTGCAAACAAATTTATGTCTGAAATAAACATCCCTTCTCTTTTTTGCAGAATGGAAAACGGCGAAATATACAACATAAAAAACGGAAATCAAATTAACAAAGGGGCGAAAATTCTTGCATTTTCAGGAATAGGAAGCCCGAAACAGTTTTATGATAAATTGGGCGGCTTTGAAATCAAAAAAACAATAAGTTTTGATGACCACTTTGGATACACCCAAAAAACAGTGGATATGATAAATTCAGAAGCAAAAAACCTGAATGTTGATTATATTGTTACCACGGAAAAGGATATGGTAAAAATCATTAATTTTAAAGGAATTGATAATTTTTACGCCTTGAAATTGAAGCCAAAATTAAATTTAGAAGAATTGTTGAGCGAATAAAAAGCGCCGAATTAAAATCGGCGCTTACTTTTTAATTATTTTTATTGTCGTAATCAATTCTGCCTATAAGCTTATTAAATTTCTTTGTAACATCACGGAACATGTTTAAATCTAAACTTTGCGCCCCGTCTGAGCTTGCATTATCGGGGTCATTGTGAATTTCATACATAAGACCGTGAGCCCCCGCAATTAATGCCGCTTTTCCCATAGGTTCAATTAAATAACGGCGCCCCGTTCCATGGGAAGGGTCAACTATAACGGGAAGGTGAGAATATTTTCTTAAAATAGGAACTGCGGCAATATCAAGAGTGTTTCTTGTAAAGTCGCTGTCATAGCCCTTTACCCCTCTTTCGCAAAGAATTACATTCGGGTTTCCGTTATACATAATGTGTTCCGCAGCAAGCAAAAACTCTTTAATTGAAGCGGCAGGACCTCTTTTCAGCATTACGGGTTTTTTAATGTGTCCCAAAGCTTTTAAGAGTTTAAAATTTTGCATATTTCTTGCGCCGACTTGAAGAATGTCCGCATATTGGTTAACAAGCGGAATATCCATTGTGTCCATAACTTCGGTTACAACAAGAAGTCCGGTTTGTTTTCTTGCTTCAGCCAAAAATTCAAGCCCTCTTTCTTCAAGACCTTGGAAGTCGTACGGTGAAGTTCTTGGCTTAAAAGCGCCGCCACGTAAAAATTCACAGCCCATTTCTTTTGCTGCACGTGCAATTTCAAGAAGGCTTTCAATATCTTTTTCAACCGAACAAGGTCCAACCATTAAAACGGGCTTTTCTTTTCCGCCGATTTTTACCCCGTTTTTAAATTTAATTACCGTGTCTTCGGGGTGAGAAGTTCTTGAAGCCAGTTTATAGGGCTCTTGAATTGCTTTAACATTCGCAACGCCGTCAAAACCGGAAATAATCTGAGGACTCAAAATTCTCTTATCCCCAATCGCTGCAATAACTTTAAGTGTGTCCCCGTGGTTAATGTTAACTCTAAAACCGTGTTTTTCAAGATATGCAACAACTTTGTCAACTTGAGCGTCAGTTGCGTTTGGCTCCATTACAACAATCATGTTTACTTCCTTTTCATCAATTCTTTATAGATTTAATTAAATCACAAAAAATTATTTATTTAAACATGAAATATAGTCTTTCATTCCTATTGTTTCAGAACCGGCAGGAGGAATATTTTTTGTTTCAACGGGTTTTTTTGCCTGTTGTTCTTCTTTTCCGATTTTTTTGTTAACAAGGGCAACAACCCTTCCTATAAGCGGAGTCATAAGAACCGTAACCAAAAATCTTACCGTTATTGTAAAAATGGTTAACGATTTTGTTTTTGAAATGTTGCTGAAAATTTTAGAAGCTTGTTGAGAAAATCCCGCAGCAGCCATTTGTGCAACTTCTTCACTCTTGATTAAACCGTCTTTAACGGCTTTTTTAATAACAGAGTCGTTTTCAAGAGCCTTAATGGCTTCTTGCAAACCTTGTGACAACCCGTCTTTTCCTTGTTCCAAAATTTCTTTTCCGTGGTTTTTCAGGTTTTTAATGTTGTTAAGGTCAATGTCTGTCGGGTTTAAATTGTCTTTAATATTGCTCAAGACTCTCTTAATATTTATGTTTGATTTATTATGAATGCTCGCTTCGTGTTTTTTCAGATAACCTTGCAAAATTTCTTCCATTGGCTTATCGGTAACTTTATCAATCGCAAAAGCCGCCAAACTTGACGCAATTGTTACCATGCCGTTGTTTATCATTAACGGAAGTTTTCTTTCGGGTTCAATTTTTTCCGATTTTCTTGTGTTATTTATATAGAAAAACGTGATTGCAATTGATGTTAAATCTGACCATCTCGGAGAAGGTTTTTCAAAGTGCGAAGTGCCTTCAATAATTTTTTTCGCAACTTTTGTTGTTGAAACTTTGCCGAAAAGCCTTGCAATAGGCTCACCCAAAAGGTTGTTATAGCCGTCTTTTATTTTACCTAAAATGTTTTTGTTTTTAACAACGACATCTTTTGAAATGTCAATCACTTCGTCTACCCCACCCGTAAAGGAAACATCATTTTGTCTGTTTCCTCTAAAAGTTGGTGCAGGCTGAACTTGAGCTGTATTATCGGGGTTTTGTACGGCATTTTGAGGTTGAATTGAGTTTAAAGTCCGGCTGTTATTAAGATTGTTTGATTGAGCTTTATGCGCTGCGTGTTTTGTGCCATCAAGCCTGATTGCGTTCATAACGGGCATATTATCAAGCGGATTTTTAGGCTGTTCTTCTTTTTTATTTTTTTTGAAAAGAAGTTTTAAAACAATCGGAGTAAGCGCAATTGTTATGCTTGCTTTAAGCGGTGATACTCCAAGGTCTGCAAATTTTTTGTATGCTGATTTATAAGCTTCGCCCAGAGTGCTTTTTGCCGTGCCGACAAGGTTATCGTTTTTAAGGGCTGCAACATATTTTGCATCTTTTATGTATTGTGTGGGGTTTGCGCTGTTTAAACTTTTTGTAATTTTATTAACCGCATTTGAACATGGACCTAAAATTACATTCGATAAAACAAAACCGATAAACGCCGAAACCGCATTTTTGGTTGCTGCCATTTCTTTATCTTCTTTTTCCGCCCCCGGCATTGCAAGAACGCATATTGGCTTTAAAACACCGGCAACGACAAGGGCAACGGCGGCTTCATAAAATGCTTCATTTTTGTCAACGCTTCCCAAAACCTTGTTAAACCAGTTTGCTCCGCCCATTTTTTCCGCCCATTGGGGAAGTTTATCTTTAGAGTTTGTAATGATTTTTGTTGCAACATTTTGGACAAGCCTCGGGTCGCCTGTGAATGAAACTTGATTTTGTTTGTTATATAAAAGTTCAGACCCGCTAAAGCCTTCTTGGTTTGCGGGTCTGTTTATTTTATTTTCACTTTTGTTGTTATGTGCGCTTAAATTCTTTAATCGCACAAGTTGGGCGCTATTTCCATGCATTGATATCTTATTAACAGATTTTATTTTGTTGATTTCCATGACAATAGTTTAATGCCTGTGATAATTTTTTTTTGCATGTTTTTAAGCTTTTTTAACATTTTGTTAAGAATGCGGAAAAATGTTGATTTATAAGGTTTTCAATTTTGTTAAAAATAATTTTTTCAAAGTTAATATTATAAAGAGAATTAATTTCGTTAATAAAAAAGCATGGACTTGTTATGTTGATTTCAATAATTTTGTCATCAATAACATCCAAACCCGCCATATAAATTCCGTCATCCGATAAGGTTTTTGAAATAATTTTTTCCATTTCCTTTTGTTCTTTTGTTACATTTCCAAAAACCAGATTTTCTTTTTTATGTTCGACAAATTTAAAATCGTTATTGGTTGCAACTTTTGTAACGGCATAATCAAAAATTTCGCCCGCAATATAAATAAGCCTTTTATCACCTTCGCTTATTTTCGGCAAAAATTCCTGAACCATTACTTTGGTCTTGCCGTTGTCGGTTGCCGTTTGAATTATGGCATTTATGTTTTTGTCTTTTGTATTTAAATAAAAAACACCCGATGAAAAACATTTGTTCAAAGGCTTTATAATAATTTCCCCGTTTTCAAAAAGAAAATCTTTTATAAGCGACTCAACCGAAGTAACTATGTTTTTCGGCGCAAGTGTCGGAAATTTATTTACATAGAGTTTTTCGTTAATGTTTCTTAACGCAAAGGGCGAATTTATACAAAAAACTTTTTTATCTAAATAATCAAGAACATAAGTTGCATTTATAAAGTCTATATCAACGGGCGGGTCAGGACGGGTGAAAATGACGTTATAGTCATTTAAACAAACCTTTTTATTGCTGTCGGCTTTAAATATTTCGCCATTTTTTTCTTTTGTTTCATAAATCAGCCCGAACGGAAGACATCCCTCAAGAAAAAGTTCATGTTTTGTTGTTATATCAACCTTATAGCCTTCTTGCAAAAATGTTCTAATCATCCAAAAGTCGGTGACTAAAACATTAAATTCAAAATATTTAAATTCAATTTCATCAATGATAAAAAGTACATTTTTCATAATTTTAATTATATTACAAAAAAATTGCATACAATATGGTGCCAAATCGGTTATATTTTGGTATAATTTACCTGAAACATACGGAAAATAAAAATGAATAAAGAAAAATTAGACAAATTAAAAGAGCTTGCGGCTAAAAACCCTAATAATATTGACTATAAAAGGGCGCTTGCCGACTTTTACATTAACGAAGAAAACTATAACCTTGCATATGAGGTCTATCAAGACATTTTAAAGGTTAACGAATATGATATTCAGGCGCTTTTAAATTCAGGCAGCATAAGGTTTTATGCTAAAGATTACGAAAAATCAAAAGAATTTTTCCAAAAGGCAATAGAATTTGAGCCTGAAAACAGCCTTTTGCACTATAATTTGGCGAATGTATATGCCGAGGTTAACGACTTTAACAATGCAATTAAAGAATATAAAGCCGCATTCTTAAACGGAATGAATAATGCCCAGATTTGTAACGCAATCGGCGTTTTGTATATGGACAATTCAAGATATACGGAAGCAAAGGCATTCTTCTTAAGGGCTTTGAGTTTTGAACCTGAAAATTCGGAGTGTCTTTCAAATTATGCAACCCTCTGTCAGAGAACGGGCAATTTAAAAGAGTCGGAAAAATGTCTTCTCAAGGCTTTTGAGCTTAAAAGCACAAACGAGCAAATTGCTCTTGCCCTTGCCAACTTATATGCTCAGATGAAGAAAAAAGAAGAAGCAAAGAAATTTTTTGAAATTGCTCTTAAACTTAACCCTCAATATTATTCGGCATGGGTTTGCAGGGCAATTTTCCATTCGGATGAAAAAGACTTTGATAACTCAATTCAATACTATAAAAACGCTATTGAGCTTGAGCCTAAAAAGCCAAATGCCTATATGCTTTTAGCACACCTTCTTTTAAACGAAAAAAGATATACGGAAGCCATTGATATCTATAAAAAAAGCGTTGAACTTACAGACAATAAAGCAATGGTCTATATCTTTATAGCTAACGCATATATGCTAAATTCAGACATGAAAAATGCAATAGATTATTACAGGCTTGCAATTAAAGAAGCGCCTTTAAATCAGGAAGTAAAACTTATTTATATTGATATTATGAACGATTACATTGAAGGAAAAAGAGGAAATGCCGCATAACGAAATACCCGTCCAAGAAAGAGTTATTGCTTCATTATCTTATTTAAGTCTTGGTTTTGTCGGTTTTATCTGGTTTTGTGTAAATTATTTCATTATAAAAAAACCAATGTCTGATTTTTTAAAATGTAATATAATTCAATCTTTTGTATTATCAATATTTTATGCGATATTAATGACCGCATACAGTATTGTGATGGGGTTTTTGTTTGTTATTCCCTTTGTCGGGGCGGCGTTTTATTTTATACACAATATTGTTTTTGCAACTCCGATATTTTTTACTTTAAGCTTGATAAATTTTATTATTCTGATTTTTCTTAGCTATCTTGCAATTTTCCCGCTTTTTGGCAAATTGCCTTTCATTCCTTACCTTACTCAAATTACTAAAAATCTTGGTTAGTAAACTGTTGATAGTTTTTTAAAACGAGAGTATTATACATTTATGCTAGACTTTGTTAAAAAGCTTTATATAAAAATTAACAAGCTTGATAATTATGTAAATAAATATAAAGAAAGTGCAGGCGAGGTTTCTCTCCCTTCCGTTGCATATATGAACTGGGGAATAAGGCTTCTTGATGAAGGCAAAAAAGAAGAAGCTTTTAAATTGCTTGAAAAAAGCGCCCAAATGCCATATTTAAATTCGGAATCTTACGTTAATCTCGGAATAGCATATGCGCATGCCGATGATTATAATAACGCTCTTTCTTGTTTCAAAAAAGCAACAAAACTGGACAGAAACAATGCAAGGGCTTATCAAATGCTTGGCATGGCATATTCCGAAATTGATGATTTTAAAAATGCAAAAAAAGCCTTTAACATTTCAATAAAATTAGACCCGAGAAGCCCCCAAACCTATTTAAATCAAGGCATTTACTACGCTAAAATAAACGAACTCGATAATGCCGCAAACGATTTTAAAAAGGCATGTAAATTAAACCCGATGAACCCTCATGCGTGGTTTTTGTGGGGAGTTTTATGTTCTCAAAGGCAAGAGTTTGATTCGGCTTATGATAAACTTAAAAAAGCCGTTGCAATTAACCCGTTTTTTGCGGACGCATACTATCATCTGGCATCCATTGCATTTATAAAAAAGAATTTTATAGAGGCGGTTAATTTTGCAAAAAAATCCATTGCAATTGACCCTGTAAGAACGGAAAGCTATATTGTGCTTGCAGAGTCTTGGCTTCAGTTAAAAAATGAAAGCGAATGCTTTTCCGTTTTTCAAAATATTGATGAAAAAGTTGATAAAAATGACAAGTTTTATTATTCATACGGAGCCGCACTTCAATATTTCGGCAAGTGGGAAGAAGCAATTGAAAAACTTACAAAGTCTTATGAATTAAACAATTCAAACCATATAACAACAAATGCGATTGCAACTTCTTATCTCAAAATTAAAAATGAAGATATGGCAATTAAATGGCTTGAAAAAACGGTTGAAATCAACCCTCAATATTTTATTTCTCTTTACAATCTCGGGCAAATTTATTCAAAAAGAAAAGACTTTGACAGGGCGGTTGAATATTTTAAACGTGCGCTGGAAGCGAATATTGACTCTAAACATGTTTATATAAATATAGCTTCGGCATACGACTCGGCAGGAAATGTCGAAGAAGCGCTAACATATTGGAAAAAGGCGGTTGAATATAATCCCGATAATATTGACGCCAAAATAAACCTTGCAAACGCATACTATAGAGCGGGCGACATTAAAGGCGCAATAAGAAAAATGAGGGGGTCATACAAAGAAAACAAAAACAACAAAAAAGTTCTTTTTATGTATGGAATTTTGTTGTTAACCGACAATGACTGTTACAGTGCTGTGGAAAAATTTGACGAAGCGCTTGCAATCGACGAAAATTTTGATGTGGCAAAATATGCAAAAATCGAATGTCTGTTAAAAATGGGTAAAATTCAAGAGGCAAACGATATTCTTTTAAATCTTGAACAAAGTCAGACCGGAGAAAAGCCTGAAATATTATATCTCAGACTTGTTGTAAATTTTGAAATGATTCAAAAAGAAGATAAAAAAGAACTTATTAAACAAAGCGAAGATATTTGTGATAAAATATTTTCCGAATACAAAGACACAATTCATTCAATTGAAAAAGTTAAGACAATAAAAGAAGAATTAGCTAAACTAAAGGAAAATTAAAATGGCTGTTATAGTTCAAAAATTCGGCGGAACATCACTTGCCGATGTTGATAAAATAAAAAATGTCGCAAATGCGGTCGTAAGAGAGAAAAAACTCGGAAATGACGTTATAGTTGTTGTTTCAGCTATGGGGCACACAACCGATAATTTAATTAAACTAGCCCATGAAATTTCAAAAAATCCCTCTGACAGAGAAATGGATATGTTGATGTCAACGGGCGAACAGGTTTCAATTGCGCTTTTAACAATGGCAATTCATGAACTCGGGTTTGACGCCGTTTCAATGACAGGGGCGCAAGTCGGTATCTTAACGGAAGACACCCACTCAAAAGCGAGAATTCTTGATATCAGAAAAGACAAACTGGAAGAACAGATTAAAGCCGGAAAAATCGTTATTGTTGCCGGTTTCCAAGGGGTTACGAAAAAAGGCGAGATAACAACTTTGGGCAGAGGCGGTTCCGATACTTCGGCCGTTGCAATTGCCGCAAAAATGCAAGTTGAAAGGTGTGATATTTATTCTGATGTTGAAGGAATTTACACAACTGACCCCAGAATTGTTCCCACCGCTAAAAAATTAAAAGAAATATCTTATGAAGAAATGCTTGAGCTTGCAAGCTTAGGAGCTAACGTTTTGCACCCGAGATCGGTTGAAACCGCAAAACAATTTAAAGTGCCCATGAGGCTTAGAAGCTCATTTAAATTAGACGATTTAGGAACTTTAGTTATAGGAGTTGAACAAATGGAAATTTATAAACCCGTGACAGGTCTTGCATGTGACAAATCACAGGTAAGGGTTGTAATTTGTGATGTTCCCGACAGACCCGGGAATGCAAGCAAACTGTTTACGCTTTTAGCAAAGCATGAGCTTTCCGTTGATATGATTATTCAATCTTACGCAAGAAGTACAAACAATTCTAACGACATTGCTTTCACAATCAATAAAGATGACCTTACAAAATTTGTCGGCATGAAAGAAGAAATTATGTCGATTTTGAACCCTTCAAATATTCATATAGATGAAGACATTGCGAAAATTTCAATTGTCGGCGCAGGCATGATTGACCGTCCCGGTATTGCGGCTCAAATGTTTGAAACGCTTGCAAAAGAGGGTATAAATATTAAAATGATTGCAACTTCTGAAATCAAAATAAGCTGCCTTGTTGAAAAAATGTACGCAAAAGAAGCGGTTTCAGCACTTTGCAAGAGTTTTGAACTTGAAGGGGAAGATGTTGCCTTGGTTCATGGCACACTTCCGGACTAGTTTTGATTAAATCTGTTAAAAAATTTATTGTTGAAAATAATTTATCCGGCAAGACTATTCTTGTCGGGCTTTCAGGCGGAGCGGACAGCTCCGTTCTTTGTGACATTTTATCTAAAATTGACAATATAAAAGTGATTGCAATTCATCTTAACCACAACTGGCGTGGCGAAGAATCAAAAAGAGATGAAGAATTTGCGCAAAATTTTGCAAAACAAAGGAATTTGGAATTTTATTCAGAAAAGTTAGACAAATCTTTAAAAAAAACCGAAACAAACGCAAGAGAATTAAGGTATAAATTTTTTGAAAATTGCAAAGAAAAATTCAATGCAAACGCCGTATTTTTGGCGCACAATAAAAATGATAACACGGAAACCCTTATATACAGGCTAATTAAAGGAACGGGTCCACGAGGACTTATTTCAATTCCAAAAGTCAGAGATTTTTATTATCGCCCGCTTCTTGGTTTTTCAAGGGAAGAAATTGAACATTATGCAAAAGAAAACAAGGTTAAATTTATAACTGATTCATCTAACCTGAATACAAAATATAAAAGAAATTTAATCAGAGAAGAAATCTTGCCCAAAATGAAAGAAATTAACCCGAATGTTATAAATTCAATTTCAAATTTCATAGCTTTGAATAAAGAAAATCAAAAAATTGTTGACAGAGAAATTGAAGCTTCTCTATTAAAAATTAAAAAAGACGATTATTTTATAAGAAGCAAGTTTTTAGGGCTCGACGATGAAATTAAAAATGAAATAATTAACAGATTTCTTCAGGGAAAAATTAAAACAAGAGATTTAAAAACGGTTAAAAAGATTGTTAAATTTATTGAAAACAATTCTTCCTCAAAGATTTCTCTTGCCGGAAATTTATTTTTAAAAGTTTATAATGACAAAATTTATATAATTGAAAACAATGAAAAAATAAGTGATGAAACCGCTTTAAAATTGGGCGAAAACAGGTTTTTGAATTATAAAATCATTGTCGAAAAATCAAAACTTCCAAAAACATTTCCAAAAGAAGACGAAAATGTTTACTATCTGAAACTTGATTTTAAAAACGAATATACTATAAGAACAAGAAAAAGAGGAGATAAAATCGTTCCTTTTAACGGGATGTCACCTCAAAAATTAAAAGACGTTTTTATGAAGAAAAAAATTCCGCTTGAAGAAAGAGATAAAATTCCTTTAATTGCAATAAAAGACGAAGTTTTGCTTGCTTTTTCATATCAAACAAGCGAAAAATTAAGGGTGGATAAAAATGATGAAACCTGTTATAAAATAACTATAGAAAAGGGAAATTGAGATATGGAACTTAAAACTTTAGTCAAGGAAGAAGATTTAAAAAAAAGAATTAAAGAGGTTGCGGACGAAATAAACGCCTTATATGATAAAAATGAGCCGCTTGTTGCAATTTGCGTTTTGAAAGGCGCCGTTATGTTTTTTGCAGAGCTTGTTCAACACTTAAAAATGCCCGTCAGAATGGAATTTGTAAGTTTATCAAGCTATGGCTGTTCCAAGACTTCATCGGGAAGGGTTTCCGCATTAAATATTTCTCTTCCGCCCCTTGAAAATAAAAAAGTTCTTGTTGTTGAAGATATTATGGACACGGGGCTTACATTAAACTTTTTAATTGACTATCTTAAGACAAAATGTAAGGTTAAAGATGTTAAGCTTGCCGTTATGTTTAATAAAAAATGCGCAAGAAAGTATAATCTGGAGCCTGATTTCAGCGCTTTTGAAGTTGATAACAAATTTATTGTCGGTTTTGGACTTGATTGTGAAGAAGTTTTCCGCAATATTCCTTATGTCGGTTATTTCGAACAATGACAAAAAATTTTTTTCTTGTGTTTTACATGCCGTGTAGACTGTTAAGAGGCAAAAATGCAAATTTCTAAAATTTCTTTCCCCCGTTCGTTAACTACATTCGGTCATAGCCCAAAAAGCCAAAATTATATTGATAAAAAACTTGCTCAAAATGATGACAAAGCGTTTGCCGATTCTTTCAAAAGGTGTGTTGATGAATGTAACAAAATGGAAGAAGCGATTAAAAAAGGCGAAAGAAGCAAAAAACAAGACAAAGAACATATTGATACGCTTGAAAACTTTTTTCTTTCTTTAAAACAGGTTGTGCTGGACACGATTATGACCGAATATGACGACAGCAACGATTATTTAATTTCGGAATATGACTATTATAAAAAGTCTTTAAACAGGTGCAAAGACAAACAATTCAACTGGCGCAGCAGTTTGATTGACAGTATTGCCACATGGGACTATGACGGCGTTACTCCAAAAGGAAGGGAAAAACTTATAAGAAGAAAAGCTCAGGCGGAAGCTGAAAAAAGAATAAAACAGCAACAGGAAGCAAGAGCCGCAGGTTCCGCTTTTTCCGAAACTTTCGGACTTTCATCCGTGGTGCTTGATAAGATTCAATCTTTTGATAAAGAACAAATGGATATATTTGCAAAACAATTCCTTGAAAAAGCGCCTAAAGATGTTACACTGGGGGTTATGTCCGATGAAAAAGGCGCTCCGAAAGGTTTTTCGGAAGTTGTCGGCATGGAAGAACTTAAGAAAAGATTGAAAGAAGAAATAATAGACCCCGTTAAAGACCCAAATCAAGCAAGACAAGATTTTCTTGATTACGGAAAAGAAATGCAAAACGGAGTTTTGTTATACGGTCCTCCGGGGTGCGGCAAAACATATATAATTCAGGCGCTTGCAAATGAAATTAACGCTCCCGTTTACACGCTTGATATCTCAAAAGCAGGCTCAAAATTTATAAATCAAACATCAAACAACATTCAAGCTTCTTTTGATTTTGTTAAAAAATGTGCAAATTTAATACAAAGACCCGTAATTCTTTTCATGGATGAAATTGATTCGTTTACAATGAAAAGAAGTATGAAAAGTTCCGCAAGCGATGAAAACCTTAAACAGGTTGATACCCTTTTAAAATGTATTACCGACGCTCAGAAAAATAACGTTATAGTAATCGGTGCGTCAAATATGCACGATTTAATCGACCCCGCAATTATAAGACGTTTTAAAATGTTGGAATATGTCGGCGCACCGAATGCTGACCAGAGGGCGCAAATGATAAGAAAAAATCTTTCCACAAAACTAAAAGGGCAAACCCTTCTTCATAACGATGATGAAATTATGAAAATATCAGATGCTCTTGAAGGATATTCGTATGACGCCGTTAACAACATTTCAAACAGAGCCTCTCTTTATGCTTTAAGAAGAAACAGAGCCGAAATTTCCACGGAAGATTTCAAAAAAGCAATAGAAAACGCCAACGAACAAAAGATTGATGAATCTTTATATAAACCCGCAAAAGCCCCCAAACTCGGTTTTGCAAGCGGCGTTATCTGAAAAATCGACTAAATATAGGAAAAATATTAAAGAAAACAAACTTTATAGGTGATTTTTATTTTTCTTAATTATTTAATAATTCTTTTATGAACACAAATGAAGAATGCCTCATTAAATATCTTTCGTTCGGAAAATATGAACAAGACAGGGATACAAACAAACTCATCAAGTTTTTGTTGTCAAAAAATATTGAGTTTTCGTTTAATAAATTAAATCCTGTTTGTAATATTATTGACGAATTGGAATTTTTTGACTTCTTACAGTATAATTAAAACATTATGAGTGAGAAGATAATTAAAAAAATAAAGACATCATTGCTTATTGCATCAGTTGTTCTTGCAGTATTGTTTTTATTTCGCCTTATCGGTACAAACGGTTTTTTGTCGGAGATTGAAAACCGCACCTTTGATTTAAGACAAAGAATTGTTTCAAAATATAAAACACCAAACAAAGATATCGTAATTCTTGCAATAGACAATTCAAGTTACGAATATATTGTTTCAACTTATGGCGCATGGCCCGTTCCGAGAGATGTATGGGCAAAACTTTCTGATGAAATTGAAAAATATAAACCCAAGGCTTTAATTTTTGACCTTCTTTTTGTGCAAAATTTTAAAGCGTTCGGAAACACCGACAGCAAGCTCATCAAGTCAGTTACCTCAAATGATAACATTTATGTTTCAATGAACTTCGATAACGAAGAAGAAGGGGTAAGAAAACCGATTGACCTTCCTGACGGGCTTTCAATAAATATTGAAGGCGACTCATCTGTTTTCAAAAAATCCGATATTTTGAACTTTACAAACGTAAGACCGATTTTAGACGGGCTTTTATACGGCACTGACAATATTGGTTTTATAAACATCCAAAGGGATATGGATGGTGTTACAAGGGCATATTTGCCGATTTTTACTTATAAGGATAAATTTTATAAACACCTTTCATTGGCTGCGGCGCTTGATGTTTTGGGGGTTGATTCCAAAAATGTTAAGGCTAAGGGAAAAAATTTAATCTTGTCTGACGGAAGAAAAATTCCATACGATGAAGAAGGAAAGACCTATCTCAACTGGTATGGCGAGCAGATGACATATGATTATATTCCTTTCTGGAAAACGGACAAAGCCATAAAAGAAGGGGATACCAAGTTTTTAGAGGACAACTTTAAAAATAAAATTATTTATGTCGGCGTTTCGACAGATTCCATGAGCGATATAAAATCAACTCCCTTGTCAAGAAGACTTCCGGGTGTTGAAACCCATACAACATTTTTAAATAATATTTTGGATAACAACTTTATTCAAAAAACGGGTATTACTGTTGATTCAATAATTTCATTATTATTCATTTTAATTACCGCCCTTATCATTATTCGTTCAAAATCTGTTTATAGAGCTATTGTTTCAATAGCTGCGGCAGTTTGCGTTTATACGCTTTTGACAATTGAACTAATGATGTTTTTCAATTTATGGGTTGGGCTTGTTATGCCCGTTTGCGCTTCGATAGGCACAATTACCATATCTTATGCAATTAAATATATTTTAACATCCAGAGATTATGAACACACCTATAAACTTGCCGTAACGGACGGTTTGACTGATTTATACAACCACAGATATTTTCAGGAACAAATGAAACTTCATATTGAAAATTCAAAAAGATACGGAATTCCCTTTTCGTTAATTATGGTTGATATCGACTTTTTCAAAAAGTTTAACGATAAATACGGACACCAATCGGGCGATGCCGTTTTAAGACAGGTTGCTCAAACAATCAAAAAATCAATCCGCTCCGCAGATGTTCCTTGCAGATATGGCGGCGAAGAAATGAGCATAATTTTAACAAACACAAGAAAAGAAGAAGCTGTTTTGGTTGCACAAAAAATTTGCGAAGCCGTCAGAAACAAAGAGTTTGAGCTTGCAACGGGAGATTGGACTCATGTTACAATAAGCCTCGGTGTTGCAACCATGCCTGACGATTCCGAGAATGTTCAAGGTTTGATTGAAACTGCGGACAAATGTCTTTATTTGGCTAAGGAAAACGGCAGAAATCAGGTCAGAGCTTAAGTTTTTGTTTTAATTAAATCGTTTTTCTTTTTTTTAATAATTAAAATAAGATTAATTTTTGAAATATTTTTCAAAATCATTATTAATATGTAAATATAAGGAAAGGTTTATATTTATGTTCGATTTTGAAAAACTTACAAAAATAACGCAAAATATTTTAATAGAGGCTCAAAATCTTGTTAAAATTAATAAAAACACTTTTTTAGAGCCGGCGCATATTTTTCTTGCAGTCTTGAATTCTTCAAATAACGAGGCTGTAGAAAAGTTTTTAAATGTCTTAAAATTAAACAACAACCTTGTTAAAAGCGATGTTCAAAATTTAATTAACACCTATCCTAAAATTACGGATAACACGGTTCAACTATATTTTTCCAACAACTCGCTTTCGGTTATGGATGAGGCATTTAATATCGCAAAATCCATGAAAGATAAATATGTTTCCTATGAGCATATTTTTCTTGCAATGGCAAAATTTGCGCAAAGTGATAAAATTGACCTTAAAAAAATATATGAAAAATATTCTCTTAGCGAAATTACACTTTTAAATGTAATTAAAAATTTAAGGGGGGATAAAACAGTGGAAAATCAGACATCAGATGAAGAATATAACGTTATGGAAAAATATTCCATAGATTTAACAAAAAAAGCCCGTGAAGGGAAACTTGACCCTGTTATCGGCAGGGATGAAGAAGTAAGAAGAATTATTCAGGTTTTAAACAGAAGAACGAAAAACAACCCCGTATTAATAGGCGAAGCCGGTGTCGGTAAAACGGCAATTGCGGAAGGCTTGGCACAAAGAATTGTAAGGGGAGATGTTCCTTTGAGTTTAAAAGATACAAAACTTCTCGCTCTTGATATGGGCGCTCTTGTTGCGGGCGCAAAATTCAGGGGCGAATTTGAAGAACGTCTTAAAAAAGTTATTGATGAAATTCAAAAATCTCAAGGACAGATAATTCTTTTTATAGACGAACTTCACACGGTTGTGGGGCTTGGTGCGGCGGAAGGTTCGACGGATGCGGGAAACCTTTTAAAACCTATGCTTGCAAGAGGCGAAATCAGAACCGTCGGCGCAACAACTATAAACGAATACAGAAAATATATTGAAAAAGACCCCGCCTTAGAAAGAAGATTTCAGCCCGTGCTTGTCGATGAACCTTCGGTGGAAGCCACAATTTCAATTTTAAGGGGCTTAAAAGAAAAGTATGAAGTTCACCATGGAGTCAGAATTAAAGATTCAGCGCTTGTTGCCGCCGCAAATCTTTCAGACAGATATATAACGGACAGGTTTCTTCCCGATAAAGCAATTGACCTTGTTGATGAAGCGGCAAGTTCCGTCAGAATTGAAATTGATTCCATGCCCGAGGAACTTGATAAGCTTGAAAGGCAAAAGCTTCAGCTTCAAATTGAGCTGGAAAGCCTTAAAGAAGATAATGACACGGAAAAAATGGAACATGTTAAATCTTTAATTGACGAAATTTCAAAAAAGGCTTCTGTTTTAGAGGAACAGTGGCAAAAGGAAAAATCTACTCTTAAAGATGAAGTTTCAATTAAACAAGAAATCGAAAGAACAAAAATTGAAATTGAAAATGCCGAAAGAAGCGTAAACCTTGAGCTTGCCGCAAAGTTAAAATACGAAACTTTGCCCGCACTTGTAAAAAAACTGAACGAGGCGCAAAACGATAACTCTAAAAAAGATAAAAACGCTCTTTTGAAAGAAGAAATAACTGACGAAGATATCGCAGAGGTTGTTTCAAAATGGACAGGTGTTCCGGTTTCAAAATTGGTTGAATCAGAAAATGAAAAACTGATTAAAATGGAAGAAATTCTTCATAAGAGAGTCATCGGTCAGAATGAAGCCGTCGGCGTTGTTTCCGACGCCATTCGCCGTGCACGTTCCGGACTTAAAGACCCTAAACGTCCCATAGGAACATTTTTGTTCTTGGGCCCGACAGGTGTCGGCAAGACAGAGCTTGCAAAAGCGCTTGCAGAGTTTATGTTTCAAGACGAAGATTCGGTTATCAGAATTGATATGTCAGAATATATGGAAAAACATTCGGTTGCAAGACTGATTGGTGCGCCCCCCGGATATGTCGGATATGATGAAGGCGGCCAGCTGACGGAAAAAGTCAGAAGAAAACCGTATTCCGTTATTCTTTTTGATGAAATTGAAAAAGCGCATTATGACGTTTTTAATATAATGCTTCAAATTTTCGATGACGGCAGATTGACAGATTCCAAAGGAAGATGTGTTGATTTTAAAAACACAATAATCATTTTAACTTCAAATATCGGCTCAGACATTATTTTGAATAACGCAATAGGCGGAATGTTGTCTGAAACTGACAGAGAAAAAACAAGAGAAGAAGTTAAAGAGCGTCTGAAAGAACATTTCAGGCCCGAATTTCTAAACAGAATTGATGAAACAATTTATTTCAATGCTCTTACGCTGAGCGATTTAGATAAGATTGTAGATATTCAGGTCAATTATTTAAAAGAACTTTTAAAAGAAAGAAAAATAGATTTTACCATTTCAAGCGACGCTAAAGAAAAACTTGCTCTTGAAGGGTATAACCCCGTTTACGGCGCAAGGCCTTTAAAAAGAATAATAAGACAGAAAATTGAAAATCCGCTTTCAAAAATGCTTTTAAGCGGCGAATTTAAAGACGGTGATGAAATTTCAATTGATGTAAAAGAAGACGAAATTGTTTTTGAAAAGAAATAAAAATAAAACCCGCTTTATTAAAAGGCGGGTTTTTATTCTTGATTTTGTTTAACTTCTTCTTGGGTAAATTCTTCTTTTTCGGGGCAAATAATTTTAATTTTTACAATTCTTGCGCCATCCACCTCAACAACTTTGAATGAAAAACCGTCCACTTCACAACAATCTCCTTCTTTTGCGATATGTCCGAGATTTTTTACAACAAGACCCCCGATTGTTTCTATGTCTTCGTCTTCGACTTCGTTTTGCGCTTCAAGATTGAAAAACTCGTTAAACTCGTCAATTCTTAACATTGCGTTTGCGATATATTCATTTTTATAAATTTGTCTTATGTTTGCTTCTTCTTCATCAAATTCATCCTGCACTTCACCGACAATTTCTTCCAAAACGTCTTCCAAAGTGACAAGCCCCGAAACGCCGCCAAATTCATCAATTACGAGCGCAAGCTGGCTTTTTTTCTGTTTAAATTCGTGAACGAGTTTATCAACAGATAAAGTTTCGGGAACAAGAATTACGGGGCGAACTATCTCTTTAAGGATAATTTCTCTGCCTTCCATAACAAGGGGATAAAGGTCTTTAATATGAAGAATTCCGACGGGTTTGTCCAAATCTTCTTCATAAACGGGATATCTTGTATATTGAGTTTCAACAATTAATTTTTTTAAGTCTTCTTGCGAAATATCAAGCGGAATGCTGACAACATCAGGGCGGGGAACCATAACCTGTTTTGCAAGAATATCAGAAAACTTAAAAACGTTTTGAAGAATTTCTTTTTCAGTGTCGTTTAAAACCCCGTCTTTATGTGATTCGTCAATTATCATGTCTAATTCTTCAACCGTGTGAACAAGATGTCCTACATGTGCCGGCGGAATTTTAAATATTGATAAAAGCCCGTTTCCAACCCCGTTTAAAATCATAACAAACGGTGTGAACACTTTAATTATGTAATACATCGGGCGAGCCACAAAGAGCATGGTTTTTTCAGGATATTGAATTGAAATTGATTTTGGCATTAATTCCCCGATAACAACATGCATAAGGGTTATAAGCGCAAAAGCAATTGAAATGGCAATCGAATGAGTTGCAACAGATTGAGCCAAATGGGGTAAAAAATTGAATAAAGGCTGTATTAGCCTTGCAAGAGTAGCTTCACCAACCCAGCCTAAACCCAGACTTGCAATTGTAATTCCGAGCTGAGTTGCCGCAATTGAACTGTCAAGGTGGTCAATTGAATGAATGGCGAGATCAGCGTCTTTGTTTCCCTCTTTAGAAAGAGCTTCAAGCCTTACTTTTCGGGTTGAAACGAGCGCAAATTCAGTAGCTACAAAAAAAGCATTTGCAAATAATAACAGTGCAACTATAACTAAATTTATAAAAAGACCGGAGCCTTCCATTTTTTCCTCATTTATATTCAAGCGCCATTATATCTTAAAAATTAAAATATTTCAAATTTTAAGCCCCAAAATAAATAATAACCATGGGGATGTTTTTGTTTAATTAAAAAATTAAAATTTTATTATAAGGAGTTTTTATGAGAAAAATTTTGTTGCTTTTTATTGTCTTTCTGTTTGCGCTTCCTTCGTTTGCTTCAAATTTAATTGATTGGAATTCTTTTTGCGAAAAAGAATATCAAAAAGTTTGCCCAAACAGTTTTAATCCAAACTTTTCGTATGAAAATAATATCTATGAAATTCTCTGCATTCCCTATCTTTCATCTCTTGTTAAAGGAAAACAGCCGTTATTTATAAAACTTGTAAGCGAACATGAAAATATAAATAACGGCATGTTTGATGAATATAATTGGAAAATTTCACAAGACGAACTTGTGAAATATATCTAGGTGTCAATGTTTGTGGCATAAACGGCGTTGGTTTCAATGAAATCACGCCTTGGTCCAACATTGTCGCCCATAAGGGTGTCAAAAATTTCATCGCAAAGCTGTGCGTCTTCAAGATTAACCTTTAAAAGGGTTCTGTTTGCAGGATCCATTGTGGTTTCCCACAACTGTTGCGGCATCATTTCGCCCAAACCTTTAAACCTTTGAAGCTGAATTCCCTTTTTGCCTTTTTCTTCAACAATTCTTTGAAGTTCGGCAAAAGAGTTTATGTCTTTTTCACCTTCGGGAGTTTGAACCGTCAAAACTTTTTCTTCTTCAATTAAAAACTCTCTTATTTTAGGATATGAATTTTTAATTCTTTCATATTCATTAGATTTGATAAGGTTGACCGTAATGACTACAGGGTCTATGTTTTCGCCCAAATCTATTTTGAAATAATACTTATTTGTGTTTTCGTTGTGGCAAAGAGAAACTTTATAATTTTTAGCTTCTTCAATACCATAGTTTAAGGCGTGGTCTTCAATATAATGCGCCAGATATTTGTAAATTTCTTGCATTTTTTCTTCATTGTCAAAATCTGCAATTTGAATTCCGGATCTTATAAGTCCTCTTACAATAACGCTTGGCATTTGATTGATAATCGGGTTGTGGAAAGATTTATAATATGTTGACATTGAATAGAGCATATTTTCAAGTTCTTCACCCGTGAGAACTTTTGACTTGTCTTTATTCAATAAAGACATATCCTTAATTCCTCTTTCTCTCATCATTTTGTCCAAGGCTCTGTCATCATAAAGATATTCGGAAGTTTTGCCCGATGTTACTTTATATAACGGCGGCTGAGCAATATATACATAGCCGTTTTCAATTAAAGGCTGAGCATATCTGTAAAAGAAAGTTAACAAAAGCGTTCTGATATGCGCACCGTCAACATCAGCATCCGTCATAAATATAATTTTATGATATCTGAGTTTTTCAATGTTTACTTCTTCGGGGTTTCTTGAAATATTGACCCCGATTGCTTGAATTAAAGATTGAATTTCGTTGTTGGCATACATTTTATCAAGTCTTGCACGCTCAACATTCAAAATTTTTCCTCTTAACGGTAAAATTGCCTGAAACATTCTGTTTCTGCCTTGTTTAGCCGAACCGCCCGCAGAATCACCCTCAACTATATAAAGTTCGCACTTTTCCGGTTCTCTGTTGGAACAATCAGCGAGTTTGCCCGGCAGAGTGGATGATTCAAGCGCAGTTTTTCTTCTTGTTAATTCTCTTGCACGACGGGCAGCTTCTCTTGCACGCTGCGCCTGAAGAATTTTATCAATAATTAATTTTGCAACTTTAGGGTTAAACTCAAGCCACTCCATAAATTTATCTCTTATGACATCGTTTACAATCGGTGTCACTTCGGCGTTTCCAAGTTTTTCTTTTGTTTGCCCTTCAAATTCGGGGTTAGAAATTTTAACGGAAACTATTCCGGTCATTCCTTCTCTTATGTCTTCACCCGCAAGATTTTGTTCGTTGTCTTTTAAAATGTTGTTTTTTCTGGCGTAATCGTTAATAACTCTTGTTACGCCGTTTCTAAAGCCCGTAAGGTGAGTTCCGCCGTTATGGGTGTTAATGTTGTTTGCGAAAGATAAAATGTTTTCAGTGTATGCGTCGGTATATTGAAGCGCAACTTCAACCAAAACGCCGTCCACCGTTTTTTCCATATAAACGGGTTTTTCAAACATTACATTTTTATTTTTATTTAAATGTTCGACATAGCTTGCAATTCCGCCTTCGTAGTGGAAAGTTTCTTCTTTGTCGTTTTTCTTGTCATGGAAAATAATTTTTAAACCTTTGTTCAAAAATGCCATTTCTCTAAATCTGCTTGCAACAACATCACAGTCAATTTCGGTTGTTTCCGTGAAAATTTCAGGGTCAAGCCAAAATGTTGTTTTTGTGCCTCTCTGGTCTGTTTCTCTGACTTTTTCAACGGGGTGAACGGGTTCTCCTCTTAAATATTCCTGTCTGTATAAAAAGCCGTCCCTTGCAACTTCAACGACAAGTTTTTCGCTGAGCGCATTTACAACTGAAGCGCCAACCCCATGCAACCCGCCTGAAACTTTATATCCGCCATCGCCGAATTTTCCGCCGGCATGAAGCACCGTATGAACGATTTCAAGAGCCGATTTTCCGGAATCGGGCTTTATATCAACCGGAATGCCCCTTCCGTTATCTTGAACCGTAACAGAATTATCGGGGTTGACCGTTACATTGATTGTATCGCAATAGCCGGCAAGGCTTTCATCAATTGAATTGTCTACAATTTCGTATATACAATGATGAAGCCCTCTTTGAGAGGTTGAACCGATATACATACCAGGGCGAAGCCTTACAGCCTCTAAACCTTCCAAAACTCTAATATTACTGGCGTCATATGTTGTTTGACCCGACATAAAAATTTCCTCTTAAATATCTCCCACAACCTATATTTTACTATAAAAATGCCCTTTGGCAAATTGTAAAATGACAATATAAAGATAAGATAAAGATTACTGGTGTAAACTTGACAATTGTAACAGATTAATTTACTATAAATATAGTGGAGGACAAAAATGATTAAACCGATTAGCTACAGCCAAACAAATGCAACGCCTACAACCTTATATGCGCCTTATTTTGCAGGAAAATCAAGCACAAATATGCAAAACGATTTTAAAGGCAAAAAGTTAAATGTTAACTGCAGCGGGTTCGGACCTTCTTCATGCGGAAACAAACTTAATTATTTTGCATGAAAATATAAAGTTTTAATAATATCCTATTTCATCAAAAGCGTTCCTTATTGGAACGCTTTTTGAATTTTATGAAAAGGGCAATCTTTATCGTTTGCTTTTATTACCTTTTTCCCTACACGCTTTCTTTAACTTTATTCTTAGCATGTAGGGTGGACTTCAATGCGAAGCACGTAGGGTGGACTTTAGTCCACCAATTATTGTTTAAACTATAAAAACCTTTCTCTTGTGCACTTAATGAAATGTTATCGCAAAGAAAGCAATCGGCAGGCTAAAGCCTACCCTACAAACTGCATAGAAAGCAATCGGTAGGCTAAAGCCTACCCTACAAGCTGAATGCGAAGCCAGTGCAAAAGGGGCTTGCGATGAGCAAGACCCGTTGCAGTTGATAGGCGACGTAGGATAATTGAGGCTGCGAACGACAGCGTAAGCGATAGTGAGCAATGCCGAAATACCCACAGGAGCAAAAGCGAAGCCAGTGCAAAAGGGGCTTGCGATGAGCAAGACCCGTTGCAGTTGATAGGCGACAGGGTCGCCCGTTCGAGAAGGTTAATAACCTTCGAGAATGGGGCAGGCAAAGTCAGAAACGAAGTTTCTGCGTGCCGTTTAGCA
>CANRGC010000008.1 GCA_947630045.1 Candidatus Gastranaerophilales bacterium
CTCGGTTCTGTAGGATCTGTTACAGGAGGATTTGTCGGATCTGTTTCACTCGGTTCTGTAGGATCTGTTACAGGAGGATTTGTCGGGTCACTCGGTTTAGTCGGATCAGTTTCACTGGGACCTGTCGGATTTGTTTCTTCAGGATCTGTAGGAAGATCGCTTGGAGTTGAAGGATCAGTTTCTTCAGGGTCAGTAGGTCCGCTAGGAATAGGTGTTGGCGTAGTAGGTTCGTTGTCATCGTTATCGTCAGGCGTCGGGGTAGGTTTATTATTACCGCCGTCATCCGTAACTTTGTCATCGTCTTTATCTTTATCTTTTTCAACGTCAACTACAACGTCATCAAGAGAATATTTCTTTGAATTTTTACCGTCTTTAACATATTGGAAAGGTTCTAAGACGAATGAATGATCTTTAGCCAATTCGTTAACTTCGCCTGTTTCTAAATCATAGAAGGAACCTGCAACGAATTTATCCAAGTTAAATTTTAAGTATTGTTTTGCGGTGTCAAGATCGCCTTCTTTAATGGCTTCTTTTACATCGGCTTCGTGGTCTTTATCAACATCAAATACGCCGAATTCAAATTCTTGTTTTTCGCCGTCGATATCAATAGCTTGTTTTGAAGCGAAATACGGAAGGTTGTTAAATGCAAATTGTTCAAAAATAGCATACTGTTTAGCATTTAAATCAGGAACATTTGTGTTGTATTTAAATTCATATGATGATGAACCGTCGTTATTTTCAACTTTTTCCTTTGTTGCAAGGGGTTCAAGGGTGTCGGGGTCATTATAGAATTTCAAAATGTCAACGTAATCATATGGAGCATCTGTTTCTTCTTCATCCAAAATGATATCATTTTCGGGAACAAAAGAAATTTCAGAAGGAGCAATTTGGCTTACAATGTGATATCCTTGGTTTGTTTTGATATCATCAACGCTCTTTCCGCTTGCCGTATAGTTAACGCCGAATGTTTTAGGCAAGTTTAACTCGAGAGTTTCGCCGTCTTTAAGGTTTTTAAGAACCTTTAAGAGCATCTCATCGGTTCTGTCGCCGTCATTGTTAATATTGTTGACAAGTGCATCATTATATTGATTGTCTTTAATTAAAAGCCATGTTGCAATAGAAGCGCTTGTTGCGTCAGATTTATTGCCTTCAGAATCTTTATAAACGCCACCGATTGCAGAATATAAATCTTTAATTGATTTTATTTTGTTATCAAGTTTGATTTTGTCTGCAGCGGCAGTATAAACTGATGTTTTGCCTTCTGTTTTTTCATATAAATGAGCTTGTTTAGAAATTCCGTGAATTTCAACTTGATCCGGAGTTTCAAATTGGTTAATACCCATTTGATACAAATCATCGTTTAAAATGTCGTGAATATCAGCGTCATGCCAATCATTTTTATCATAGTATTGTTTAATTTTTTCTTGCATGTCTTTGTTTGTTTCGATGATTTCGCTTGCAATTTGATATAATTCTGTTTCGCCGACTTCACCGGGGTCTTCGCCGTTCATTTTGAAGGGTTCAACATATTGTTTATTAATTGCTTCAAGCAAAGTTGTGCACTCATCAGCTTCGTCAGAATGAGTTCTTACAACTTTTGTTATGCTGTTTGTATCAAGCTCGTCAGGAACAATACCGTCGATAATTTTAAGCCCGTTAGGAAGCTTTATATCTTTTCCTTCGGTATTTGTAGACATTACGCTGACAACAGGGAAACCTTTAACATCCAGAAGGGCATTGCTGTCTTTAACTGTTTCAACTTGTGAAGACGATACTTGTGAAGATTCGTCAACTTTTTTTGTTTCATCAGAGCACCCGCCAATGCCTAAAACAGCCGCACTGCCTGTTGCAATACCTAAAGCATAAAGCAATGTCGCAAATTTTGCGTTAATTGCTTGCCTGTAACTGTGTGAACGTTTGCCGGAAAATGAAACGGAGTCTTGTTTTTGCGTCAAATAATCCGCTGTATATTTTTGACCATTTTTTTGAACATTGTTTGATTCGTTATTGTTGTTATTGCCTAACGATGGAATATTCATGTTATTTGTTCTCCTAACTATGCTTTTCCTACATATACTATTATGAAACCCTAACATAAAAAAAATTAACAGCAAAACCGAATTTTTTCTCAAAAATTTACATTTCGTAATATTTGATAAATTGCTTAAAGGCTGTAGTATAGGGCGTTTTAGGTCAAAAACTATTTTTCGAATTGTAAAAATATTTCTCTTGCAACAGCTTCGCCCATG
Source organism: Candidatus Gastranaerophilales bacterium (assembly GCA_947630045.1). Lineage (GTDB taxonomy): Bacteria > Cyanobacteriota > Vampirovibrionia > Gastranaerophilales > Gastranaerophilaceae > Galligastranaerophilus_A. The sequence continues at coordinate 2,250 of CANRGC010000008.1, forward strand.
CTCATACATGAAAGTTGCGTTCTTAATGCACTATGAGCGAGTTTGTCGGCACCAAGATTTCTTCCCGCAGCATATAAATTAGAGTAATTTTTTGATTTCAGAGAAGAAATTTCCATATAATATTTACCTGTTTTAAGAAGTTTTGAGGAGTTTTTCTCGTTAGAGTGTACATCTATAGGGTAAGTTCCCGATAAAATAGGGTTCTTTGGCGGTTTTTCGCAAAAAAGGTCGTTATATGTCAATTGTTTAACAGCCATAATTTTGTTAGATTCCCGAACCCCTGTCATGTCCGCTATTTGCGATATATAGGCATTTTCAAACCCTTCAAAATATTTTTTCATAAATAATGAAATTCTATAAATTGCCTTTCTTCCTTCAATAATTTTTTTTGAGTAATCAAGAGGGTCATTTTGCGCATAATCAGGCAATCTTGGACAATTAAAGGCAATTGAACCAACAGCTCCCGCAACGGTAAAAATTTGAAAATAAGAGGTGTCATGTGGCTCTAAATCGCCGTTTTTAAGGGCATTATTAAATATAGGCGCAAGATTCCAGCCCTTATCATCCCAAGTATATGCGCTTGTGAGATGAATTTCGCCGTTTATCTTACAATAATTTGTGACATCTTTATTTTTGTCAATTTTAATTAAAAAGTTTTTTAATTTTTTAATATCTACTCCGGACATTATAAAACGAAGCGAAGAAGGTTGTTTTTTTTCATCATTTTCAAAAAAATCTTCAGATAAAAGTTGAAAAATTTTTGAATCTCCCGTGGAGTCAAGATAATATTTCGCTTCGATATATAACGATAACATATTTGAACTAAGTTCAATTCCTTTGACTAAATTTTCAGATTTTGAAACTGAAGTCGGATAAGTTTCAAAAAATATATCGACATTATTTTTAGAGAGCATGTCATCTAAAACAATTTTTAAAATATTCGGGTTGAACCAACCTTTGTTTCCGTCAGAATATTCAATTTGTGCATTATATTTTTTTGCATTTAAAACTAAATCAGAAAAAAACTCGGTATTTATTCCCGATGTTTCGCTTTTCATAACGGGAACAACAAGCCCGCCGGTTGCCAGCCCGCCAAGATAGTTATTTTTTTCGACCAAAGCGGTTTTAAGCCCGAGTTTGGAAGCAATGTATGCGCATGCGCAACCTGAAACGCCCCCGCCTATAATTAATAAATCATATTTTTTCATGGAAAATATTATCGCATATATAATTATATATAGGCAAATTTTTTAGCGATTGCCACAATGGCTTTAAAAGGGATAAATTGCTTTTTTGGATAAAAATTATAAAAATGCGTTTTTATGGGCTAAAATGCCCATTTTAAATCTATTAGATTAATAGCTATAATGTATATTATGTAAACAGAGTAAAAAACCCCTCAGAGGTATAAATCTAAGTCTTTATAAAAAACAAATCAAAATAAAGGCAAATACAGGCTGAATTATAAAATTTAAAAAACCTTTAAATAAATATATCAAACTTAAGTATTTTTTCACAATTTGTTTACAAACTTTAAAATAAAATAAAGTTTTTTTCTTATTTGCCGATAAACTTTACATAAATTGGAAAAGGAAGGCAATAAACTATGAAGATTGGTGGAAATGACGATTTTACATTAAAAAACCCTTTTGAAAAGAATGCTATGCAGCCAAATTCACCGGAAAATGAACCAAAACAAGCCGGTGCAAAAAATGTAGACGGGTTTGATAATGCAGGTAAAGTTGCAAAACCAAATGAAATTCACAAGCCCGCAATTGAAGAAGGCGCAACAGGCAAGGCAGGGGAAGAAAACCCGAATGCAAAATTAGACAAAAATCAATTTACTGATGAAAATGAAATTCAAGAAATCGACCTTGAACAATTTGAGGACGATTTTGAATAAAATTTGATTTCCACTGTATGCCGAATAAAAATGCCCGAACTAAAATTAATTTTGTCGGGCATTTTATTTTTTATAAGAATAATTGCCTTAAAAATTATCAATATATTTCTAAAAGTAATATAGAGGGAGATAGTTTTTTATTTTTTAAACTTTATATTATCAATATATTTCTAATAGCAATTAATAACTATTTATTATCATTATATTTCTTTTAGTTCTAATTATAATTTCAAAAATTTTTATTTTTTTAATTTTAAAAATATATACTCATTTTTGTTCATTAAAAAGTAATGATTTCTTTTGAAATAAATTTTAGTATTTCTTTTGGAGGAAATTATTATGGAAAACAATGACAAAATACGCATAATGATTGCAGACGACCACAAACTAATCAGAATGGGGCTAAAAAACAGCCTTGAAGCAAATCGTGATATGGTTGTTCTTATTGAGGCAGAATCGGGAAGGGACGCCATTTCTAAATTTAAGTCGCACAAAATTGATGTTGCCATAGTAGACCTTGTTTTGGGCGATATGTCGGGCGTGGAAGTTATCAGGCAAATTCTTGAAAACTCTCCGGAAACAGGCGTTATTGCCTTGACATCACAAATAAAGGACCAAGACGTTATTAATTGTGTTCAAAATGGCGCTCTGGCTTATGTTTTAAAGGATGTTAGTGCTGATGTTCTTAATATGATTGTAAGAAGTGTGTATAAAGGCTCTATGTGGCTTGATAAAAGGGCTGTTGACATTCTTAAGTGTTCAAAAAACGGTTTTATTCCGCAAAAAGTTTGTTCCAGAGCAAATTTCAGAGCAAGCCACAACAATTTAACCGAACGTGAATACGAGGTGTTAAAGCTTGTCGTAGAAGGGAAATCAAACCTTGAAATTGCAAACGAACTTAACATAAGCGAACACACTTCAAAAGCCCATGTTTGCAGTATAATTCAAAAACTTGTCGTGGACGACAGAACCCAAGCCGCTGTCAAAGCCATAAAAGAGGGGCTTGTCTGATATCAGGCGGATATCTTTGTATTGTCTAAAAAGGCTTTCATATCAAGCCCGAATGCAGACACAGAAGTTTGAGCGGCAGGCGCAGTATTATTTACCTGTACATTTGGGGTTTCAACCTTATTATCAACATTTTGCTCAGGTGTCGGGTTGTTTAATTCTTCACTCTCGCTTTTCTTTTTATTGATAAATTTGGTGACAAGAAAAGTCAATGCAGCACCTGCGACAGCGGCAACCGCACCAACTATCACAAGATTTCTTTTATTTGTTTTTTTGATATTGTTAATTTCAGATTCTAAAAATTTGCATTTATCTTCCAAAATTTTTATTTTTTTCTCGCCCTCTTCTATTGCACGTTTAGAACCAACCTTGCTTACGACAAAGCCTGCAATTGCGGCAAGTGCGGAAGCGGAATAGGTGCTCACCCTTTTTAATAAGTCATTTTTTTGACCGTCTTCGATATTCTTGTCTATTGTTGCATCGTCGACTGACAAAAGATTTCCCTTATCCGGTTCGGCGCCGTCTGAATAGAGGTGGCGCTCTTTATATAAAGCATATGAGCTTTTATTATCAGGGTGAAGATTTTCGTTGTTCTTCCAGCCTGTTTTAAGGTTTTTAAGGTTGTCGGTAATTTTTTCTTTAGTTGTATTATCAGCCGTAACGCAAGCTTTCATGGCGTCTGCCATTTCTGATATCAAAATTCCGTCTTTCAATTCTCTTGCAAAACCGCCAAATTTAAAATTAAAATCTTTTGAAAGGTTATCCCAATCGCACCAGTCTTTTGACAAGCTTTCCCCTTCTTTAAGGTTTTCTGTCAGTTCTTTTTTTCTCGCTGCCATAGTGTCATGCGCCTTTTGGGCAAAATCTTTAAAAAGCGAATCATCATAAACTTTTTTGCCGTTTTCGTCAGTTTTGTAGAATGTTGGGAACTCTTTCATAACCTTTAATTTTGAGCGATAATTGTCTTTTACGTACGCACTTAAGATAAGCGCTACACAATCTTTTAAAAGATTATACTCATGTTTTGTTTTGTATGAAGTGGCTTTAGCGGCTTCTTTTTCGTTTCTCGGGTCAAAATTCTTTTGTTTAAAGCCTTGGGTGTTTGTTACAATCGGAGAACAATAATATTTCATTGCTTCAAGATCGGTAAGCCCGCAAGGTTCAAACCTTGAAGAAAAAATGGCTGCGTCGCCCGCACTTGCAAGCGCATAAGCGGGAGCCCAACCTTCAATATGAACAATTCTGCCTTTAAGGTCAGGGTCATCCAGCATAGATTCAACTTTTTGGCTTACAATGGCGGATTCTCTGCCTTTATCAAGCCCTGCGCCTAAAATCAAGATTGCGTTTTTGCCTTCTTCCGTTTTGGCAAATTTTTCAAAAGCGTTTAATGTAATATCATGACCTTTTTGTGTGTCTGTTCTGCCCCAGCTGACAAATACGGGAACTTCAGAGCCTTTTCCTTCTTTAATCATTTTAATAAGCTCAGGCTTGATTACATCGGAACTCGGGTTTTCAGGGTTGATTTTCGCTGTTCTTTTCGGGTTGCCCGTTATAATTGTCGTGTCTTTGGCGGAAAGCCTTTCTAAGAGTTTGAGTTTGTTTGAATTTTTTACTTTTTGAATGTCTTCATATGTAGGATTTTCGGGGTAAACATCAAATTTGGGGTAAACTTTACCGTCTGTATCAACACAATCTTCATTATAGCGTTGATTCATAAGTTCTTTTGTCGGGTCAACGGCGGGGTCGTTCAAAGGGTTCATAATGCCGTTAAATACACCGTTTTTGTAAAGTTCTTTTGCTGAATTATAAATATTATGCGCAGCCTGCGGGTTGTTTGCAATACTGTCCGCATAATCTTCCGACACAACCGAAAACGATTTTACATAACCTTTATCGGCCCAATAAAGCGGAATTTGAACTGCACTCGGACACCCTGTTTCATCAAGCGCTTTTTCAACATAAGGTCTGAAATAATTATCGCCTTTAATTTTATCTTCATAGACGGGGTCATGTTCAATTTTTGAAATTTGTTCGGGCGTAGCGCCGAGATTTACGAACATATTTTGCATTGAAGTTTCGCCGCAATATCCGGGACCTAAATTGTGTCCGATATATGTGGGGTTTATTCCTTCAAATTTTGATTTCTCGGACGGGTTGGTTGCTTTATGAGCCATATATTCAATAACATATGCCGTTTGAGAATCGGAACACACAACCGTGGCGGGGTTAAAGTCTTTTGATGTTTTAGCTTTATCTTTGACTATATCGTCCATAAATTCAACGGCAGCCTTTGAAAACTTGGCGTAAGGATCACCCTTCCAACCGTTATTTGCCTGTTTTCCGCCTGATGAATATACATAGGTTGACTCATAAGGTTTTTTCATTGAAGAAACCTGATCTGTAAAGACAAAATATGTCAATGATTTATCGTCATTTTTGGGTTTAAAAAGCATAATCGGGCTGGAATTTTCTTTGCCCCACTGCATAAACTTTGAGCTGACAAGTTCAAGTTCAATATCTCCCCTTGTCGTGTGCATGATAAAGTTGCCTTTTTCGTCCTTAAGCGGGACAACACCCGTAGCTTCAGAGTTATTTGCGCCGTAATACGGAATAATTTCAACTTGATTTTCGGGCGAAGAAAAACTTCTGTAGTCTTTCATTACCGTTCCAACTCCGCCCGCTTTTGAATATGGGTCTGATTCTGCGCCTATAAAAATTACCTGTTCTTTGTTTCTTTGAGCACCCGTAAAAGCAAGGTTGCGTGCTTTATATTCACTTAAAGAAAGAACTTTAGGCGAAAAAGATTTTGAATTTTGCGCTTTTTGAACCCTACAAGGCGCATTTAAAGAAACAACTCTTGAATTTACCGAACTTATTTTCATTGCAAACCCACACTTATGAACGCATTATTATAAAACATGTAAATATATATTATTGCCAAAACTAATGCAAAATTGTAAATAATTATTTCAAAACGCCGTCATTTTTGTGATTTAAAATAATTGAATTAACAAGTATATCAAGCTTTTCATAGTCATCAGGCTTTGCCTTTCCTTTCACAAGGACGGGCTCAATGATTTGCGGTTTGATTGAAGTGAAAAGCCCCGTAATTGTTTCAACAAGCTTTCCTCCCCAGCCGAAAGAACCAATAACCGAAGCAAACTTAGCTTTTGGTTTAAGTGCATTGGCAAGCACGCATGCGTTCACGGCGGCAGGATGAGGACCCGCAAGCACCATTGAAGCTCCGATTATAATTGTTTCCGCATCAACAAGATTAACGGCTAAATCGCCCAAATCATCTCTGACAATATCATGCGCATAAACAGAAATGCCTGCCTCTTTCAATTTTTTAGCAACATATTCAACCATGGTCTCAACGCTTCCATACATTGAAACATAAGGAATTACAACCAAATTTTTTGCAGTATCTGATGACCAGTCTTTATATGCGCTAAGTATAAAATTCGGTTCATTGTGAATAGGACCGTGGCTTGGCAAAATAAAATCAGGGTTCAGATTTGAAACAAATTCGGTATATTTTTTGCACATCATTCTAAAGGGCATCATAATTTCCGCATAATATCTTTTTGCCATTGAATATGTAAGTTCGTCATTTTTTGAATATAAATCATCAAAAACAAGGTGCGCACCCAAAAAATCGCAAGTAAAAAGCATGTTGTCTTCTTTTAAATAAGTAAACATTGTATCGGGCCAGTGAACCCCCGGCGCCATAAAGAATTGAAGAGTTTTATCTCCGAGGGATAATTCTTCTTTATCCGTTATGACTTTAATTTTTTCTTCAGGTATTAAAAGCATTTCTTTAATGTTTTCTTTGCATTTAGCGTTGGTAACAATCAGCGCTTCGGGGAATTTCTTTATAAGTTCGGGAAGTGCGCCCGAATGGTCTTGTTCGCCGTGGTTTGCAATAATATAATCAACATGTTTAATGCCGTTTTCGTTTAAATTATTAATATAAGTGTCAACAAAAGGAAAATATGTTGTATCAATAATTGCGGTTTTTTCGCTTCCTTTAACAAGATAGGAATTATAAGTGGTTCCGTGCTCCAAAGGAATAAGTTCGTCAAAAATTACTCTGTCGACATCGTTTTGACCGATATAATAAACGTTATTTTTAATTTCTTTATACAACATAAACCTCTCCTTAAATTAAAACCCGCCTGTATGGCGGGTAAATTTGCCCTGGGCCGGACTTGAACCGGCACGAGGGTATTAGCCTCATTGGATTTTAAGTCCAACGTGTCTACCGATTTCACCACCAGGGCACAAGACACAATTAAATTTTATTATATGAATTTTAAATGTCCAGTAGTTAATCTTTTATTAAAGCGTTAATTTCGTTTACCATAGAGTCAACATCTATGCCATGAACTTTAGCGCCGGCTTCAAGATTTTCAAAATGAGCCGCAGCGCAACCAATACAGCCAAGACCGTATTTTTGAAAAATTTCTATTGCATCGGGGCATGCTTGAATTATATCCATAATGCCCATATTTTTATTGATTTTTGCCATATTTTTTGCCTTTTTAAAACTAATCATTAACTATTATACTATGAAAAAACTAAAATCAAGATTTGAAGCAATTCGCCCCATAGGAATGGCAGGGATAAACAAGGCGCTCAGAAAGGAAAAGCTTTCATTCAGACCCACAGACGAAAGTTTTATTGATCAGATTCAAAATTTTTATCGAGAAGTTTTGCAAAGTCTGAAGGTTTTATATCCTTAATGAAGTTTTTAAACTCTCTTGTTTCTTCTTCATCTTTTTCAGAATCAGTTGAAATTGCACCGTCAGCCATAACGGTTGGCGAAACATAAATCGGAACTTCTGCCCTGATTGCAATGGCAATGGCGTCAGACGGTCTTGAATCAACCTCAATTTCGACGCCGTCTTTATCAGTTAAAAAGATTGATGAAAAATATGTTTGTTCGTCGACGTCATTAATTTCAACACGTGTGATTGTTGCCCCGGTTTGACGTGCAAAATTTATAAATAAATCGTGTGTTAACGGTCTTTGTGACGGTATATTTTCGATTTTTCTTATAATTGACGTTGCTTCTGCGGAACCTATCCATATAGGAAGCGCACGTCTGTTTTCATAATCATTTAAAACAATAATGGGTGAACCCGTCCTTGTATCAAGCGCAATGCCCATAACTCTCATTTCAATCATATAAAGCTCCTTATAAAATAATTATACACCAAAATAAAAAAACCCGCTTAATTTCTAAGCGGGTTATAATTATGATTAAAATTTATTACCATATCCAGGAACATAATCCATTCCAACAGTCAGCTATTCCTTGTCCGAGACCGCAGAAGAAATCACCTATTGACCTTATAACTCCATGATGTTCTTCCTTTTTGACTCCTAATGAATTAATTGCGTCTTGTGCCGAACATCCTGTTGATTGCATTACTGTGAGAATTTTTTCTTGGTCTTCATTGCTGTAACCGTCGAGTTGTTCCAAATCTTTCACCGCTGAGGGGGTTTCATAGCCGAGTTTTTCTAAAGTGCTTGTCGCTTCTTCGTCACTCATTCCCCTGTCTACCAAGTTTTGATATGCATTGTAATATTCTTCTTCGGTTCCAATCTTAACTCCTTCGTTTGTTTGAAGCTTGTCTGAGAGTTTGTTAATTGCTTCATCTCTTGAAATATCAAGTTTATCCATCATGGTCGTTATCATTTTTTCTGAATCTTCAGTATAAATTCCGAGTTTTGCCTGTTCATCGTCCGGAATTTTATATCCGCTGTTTTTTAAATCGTTTAATGCTTCCGAAACATTGCTGTAAGCACCTGCATCAACAAGGTCGTTTATATCCTGAGCATTAATTTCAACCTGTTCACCGTTTTCATCAACAACGGTTCCTTGGTTATTGCTTGTATTGTTATCGGTAGTATTATAAATTGATACGTAGCCGTTACCCCATGGGTATGATTGAAGCCCTGTATCATTATCCGTATTTGTATTTTCGCCACCTACGCTTTGTGTGTCGTTATTATCGGCTGAATCAGTTGAGCCATTTGAATTTGACGATGAGTTGTCAACGCTGTTATTTGAAGCGGCGGGAGTTGTAGTTTGATTATTAACTGCGGTATCAGCGCCGTTTTTTATAGAATCTGTTGTTGTATTATTGTTTGATGTGGTTGTTGTGCCTTGAGAATTGCCGGTTGAGTCGGTTGAATTTGCAGAAGAGCTGTTATTTGTAGATTGTGTTCCCGAAAAATCGAATGTGGTGTTTGATGTTTGATCATACCATTTTTTTGTGAACAAACTTTCATCAGCATCTTTTATTAAAGAAATTGTTCCGTTGTCATTCGAGAATGCATGATATCCTGCCTGATTATAAATTGAAGTAGGAGCCGTAGCAACACCGGTATATGAGGCATTTCCGGCTTGAATTCCGGCAAGTGTACCCTGAAATCTTGCAAGATCGTTAGCTGTGCTGGGATTAAAATAGTTGTAACTCATTTTGCTCTCCTTTAAATATCCAATATGAGTTGATTGAATTTGTCCTCATATTTCTCTCAAATAAATAAAGTATTTTGAGTTTAAAAAATTGCCTAAAAGATATATACAGAATAGATAAATATAGAATACAAGCGCTTTTACAGTGTTACAAAACTTAATAATTATTTATGATAATATATTTTCTATGCTTAAAGGTCCTTTTTTAGACAGAAATTTTATCGGCTCAAATGACAGCTATCAAACCTCTGATGTTGTGCTTTTGGGCATGCCGTACGACTGCACCTGTTCAAATCGTGCTGGTTCCAGATTTGCCCCCCAGCAAATAAGGCTGGAATCTGTCGGAATTGAAACTTATTCGCCATATTTTGATATTGATATTACAGATTTAAAATTTTATGATTCGGGTGACCTTGAATTTCCTTTTGGAAACGCAGAAAAAATGCTTAAAATTGTCGAAGAAAACACAGACATAATCTATAGCGACAATAAGAAAATTTTGGGCGTAGGCGGGGAACATCTCGTTACGCTTGGCGAAATAAAAGCCGTTTATAAACACTGCAAAAACCTTGCCGTTATTCAGTTTGACGCCCATACCGATTTAAGAGAAGAATATCTTGGCGAAAAACTCACTCATTCGGGGGTCATGTATCAAATAGGAAAGTTAATCGGCTTTGATAACATTGCACAAGTCGGAATAAGGTCAGGCGAAAGGGCGGAATTTAATCTTATGCACAAGTATGACACTTTAAAGTCTAACCCTATTGAGCTTGAAAAATTTAAAGATAAAGAAATATTTATAACCATTGACCTTGATGTTTTGGACCCTTCTTTAATGTGCGGGGTTGGAACGCCTGAAGCCGGAGGCTTTAGCTATCTTGAACTTATCGAGTGGCTTAAATATTTAAAAAAATTCAACATCGTCGGTCTTGATATAGTTGAACTTGCGCCCGATATTGACATTTCAAAAACCTCTACGGCAACGGCTTGTAAGCTAATCAGAGAATGCCTAGCTCTTTTATAGCTTTTTTAGTTTCATCAATTAAGCTGTCTTTGCTTCCGCAATTATTTATGACAACATCTGATTTTTCAATTTTTAAGTTTTGGTTTTCCTGTGAATTCATTCTCAAAAGGGCTTCATCTTTTGTAAGGTTATTTCTTTTAATTAGCCTTTCAAGTCTGATATCATCCGGACAATAAACAAAAATAATTTTATCAAAAAACCTGTCAAAACCGGCCTCAAAAAGTATTGGGGCAACAACAAAAACGCTGTTTAAACCTGAATTTTTATTAAAAAAATCGTTTAAAAGTTCTTTAAGCTTTGGGTATAGAATATCTTCAAGCATATTGAGTTTCTTTTTATCATTAAAAACAACTTTTGCAATTTCAGACCTTTTTGTTGTGTTAAAAATTTGTTTAAGTTTTTTTTGAATTTCCGTATCAAAATCATAAATATTATGAACGGCATTATCAAGACAAAGAGTCTTAAAGCCAAGCTCAATCAGAATTTTTTCAACCTCAGATTTTCCCGAAGCAATGTTTCCCGTAAGTGCAATTTTTAACATGCTTTCACAATACAACAAATAAATTGTATAATCCAACTGGGGAGAAAAAATTATGATGACGAAAATAAATCTTCTTGCAAAAAAAGAAAAAAATGGCTCTGTCTTAGACGCCATTTTGAGTTCAAGAGGAATAACAAACAAAGAAGAATACTTTAATCCGCAAGATAAAGATTTGATGTCCCCATATGTTTTTTCTGATATGGAAAAAGCTGTAAATATTATAAAAGAAGCAATTTCAAATAAAGATAAAATTCTTATCTGGGGCGATTTTGACGCTGACGGCGTAACTTCCGCTTCAATTTTGTATAAAACTTTTATGGCGCTTGGCGCTAATTTTTCTTATTTTATACCTGACAGACTTCATCTCGGACATGGAATTAACTTAAAAGAGCTTTTAAAAAGAAAATCTAAAGAGAATATAAAACTTTTAATTACGGTAGATTGCGGTATTGCAAATATAAAAGAGGTTTCGCTTATAAAATCTATGGGCGTTAAAGTCATTATAACAGACCACCATGAACAGTCTGAAAATCTTCCTTCGGCAGATTGCATTTTAAACCCCGTTGCCGACAATTCACTTAAGCGTGAATTGAGCGTAAAAGAGATTGAAGATGTTTCCCACCTTTCGGGGGCGGGCGTGGCGTATTTTCTTTCCCGTGCGCTTTTGAAGGATGATTTTAAAGAGGTATCGGATGAAGTTTTATCTCTGTCTGCAATCGGCACTATAGCAGACGTTGTTCCTCTTGTCGGTGAAAATCGAAAAATTGCCGCAAAAGGTCTTGTTGAAATAAATAACGGAAAATTAAAAGGGGTAAAAAAGCTTTTTAAAACCCTTGAATTTGACCGTGAAATCACAAGCGAAGATATCGCATTTTTGCTTGCCCCGAGAATTAATGCGGCAGGCAGGCTTGATTTGCCCGAAGAATCATTCAGACTTCTTGTGGAAGATAACGACTTTGTAATTCAAGCTTCAATTGAAAAGTTGAACAACTTTAACAAAATAAGACAGTCCCTCTGTGAAAAAACCTTTCAAGAAGCTCTTTCAATGTTGAATAACACAGCTGATTCAATTGTTTTATACAATCCAAAGTGGCATGTCGGTATAATCGGAATAGTTGCCTCAAAACTCGTTGAAAAATTTAATTTGCCTGTTTTTTTAATTACGGAAGATGACTCAGGCATATTCAGATGTTCGGCAAGGGGAACAACATATTGCAACATTTCAAAAGTTTTAAAAGAGATGAAAGATGTTCTTCTCGGATATGGCGGACACGCACTTGCAGGCGGCTTTTCGGCAAGTTCAAACGAAATTGATACAGATGAACTTATTAACAAAATTAAATTGACTGTTTCTGATAATAAAAACAGTGAAGAAACCGAAGATCCCGTTAATGTTGACATTGAGCTTGATGAAAACGATATAACGTTTGAGTTGTTTGACGAACTTAAAAAAATGGAGCCTTTCGGCGCTAACAACGAAAAACCCACTTTTCTTTTCAGAAACGCAAGAGTAATTTCTCAAAGAACAATCGGAAAAGATTACTCTCATCTTTCATATTCCGTTATGCTCGGAAACAGACAGTTTGAGTGTCTTTATTGGAAAAGAAAAATACTCGGCTTTAATAACGGCGAAGAAATAACCTTTGTTTTCAGACCCGAAATTAACGAGTTTAACGGAGAAAAAAGAATTCAACTTTTAACCGAGTTTATTTTAAATGACAGATTACAGGAAAATTATTTTTCGCCCGTGAAATTTTTTGACCACAGACAAAAAACAGGCATTATGGATAAAATTAATGATTATGTCAAAACAAAAGCCGGCGAAGTAAAAATTTTTGCAAACTCAATTCCCGTTAAAAAGTCTATAGACAAGTATCCTTCAATTAAAGAAAACATTCTGATTGAACCTTATTTGCCGCAAAAAACCGTTATGTTTTTTGAAGCTCCGCCTTCGCTCGATGAGCTGAAAGAATTTATAAAATCGGTTAAGCCGTCAAACATTCACTTTATGAAGTTTGAATTTTCCAAAAACCCCGATGATTATTTAACTTTAATAGTCGGAATGCTTAAATTTGCTTCAAAAAATAAAGGGGGAGAAATTGATATATCTGCCCTTGCAAAAAATGCAGGTCTGAATGAAACCTGCATTCAAATTATTTTAGAAATACTTGAAAAATTAAATTCCGTTCAAATTGAGTCAATTGACAGGATAAACTTTATAAAAGCACCTTCGTTTGAAGCAATACATAACGATTCTATGTTTGAAATTTTAAAAGACGAACTTGAAAAAGTCTTTGAATTTAAAGAGTATATAAAAAATTCCGAAACAAAAACTCTGGAAATGCTATTTTGCAATTAATTCGCAACTGCGGGAGTAATGTTGTTTTGAATTAATTTTTTTGTTTTTTCAATATTGTTCATCTTTTTCTTGACTTCGTTATACTGCCTTTTATACTCTCTGTATTCTTCTTTTTTAGTTTCATAGTTAGTCTTTGCCTGTGACATAAGGGCAGTGTAGCTTGCCATTTGTTCACGAAGCTCAACCTGTGCGGAATTTAAATTTGAAATGGCACTAGTATAATTTTTATTTGAAAGTTCATTGTCAGCCGCAACAGCCTTTAATTTTGAAACGTTAATCTCGTCGGTCGGCGCTGAATTTGGCACTTGAGAAGACGAACCGTAGTTTAACGGCTTAAGGCTGAAATCTTCACTGTCGGAACTTGTAAATATAGTGTCAGCTGCGCATACAGGCATAATAACCAGTGATGAGAATACAAAAAATGATAATAATTTTTTAAACATAAATAACTCCGTTTTTTTAAACATTTTACATTTCAGAGCTATTTTATGTCAATTTTAATTAAAAAATTTCATCTATCCATATTGCATTTGCAGGGCAAATTAGCGCTGCGTCAATGCAATCTTGCTCATTTCCGCCGATTTTTGAATTGTTAACCCTTGCTTGTGAATCTATCAAAAAAATTTCGGGGTTAATTGCTTCGCATGCGCCACAGCCGACGCAATCGTCAGTAATTTTTACTTTCATCGGGTGAATCTCCTTTGTACGATTAAAATAACCCGAATTTAAAAAAGAATTATCGGCTGAAAGTATAAATTTTATCTTCTGAAAAATACCCTTAGAGCGGCATTAAAATAGTTAAAAAATTCTTTTGGCGATTTTATTTTGAATAACATCATAAGAATATATTTCGGTCTTAAATAATATTCTCTTAAAGCCTTTTTATGAAGTTTAAACACCTGATTTTTGGAAAGATAATGAGTGTCAACGGAAGGGTAATAATAAGGCATATCAAAGTTTAAGCCGCCAAGATTATTCTCTTTAACATAATCATAAAATTTTGTGCCGACAAGTGCGGTTGCCGTATAAAAGCTCACAAACTCGGTGTTCAGACTTTTTGCAAACTTCATTGTTTCCCTATACGTGTCATAAGATTCCCAAGGTAAGCCCAAAACGTAATAGCCATAGACTTTTATTCCTTCTTTTTTAAACATTTGAACGGTGTTTTTAATTTGTTCTTTTGTAATTTTTTTGCCCATTTTAGACAAAAGAAGTTCGCTTCCGCTTTCAATTCCGATAGAAACAAGCGAACATCCGGCTTTTTTCATTAATTTTACCGTGTTAATTTCGGCGCTGTCCGCCCTTGTATTGGTTGAAAATGTTATGTCAAAACCAAGCTCAATAATCTTTTCACAAAGCTTTGAAACCCATTTATTATCCGAATTAAAAAGGTCAGACCAGAAAATGAAATTTTTTATATTATATTTTTCATAACATTCTTTGATTTCGCCGACTATATTTTCAGGGCTGCGCTTTCTGACTTTTGCGCCTGAAACGGGAGTTGCAAGGCAAAAAAAGCAATGATAAGGGCACCCTCTTGAAACTTTTATAACCGCCTGTACTTCGCCTGTATCGGGGCGTTTATAAACGGAATTATCAATTAAATCTCTTGAAGGATAAGGAATTTCATCCAAATTTTCTATAAAAGGTCTTTTCGGGTTTTTTATAATGACAGAACCGCTTCTGTATGTTATTCCCAAAATGTCTTCATATGGCTTATTCTCAAGAATTTCTTTAAAAGTAAATTCTGCCTCGTTTCTGATAACAATATCAAGAGAGGGGTTATCTTCCATGGTTTTTACATCAAAAATATTAAAATGAGCCCCTTTTGCAATACAGATTATATCAGGCAAGACTTCTTTCGCCGCTTTGAAAACCTCTAAGTCTGAATTTAGAGTAGTGGAAGCAACGTTTGCAACAAGATATTTTGGGCGTATTTCTTTCAGGTCACATTTAAAATCGTCTATTGTTTCCGAGTTTAGGCTGTAATCTTTAACAACAGGCTTCATGCCGACTGATTTTGTGATTGAGCCCAAATATAAAAGATCGGTGGGCGGCAAAGGCGGTATAACAATAAGACTGTCTGTCGGCTGCTGACACCTGTCTTCCCTGTTCATAACGGGAGAAGGCGGATAAACAAGAAAAACGTCACCTTTCATTTAGAAACCTCATAACCTTAAATTTTAAAACTTTTCTTATAAGCGAAAAAAGAAATCTTCCCTTAAACATAGAAACAAACGATGTAAATCGGGCGTCATTGCCGAGAAGATAAGAAGCTTTCGGACTTTTTCGGGTAATAATTTTATAAATAGCTTTGGCGGCAAATTTGGGCGATAACCCCTTGTTTGCGTTTTTTAAAGCGTTATCTTTCAAATATTTGCCGACATTTTCATATTTGCCCTTGAATTTTTCAAAATTTTTCTCATTTTCATCTACACAAAACTTCCAAAATTTCGTCCCGATAACGCCTGATTTGATTGAAACGGTCTTAATTCCCGTTTCAATTTCGTATGCTGAAAGAAGGATATCCGACGAGGCTTTTGAGATTGAATAAGGTGATAAAAAGGGATAAATTCCAAAAGAAGCCATTGAAGAAATTGCAACAACCGTGGCGTCATCAGTTATATACAACGGCAAACTTTTCAAAACCGAAAGAAGCGAAAAAAGCGAAATATCAAGCTGTTTTTGAAGTTCTTCTTTAGATAAAACTTCGACGGGCGAAGAAATTGCAACACCTTGGAAATTAAGAACGGTATCAAATTTAATTCCGTTAAAATTTTTAAAAACATCAAAAACGTTTTCTTCCAAAGATAAATCAGCATTAAACTTTTTTAAATTTTTATGTTCAATATTCAACTTTCCTCTGGAAACAGCATAAATAACAACATCAAGCTTAAGCAAAATATTTATAAGCTCGCATGCAACATCAGACGTTGCGCCGAAAATTAGAACGTTTCTTAAGTGTTTTTTCATAACCCAAGATTATCTGACATCAGACAATATTTCCAGTTTTTTAACAATTTGACACATATTTAAGGTTCATTATAGAATTTATAATATGTATAGTTCACTTGACATAATCACAATTGGGGAAAGCTTAATAGAGTTTTCAAGCGAAAAATCGCTTGTCTGTGCCGACAGTTTTAATAAATATTATGGCGGAGACACGCTTGCTGTAGCAATTTCCGCTTTAAGAAGCGGTTCTAAAGTCGGATATATTACCAAAGTTAAAAATGACGGCTTTGGAGAATTTCTTTTGGATTCATGGCAGGCGGAAGGTCTTGATTCAGGTCAGGTAAGGTTCTCAGAACTCCAAAACGGAATTTATTTTTCGGGGCAAAACAACGGAAAAGTTGAAATGCAATTTTACAGAAAAAAAACTGCCGCCTCAACATTAAGCGTTGACGATATTGACTTTGACTATATAAAAAGCGCAAAATTTATTTTTGCCACGGGCTTTGTGCAATCTCTTTCATTAAGTTGCAGAGAAGTCGTTAAAGAGGTTTTTAAGTTTGCAAAAGAAAACGGCGTTGCTATCGGTTATTATCCTAATTTCAGACACACAGACCTCACGCCTGACGGGGCAAAAGAGTTGTTTGATGAAGTTAAAGACTATTTGGATATTGTTTTTATCAACATTAAGGATAATCTTGTTTTTGACACCGAAAGCCCTGACAAACTTATAGAAAATCTTGCTGATATGCAGATTGATAACTCACTGATTATTCAAAACGGGGTTGGAATTTGGTCAGCTCACAGAACGGATACTTTGTTTGTAAAAATGCATGATTTTGACCCCAAAGATTATACCGGTTATACATCCGCAATTATCGGTTCTTTTATTTCGTCCAGACTCAAGGGAATGCCCAGAATTGAAGCTCTTAAATATGCCAACACCCTTGGTATGCTTCAAGCTTCAAAAGTGGGTGCAATAAGGTCTATTCCCTGTGAGAATGATGTTTTAGAGGCAATGAAACGATTATATGTCTAAAAATAAACAAAAAAAAGTTTTAATATCAGGCTACATCGGCTTTTGTAATTTTGGCGATGACGCCATGTTACAAGTTCTGGTGCAACACCTTAAAGAAAAAGGTTGCGATATTACTGCCTTTTCCGCCGACACAAGAACCACCCGTGCCATGTTTAATATAAATGCGCTTCAATATAAAAACATTTTCCATATTTTAAAGGGAATTTTAACTTGCGACATTTTAATTTCAGGCGGCGGAAACCTTCTTCAAAACGAAACAAGCACAAAAAGCCTTTTGTATTACCTTTTTATAATTTTCTTGGCTAAGCTCTTTTTCAAAAAAGTATTTATATTTTCTCAAGGAATCGGTCCGATTAAAGGCTTTATTCCAACCCTTCTTACAAAACTTGCTCTTAAGAATGTCAGCGGCATAACTCTCAGAGACGTTTATTCTCAAAGAATATTATCCAAATGGAAAATACACTCAAAATATTGTTATGACGCCGTCTGGAACATTAACGCACCGGAGTATCAGCCGAAAGACATTGTGGGCATTCAGCTCAGAAACTATAAATTTGCACACAAAGATTATGAAAAATTTCTTGCAAAATATATTGACATGTTCTTTTCCGATTATGAAATCAGAATTTATTCATTTGAAAACAAAAACGACAGAGAGCCTTGTTTTGCGCTTCAAAAGGCTATTAAAATGCGCAATCCGAGAATTAAATCTTCCGTAATCGGTTACAGAAACCCTAATCAAATTGTACAAGAATTTTCACACCTTAAATATCTTATTGCAATGAGATTACACGCAAATATACTCGGCTTAAAAACAGGGGTAAAAGTTTTGCCTTTATCGTATAATGTCAAAGTCAGAAATCTTGCTTACGAATTTAATCTTAAGTTTGGTGAAATTTCTGAAGAAATGCCTCTGCATGCGCTTTTGACAGACTTAACCACACAGGAGCAAACAAATACCAAGATAACTGACGCAAGAAAAAGAGCCTATGAATGGGCGTTTTTGGACGATATAATTAATAAATAAAGGAAAAGTTTATGATAATTCCAAGCATAGATATTATGAACGGAAAAGCCGTTCAGTTAAAACAGGGCAAAGAAAAGGTTCTTGAAAGAGAAGATGTTCTTGAACTTGCAAAATATTACGCAAGGTTTGGAGAAATTGCCGTTGTCGATTTAGACGCCGCCATGAATAAGGGAAGGGACAACGAAGAACTTATTTATCAAATTTGCAAAATTGCAAAATGTCGTGTCGGCGGGGGTATCAGAACAATTGAAAAAGCAAAAAGAATTCTTGCACACGGCGCAAGCAAAATTATAATAGGCACAGCCGCCGATGAAAACTTTTTGTCTAAACTTCCGAAAGACAGAGTAATTGTCGCAATTGATTCAAGAAACGGTAAAATAACGGTTGACGGTTGGCAAACAGACACTGAAATTTCCACAAAAGCTCATGTTGAAAGATTTAGCAACTTTTGTTCGGGGTTTTTGTATACCATTGTTGAAAAAGAAGGAATGCTCCAAGGAACAAATCTTGAAGCTTATAAAGAAATAAGAAAAATCACCAAAAAGCCCATTGTTGCTGCGGGCGGAATTACAACGATTGAAGAAATTAAAGAGCTTGAAAAGTTAAATATATCTTCTCAGCTCGGAATGTCAATTTACACGGGAAAAATTAATCTTGAAGACGCCTTTATCGCTTGTCTTGATTTTGAAAAATCGTCGGATAAACTTATTCCCACAATAGTTCAAGACATTCACACAAAACAGGTTTTAATGCTTGCTTATTCTAATAAAGCCTCTGTCAAAAAATCGCTCTCAACCGGCATGGCTACTTATTATTCACGGTCAAGAAAAGAACTCTGGACAAAAGGCCTAACCTCGGGAAACACGCAAAATTTAATCAGCGCAAAATTTGACTGCGACGGGGACTCAATTTTGTATTACGTTGAACAAAAGGGAAACGCTTGCCATCTTGAAAGATACAGTTGTTTTGAAGACAAAGATTTTACAATTTCTGACCTTTACAATCTTATATTAAAAAGAAAAAAAGAGCTTCCCGAAGGTTCTTACACAACAAAGCTTTTCAAAGACGAGTTTTATTTAAAAAGAAAAATTATGGAAGAAGCCTTTGAATCTGTCAATTTTGAACAGGGCGACGGGCTTGGTTGGGAAGCTTCAGACCTTATTTACCATTTGCTTGTCTTTATGGCAATGCACAATATCACACCGAATGACATAGTTTCAAACTTGGCTTCAAGGGCAAAATAATGAATATAATTACCTTAAAAGACCTGAGTGGGAAATTGGGCGAAGAATTTTATAAAACAATTTCTTACGAAAATTCCCCCGACATTGACAAAATTATTCAAAAAACAAAAGAAGGCAAAGACGACTTTCTTATTGACATTTCAGCGAAATTCGGCGACGGAAACTTTACTTCGCCTGATGATTTTGCGGTTTCCAAAGAAGAAATTAAAATTGCATATTCTTCCGTAAGCTCTGAATTTGTTGAAAATATAAAAATTGCAAAAGAAAATGTTATGTCTTTTGCACAAGCACAGTTAGAATGTATCAAAAACCTTGACATTAAAAAAAATTCATCTCTTATGGGGCATAAAATTTTTCCCCTAAACAGGGTCTTGTGTTATGTCCCCGGAGGAAATTATCCGCTTCCGAGTTCCTGTATAATGACGGTTGTTCCCGCAAAAGTTGCGGGGGTAAAAGATGTTGTGTTAACTTCGCCGAGAATTAAGCCCGAAACTATTGTTGCAGCCGACATTGCAGGCGCAGACAAAATTTATAAGCTTGGCGGCGCACAGAGCATTGCCGCTTTTGCTTACGGTACGGAAACAATTTCACCCGTCGACAAAATTGTCGGCCCCGGAAATAAGTTTGTAACTTATGCGAAAAAATCCGTATACGGCGTTTGTGACATTGATTTTCTCGCAGGTCCGTCAGAAGTTCTGGTTATTGCGGATGAAAGCGCCAACCCCAAGCTAATTGCCGCAGACATGCTTGCTCAAGCGGAACATGATAAGGACGCAAGAGCATATTTAATAACCACTTCAAAAAAACTTGCCTTTGAGGTGCAAAAAGAAGCCGAAGCCTTTCTTCAAGAGCTTAAAACTTCTTCAATTGCGCAAGTATCTTTTAATAAATCTTTTGCGCTTGTTGTTGATTCTTTAATTCAGGCGGCTGACGTTGCAAACAAAAGAGCGCCTGAGCATCTTGAAATTATGGTTAAAAACGAGGATGAAATCTTGCCGCACTTAAAAAATTTCGGTTCGCTTTTTATAGGTGAAAATTGTGCCGAGGTTTTCGGAGATTACGTTTCGGGAACAAACCACGTACTGCCCACAAATTGCGCCTCAAAATATACAGGCGGGCTTAGCGTATTTGATTTTATTAAAATTTTGACTTATCAAAAGATAGATAAAAATTATGCGCAAGAACTTTCAAAAACCGCATGTTATATTGCAAACTCGGAAGGGCTTCTGGCGCACAGTCTTGCTTCAAAATTGAGAGGAATTTAGTCTTGAAAAAAGAAAAAAAACCGTTTAAAACCGAGCTGCTTGCCAAACTTTTAACTCTTTATTTTCAATTTAAAAGACATTTTTATTATTGTAAAAACATTAACTATCCGAAATGTCAGTGTATTTTTGCGCTCTGGCATGCGCACCAGTGCGGGTTATACGCTCTTGAAGAACGTGAAAAAACCACTGTAATGATATCAAATTCAAATGACGGAGAACTTATTGCTCAGGCAGGTGCCGCAATGGGTCTGAACGTTGTCAGGGGTTCTCATAACAGAAAAGGTGCTGCGGCTGCACTTGAGCTTATCGACGCCATTAAAACGGGAAATAACGGCGCACTGACCATAGACGGCCCGAGAGGCCCGAAACAGAAAGTGAAAAGAGGAATTATTGACATTTCAAGAATAACTGGCGTTCCGATTGTTCCCATGAGTTGGTATTCACCCTCAAGGTTTTTCCTGAAATTTAAGACTTGGGATGAATTTTGTTTCCCCTTAAACTGCATTAAAATGAAAGCAATTTACGGCGAACCCATATTTGTTCCAAATGACGCCGATGACAATCAAATGGAAGAAATCAGGTTAAAAGTTGAAAATGAACTTTTGCGCTTAAACAAACTTTTAATTGACGATTTTGAAAAGCTTTAAGCCTGTTCTCTTCTTTCTTTAATTCTTTTTACAGACTCGATAAAATCGGAAGCTTCCATTGTTTCTTTTTCAAGAAGTTCATGAGAAAGAGCATCAAGAGCGTCTCTGTTTTCGGTTAAAAGCCTTATTACAAGCTCATATTGTTTATCTACAATGTTTTTAACTTCTTCATCAATTTCAAAGGCAACTTGTTCGGAATAATCTCTCTGGTGTCCGAAATCTCTGCCCATAAAGACATGTTCTTGAGATTTGCCGTATGTTAAATTGCCGAGTTTTTCGCTCATTCCCCAGGACATAACCATTTTTCTTGCGGTTTCCGAAACCTTTGAAAGGTCTGATGAAGCGCCCGTTGAAATGTTGTCTTTACCGTAGACAATTTCTTCCGCAGCCCTGCCGCCAAGGGTTATTGCAATTTGACAAAGAAGCTCATTTTTAGAAGTGTGAACTCTTTCGTCTTTTGGTCTTGACCAAGTAATGCCGAGAGCGTAACCCCTCGGAATAATTGAAACCTTGTGAAGTTCGTTTTTGGAATCTTCCAAAAGTACATTAATTAATGCGTGACCGACTTCGTGATATGCCGTTGTTTCTTTATCTTCGTCGGTTAAAACTTTGCTTTTCTTTTCAATGCCCGCTTCAACCCTGTCAATTGAATTATCAATATCATCCATTGTAATATTTTCTTTGTTGTTTCTGGCAGCAAGAAGCGCCGCTTCATTTAAAAGGTTTCTTAAATCTGCACCCGTAAAGCCTGATGTCCTTTTGGCAAGAACTTTTAAGTCAACCGTCGGCGATAAAACTTTATTTTTTGCATGAACCTTCAAAATGTCTTCTCTGCCTTTAATGTCGGGCAAACTGATATAAATTTGTCTGTCAAATCTTCCGGGTCTTAAAAGAGCGGTATCCAAAATATCAGGTCTGTTAGTTGCAGCTATAACAATTATATTAGTGTTTTCGTCAAAACCGTCCATTTCAACAAGAAGTTGATTTAAGGTTTGTTCTCTTTCGTCGTGACCGCCGCCAAGACCTGCACCTCTTTGTCTTCCGACTGCGTCAATTTCATCTATAAAGATTATACAGGGTTGATGTTTTTTTGCCTGTTCAAATAAATCTCTTACTCTGCTTGCCCCGACGCCGACAAACATTTCAACAAAGTCGGAACCTGAAATTGAAAAGAACGGAACTCCCGCCTCTCCCGCAACAGCTTTTGCCATAAGAGTTTTACCCGTCCCCGGAGCGCCAACAAGAAGAACGCCCTTAGGGATTTTAGCCCCGAGTTTTGTATATTTGTCAGGGTTTTTCAAAAAGTCGACAATTTCTTCAAGTTCCTGTCTTTCTTCATCAATTCCCGCAACGTCGTTAAAGGTAATTTTAACTTTTGACTCTTGGAGCATTTTTGCCTTTGATTTGCCGAAATTCATTGCAGCTGAGCCGCCCTGTTGTATCCCACGCAAAATCAAAATAATCATAATAATAAAGAAAATAGGAACCAAAGCCGAACCGATTGTTGAGAGAATTGAACCTTCCTGTTGCTTTCTTATAACAATATCAACCGAATTTTTCTCTAACAGTTCATACAAAGAAGAAGTGTCGCTTGGAATTGCAACTTTATATTGAAGTTCGGGGACACTTTGCGCCTGAGAAAGTGCACGCATAAAGTCTGCGCCGCTTTCATGGTCTTGTTTATCTGCGGTTTCTTTTTTATTGTTAACGGGAATGGCATAAAGATAGTCCTTTAAGACTTCTACGCTTGAAATTTGACCCTCCTGCACTTTTTTCAAAAATGCCGAATAAGAAATTTCGCTTGTTGAAGTGTTTGGACCTAAAAAAGCAATACATGCCAAAATTGCCGCTATTATTGCTATAATAATATAAATGCCAACAGATTGATTATTTTTCATTATATCCCCTTTAAAAAATATGAGTTTGTTGCTATTATATCAAAAGAATAATAAAATGTTAATTATAAGATGTATTAATGATTGAGGCGAAATGTCCATTGCTTTTCTATCACTGGGTTCTAATATAGGCGACAGAGTTTCTGCCATACAACAGGCGGTTAATTTTTTAAGCGGAGATAATTCTATTGAAATTGTTGCCACTTCGTCTTTTTACGAAACAGAGCCGTGGGGCAAAAAAAATCAAGATTGGTTTGTAAACGCTGTTATTGCAATAAGAACAAGTCTTTCTCCCGTTGAGCTTCTTCGGGTATGCCAGAATGTTGAAGAAAAACTCGGCAGAAAACGTCAAAACGAAGAACACTGGGGAAAGCGCCCCATAGATATCGATATTCTCTTTTATGATGATATTGTTTTTGCAAACGAAATATTGACCATTCCGCACAAATACGTTCATATGCGTGCTTTTGCGCTTGTGCCTATGCTTGAAATTAAGGCAAATTACGTTCACCCTGTTTTAAATAAGACAATTTCAGAGCTTCATGAGGAGCTTGAAGACCCTGAAGACGTCTTTTTATACGGCACGATTTCGGGTTCAAATACAAATGGCTAAAGTTTGCATTATAGGCGGCGGCCCGTCAGGGGTTTATTGCGCTCTAAAACTCATGATGTTTTCGCCGGATGTTGATATAACAATTTTTGACAGGTCTAAAATGTTATTGACACTTCTTCCGACGGGTAACGGCAGATGCAATTTGAGTTATGAAGAATACGATAACAGGGAACTTGCAAGTTTTTTCCCGAGGGGTGAAAAATTTTTGTATTCGGTTTTTGCCGGATACGGGGTAAAAGAAACTATTTCCGACTTTGAAAAAATAGGCGTGGAAACATATGTTCAAGAGGACAAAAGAATATTTCCGAAAGAAAACAAGGCTTCTTTTGTAAGAAAAAAATTGCTTTCAGCCATAAGTAAGGCAAATTTTATACAAAAAGAAGTAAACGAACTTCCTGATAATTTTGATTATTATGTAATTTCAACAGGGCTAAAATCGGGCGTTATGCCCGTTTTGGAAAAAATTGGACATAAAATTGTTCCCGTTAAACCTTCACTTTGCGGGCTTAAAATTAAAGAAAAAAACTTTCTCCGTTTAAAAGGAGTTTCTTTTAACGGGGTGGTTTTCACCGATGAAGGTGTATCGGGACCTTATATTTACAAGCTGAGCTCATTTAGGGCGTATGATAATTTTCCTTATGAAATTAAAATTCCGCTTGCAGATATTGAAAAACTCAAAGAGAGAATTAAAGAATGCCCCAAAAAGCTTTTAAAAACAGTTCTTGGGGAATTTATTCCGAAGTCGCTGGCTGAAGTTCTGATAAATTCAGACATCCAATGCGCAAACACCTCAAATAAAATGATTGAAGGACTCGAATACCTCAGATTAACCGCCACGGCTAACGATTCAAGAGGTGAAATTATCCATGCGGGCGGGGTTTCACTTAATGAAATTGATAAAAATTTTAAATCTAAAATTAAAGATAATCTCTGGATAATTGGAGAAACTCTTGATGTTGACGGTCTTACGGGCGGGTTTAATCTCCAGTTTTGCTGGTCATCAGCTTCAATTGCGGCAGAAAATATAGTAAAATCAATTAACTCTTAAATTTTATCCCCTGATAAGAATTTCTTTCCCTTAAAAACCTGTCTATTTTATTTTGCGTTTCAAACTTGTTTTTAACCCACTTCGGCTCAAAAAGTTCAGTTAAAAGACCTGTTCCTGCCGTTCTTTGAACCGTAGTATACGGCGGAAGAATTTCAAGAAAGTCACACAATATGTCACAATATTCATCTTCGGACAAAAGCTTAAAAGGCTTTTTGGAATACATTTCATAGAGCGGAGATTTTTTCAAGACCGTAAGAACATGAAATTTAACCCCGTCAATCTTAATGCGGGCAAGTTCGTGCGCCGTTTCAAGCATATCCTCTTTAGTTTCGTCGGGAAGCCCCAAAATAACGTGTGCGCAAACTTTTATATTATACTTTTTGCAAAGATTGTATGCGTCAAGAAAACATTTATAATCATGCCCCCTGTTTATAAGCTTTAATGTTTTATCGTGTATGGTTTGCAAGCCAAACTCTATCCACGGATTTTTATAGCCTGAGATAAGCCTGATTTTTTCTTCATCAACACAGTCAGGTCTTGTGCCTATGGTAATACCGATAACTCTGTCATCGGAAAAAGCTTCGTCGTATACTTCTTTAAGCCTTTCGACGGGCGCATACGTATTTGTGTACGCCTGAAAATAGGCAATAAACCTTTTTGCATGATATCTTGAAGGAAGATTTTTAATTGCCGATTGAACCTGCTCTTTTATGGGCAAAAGGGATGAGTGTAAATTTGAAAAACTGCCCGACTCATCACAAAAAATACACCCCTTATCGGATATTGTACCGTCACGGTTCGGGCAAGAAAAAGCGGCATCAAGAGTTATTTTATAAACCTTTGTGCCGAAATTTTCTTCCAAATATTTGCTAAATTTATAGTATCTGTCTTTATTCAGCTGTTTCATCGTCTTGTTTTGGCGGATAAGTATAGTGTTCGCCGCATTTCGGGCAAACAACTTCCTGTTGTTGACCCTCTTTTAAAACAACAACTTCAAAAAGCTCTCTACAGCTTGAATTTGAACATCTTATAGCCCACGTTGGTCTTACAATTCTTGCCATTTGAATTCTCCATATAATGTTTTTACAAAAACTATTTTATACTACGTCAAATAAAATGGCAACAAGACCATGTTTTTGTTATAATTCAACCGAAATGGAGATAAACAAATTATGAAAAAAAGAGCATATATCAGTGTATTTAATAAAGAAGGTGTTGAAATTGCCGCAAAAAAACTTCAAAATTTGGGGTATGAAATAATTTCCACCGGAAACACACAAAAATATCTTGTTCAAAACGGAATTAACGCTCTTGAAAGTTCAACAATAACGGGTTTTAACGAACTTTTGGGCGGAAAGGTAAAATCACTTCATCCTGAAATTTTTGCGGGAATTTTAGCAAATAGTGACGAAATCAAATCGCTTCCCTTCCCGCCGATATCGGTTGTTATTGTAAATCTTTACCCGTTTGAAAACTATGTCGGACATGATGCAGAAACCTCAACTTTACTTAAAAATATTGATATAGGCGGCGTTGCTCTTTTAAGAGCCGGTGCAAAAAACTTTGAAAATGTCATTGTTGTTACCGACAGCGAAGATTACGATATTGATTTTGAAAATATAAGTGAAGAAAAAAGAAAAGAGCTTGCGCTTAAGGTTTTCAAGAAAACATCCAACTATGACAGAGTTATTTTTAGCGAACTTGCCAAAAATTTTGAAGTTAACTCAAACTTTGAAAATGAATTTATAAATTACTCTTTTGTAAAAAAACAGTCTTTAAGATACGGTGAAAACCCTCACCAGAAAGCCTGTCTTTATAACTTTGGCGAAAAGTCAGCCGATTATGAAATTTTGGGCGGAAAAGAGCTTTCTTACAACAACATTATGGATACATCCGCCGCAATTGAGCTTGTATCAGAATTTTTCGACGTTTGTGCGTGTGCAATAATTAAACATTCAAACCCCTGCGGTGTTGCACTCGGCGCAACCCTTGAAGAAGCATGGGATAAAGCGCTTGATTGCGATCCGTTAAGCGCTTTTGGCGGAATTGTTGCATTTACAAAAAAAGTTAATCAAAAAATCGCAAAAAAACTCACGGCAATGTTTCTTGAAGTTGTGGTTGCTCCAGATTTTGATGATGACGCTCTTGAACTTTTAAAAACAAAGAAAAATCTTAGAATTATAAAATTAAACACCCCGCTTGAAGAATATAAAAACTGTTTGCAAAAAGAGATAAAGTTAACTCCTTTTGGCGCTTTAATTCAAGAAACGGATAAAAAAGACCTCGTTGTGGATACGTTTAAAACCGTGACAAAAGAAAAGCCGACTGCGGAAATGATAGAAGATATGGTTTTTGCGTTTAAAGTGGCAAAACATCTTAAATCAAACGCAATTGTTGTCGCAAAAGATTTAAAAACAATTGGTCTTTGCGGCGGACAAACAAGCAGGGTGGGCGCCGTTGAAATTGCACTTTCAAGAACCGCCGACAGCGCAAAAGACGCTATATTGGCTTCTGACGGGTTTTTCCCCGCAACGGACAATATAACGGTAGCCGCACAACACAGGGTTAAAGGAATAATTCAACCGGGGGGCTCAATTAAAGATAAAGATGTAATCGAGCTTGCGGATAAATTAAATCTTGTTATGGTTACAACAGGAATAAGACACTTTAAACATTAATGACAAAATCAAACTCAAAAGCAATTTTTGCCCTTTCAATGGGACACTTTACGGCAGATTTATACGCTTCGGCGCTTGTGCCTCTGTATCCTGTCATAATAAGCAAACTTAATATAACGCTTGGAACAATCAGCCTCATTATTTCTCTCGGTCATTTAACCTCGTCCATGCTTCAGCCGTTGTTCGGGCTTTTTGCCGACAAAATGAAAAAACGTGCCTTTATGATAAACGGGCTTTTGCTTGGTGCCGTTTTTATTCCGCTGACAATTCTTGCGCCAAACACCTTTCTTTTAGCTTTGTTTTTAATGATTGGAATGTGCGGGAACTCACTTTTCCACCCTCAAGTCACAAGCCTCGTTAAAACCTTCTGTTACAACAACCCTGATGTAACGAAGTTTATGGGGCTTTTTATGGGGCTTGGAACAATCGGCTATGCTCTCGGGCCCGTTGTTTCTTCGGGGATGGTTTCCAACTTTGGCGATTTATCACTTACCTACATTACATTTATCGGGGTAATTTGCGCAATTTCACTTTATTTTGCGGTTCCGAAAATTCCGACGAAATCAGTTGACAAAACAAAAGAAAACTTTTTTGAAGTTATGAAAAGTATAATTTCAAACAAAACCTGTATGTTACTTGTTTTTATAGCCGTTGTGAAGTCCGCCGTCAGCATAAGCTTTGGAACGTATATTCCTTTTATATTAAAAGATTACGGTTTTAATTTAAATCAAACCGGCTTTATAGTAACAACGTTTTACCTCTTAAGCGGGGTTTCAATGATTTTAAGTTCAAAACTTGAAAAAATTATCGGGCCGGCAAATTTAATCAGATTGTCTTTCTTTTCAATGTTGCCTCTTGTTTTGCTTTTTAAATTTTTATCGAATATAAATATAAATCTTGGAATTTTAGTTTTTATCCTCTCCGGTCTTTTTATTTATCTTTCAGTTTCAGTCACAATCGTTGCGGCACAAAAGTTAATACCAAAACATCAGGGAGTGATATCAGGCGTTATGCAAGGCTTTTCATGGGGAATTGGCGCAATGACTCTTGCCCCTATGGGATATATCGGGGAAAATTTCGGAATTTTTTGGATACTTTTTATTATGGCCGTTTTTGCCTTTTTGTCAGGAATATTCTGCCTCACGGAAGATGTCCGTAAGGTTCTTGAATAAATTTTATTAAGAATTGTTAACAAAAGTTTTACCGTATGTCAATTTTTAAACTGAGAATAACTTTATTAAAGTGTAAGGTTAAGGTTAAGTTTAAAGAGGAACACACATTATGAGTATTGGTGCAAAAGATACTATTGACATTTTATTGGTCAGAAAGTATGCGGGTTTAAAAGTTGATAATCCGGAAATTAAAGCTTCAATGGTTAATCCGGAAAAAATGTATGAAGCAATGAATGATTATGCTCAAATGCATCTTGCAATGTTAAACATTCAAGAAAAATTAAGAGCAACTTGCATTAAAGCAATTTCACAAAATATACAGTATACAAAATCAAGAAATCTTAAAAAGAAAACAGACGGACCTGTAACTCCTGTTATTCAACAGACAGCAGCCGCAGCAAACTAAACCTTTTCTTGATGAACTTCTCTTTTGTATGTTAAAATCTGGTTTATGAAAAAACTTATTTTAGCTTCAAACTCACCGAGAAGAAAAGAAATCTTAAGTAACGCAAATATTGATTTTGCCGTTATGACTTCAAATTGTGTTGAAAATAATTCTCATAAATTTGATGAAAAAAATATTAAAAACAATTCAAAAAATAAAGCTCTCGCCGTCGGTCAAATTGTTGACGAAGATTGTTTAATCTTGGCGGCAGACACAATGGTTATCCTTAATAATGTGTGTTTGGTTAAGCCTCAGAATTTATTTGAGGCTGTTTTTATGCTTAAAAAACTTTCCGATAAAACCCATTTTGTAATCACCTCTCATACCCTGTTTGATACGGAAACAAAACGGGATGAAACAAGGCTGTCAAAAAGCGAAGTTACCTTCAGAAAACTTTCATATTATGAAATAATAAGATATCTTTTAAACAAAAAGCCCTTTGATAAAGCGGGAAGCTACGGCATTCAAGATTTTTTAACCTCGGAAAATTATAATCATCCGCCCGAAAAAAGCTTTATATCCAAGATTAAAGGGAGTTATTTTAACGTAATGGGGCTTGATATTGATTTAGTCAAGGAAATGCTTTCAAATTTTTAAATTGCACTTTTTTCATGTGTATAGTTAAATGAAACTATCGAGCATTAAGGGAGATTTTCCTATGATAGAAATTTTAAAAACCCAAGACGATAAATCCCTTAAAGAATTAACCTTGAACGAAGCTGAATCAGGTTCATGGTTTAATTTGACAAGCCCGAGTTTTGAAGAAATTCAAAAGGTTTCATTAATTCTTGATTTGGAAGAAAGTTTTTTAAGAAACTCACTGGACGCCGACGAACTTTCACGTATGGAGTTTGAGGACGGCAATTTCCTTGTCATTACAAATGTTCCTTTTGTTGATGAAGAAATGAATTTTGATACCTTGCCTTTGGGTATAATTTTCACCCATGAAGGAATTATAACAGTTTGTTCAAGAGAAAATAATATTATAAATTCTTTTAATGCAGAAACATCAAGATTTTTTGACACAAGAAACAAAACAAATTTTATGTTAAACATTTTGTTTCGAACGGCAAAATATTATTTAAGATATTTAAAAATTATCAATAAAAGAACCGATGAAATTGAAGATTCGCTCAGAAAATCAACAAGCAACAAGGAAATTTTTAAATTAATCGAGGCGCAAAAATCTTTGGTTTATTTTACCGCTGCGCTCAAAGACAACAGAGTTGTTCTTGAAAAGATTTTAAGGCTTGTTAACACTCCTTCCATGCAAGGTTTATTGAAATTCAGCGAAGATGAAATTGACCTTCTTGAAGACGTTATTATTGAAACCAAACAGGCTGAAGAAATGGTTGAAATGCACAGAACAATTCTTGAAGGTATGATGGACGGTTTTGCTTCCATTATAAATAACAACGTCAATCAGGTTATGAAGTTTTTGGCGGCAATAACAATTATCTTATCAGTGCCAACCATGCTTGGAAGCTTCTGGGGAATGAATGTTCACCTGCCCTTTCAAAACAGCGCCTTCGGGTTTACTTACGTTATAGCGCTTTCAATTGTTTGTGTTGTCGGCGTTGCTGTATATTTCGGCAAAAAAGGTCTTTTATAAAAAATTAAAATTATGCGTTTTCATCATCAACAAATTGAATGCCGAATTTAACCCTGAATATATGCTTTACTGTTTCTGATTGAATATCAAACATCATTGTGTTGAAATAATCAAACGCTTTTTTCTTATATTCAAGAAGCGGGTCTTTTTGCCCGTATGCAACAAGCCCGATAGAATCTTTGAGGTCATCAATGTTGTTAAGGTGGTCAGTCCATTTCTGATCAACTATTCTAAGCAAGATGTCTTTCTCAATTCTTCTCATCATATTGTCGTTAGTAAAGGGAAGTTGTTTCGGGGCGGTAGGATCGCCATATTGAGCCATAACGGCGTTAAATAAATCAACCGTTTCGGCTTCGTGGTCTCTGTATGCCTGAATTGCAAGCTTCTTTAAAACATCTAAGATATCGGCAAACCTTAAAGATTTAACCATATTTATGTCAATTTTGTCAGCAAGCTGAGGAAAAACGGTGTGAACTTCGGTTATCAAAAGTTTCAAATCGTTTTCTACATATTCGGCGGGCGACATGTCTTTTGAAATATATTGTTTTAAAAGTCTTTCACACTCTTTTTCAATCATATAAATAATATCTTCATATAATGAATCGTTTGATAAAACTTTTTTCCTTTGAGTATAGAATTTTTCCCTTTGAATATTTATAACATCATCATATTCAAGAACAGATTTTCTTATGTCAAAGTTTCTTGTTTCAACTTTCTTTTGGGCTGATTCAATTTGTCTTGTGATAATTTTTGATTCAATAGGAACATCATCCGGCATGAAGCTTGCAATAATATTGCCGCCGAATATTCTCATAAGGTCATCTTCAAGAGAAAGGTAAAATCTTGTTGAACCGGGGTCACCCTGTCTTGCGGCACGACCTCTGAGTTGGTTGTCAATTCTTCTTGATTCGTGTCTTTCGGTGCCTATAACGTGCAAACCGCCAAGTTTAACAACCTCATCGTGTTCTTTTTCGGTTATTTCTCTTGCTTCCATAAGGGCTTTATCTCTAAGCTCCGAATAATTTGGAGCGTCAGGCGTAACACCCATGGAATCAAGTTTTTCTTTCGCAAGATATTCGGGGTTTCCGCCAAGCAAGATGTCGGTACCACGGCCCGCCATATTGGTTGCAATCGTAACCGAACCCAATCTGCCCGCCTGAGCAATAATGTAAGCTTCTTTTTCATGGTGTTTGGCGTTTAAAACGTGATGTTTAATTCCTCTTTTTGATAAAAGGGCAGATAAAATTTCAGATTTTTCAATACTGATTGTACCTGCAAGGACGGGGCGCCCCGTTTTTGAAAATTCTTCAATTTCATTAACAACATTTTGATATTTTGCCATTTGAGATTTATATATAATATCGGGCAAATTAACCCTTATGTCAGGCTTATTTGTGGGAATTGCCGTAACTTCAAGGTTATATATCTTTCCGAATTCGGCTTCTTCGGTCATGGCGGTGCCTGTCATACCGGAAAGTTTGGGGTAAAGTCTGAATAAATTTTGAAAAGTAATGCTTGCAAGGGTTTGTGTTTCATCTTGTATGGGAACGCCCTCTTTTGCTTCAATTGATTGGTGAAGCCCCTCGGACCACCTTCTGCCTTGCATAAGACGTCCCGTAAATTCGTCAACAATCATAACTTCGTTATTTCTGACAACATAGTCGGTGTCTTTAATAAAAAGCTCTTTTGCCCTCAGCGCCTGAGTTAAATAGTGAGCATACTGGGTGTTAATATCATATAGGTCATCAACTCCGAGAAGCTCTTGAGCCTTATCAATACCGTCTTCGGTGAAAATAATGTTTTTTGCTTTTTCATCAACCTCATAGTGAACATTTTTTTCAAGCATGGGGGCAATTTTTGCCATTAAGATATAAGTATCGGCAGACTGTTCAAGGCGCCCCGAAATTATGAGAGGAGTTCTTGCTTCGTCTATCAATATACTGTCAACCTCGTCTATAATTGCATAATTATACGCTCTTTGAACAAGCGCCTCGTTAGATTTAGCCATATTGTCACGAAGATAATCAAACCCGAATTCGTTATTTGTTCCGTAGGTTATATCGCACATATAAGCATTTCTTTTTTGTTCAAAATCGAAGCCGTTTGCGGAAGAAAGAATAACACCGACGGAAAGCCCTAAAAATTCATAGATTTTGCCCATCCAATCACGGTCACGCTTTGCAAGGTAATCATTAACGGTGATTATATGAACCCCTTTGCCCGTAAGCGCATTAAGATAGGCAGGGAGTGTTGCAACAAGAGTTTTACCTTCGCCGGTTCTCATCTCGGCAATATGACCTTCATGAAGAAAAATTCCCCCAATCAATTGAACGTCAAAGTGGCGCATGTTTAAAACTCTTTTTCCCGCCTCTCTGACTGTTGCAAAGGCTTCGGGAAGAATTTTATCAAGCGCAGCCTTTTCAAGCGCCAAATCAGTTTTATAATCTGACGATTTTTCCCTTTTTGATAAAATTTCTTTAAATTCGTCCGTTTTTGCACGAAGCTGTTCATCAGTCATAGCGGCAAATTCAGGCTCAAGATTATTTATATGGTCAACAATGGGAAGAACCTTTTTAATTTTTCTGTCGTTCGGATCTTTAAAAATTTTAAGCAATACGTCAATAGCGCCCATGGCGTGTAAACCCTCATATTTAAATTGATATAAAAAATAATAACATGAAAAAGAAATTTAAAACATATAAGCAAGATTTAAATATATCCTTTGCTTTGACATTATCGGTTGATTGTATAGAATAAACATGATTAATACTTTTTATCAGAAAGGGGAGTTATGGAACATTTACATGCGCTGGTTCAACAGAATGCAGTTATGATTAGCGCAATAATACTTATTGTGTCCTACATTTTCATTGCGTGGGAAAAAATTTCAAAAGTTACAATTGCGCTTCTTGGCGCTTCAATTACATTGCTTGTCGGCTTACTGGAAACCGAAAAAACGGAAAATCTGGCGAGGTATTTTGTAAATCATATAGATTTTAACGTTATTTTTCTTCTGGTTTCAATGATGATAATTGTGCATATTGCTGCACGTTCCGGAATTTTTAAATGGCTTGCGAACGAAATTTTAAAATTAACAAAAGGTAAACCGAAACTCGTTCTTGCGGCTTTGGCAATATTTACCGCAGTTGCAAGCGCATTTTTGGATAACGTTACAACAGTCATTCTCGTTATGCCGATTACATTTGCGGCTTGTAAAAAACTCGATATTAACCCTGTAATTTTCCTTTTAACGGAAATTTTATGCTCAAATATCGGCGGCACGTCAACCTTGATTGGTGACCCGCCAAACATCATAATCGGCTCGGCTGCGGGCTTTTCATTTATGGATTTTATAAACGAATTAACACTGATTGTTGCAATAATTATGGTTGTTACAATCGGAATAATGGTTTTTCTTTTCAGAAAACAACTTAAATCAACTCAGGAAAAAATGGATGAAGTTGCAAAAATTGATAATTCACGTTCAATCAGAAGCGTTCCGCTTGCAGTGCGCTCGGTAATAGTTCTTGCACTAGTAATTTTAGGCTTCGTGACACATGATTTAACGCACGTTCCGACATATCTTGTAGCTATGATTGGCGCAAGCGTTCTTCTGGCTTTTGAAAAACCTGCCAAAGTGCTTGTTAACGTTGAATGGAACACAATTTTCTTCTTTATCGGTTTATTTATAATTATTGGCGGGCTTGAAGCCTCAGGCGGAATTGACATAATGGCAAAGTGGCTTTTGGACGTTGCAAAAGGTTCACAAGAAACCATGGCGTTTATTATTCTTTGGGCTTCGGGAATTTTATCGGGAATTATCGACAATATTCCTTACACGGCGACAATGGCTCCCATGCTTGCAAGTATTCAAAATATTGAAGGTCCGCAATATACTCACCCTCTTTGGTGGTGTTTATCACTCGGCGCATGCCTTGGCGGAAACATGACAATAATTGGCGCCGCTGCAAACGTTATTGTTTGTGAAACCGCTCACAAACACGGATATAAAATTTCATTCCTTGAATATTTGAAATATGGTGTTACAATAACCTTTATCTCACTTGCATTAAGCAGCGTATACATCTATCTCAGATATTTAAGATAATGATAATTGACGATAACGAAAAACATAATAAACTTTTTTCTAAGCCGCCTGTTGAAAAATCGGGCGACTTAGAAAAAAATGAAACGGAATTTGACAGAACTTTTGATAAAAACATTCGCCCCAAAACTTTTGAAGATTATATCGGTCAAAATTCCGTAAAAGAAACCCTTAAAATCACGATTGCGGCTTCAAAGAAAAGGAATGTTCAGCTTGACCATATTCTTTTGTATGGTCCTCCCGGTCTTGGAAAAACCACTCTTGCAAATATAATTGCGAACGAATGTAATGTAAATATTAAAATAACTTCCGCACCGGCACTTGAGCGCCCGAGAGATATAATCGGAATTTTAATGTCTTTAAAAGAGGGAGAAATGCTTTTTATAGACGAAATTCACAGGCTTAACAAGGTCGCCGAAGAAATTTTATATCCCGCAATGGAAGATTTTGCGCTCGATTTAACCACGGGCAAAAGCCAAACCGTTAAAACCATGAGAGTTCCTTTAAAAAAGTTTACATTAATCGGCGCCACTACAAAAGCAGGCGCGCTTTCAGGACCACTTCGGGACAGATTTGGCATTATTCACAGACTTGAATTTTATTCGGTCGAAGAATTGAGCAGGGTAGTAAAAAGAAGCGCAAAAATTTTAAATGTCGAAATTGATGATTTAGGCGCTCTTGAAATAGCAAAAAGGTCAAGACAAACCCCAAGAATAGCAAACAGACTTATAAAAAGGGCTTCCGATTGGGCGCTTGTTAAAGAAAGCGGAAAAATTACAAAAGAAATTGCAAAGGATGCGCTTGACGCCTTAAATATAGACGATTTTGGGCTTGATGTTACGGACAGAGAGCTTTTAAAACTAATAATAAATAATTATGAAGGCGGCCCTGTCGGAATTGAAACTTTAAGCGTTGCTTTAGGTGAAGATATAAGGACAATTGAAGATGTTATCGAACCTTACCTTTTGCAGTCGGGCTTTTTAAAGCGCACCCAAAGAGGGCGTGTTGCCACAAGAAAAGCTTATGAACATTTGGGCATAAAATATAATAACAACGGTCAAATCGGGCTTTTTGAACAGTAACTATACTTGAAGGTGTTTTTTAATACACATAAAGCTTCCGAGAGCGCAACAGAATGTTCCAAGGGCAATAACACTTAATATTGTAACCACTTGGAATATTACACAAACGCTTGTCGGCGCCATAAAAAATTCATGGAGTTTATACATGAAATTATTAACCGTATATACGGGGAAAAGCGCAAAAATCGCACCGATAAACCCGTAAATCGAACCTTGCAAGATTAAAGGAAATTTAATATACCAGTTAGAAACGCCCATGAGCCTCATTATTTCGATTTCTTCTTTTCTTGATTGAATAACAAGCTGAATTGTGTTGCTTATAATTGTCATTGTTAAAATAAATGCACCGATAACAACAACAATCGTGGCAACATGGCTCAATTGGCTTAAGGCTTGGAATTTTTTAACCCAGTCTTTAACATAATTCGTATCTTTCACTCCTTTAACGGATTTAACCTGAGTTAAGACCCCTTCCAAATTTTTGACATCGTCCACTTTAATATGCAAAGTGTCGGGCAGAGGGTTTGAAACCTCGGGAACATCTATTTCTGTTTTCAAATCTTGCCAAGCTTTTTCTTTTGAAATGAATTTAATATTTTTAACATGGTCAATATTTTTGACATCTGATATAACGGCTTTTGAGTCAGCATTCGGCGCAAGATAAGCCGACACCTGTAAAGTTCCGCCAAGCTCGTTTAAAACTGATTGAAAAGAAAGAGAAGACCTTAAAAGCACGCCAAAAATGGTTAAAATTGCAAACATCGTGGAAACAATTGCAATATTAATAAGTCCGGCCTGTTGAATGCCTTTAAGTGTTTCCAAAATCATTCTGTAAAAAATTCTAATCTCAGTCAGCCAATCTTTTGGAATATGAGATTTAACTTTCTGTTTTATTTTTCTTCTGGTTTCGCCGTTAGCCATACGTTCCCGCCTGTACATCCTTAATAATTTGACCCTCGCTCAACGTGATGACCCTTTTTCTGAAATAATCAACAATAGCATGGTCATGCGTTGAGACAAGAATTGTAATTCCTCTTTGATTAACCTGATCGAGAATTTCCATAACTTCCATAGAGTTTCTCGGGTCAAGGTTTCCCGTCGGTTCATCCGCAATTAATAACGGCGGGCCGTTAACAATTGCTCTTGCAATTGAAACCCTCTGTTGTTCGCCGCCCGAAAGCTCAGTTGGTCTTGATTTTGCCTTATGTTCAAGCCCGACAATATTAAGAGCGCCATAAACTCTGGCTTCTATCTCTCTTGAAGAAATGCCCAGAGTTCTTATTACGTAAGCAATGTTGTCGTAAACAGTGTGGTTTTGAAGAAGCTTAAAGTCTTGAAAAACAATACCCATACATCTTCTGAGGTTTGGAATTTTATTCGGGTGAAGGTTTCCGATGTTTATCCCCCCGATTAAAACTTGCCCCCTTGTCGGTTTTTCTTCCATATATAAAAGCTTCATTAAGGTAGATTTGCCGGCGCCTGATGCTCCTGTTAAAAAGACAAATTCCCCCGGCTTAATATGTAAATTTACGTTATAGAGGGCGGGTTTGCTTTTATACTGTTTAGTAACATCTTTTAATATAATCAAATTAAAAAATTCCTCTGATTAGTCTTTTGAAACTATACTATCAATTATACTTTGAAAAAAGAATATTGGCAAAGTCGGAAAAATTCTTTTAAATCTTTCGGGCTGTTTTATGGTTCTGTAGAGCCATTCAAGCCCCAATTTTCTGTAAATTTCCGGCGCAAGCTTAACGCACCCCGAAAAAACGTCAAAAGTGCCGCCGACACCAATCATAACTCCGCATTGCATTCTTTTTTTCAGTTCGTATATAAAAAGTTCCTGTTTGGGAGCACCCATGGCGCAGAGAATAAATTTGGCGCCCGAGTTAACAATCTTATCTATGATTGGTGAAAAGTCTGAAAAATAGCCGTCATTTGTGCAAACTATATTAATATTGGGGTGTTTTGTTTTAATGTTTTGAGTTGCAAGATTTAATATTTCAGGCTTTGCGCCGATAAGTGCAACAGGAATTCCCGCTTTTTCGCACTCATCAAGCATTCTATAGCTTAAGTCAACTCCCGTAACTTTTTCTTGAGAAATTCCTTTTAATTTAAGCGCAATTTGAATGCCAACCCCGTCAGGAGTAACAATTTCAGCTTCATGTAAAACTTTTTTAAGAACGGGGTTTTTCTTCGCCTGTTGAATAATTTCGGGATTTATGGTTTCCAGATGAACGACTTTGTTGTTTTTAATTGAATCAAGACACTCAAAAATAACCTCGTCAAAAGTCATTAAATCAACGTCATACCCTTGAATTTTTGCTCTCTTTTCCATAATAAAAATAATAACAGATAAAAACCTATATTCAAGCGAAACGGTTTGACTTATAAAAATTTTATTTATAGAATAAATATGATATTTTATTGTCAGGACTGATTTTAAGGAAGTTTAATAATATGACAAACGGCAAAATTGTTGGGGTAATAGGCTGCGGAATTTGGGGCAAAAACATTGTAAGAAACTTTTATAATTTAGGCGCCCTTCACACCGTTTGCGACTTGGATGATGATACTTTAAAAATGATAAATGAAACCTATAAAGGAACATCCACCACAAAAGATTTTAACACTCTTTTAAACAGCAAAGAAATCAAGGCAATTTGTGTTATCACCCCAAGCCACACTCATTTTAATCTTGTAAAACTTGCTCTTGAACACGGAAAACATGTTTACGTTGAAAAGCCGATTTCAATTAAAGCGGATGAAGCATTAAAATTAAAAGAAATTGCCGAAGAAAAAAATCTTGTTCTTATGGTGGGACACCTTCTTTTATATCACCCCGCCGTAAACAGATTAAAAATGCTCATAGAAGACGGCGTTTTGGGCAAAATTAAATATGTACAAAGCGACAGATTGAATATAAACTATTTTAAAAATGACAGAAGCGTTATGTGGGACTTAGCTCCCCATGATGTTTCAATGGTTTCTTACGTCATTGATTCTGAGCCTGAAAAGGTTATTTCCGCAACCGGAACAAGCACGGAAGATAACAACATTTTCGATATAACTCATATCACAATAAAATACAAAAATGGCGTTATAGCTCAACTTTCAGACAGTTGGATACACCCTCAAAAGCGTGTAACGCTTATGGTTAGAGGTGATAAAGGAAGCGCAATTTTGGATGACACCCTTCCTGATCACAAATTACTTGTATATGACAACACAAAACCGGGGCAGCAAAACATTGAAATTCCCGACTATATTGAAATTGAACCGTTAAAACTCGAATGTCAACATTTTCTGCACTGCATAGAAACGGGCAAAACTCCACGTTCGGGCGGCGAAAACGGTTACATGACGGTTAAAGCTCTTGAGGATGCCGAAAAAATAATGCTTGGCGCTCACAGAGGCGAACTTGATAACGTTGATTTTCTTTTATCAAGGTCAAAAAAATAATATATTTATAAAATTTTATACAAAAAAAATAATGCCTTGAAATATAAGGCATTATTTTTTAAATTTTAGAAGCAAATCTGATTAGTAACGACCTAAAATATCGTTAATTTTTTTGTTGCTTACCGTGTCATTGATATCATGTGCATACGGAACTGATGAAACGAATTTTTGCATTTTTTCATCAAATTCCTTGTCTGTAGCATCATCGCTGATTTCGGTCTTAGCTATAAGGCGTTGTCCGTCATTTTCGTTTCTTGTAACATATAAAGACCAGTGTGATTTTTTGGGAGCAGGTACGTTATACCCCATGTTTAATGCGCCATAGAATTCATCTTTAGCTGAATTAACATGAAGTGTGTAATTTGCGCCGATTGATTTTGTATTGATTGAAGCCAAGCTCTTATCAAGCGTATCAATTTTACCTGCACTGTTTTCGCATATTGATTGCGCAGCTTTTTCAAATTTTGCCTTGTTTGCAATGTGTAATCTTCCAAACGAAGCGGAATTAACAGGTGATATCTGCATATCTCTCTCCTTTAAAAATGTGACATTAAGTAAAAACACGAAAAAAAATTTATTTGCTATTTCCCAATTCAACGGCACGATTGTAAGTTTTTTCAACCGTTTCATAAAGTATATCCTGAATATCGGAGTTTTCTAAAACTTTATTTCCTTCCGCCGTTGTTCCGTTTGGGGTTGTAACAGCCGTAATTAAATCTGTAGGGGAAGTTCCCGTTTCTAAAATCATTTTTGCTGCGCCAAGAGCGGTTTGAGCCGACAATTTGAGCGCCGTTGAATAATCAAGTCCGAGTTTTTCTCCGCCTCTTGCAATTTTGTCAATAATATAATAATAAAATGCGGGTCCCGAACCTGAAACGGCAGTGACGGCATTTATCATATCTTCATTTAAAATTTCGGCGCTGCCTAATGTGGAAAACATTTTGCGGACAAATTCAATGTCAGATTTATTTGCCGTTTTGCCGCCGCAAACAACGCTCATTCCTTCGTTTACCATAGCGGGCGTGTTTGGCATAACTCTGACAATTCTTGCGCCTTTTATGGAATTTTCGTATTTTTCGGTTTTAATTCCCGCCAAAATTGAAATAATAAGTTTGTTTTCCGATAAATCTTTAATGTTGTTTATAACCTCATCAACCACAAAAGGTTTTGTTGCAACCAAAACAACGGACGATTTTTCCAATAATTCTTTAACCGTTTTAACAGAATTAACTCCGAGAGCGGATGTTGCTTTTGTTAAATGTTCAAAATTAACATCATAGGCAAACACGTTTTCTTTTTTCAAAAAACCTGATAATACTGCGCCTTTACAGATAGCATTAGCCATTTTGCCAAAGCCGATAAAACCGAATGTTATATCCATTAATTAAACTCCTTCTTGTCAAACTTGACAGTAAATTTTGTCTAATTTATCATAATAAAGTTATAATCAAAAATCAATATCAAGGAGTAATATATGCGCCGCACACTAGAAGGTACAAAAAGAAAAAGACAAAAAGTTTCAGGTTTCAGAGCAAGAATGGCAACGCCGGAAGGTCAAAATACCATTAACAGACGCCGTGCAAAAGGTCGTCATCAAGTTGCAATAACAGCTAAGAACCGTGCTTAATAAAAAAAACAGACTTACATCAAACTCATCTTTTAAGGCAACTTATTTTCAAAAAAATGTTGTTTCGGATGAGTTTTTTGTTTTATATGCCGGAAAGGCTAAAGAAAACAAGGACACGCAAACAAAATTCGGTTTTGTTGTAAGCAAAAAAGTTCACAAAAGAGCAGTAATAAGGAATAAGATTAAAAGAAGACTCAGAGAGTCAGTTCGGAAATATTTAGCGGAAGTAAACCCGATATTTATGAGTGCAATATTTATAGCAAAAGAAAAAAGCAGCGAGGCTACTTTTTGCGAGATATTAAAAAGTGTTTACAAACTTATAGATAAAATGGCAAATAAAAGATTTTAGGAGTTTTGTTCAACTATGAACGCACTAATAGAAGCATTTGACTCAAAAACAAAAGATAAAATTCAAAAACCCGATTTTGATACGAGAATCGGCAGAGAACTTTTGGCTTTTTATCTTCAAACAAAATTTAAACAGATTATAAATTTCGATAAAAAGTCTGAAAAACAAATGTTTATCGAAATAAAAGACGATTTTCTCTCAAACTTTTTGGAAAGACTTGTTAACAACCCCAAAAAACATATTTTAATCGGAATAACAGGCGAGTCTGCCTCGGGAAAGTCCACAATCTGTAAAGAAATTCAAAAAATTGTTGATGAATACAATATGCCCATTTGTCTTTTAAATGCAGACAATTATTTTAAAGACATTTCAGATTTAATCAAAAAGTGCGGTTCTTTTGACAAACTTCGTGATATGGGTCATGACGTTGACGCACCCGAAAATTTCAGATTAGATTTATTAAAAGAACATGCAATCAAGCTTCAAAACGGGGAAGACGTTAAAATTCCAAAATATTTAACTAACGGCACGGGCGTTTCGGTTTTAAACGCAACATTTGTAAAATCAAAGAAAATCATCGTTATTGAAGGAATGGCAACCACTTTTGAGGCGGTCAAAGACCTTTTTGATATTAAAGTTTATGTCGAAGTTGATAAAAAAATAAGGCGCAAACGCTTTTTAGACAGGGCAAAAGAAAGAAATCAAGATATGGAAAATGCCCTTAAACACTGGGAATATGTTTTAAAAGCCGGCGAAAAATATATAATACCCGCAAAGAAAGAGGCTGATATTATTATAGACGGCGGCTGCGATTTAAAATATTTTTCACAAATTATTGAATTTATTAATCATATTACAAATTCATTTGAATAAAGAAAGGCTGTAAAATGCTTATTTCGCCCATTACCGGTAAAAATTACATACCGTTTGGAAGGAACAACACAACAACAATTGACAAAAATAAAAATAAAAAGAAGCAGGATATTAATTCGGAGCATATTTATGCAGTAAAATATTATCCTCCGAATGCATATACTGTTATAAAATATGGAGTTGTGCCAATCGGTCCAAACACCACGCTTAAAAGAAATTTGAACTCTATTTTTACAAAAAATCAACAAGGTGAAAACCCGATAATTTTAAACTTTAACAGCGATGTTTTAGAAAAAATTGAAAACAAATTAAACCAAACGCCAAAAAGGGGGCTTGTTATAGGAATAACCGGAAAGTCCGCCGCAGGAAAATCAACCCTGACGGAAAAATTTGTGAACCTTGCAAAACAAAAGGGGGTTGATATTACCGTTGTGAATGGTGATTCTTATTTTAAAGACACGCAAAAACTTGTAAAAGAAGCGGGCAGTTTTGATAAACTAATTCAAAACGGTTTTGAATTTGACGCACCTTCAAACTTTAGGCTTGACCTTTTGAAAAAACATTTAAATATGTTATCGGAAGGAAAAGAAATAAAAACTCCGCACTATGTAGGAAACGGCACAGGCATTTCTAACTTAAACGTTCATCCGATAAGCCCCGCCCGTGTAATAATTCTTGAAGGTTTGCCTTCCATGTATCCGAAAGTTAAAGACGCTCTTGATGTTAAAGTTTATATTGACACTAACAATGAAAACGAAAGGC
Source organism: Candidatus Gastranaerophilales bacterium (assembly GCA_947630045.1). Lineage (GTDB taxonomy): Bacteria > Cyanobacteriota > Vampirovibrionia > Gastranaerophilales > Gastranaerophilaceae > Galligastranaerophilus_A. The sequence goes on from CANRGC010000008.1 coordinate 45,469, forward strand.
TCAGAAGATATAAAGAGCGTGCGCCTTTCAGACACCCCGAACAAACCGAAGCGGACATTTTAAACCAGTATACTTCAACAACAAAGGCTGCGGATAAATATATTGCGCCTCATAAAGGTGAAGCGGACATTGTTTTAAACAGCGGTGTTCCCTTAAATGAACTTGAAGAATTTTTTGACAAATTGACAGATACAATTGCAAAATCAAAGAAAAGCAACCTTTAATTTTTCGATAAGGGGTTCTGATTTTGTTAAAAGCTCATCATAAGTGGAGTTGTTATCTATGATATAGTCAAACTTGGCGTAATTATCAAGTTCAACTTCCGTTCTGTCATCAGCATTGGTAATTACCCCTCTTTTTAATCTTGTTTCATATGAAGCTTCAACCCTGATTAAAAAAGCGCCCGCACTTTTAAAAACTTCCGCCTCATGCAAAAGCCTGACATCCGTAACTACTATGTTTAAATCTGTTTCAATAATTTTTTCAAGCCAAAAATCGGGGTTTATTGACCTTCCTTTGTTTCCGAGCTCAATTAAACCCGTTCTGTATTTTCCTTTATTTGCTTCTATTTCTTCATAAGTTAAATTATGAATTTTCCCGTATTCAATTTTGATTGCGTCGCCAATTCCGATACGCACAAAATCGGGAAATTTTTCAAGAATAATTTTTGCGACGGTATCTTTACCGCTATACTGTTTTCCGGACAAACAAATCAACTTTTTCATATAAGAATTATATTATAAAAAAAATCGCATTTTATACAATGCGATTAATACCTTTTTTCTCCATAAGTCCGTAGCCATTATTGGCGTTTATATAACATTTTTAATTAATTTTCATTTTAATGGGGAATACAGTTTGGTGATACATTTATATAAAAACATGTAGTATCTTATTATTTCAATTTTATATATTAATGTTACAAAACTTAATATTAAAAGAATAAAAAAGCAATTTTTTAAAACAGAAATTTTTTACATGATTGTACGAGAGATTAAAACTTAATAGAGAGACCAACTAAACCGATTGAGGAGTAGAGAACAATGGGCTGGATAACACTATCCCTGAGAAAACTTGTTCTAACTCAGCGGGTTTCAGAACTGGAACACAGACTGACGAAGCTGAGTCAGGAGCAACAAACATTATCAAATAGTTCAAGCTATTCCGAACGAGTAATCGGGGTAGAGAAGTCAGAAGCTTATAAGAACATAATCGCAAATTACTCAAACAGTATAAATTCAATATCACAAAATTTCCAAAACGGGCCTGTAACGGATATAGGCATAACAGGTCAATACTATACAGATATTCAAAGCGCAGGGCTGGAGTATCTGTACAACAAAATGAATACCGACTCGATATTCACGGCAAAAGAACAAGCCCTGCAAGACGAAGTAAATCAAAAACAAACTCAACTCGATCTTGAGCAGGAACAAATAGAAACACAGCTTGAGGCGGCACGAGCGGAAAAAGAAAAACTCGATGAAGCAATTTCACAAGACATCAAATCAAGCACGATAAGCTTGGTTTAACATAACACCAAAACACTAACACCAAAAGGAGGACACTATGGGCTGGGCAGCATTATCATTAAGAAAAATGACGCTTAAGCAAAGAATCAACAATCTGGAGCAAAGGCTTACCACTATAAGCCAAGAGCTTCAAACGATGTACGATTCATCATCTTATGCGCAACAAGCGGCAGGGGTAGAACAATCTCAAGCGCTTGCAAGTATTATGCAGACTTATCAGAATAATACTTCTACAATTACAAACAATTACCAAGGTGCAACAGACTCCGCAGCATTAGCAGAGTACAACACAAAGCTTCAACAGGAACAATTGACCTACGCTTACAGTAAAATGGTAAACGATTCTATGTTTACTGCAAAATCTCAAGCAATGCAAGATGCAATTAACCAATCTGAAACACAGCTTGAGCTTGAACAAGAACAGGTTGAAACACAGTTGGAAGCAGCAAGAGCTGAATACGAAAGTCTTGATAAAGCGGTAAGCCAAGACATTCAGCAAGGCGCTATCAAACTTACGGCGTAAGCTTTGATAAATAACTTGTGACACAAATTTTTATTTCATCTATAATAGCAAATTATGAATGCTATTGATGAATTAAAATGTCAAAAAATAGAGACACTGTATTCAAAGGCAGAGGTATACCCTTACGCTTTCGATACGGCACCTCTAAAAGATGATGTCACCCCACCTTATGCGGTTGTTATTCCGCAGAGTGTTTTTGATGTACAAAAAATTGTAAAAATAGCAAACAAATATAATTTAAAAATAATTTCAAGAGGTTCCGGAACTTGCCACACTTCAGGTTGCAAGCCGACGGAAAATAGTATAATAATTCATTTTTCAAAAATGAATAAAATAATTGAAATTAATAAAGAAAATTTAACAGCAATAGTGGAATCAGGTGTTATACTCGGTCAACTTCAATATGAAGCTGACCGTTTTGGTCTTTTTTTTCCGCCTGACCCTTCTAACTTGAAAGTTTCAACAATAGGCGGTGCAATTGCCCTTTCTTCAGGCGGCCCGAGAACTTTTAAATACGGAAGCATAAAAGATTATGTTATTAACCTTGAAGTTGTTCTTGCCGACGGCACAATCATAGAAACCGGAAAAGATGTTGCAAAAAATGTAACGGGGTATAATCTTACAAGCCTTTTTACAGGCTCCGAAGGTACACTTGGAATAATTACAAAGGCAACTCTCAAATTAATTCCGAAACCGGAATATAAACTTGTTACAATGGCATATTTTGACAGTTTAAACGACTGTGCAACATGTGTAAATAAGATTATAGATTCAAGAATAACCCCAAGCACAATCGACCTTATCGACAAAAACACAATTGATACAATCGAAAAATTTAACCCTTCGGGGCTTTTATCAAAGGAAGGTATGCTTTTAATAGAGCTTGACGGCTCAAAAATAGAAGTAACATCTAAAAATGACGAATTAAAAAAAATATTGGAAAAATGGGGCGCAGTTGAGATTGTTCAGGCAAAAAACGAAGAAGAAAACGAAAGAATATGGAACGCAAGAAGAAGCGCTTTTGCTTGCACCGCAAAATTAAAACCAAACGCCATAACCGAAGATGTTGTTGTTCCGAGAGAACAAATTGTTCCCCTGATAAATCAAATATCAAAAATGTGCAAGGAAAATAATCTCACCGTCTGTATTATGGGACATGCGGGCGACGGAAACATTCACCCGAACTTTGCGCTTGATTTAAGCGACAAAGACGAAGTGGCAAGGTTTAATAAAGTTAAAGATGAACTTTTCCGCCTTGCCGTCACACTTGGCGGAACGCTTTCGGGCGAACATGGGATAGGATATGAAAAAAAGAAATATTTAGATTTTGGCATAGACCAAAATGCCTTTGAAATGATGAAAAAAATTAAAAAAGTCTTTGACCCTAAAAACATTTTAAATCCGGAGCTTATTTTTAATAATGACAATTGAGGAATTTAAAAAAACCTTAAAAGAACTTTTTATCCTTTCGTTTCCCATACTTGCGGGCAATATAGGTCAGATGTTGATTAATTTGGGAGACGTCTATGTTGCAGGGCATTATTCCACCGAAGTTTTAGCCTCAGTAAGCATAGGAAGCGCAATTTTTATGACCTATATCGTGGCGGGTTTTGGTTTAACAAGCGCAATTACACCCGTTCTTTCAAACTATCGGGGTCAAAATATTCAATCAAAAAAGTTTTTTAACTCAACCGTAATATTTTCTCAAATAATTTCAATTATTCTCTTTGTTTTTATATGGCTTATGATACCCTTGACGGAAAAATTTAACCTGTCCTATGAGGTTCAATCCGACACAATTTTATACCTCAAAATTTCAAGCTTTTCCGTCTTTTTTATTTTTCTTTTTCAGGCTTTAAGAGAATTTCTTCAATCTTACGAAATAGTCAAACTTCCAAATATAATGCTGATTGTTTCCGTAATTTTTAATATAATTCTTAATTTTCTTTTTGTGTTCGGATATGGAATTTTTCCCGAATTAAAAACTGCGGGTCTTGCACTTGCAAGCTTAATTGTAAGAATGGCGCTTTCAATAATTCTTTTTATCTTTTGTGCCCATTTTACAAAAAATCACAAAAGTCCAAATATTTCTTCATATATAAAAGATTTAATAAAAGTCGGACTGCCGATTTCAGGCGCTATGTTTATTGAATTTTTCGGGTTTAATATCGTTGCCGTCCTTGTGGGAAAATTTGCTCCCGTATATCCCGCCTGTCACAACATAATAATTTCAATTGTAAGCTTGTGTTATATGATACCCTTTTCCGTTTCATGCGCCCTTTCCGTTAAAATCGGATATGCAAACGGGTGTAAAAATTTAAAAGAAATTAAAAGATATTTGCTTTATGCCCTTATTTTTGCGGTTTGTTATTCTTTTCTTTGTGTTTTAATTTATCTTTTATTCAACAAACAGCTTATGCAAATTTTTTCAAACGACACAGAAGTCATTAAAATTGGCTCTAATATTATGATTTTAGCCGCATGTTTTACAACTTTTGACGCCATACAATCAGTATGTATGGGCGCACTAAAGGGAATTAAAAAAACCGTTGAAGTTTTAATTGTTGATTTTTTGGCATATGCGGTTATAAGCATTCCGCTTGGAATATATCTTGCGTATAAAAAGAATTTAATGCTTGAAGGTTTTTGGATGGGGCTTGCGTTTGGAATTTTTATGGCAGCGCTTGCGGCACTTTTCCTCTTTATAAAAAATTATTTTAAATTAAAAAAAATATATTAAATATCCTTCTGATTATATAAACGAGAACGATGTCAGTTTATAAAATTGGCAATAAGTTTGTTTATATGAAAGACGAAAAAATAACAAACGAACTCATAGAACTGGCAAAAAAGGGAGATATTGACGCACTTGAAACCGTGCTGAAAGACACGGAAAAAGACGTCTACTCTTTTTTATATTACTTATCCAAAGACGAAAACGAGCTTTCGGATATGGTACAAGAGATACTTTTAAAGGTTGTTAAAAATATAAAAAATTTAAAAGACCCGAAACACTTTAAAGGCTGGCTGAATAAAATTATTACACGTCATTATTATGACTGTATGAGAAAAAAAGAGAAAAATAAGAAAAAATTAAAACTCATAGACGAAGAGCCTGATGAAAAATTTCAAGATTTAAAACAGACCCCGATTGACGATTGTATTGGAAGCGAGCTGATAGATGCAATTAAAAGCTCTGTCTTAAAACTTCCGGAGCCGTATAAAATGGCAATAATAATGAGAGAGTTTAAAGGGTTAACTTATGATGAAATTGCTCATCTGACAGACTCAAACGTCGGCACGGTAAAATCAAGAATTTCAAGGGCAAGAAACAGATTAAAAGAATATATTAAACCTTATATGGAGTAAATTATGCTAAAAGGATATTATAAATGTAGCGAAATAAATAAAATGCTTTTAAGATACATTCATTTTGACCTTCCGAAAAACGAAATGACAAGAGTTGCAAGGCATTTGAGAAATTGCCCGAAGTGTATGGAAAAATATTCAAGAATTCAAAACAGAAAAAAAGAATTAAAAGAAAAAATGTATAAAATAGAAAAAAATTTGAGAATGCAAAGCGAAATATCAAGTTATATTGATAACGAATCAGACGAAAGACAAAAATTTATAACGGAAGGAATGCTTCTTGTGGATGAAAACTATAAAAAAGAGCTCTTTGCAAATGAAGAAATAAGCAGACTATTGAAACAGTGTTCAAGAGAATTAAAAAGAAAAAGAATTCCCCTTATAACCGAAGAAATTATTGAAAAAATGAAAAAAGAACAAAAAAGGGACATGAACCCTATTGCTCAACTTTTTCAACTTTTACACCACGTTCTTGCAAAATAGAAATAAAATTATTTGCCGCCTGTCTTTGAATATCACGTGGCACAACTCTTAAAAGTTCAACCGTTAAAGACAATACAGGGTCTTTATCATACCACCTGTTTCCTTTAATCATCGGCTTAACAACGGAATAAAACCTGTCAATCGCTTCTTTTGAAACTCTTTCTTCGACTTTTTTAAGAAATATCTCGGCTTGAGATTTTAATTCTTCGGGATAGTCACGCAAAAGCTCAACCACCTGCAAAAGTAAAGGGTCATAATCATACCAGCGTTTATATTGTTTTTGTTCCGTCATATTTTTCCTTTATAGTTGAGTGAGCTCTTGAGCCAATACATCTTCTTGTTGATAATCAACGGGAACACGCATAATATCAGCCCCAAGACCTTGCAATTTCGTTGTAAATTTTTCATACCCTCTATCGATGTGCCTTAACGCCTTAACGGTAGATTCTCCCTTTGCGGCAAGAGCGGCAACAACAAGTGCGGCGCCGGCTCTTAAATCGGTACAGGTGACTTCAGTTCCTACAAGATAATCAACCCCTTTGATAATAGCGTGATTATTACTTTGTTTAATATTTGCGCCCATTCTCCAGAGTTCATTTATATGCATAAATCTGTTTTCATAAAGACTTTCCGTGACGACAGAAATGCCGTTTGCAACCGATAAAAGAGTCATAGCAAGAGCTTGAAGGTCAGTCGGAAACCCCGGATAAGGCTGAGTAATGAAATTCATCGGAGAAAGTCTTCTGTCAGCGGAAACTTCAATAATATGGGGCTCCACAAGCTTTATTTGCGCACCCATTTCAAGGAGTTTTCCCGTGAAAATAGTCAGGTGATTTGGATAAATATTTTTAATAAAAGCATGACCCATAGTGGCTATGACAGCGGACATATACGTTCCCGCCTCAATTCTGTCGGGAATTGTTGTGTGTTCAACCCCATGTAAATCGGAAAGGGTAACCCCGTGAACAGTAATCTGATTTGTGCCGGCACCTTCAATTTTAGCGCCCATTGCGTTTAGAAAATTAGCCAAATCAACAATTTCAGGCTCTTGAGCAGCATTTTGAATAACCGTGACACCGTCTGCAAGAACCGAAGCCATCATAATGTTTTCGGTAGCGCCGACGGAAGGAATATCAAAGCAAATTTCAGCCCCTTTTAATTCTTTTGCAACAGCATAGACATATCCGTCTTTAATGTCACACTGGCAGCCCATGGCTTGAAGCCCTTTTATATGAAAATTGACACGCCTTTCGCCGATTTGACAGCCCCCCGGCATTGCAACGCAAGCTTCTCTCATTCTGCCGACCAACGGGCCGAGAACGACAAACGAAGCCCTCATTTTTGAAACAAAAATATCAGAGGCAACAACGCTTGTAATATTTCTTGAATCAATGGTTAATATTCCGTCAAGCTTGTTATAGTCAATAACAGCACCGAGTTCTGAGAGAACTTCAATCATGATTTCAACATCGGAAAGCTCAGGAACATTTTTTATGACACAAATATCATTTGAAAGCAAAGAAGCCGCCATAAGCTTTAAAACTGCATTTTTGGCGCCTGAAATATTTACTTCGCCTTTAAGGGCGTTGCCCCCTTGAATTATTAACTTTTCTTCTTTGTTTTGCATATAAAAGTAACCTATATAATGTATTCTATTACATTTTTGTAATATTTAAAATAGGTAACAAAAAATTAATAATTTTTTTAAGAAAAAACCTTTTGGACTTCTTCTCTGTCATCAAAGTGAATTGTTCTGTCTTTTAAAATTTGATAATCTTCATGTCCTTTGCCGGCAAGAATAATAACATCGTTATCGGTTGAAATTTTCTTTAAAAGCTTGATTGCAAGATGTCTGTCAGGCTCTACAAAAACTGTTTTCGGGTTTATTAATTTCAAGCCCGCCAAAATATCGGTTATAATTTGTTGAGGGTCTTCGGAACGTGGGTTATCGGAAGTTATAACCACTTTATCGCTCAAAGCCTGAGCAATGGAGCCCATTTTTGGTCTTTTTGTCGCATCTCTGTCCCCGCCGCAGCCAAACATACAAATAAGTTCGGCATTCTTAGGGGTAAGTTCTCTTGCGGCTCTCAGAATATTTTCCAAACCGTCAGGGGTATGCGCATAATCAACGATAACCATCGGGTCAGTATGCACGATTTCAAAACGCCCCGCAACGGATTTTGTCGCCTCGAGTGCCTGAACACAAGAAGTTAAAGATATATTCGACATTAAACCCACACCTATGGCGCAAAGCGCATTATAAACACTAAACATGCCGTTTAACATAAGCTTAATGTCAACGCATTCATCTTTATAACAACAGGTGAAAGAAACGCCTCGGGAAGTAAATTCAATGTTTTTTGCCGTTAAGAGAGATTTATTTTTAACGCCGTATGTTAAAACTTTAACCTTGTCATCTATTTTGGACAAAAGCTTGTTTGCGTATTTATCATCTGCGTTAACAACGGCGAATGCGCCTTCTTCAAGAGAAGAAAAGAGTTTTGCCTTCGCATTAAAATAATTTTCCATAGTAATATGAAAATCTAAGTGGTCTTGAGTTAAATTTGTAAACGCAGCCCCCTTATATTTGCAGTTTTTTACCCTGAACTGTTCAAGCGCATGAGAAGAAACTTCCATTGCAACGTTTGAAATGTCAGATTGCAAAATTTTAGATAAAGTAGCCTGTAATTCAGGCGCCTGAGGAGTTGTGTGTTTTGCTTGAAGATAATCGGAATTTGAATTTAATTTATAGCCCAAAGTCCCGATTAATGCACACTTTTTATTTTCATGTTCAAAAATTTTCTGCACAAGGTGAGTAACGGTGGTTTTGCCGTTAGTTCCCGTTATTCCAATCAAATTTAGCGAACGAGAAGGGTTGTGATAGAAACAAGCTGCCAAATCGGCAATTTTTTCCTGAGTTGAAGAAACAATAAGCTGAGGAATTTCAATATTCAAAGGGTGTTCGGCCATAATTGCAACCGCACCTTTTTCAAAAGCCATTTGAGCAAAGTTATGCCCGTCTACATGTTCGCCTTTAAGACAAACAAAAATTTCATGGCTTTTAATTGTTTGAGAATTGTAGGAAATTCCTTTTATATCAATATTTTTAAAATTTAAAACCTCGTTTGGTTTCACACTGTTAACTATATCTTCAAGTTCCATAACTAACTCCAAATGACATACTGCAAACATATTTTACAACAAGAACGAAAAAAAACTTTAAATTAAAATTTATTTACAATTCTAATCAGCTTTTTTTGCAATTTTATCCGGATTGAGGTTCATAATTCTCACTATTTCCGTTGCAACGTCTTTAAAAATAGGCGCCGCAACAGTTGAACCCCAAATTCCGCCCCCTTGAGGAGAATCAACTACAACATAAATTGTAACTTTCGGGTCATGTGCGGGAAGAAAACCCACCATAGAGGTATAAAGCTTATTTGAATATCCGACTCCGTTATCGTTCGGACGTCTTGACGTGCCTGTTTTTGCGGCTATATAATAATCGTCCATTTTTACAATGGATTTTCCCGCCTCAATGGAACCAACAAGCAAGTCTGTCATTTCTTTTGCCTGTTCATGGGTCATTATCCTTCTTCTTACAATTTTTTCTTCGGCCTGTGCTTCTGAATATTGAATTACATGCGGAGTAACCCAAACACCGTCATTTGCAATAGCATTAACCGCAGACACCATTTGAATGGCAGTAACACTCGCCCCGTAGCCGTATCCCATGGAAGCGTGAGTGGCTACATCCCATGATGAGGGTTTCGGAAGAAGTCCTGTCGATTCCCCAGGAAGGTCGACACCCGTTCTTTGCCCAAAGCCGAAAAGTCGAAGTGCGTCATAAAATTCCTGAGAAGACATCATTTGCGCAACTTTTACGCTTCCGATATTACTTGAGTGTTGAAACAAATAAACTAAATCAATAAGCCCCGGAGCGCCTCTTTCGTTGTAGTCATAGTTTGAAATTTCCCACCAGCCTACTTTCATTTTGCCCGTGTCCATAATTTTTGAATTTTTGTTTATTTTGTTATTCAACATGGCAGAAGCAACAGTGATTATCTTAAAAGTTGACCCCGGAGGATAAACGTCAGTCAACGCCCAGTTTTTCATCTCAAGTAAAGAATATTTTGCATAGTTGTTGGGGTTATAATAGGGATAAGCCGCAAAAGCAAGAATATCACCGCTTTGAGGCTGCATAACGATAACGGCACCCCTGAGAGCCCCTGTTTTTCTAATCATTTGATATAAATATTTTTCACAAATATGTTGAATGGGAGAATCAATGGTAAGTTTCAAAGTCTTACCCATAACAGGCTGGGTAACGTCTTTCGGGTCGACGGAAAGATTGTAGATTATATCTCCGTTAGGCATTTTTTCATATTTGATTGATTTATCAATATATTTAAGATAATTCCCCGCAACATATTCAATTCCGCCCGCCATATCGGCGTCAGCGTTATAATAGCCGAGAACATGAGAAGCAAGAGAGCCTTGCGGATAAACACGTTTATTTTTAGCTTCAAGAGAGATTTCTCTCAGTTTTAAATCTTTTATTTTATTTGCGGTTTTTCTGTCCAGCCCTTTTTTGAGCAAAATAACAGGGTTGGAAGATGAGAGCTTTGTTTTTAAATTCTGTTTTGAAATTCCGAGATACGGAGATAACTTTTCCGCAAGTTCATCGGTTGTGCTGTCATAATATTGCGGGTGAGCGTATACGTTAAAAGAGGTGTTGTCGGAAGCAAGCTTAACTCCGTTTCTGTCAACAATTTCGCCCCTTAATACAAAGGGGGAAGAAAGGCGCTGAAATTTAGCCCTGTCACGATATCCTCTTATATCAAAAACCTGCGTTAAAAGAAGATAAATTAAAAGAAGAACAACAAAAAAGTTGAAAATAAACTGTAAACAGCCTATTCTTGACTCAAACTTTTTTTGAAACCCCCTTTTCATCTTCCCCCAAAAAAGAGCGGCATTAATAGCCCAAATATCTGTTAACGGTCAAATCATTAGTGCCCTTATCATATCTGACATCGGGCAAGTCAGCCGCAGAAAGTTCAATAACCTGTTTTGCACGCTGAAGAATATTCAGCTTAGAAACCTGAAAGTCAACATTTGAAAAAGATTGAAGATTATCAAGTTTGTTTTGAAGGTCTGAATTGTCAAAATTTAAAGCAATTGTATCTTTACTGAGCTGGCGAAGTTCAATTTCGTTGGTGACAACAAAATAATAACTGATAAGACAAACCATAACCAAAAATGCCAAAACGCCGCAAAGCGCAGCATTTATTCTCGAAATAATAATTTCTTTATAAGATTTTTCTTTAACAAAATATCCGCTTATAACAGGGTTTGCACCCATTTTATAAGCATTGGAACGAGAACTGTCAAGAACTTTCTTTTCGTGATAGGGGTTTCTTATGCGTCCTTCGGACAACACAGGCATACCCTGCCTTGCCGCAATAGAATTATTATTATAGTTATAATCTGAAGATTTCAAATTATTACTCCATTATCGGAAATTTTCATCGCCCCGCGCAGCTTTGCACTTCTTGACGGCGGGTTTTCTTTAATTTCGTCATCACTTGCACAAATCGGTTTTTTTGTGAGATTTGAAAGAATCTTACCGCCGCATACGCACTTTGGTTTGTTCATTGAACATCTGCATTCTTTGGAATATTCTTTGAAAAAGTGTTTTACTATTCTGTCTTCCAAAGAATGAAAACTCAACACACTAATTATAGCACCACAAGATAATAATGTAAGCACATCTTTTAGAGTATTTTCAAAATTTAACAACTCTTGATTAACTTCAATTCTAATAGCCTGAAATACCCGAGTTGCAGGGTGAATTGAAGATTTAATTTTCGGTGTGGAATTCTTTATAATTTCCGCTAATTGTAAAGTTGTGTAAATTGGACGAGATTGAACTATAGCCTTAGCAATTCTTTTAGAAAAGCGCTCTTCGCCGTATTTTGAAAAAATTTCGACAAGTTTTTCCTCGGAATATGAGTTAACAACATCGTATGCGCAAAATTTTTGTTCCGTATTAAAACGCATGTCAAGCGGAGCGTCTTTTAAAAAGCTAAAACCCCTGTTTTCTTTGGTTAACTGGTGATAAGAGGCGCCAAGGTCAAATATAACACCGCCCGTTATTTTTTCAATTCCAAGCTCGGATAAAACCTGTTTAATTTCAGTGTAGCTTCTTTTAACTATCGTAAGATTTTTATGCCCCGCCAAACGCTTACTTGCGGCGTTGATTGCGTCAGAATCGACATCAAAAGAAATTAAACGCCCTTTTTTAGATAATTTGGAAAGAATAAGTTCAGAATGTCCGCCCCCGCCAAGCGTAGCGTCAATATAAATTCCGTCAGGATTTTTCTCAATATTGAGCATATCAACGGCTTCATTAAGCATAACCGTATAATGGGTAAAATTTTCGTCTTTAAATAAACTTTTCATAATCAATCAACAAATTTATATTTTATAATTGCCCAAATTGCCATTAGCCCGTCTTTGTAGGTAATTTTCTTGCCCGACTCATATCCTCTTGCGCTATATGAAATGGGAAGCTCTTTTATTTCGGCGCCGTTTTTAACAAGCTTTGCCGTGAGTTCGGGTTCCAAATCAAACTTTTTCGATTTAATATTAATGTTTTGAACAAATTCCCTTTTCATGGCTTTATAACAGGTTTCCATATCCGTAAGCTTTGTGCCGTAGACAATATTGGTTAAAACGGTCAAAAATTTGTTTGCAAGAAAGCTTAAAAACATAAAATTTTTAACCGGATTATTTAAAAACCTTGAGCCGAAAACAACATCGGCGTCATTTTTAACAATAAGTTCAAGAAGTCTTGAATAATCTTTCGGGTCATATTCCAAATCGGCGTCTTGAATAACAACGATATCAGATTTTGCATTTTGAAAACCCAAAGAAACCGCTGAACCCTTTCCCCCGTTTTTATCCTTATATATAACCGTAAATTTGTCTTCGTATTTTTTTAAAATATTGCGTGTTGAATCATAAGAACAATCATCCACAATAATAATATTCTTTTTAAGCGAACAAAAATCGGTGTTATCAACAACTTCCAAAATCTTTTCAATAGTGTCTTCTTCGTTAAACACGGGAATAATAATATCAACAGAATTCAACTTTAAAACCCTTTTTATAAATAAGCTAGGAAAATCTTAACATCCAAAAAAAGTCTGTGCAAGAATATTAATAATAAGAGTCTTTTTTAGAAACCGGATTTGAAATAAGTCTTCGATTTTTATACATAAGAATGCCGTTATAATCTTCCTGAACAAGAACAGAGCCCGCCATATAGGGGTTATTACATTGAATTGAAATATTAAGCGGACTTTCATTTAAAATTAAAACGGGAGAATTGGGGCTTCCCGACACAACGGAATCGGTAAACTCAAAATCTCTGCCGAAATGTTTCCTTGCAAGAGGTCTTATGGCGTCTCTTACAACATCAATGTTAGAACAATTCTGAACATTTTGAAGCTTCACAAGAGCTTCGTCGCTAAAAGTTTGAAGCCTGTAGGGCGCTCTGAAAAAAAGACTCATATCAATAAATGAAACAAAAATAATAATTAAAAGAAGGACAACAACACTAAATTCAATTGTAGTAAATGCACGACTTTTTCTTTTCACACCCACGGAATTCATAAATTAATAATTCTCCTAAGCCTCTTTATAATATTTTCCTTTGAATTTTTTTTGTAAATGAGGTCAGACTCATAAAAAACTTTATACTCATCAATAATATTCACAGGCAAACTTTCGCCTTTTAAAAGAGTTTCCGCCACACTTACAACAAACTCATCCTGAGTTTCTTTATATAGTTTATCTTTGCTTCTAAGCTCCTCATCGGCTTCATAATGCACTAAAATATGAAAACAAGTGTTTACGGACAAATCGGAAGAATTGTCAGGAAAAGACTTGAGAGCCTGAAGAACCGAGATTTTTCCCAAAACGACATCAATAAGTAATTTTGCTGTCTTTTTTCGAAGTTCAACAACACCTTGAGAAAAATTGAAACTATCCGACATTAACCTTCATTTCGTTGTTTTCAACGACAATCGGTTCGTTTGCAACAGATCTTGCAACTTGAATTAATTTATTCATGTCATTGTTGCAATATTGCATAGCAATTTTTTTCAAAGAGTTAGAAATAATATCTACATTTGAATAAGCCGTTCTGTAGAAAAATTTCTTTCCTTGTTTAATTCTTAAAAGAACCTCTTTTTCATAAAGTCTGTCCATGACGGTTTTTACCGTAGTATACGCTCTTTTGGTGGTCTCGGAAGCACAAATGTAATCAAAAACATCCTTGACGGAATTTTTATATACACCTGCGGCTTCAAGTTCCCAGAGTGCGTTCAAAATAATACTTTCAAGCGAACCGTGTCTGAAATTCATAAAAGTAAATCCTTATTTTTAAAAAACTACTACCATTATAACATACGATTGTAAAAAAGACAAAACCCAAAAATAAAATTTATTGCAGCATTGTTTTATTTCTTTGTTGTCTGTGAAAAGTTATGGCAAACCTGTGAGCTTCATCCCTGATTCTTTGGAAAAAGTGAAGTGCGCCGGAATTGAGCGGAAATAAAACAGATTTTGAACAATTCGGCAAAAAAACTTCTTCTTCCCTTTTTGCAAGAGAAACCATATCTATATCAAGATTAAATTCTTTCATAGCAGCATACGCACTTGATAATTGTCCTTTACCGCCGTCAATTATAATCAAATCGGGAATATAATCGTTTTTTTCAACAATTCTTTTAAATCTTCTCGATAAAATTTCATTCATGCTTTTAAAGTCGTTAACTTCGCCCTTTTGAATTGTTTTAAGTTTATATTTTCTGTACAGGCTTTTTTTCGGGGCGCCGTTTTCAAAAACAACACCGCTTGCAACGGTATTTGTGCCTTGAATATGAGAAATGTCATAACATTCAACGATATGCGGAAACTTTTTTAGCCCCAACTTTTCTTTTATGTATGAGCCAACCTCGTTATAATCGTTTTGAATATCATGAATGGTTTTTAATTTTAGCTGTTCTAAGTTATAAACGGCATTTTTTCTTGACAGTTCCAAAATTTCTTTATCTTTTTCACTTTTTGCAAGAAGAATTTTTACGCCGGAATTTTTTCTTTTTGAAAGCCACCCTTCGTAAATATCTTTTTCATCGGGCAAAATTGAAACAACAATATTTTTCGGAATGTCCTCATCTCTTACAATTGAATAATATTCCCTCATGACGGCTTTTATAATTTCTTTCTCGTCATGAATTTCATCAAGGTTTATTCCTTTAAAATCAAAGTCTTTCTTGTTTACAAGACAGCCTTCACGAACCTCTAACACGGCGGCGCAAAATATGTTATTTTCAGAAATTATGCCAATATAATCTTTATTGACGGAAGTGTTTTCGGAAACAATTTTTTGTTTTTCCATTGTTTTTTCAATGTCATTGTAAGAGTTTCTAAAGGTTGCCGCCTTTTCAAATTCCAATTTTGAAGAAGCCTTTTCCATTTCCTTTTTTAACATTTTTAAAAGTTCTGACCGTCTGCCCGTCAAGAAAAGTTCAACATCCTTGATGATTTTTTTGTAATCTTCGGGCGAAATAAGCTTTTGACAGGGCGCAGTACACTGACCCATGTCGTAATAAAGACAGGGTCTTGACGAAAATTTCGGGCGGGTGCACTTTTTTAAGGGGAAAATTTTGCCCAAAACTTCAAGTGTTGCTCTCATGGCTCTTGAATCGGTGTAAGGTCCGAAATATTTTCCTTTATACGGGTTTTTATTCGCCTTTCTTACCACGGTAATTCTGGGGTAATCTTCATCGGTAATAAGAAAATAAGGAAACTTTTTATCGTCTTTTAAAAGAATGTTATATCTCGGCTTATATTTCTTAATAAGCTCAGATTCCAAAATTAAGGCTTCAACCTCGGAGTCAACAACAATACAGGTAATCTTTGCAATTTTCGGAACCATGACATTTACCTTGATTGAATCATTGGAAACAAAATAGCTTCTGACACGGTTAAAAAGGTTTTTTGCTTTGCCGACATAAATAACGTTTCCTTCCTTATCATAAAACTGATAAGACCCAGGAAGTTTAGGCATAAGCTTAACCTGATTTAATACATCTTCACTTATTTCTTTTCGCAAAATTCCTCCAAGATAAGCTTTTCCCCCTGATTAAATTTAATCGAATTGTCAAAAAATTCAATTACATATTTTGCTCTCCAAACAGGGGGCAAAATTTTATTTGGTTTAACGTCATAAAAAACGCAAACAACATTAAAGTTTTTGTCTAAAAAGACGATATTAAATCTGACAAAACAGAAAAAGGAATGCATCCAGAAAGAATCCTTGAAAAGTAGCGCCTCGTAAGGCAAGTGACGTCTGAACATAATTCCCGCAAGTTTTGTCAAAAAGGTATCGGCCACCGTACAATTAAAAATGGTTTCACCGGAAGTTAACATTACTTTACAATTTGAATCGCTAGACATTAAAACTCCAAAGCAATAAGTCAAGAATATTATACTCAATAAAAAAGATAAAAGGGAAATTATTAACACATGCCGCTATGCGGGCAAAGGAGCAATAAAATGTATTTGGAATATCGAATTGAAAATGACGAATTACAAGATGCGTGGTTTGAAACGTTGCTTGGCTTAATTGACGAGCTTAATTGCCGATACCAGATGACTTTTGAAGAAGGATACTCTTCAAAGAAAAAATGCTTCACACAAACCCGTGTTATTAAAATTACGGGCGCAAACGCTATGCTCGGGTGGCTAAAACTCAGAATGGAAAGATATTCGCATATTATACAAATGTTAAACAACTATGCCGAATTGTACATCACAAAAATAGAAGATGATGATGACATGACATAGTTGTTATAAGCTTTTTAATTTTTAATTAAACAATTGCAAATTCTGCTGACAAAATTTCAGATGTTGCATAGTTAAGTTGAACATTTTTTGTAACTGTAGAATATTTCTTTTTGTTGTAAGAAAATTCAAAGTTTGTTTCTTTATTTTTTTGATATGCAATTTTAAATTCATGAGTGTTAACAACTACATTTAAGTTAACATCTTTTGAATACAAAGTAACGGGCAATAAGCCTTCTTTTCTTAATTGGCGAGGGTTTTTGCCTTCTTCTCTGTCTTTTGCTTCCAATTTAACGATAACGCTTTCCATTTTATATTCTCCTTGGATAATCTATTGTTATTTTTTTATTGTACTTGTAAAATATATAAATGCAATTTACAGTCAAAAAAATCAAGCCCTTTTGTATAAAAGATGAACTCTTAAAAATCGGATTTGACCCGACACATGTTGATTTGGGCGCAAAAAAACACGAGTTTGTAAACATTAAGGTTCAAAACTTACCCTTTTATTGCGCAACAATAATAAAAGAGTCGGCTCTCTCTTCGGGCGCCGATTCCGCCGTAAACAGAGAGGTTTTAATGCACAATGTCGAAAGTTCCGACTTAATTATTTCGGGAACGGTAAAACAGCTTGAAAACATTGCAAAAAGCCTTTTTAATCAGCCGTTCGGGCTTAAAAAAGTCGGGGAAGAAATTCTCTCAAATCTTAAAGAAAAAGAATATAACCCGCTAATAATGGGCATTTTAAACGTTACCGACGATTCATTCTCAGACGGTTCACGTTTTTTAGACACAAAAAGCGCAATAAATCATGCAAAAGAAATGGTGCAAGACGGTGCAGATATAGTTGATATAGGCGCACAGGCAACAAACCCCAATTCAAAAGGCATATCTCCCGAGGACGAAATAAAAAGGTTAAAACCGCTCATAAAAGAAATAAAGGCGATGAATTGTCTTGTTTCTATCGACACAAGAAGCGCAAAAGTTGCCGAATTTTCAATAAACGAAGGGGCTGACATAATAAATGACGTTTCTTTTTTAAATTTCGACAAAAATATGATTAATGTCATTAAAAATTCTGACGCCCATTATGTTTTAACTCACTCAAAAGGCGAACCTTCAACTATGGACAATATGTGCGATTATGAAAATTTGTGCGATGAAATTTATGAAAGTTTAAAAGAAAAAATTTCTTTTCTTGTTGAAAACGGCGTTTCAAAAGACAGGCTCTATGCGGATACAGGTTTTGGTTTTGCAAAAAATACAGAGCAAAATTTTGAATTGTTGAATAAAATTTATGAGTTTAATTCGCTTGGAATAAAAACCCTTGCGGGGGTTTCACGGAAAAGATTTTTAAAATCTCTTGAAAAAAACACAGCCTTGGAAACTTTGGACACTCTAACCTCGCTTGCGTCATTTTACCTTTTTGAAAACAAAGTCGATATAATCAGGGTTCATAACGTTAAACAAACAAAACTCGCTCTCAAGTTATACAGGGCTATTTATTCGCAAAAGTCTTGTCCCTGACTTCTATTCTCAAGTTAGCAAACTCCATATCGTCATAGTCTGAATATTCGTACTGAAAAAGGTTTTTTCCCGTTTGGACTGTAAGGTCATTTGTTTCTCTGATTAAAGAATTCGGAATAACCACTTGTTGATTATCTCCGTTTAAATTAATTTCTGCAATGGTTTGACCGTTAAAAATTATTTGAAGCGGAGAGGAATATACGCTTACAATGGCATTTTGCCCGAGTTCTTTTGCAAGCTTTGTATCAAGCCCGATTATTGAGCCAAAAACAATAACGGCTTCTTTCCCGTTTTCGGGCTTATTCAGTTTTATCTTTTTATGATAATATGAGCCGTTTGATTTTAGTCTAAACTGTCTGCAATTTGCGGAATTTGGGGAAAAAATGTTATCTCCGAGATGAAAAACTCCCGTTTGAATGTATAAATCAAGCGGGCTTGTTTTTTCCAAACCCAGTTTTAGAGGGTTTGTTTCAACCATTCTGTCAATTGTTATTGAAAACGGTTTATATCCGTCTTTTTCAACCTGCAAAATAGCTTTATCTTCAATGTTTGCGTTTAGTTGAAATCTGCCGTCTTTGTCGGTTGAAGTATAAAAATCATACTGCGGTACGGAAACCTTTGCGCCCTGTATCGGCTTATTTGAAGCAGAATCAATAACCATGTTTTTCTTTTGATTATATTCATCCTGTCTGACGTTTCCGGAAATTGTCTCAGAATAACAAGGCGCAGAAAAAAGAAAAATTAATAAAAAAGCTAAAAATTTATATAACAATTTAAAGTTCCCCGTTTTATAACAAATTAAGTTTAAAACGGGAGCAAATATGAAAAATCAGAAAACAATTTATTGGACAACAGGCTCTTTTTCTCCAAAGCCGTCAACCGAGCCTAAAAATTCTTTTTCGCCCGTAATTTTTTCCGATACGAAATATTGAAATTTAGGAATTAAAAATGCCAGACCCAAAACAGCAAAAGCAATGCCCGACATGTGAAGCATAAGGTTTTTTCTGTTAAGGTTCTTTGTATACCTGTCAATTAATTCGGAATTTATTACGCCGTTATTTGTCTTTTTGGCTGCATATTTTTGCAGACCGAAAGAAAATTTATCAAAACTTTCTCTGATATTTTCAAGTTTTCTTCTTGAAATAAAGGCACGAACGTCATCTGATTTTCCGTTAGTTATATCGGAAATAGATTTTTTCAAAAATATCGGGTCGGATAACAGGCTGTCAGACATAACGTCAGCCGCTTGCTTTTTGGAAAGAATTGATTTAAACACACCGTCAGAAGAAAGATATTTGGGCTGTAATTCTGACATTAATTTGGCTTTTGCCGAATACAGTCCGTTCGTTTGCAAGTTAAAATCATCAAGCGAAATTGTTCCGTTTTTATTAAATTTAATCGTTGAGGTCAAATTGTTCTCTGCCGCTTTTGATAATATTTTTGAGGTAAAGAAATCGTTTTTGACGGATTTATTTCCGATAACATCTTTAAAATATTGTGCCGTTTGACAAGCGCCTTTCGGGTGAATATCGGGAACCCTGAAGGCTTTTCTTGCACCTTTTGCAAAAAGAGGAGCGGCAAAAACATAGAAAAGACTGGATATTGAATCTCTGACCGCATATTCAATTCCTTCTTTTTTTGTTCTTGAATTTGCAACACGCCCCGTCAAGGTACCGAAATCGGTTGTTAAAAGACGCCATGCGGTATTATTTTCAAGGTTATAAGAAGCAAACAGCACACCGTTTATAAGAGGGTTTCCCCCTTTGAAAGCAAGGTTATCTAAACCGTTTGGCGAAGCGGACTTTGATTTTGACAAAAACTCATCCATTTTTATCATATTGTTCAGGTTTGTTTTTTTTCTGTTATCTTCATTTATAAAGAGCTTAACAAGCCTGTCTGCCCAGTTTTCCTTGTGAATGCCGTTTTTATCATTTCTGTCAGGATATGGATCAAGCCCCTGTTTTTTTCTTACCGCAGATGACATGGCAACTTTTATTTTTGGCACAACCGCCCCCATGGCAAGTGTTCCCAACACTGCGGAAGCAATGATTTTTGCAAATTTGTATCCCGCAGTAAGCCCTTTTTTATCGCTTATATAAGCAAAAGGGTTTCTCAGAGAGTCTTTTCCGACATCAACATCCAAATCTTTAAGCCCGAGAGCCTTTTTCCCGATTACATCCCCTATTTTATTAAACGCCTTAATTCCAAACAGCCAAACAACAGCCCCGAGCGATTCTTCAAAAATTCTCTCTCCGGCTTCAGCTTTTCCGCCCCTTTTATAGCCTTGATACGTTCTTCCCGCAGAAGTAGGGACCTCAATCAAAAGCATGGGCGCAATTTTGGATGAGTCTGTAAGATAAGATAATAGTGGTGTTGTTATTGGCATAAGATATTTGTATACAAATTAATATTCAGATAGTTTAAAAACAGAAAAGAAATTTTTTTGCAAAAATTACGCAAGTTCATACCCAGTCATTTTTGCAATTTGCTTTCTCCAGTTGTCAATGATAGTGTCGTCGTCAAGCTCATATGAAATGGGTTCGCCGATTTGAACATTTATGTTTTTCTTGTTAAAAAAGCTCCAGTTATATGATTCCACGCCGCTTATTCCGATTGGAACAATGTCAACTTTCATCATTTTGGCAATAACGACAAAGCCTTTATTTACAAGTTCGATTTTTTTATTTTTTCTGATTCCCCCCTGAGGAAATATACAGAGATGAAAACGGGCTTTAATTGCTTCTTTTGCGGTTTTTATCGTGGAAACTTCAAGCTTTTCACGGTTAACGGGAAAAGCCCCGAGGCAAGCAATGTTAGCCGCTACATACCATTCTATAAAAGAAGAATTTCTAAAAAGTTCTTTTTTTGCCATAAATGCAACGGGGCGAAGAGTTGACCAAAAAACAAGAAAAGCATCAAAATAAGAAATATGGTTAGCGGCAAGAATGCAGGGTTTATTTTTAAGACTGTTTCTGTCGCCAATAAGCTTGATATTATAAAAAGGGCGCCCGAAAAACGGGAAAAAGACAACATACAGAGCGTAAAGTTGAAAAAGATGGGTCAAAAAATTAAAATCTTTTGCACACTTTTTTGAATATTTTTTATACCATTCTTCATTCGCAGACATATTATTCTTCCCCCGAGCTTAGTTCGGCAAGTTTATTTATCCAGATGTTAATCATTTCATGAGTATCTTCCATATAAGGAATGGGTTTTCCGATTTTTATTTTAATTCCCGTCTTAAAAGGGTGTCTTTCCCCACGGGAAGCCCCGATAATTGCAACAGGCAAAATATCTGACTTTGTGGCTTTTGCAATTGCGGCAAAACCCCTTGAAACATTTTCCATATTGCCTTCTCTTTCTCTCGTTCCTTGCGGAAAAAGCCCGAGAAGCCAGTCTGTTTCTTTAATTCCGATTGCCGTTTTAAAGGTGGAAACTTCAAGTTTTTCACGATTAACGGCAAACGCCCCGAGCAAATTTAAGAAAAATCTGCCTATTTTTTTATCAAACAACTCTTTTTTTGCCATATATGCAATGGGTCTTCTTACGGCATAGACAACAAGAAAGGGGTCTATTGCACTTACATGATTTGAAGCAACAATAAGAAAACCTTTTTTCGGAACATTTTCTCTGCCCGCAACTTCAAGATGAAAGGCTATTTTATAATAAAGCCCGTATACAAGGTTGCAAGTCAGCCATGTAAAAATTTTTCTGAAAAGATTATATTCGCAAGGTTTTCTGTGAGAATAATTTCTCATCTTTAAAGCTCCAAAATTGCCTTAAAAAATTATACAAGAAAAATATATCAAAAAAAGTATTAATTTGCGCACAAAGAAAAATTTGTTATAATCAAATTATGGGATATTAATTTATTAAGAGAGGATATTAATGAAAAATAAATTTTTTGCAGCATTATTACTTTTAGCCGCTTGTTCACCCGTTTTTGCAGACACTATAGGAACGGTTAACTACAGAGAAGTTATTTCAAACTATTCAAAGGCAAAAAGCGCAATGAGCGAACTTGAAGACAAAGCAAACGAAATGCAAAGATATTTGCTTGATAAAGAAAAAGAATTCAAAAGCATAGATTCTGCGGTTCAAAGAAAAACTTTTGAAGACCAGACGGCAAAAGCTTTTGCACAAAAACAAGACGCTCTTGACAAATACAGACAGAAAAAAGAAGTTGAAATTGATAACGCAATTAACAATGCAATTAAACAGGTTGCGATTGAAAATAAAATTGACAGGGTTGTTGATTCAAGAGTTATGTTCTACGGCGGGATTGATATCACGGATAAAGTGTTGAAAAAGCTTAATTTTTCCGCTCCCGCAGCCAAATAATTAAATCAACTTAATAAAAAATGTTTAATATCCGCCATATTTCTTTTATATGGCGGGTTTTTTGTAAAGAAAAGTTAAATTTTTCATATATAGCCTAAAGTTTTTACTTTTTCGTGACGATGTTTTATTCAAAAGGTAATTTTTTATTTTGTCCTTAATTTAAGGGCATGGTGTTACTAAGGTTTTACTACTATAAAAAGCACGAAACTTTCAGGAAACTGATTGAGTTTAGGGTTAGTAAAAAAAGAGGCGAATATGAATTATAAATGTATCCTTGCTGCAAGCTTAATCGTTGCAACAAGCGTATCAATCTCATGGGCGCAAGACGTTACAATAAATTCATGGAGTGATTTAAATAGCCACGCAAAAGACTATACAGATCATTTAATAATAAAAAGTAATATCAGTCCTGACCAGCACATTAAAGTCGGTGAATGGGACAGCACTACAAAAGGAAGCTGGTATTTAGACGGCGGAAACCACAAACTTGAAGTAAATTATCAGAATAACGGCTTTTCTATTGAAAACAACATTACGTCTTTTGTTTTTAAAAACATGAACATGGTCAATTTTAAAAACGACGGCAGTTCAGGCGGTGTTTTTTGGAACGGCGGCAACGGCGGACAGATTTTAAGTTCTTATTTTAACCATAATGGCGCAAAAGATGGCGGTGTTTTATATAACACGGCAGGAATAAGTTTAATTCAAGGAACAACTTTTTACGACAGCTTTGTAAACAATGGAAACGGCGGGGCAATTTATAATAATTCAGGCGCAACCATAGCTTTAATAGAAAATTCCCACTTTAGAAAAAATCAGGTTTATGACGGCGGAAACGGCGGAGCAATCTATAACGAAGGAAAAATAACAGAAATTAAAAGCACTGATTTCGGAGATGAAGGAACGGAAGGAAACAGAAACATAGCTAAAGATGAAGGCGGAGCAATTTATAACGCTTCTCAAGGCACAATTGATAAAATAAATAACTCAGGTTTTTATTATAACGGCGTAAATAATGACGGCAAAAACGGCGGTGCGATAAATAACCAAGGAAAAATTAAAACCATAACGGAAAGCAAATTTAAAGGCAACGGAAAAGGAGTAAACGGAACAACACAAAATGCTTCGGTTGGGGGCGCCATTTATAATAACGGAACAATCGGCGAAAACGACAGCGAAGGCATTATAAATTCAACCTTTGAAGATAACCTTGCAAAATGCGGCGGCGGGGCAATTTTTAATGACAGTCAAGGAAAAATATCCAAAATTATATCGTCAGTATTTAAAAAGAATTATAGCGGCGATGAAGGCGGCGGTGCCATAAAAAATAAAGGTAAAATCGGAAAAATTACAGAATCAACATTTGATTCTAACAGCTCAGACACAAAACTAAACGGCACACTTGATTCAAAAGGCGCAGCAATATATAACTCTGACAACGGCACAATAGATGAAATCAGCAATTCAACATTTACATCTAACACATCTGAAGACTATGGCGGCGCAATCGGAAACAATAAAGCAACCATAACAAAAATCACGGGAAACACTTTTGGTGATGAAAATGACACATCAAAAGGAAACAAAGGTTCATCAGGCGGCGCTATTAATAACCAAGGCGGCGTTGATTCCGGAGACAACGGAAAAGCAACAATAAGTGAAATTTCAAATTCTAATTTTTATAATAACAAAGCTGAAGAAGCAAACAGCTACCCCAGAGGAAACGGCGGTGCCATAAGCAATCACCACCATGCAACAATTACAAAAATTGTTAACTCGATTTTTAAAGGAAACAATGCAAACGGGCTTAAAAAAGCCGAGGTTTTAAGTCAAGACAGCGAAGCCCATGGCGGTGCAATTTATAATAACAATGACTCAACTATAGGTGAAATTACAAATTCAACATTTGAAAATAACTTTGCCCACGCCGAACACAACTCAAGTTCAAATCACGTCGGACGTGCATTTGGCGGCGCTATTTATAATGGCGAAAATTCAAAAATCGGAAAAATTGTTGCAGATTTTTCAGGCAACTATGCAAAAGGCACAAACGCTTTTGGCGGTGCAATATATAATGACCACAAAAGTAACGGAATAGGCGAAGTTTACGGAACGTTTAAAAATAATTATACCCAAACCGAAGAAACAAAAGGGCTTGCTCTCGGCGGCGCAATTTATACGGGAAAAGATTTAACCCTTGCAGCGGACGGCAGCGACGAAAAAAAGGCAAACACCATTGTTAGCGGAAACTATACCAAACAATTGAACGGAACAAAAGATAATAACGGTATCTTTGTCGAAACGGGAAACAATTCCACAAACTCATATAAAACAAAATTAACCTTAAAAGCAATAAACGGCGGTAATATTCAAATTGATGATAAAATTGACGGCGGAAAAGTTTCAACAACAAGCTCATCAACAACCGTTACAAGAGACGGTCATAAATACGATTTAAATATAGACGGCGACAGCACAGGGGTTGTCACCTTAAACGGACAAATTATAAACGGGGACACTACCTTAAAAAATGTATTATTAAAGCTTGGTGTCGATGAAAATAATACATCAAACGTTTTATCAGACAGCTCAACCACATTTAAAGCGGAAAGCGGCGCTATAACATTTATAGACAATAAAATTTCAAATTATAATATAAATAAATTAACTTCAAGCGACACAAAATGGAGCGCCGATATTGATTGGAAGACCCAAACCGCAGATACAATTACCCTTTCAGATAATGCTTCTAGCGGAAAAGTAAAACTTTCTTCATTAAATTCATTAAACACACCAACCAAATTTGAACAAAAAGACTATGTCTTCCAAATTTTAAAAGGGGTAAACGGAACAAAAGAAAAAGGCAATGTTGAACTTGATATATCTGACCTTGATATTAAAAACATTGGTGCAGAAGGCATTTATTACACCGAAGTTTATTCTGATACCGTATTAACCTCACTTGACAGCAACATTAAACTCGGAACAACAGACACGCATAATGACAGCATTATAATTGACGGTATAATTTATAATACGCTTGAATATATAAGCGAACTTGAAACCCATGACCACGAAGCAAAATTCTTTGAATTTGATGACGGTCTGCCCGTTTACGCATACAGCAACAAAACGGAATTGGATGTAGCCGGAAATTTAACAATATCGGGCGAAAAAGGAAATTATATTGATTTTCAGGAAACTACAGATTTTACGGTAAGTAAAGGTTCAAGCCTCAATGTTGAAAACGCAGGAATTGTCAATGCAAACGGAATTGATAACGACGGCAAAGTAAAATTCAGCGGTTCTGTTCTTGCAAACTTTAAGACCTTAACAAATGACGGTTATGCTGAATTCGACGGCGTAAACTTTGGCAGAAAGGAAGATACCAAAGATGAAAAAATCGTAAATAACGGCAAAAATGAAACAACACAAAGAGCAAAAAGAAGCCTGTATAATGCCGCAGCGAATGAAGCGCCCGAACAAAACGGAATGAAATTTTCAAATACAAACGTAACCGTTGCGGTTGAAAACAACGGCGATTTAGAATTTAGCAAAGATAACAACATATTGGGCGGCGTTTCAGGTGAAGACGGCAATATGAAGCTTAGCAAAGGAACCCAAAATATCGCAAGCAACATAGAAAACCAATCAATTAAAAATGAAGGCGCAACCACAAATATATATAATTCAGACAATTTAAGCGACAAAAATAACTCTCTTGAAGTTATAGAAGGCACAATAAATTTATATAACCTCGGAAGCAAGACACTTAAACTTTCTAGTTTATCAATGAAAGGCGGCGAAATTTATATTCCAAGGGTGGATGTTGACCTTGCAAGCAAAACAATGGGCAGAATAACGGCAGAAGGCGGAAGTTATACAAGCGGCACAATAACCGTTCAAGATATGAACCTTTTATCTGACAGCTTAGATTTGGTTACACCCGTTCAATTTGCGGATACTTCAGTAAAACAAGCCGTAAAATCAGGCGTAAGAGAAGCTGAAGGACCCGTATACAGATACACTGTAGATTATGTAAGCAATGGCGGCTACGGTGATGGCGGTTACTTTGTATATTCAAGAAAAAACGGCATGGACGGCTATAACCCTTCAGTGCTTTCAGTTTCCGTTGCAAACCTTGCCGCAAACTGGTCATCATTAAACGAAACTTTTAAATATGTCTTTGAACATCAAGACTCATTTACAAAACTTCCTCTAAGAGAAAGATTATCAAAAATAAACAAAGATAAATATTCAATAGCTGAAGAAGTAATTCCTCACGAACAATTAAAAGACGAAGGCGCTTGGGTCAGACCTTATACAACCTTTGAAAGCATAGATTTGAAAAACGGACCGAGTGTTGATGCAATTACTTACGGAACGGTTGTTGGTATAGACGGCGACTTTAAACGCCTTAAAAAAGGTTGGTATAACGTCGGAACGGGATATATCGGCTACATTGGTTCAACCATAGACTATAAAGGCGTTGATTCAACAATAAACGGCGGTTTAATCGGCGCAACCGAAAGCTTCTATAAAGGAAACTTCTTTACGGCAATAACCTTAAGCGCCGGTGCAACTGCGGGTGAAACAAGTTCAAAATACGGAGATGACGAATTCAGTTCACTTCTTGCGGGCGTCGGAACAAAAACGGGCTACAACTTTGAATTTTTAGACGGCAAGCTCATTTTACAACCCTTACTTTTCTTGAGCTACACCTATGTTAATACTTTTGATTACACAAGTGCCACGGGCGCAAAAATTGAAAGCGACCCGCTGCACACGGTTCAAGTTAACCCGAGCGTAAGACTCATCGGGAACCTGAACGGAGGCTGGCAACCATATCTTTCAGCCGGCTTTGTCTATAACGTTTTAAGCGAATCAAGCGTAACGGCAGGAAACATTGTATTACCGCATATGAGTATAAAACCCTATGCTGAATACGGGGTTGGTATACAGAGAAATTGGAAAGACAGATTGACGGCATTCGGACAGGCAATGGTAAGAAGCGGCGGTAGAAAGGGCGTCGCACTTACATTCGGCTTAAGATTTGCTATCGGAAAAGACCACGCAAACAAAAAGAAAGAAAACCTTTAGAGATTAGCCCCTTATAAAAAGGGGCTAAAATTTTTTTTGCTTTACAAATAAAAGTTTTTTTATAATAATAAAAAAAGAATTGAATAAACCAATTGGAGAAGTGCCGGAGTGGTTGATCGGAGCGGTCTTGAAAACCGTCGTACGTGAATAACGTACCAAGGGTTCGAATCCCTTCTTCTCCTTTTTTATTTTTTGCCGTTTATGAAAAAATTTTGAAAAAAGATTAATATTTGCTAAAATAAGCAAAAAAATTGGGGGAGAGTTTTTATTCGATATGGAAAATAAAAAAGTGTTTCTAACGGGCGGCAGAGGGGATATCGGAAGCGCCATAAAAAAAGTTTTTGAAGAACACGGCTACAGCGTCACGGCACCAAACAGTCAGGAGCTTAATTTAAAAAACAAAGATGAAATAGAAAAATATTTTTCAAATAAAGAAAATTCATTTGATGTAATTGTTCACTGCGCCGGAATAAACAACCCCGATACAATTGATAATTTAACTTATGAAAATGTTGAAACAACGGCAAAAATCAACTATATGTCATTTTTTGAAATAGTAAAAATTCTTTCGCCGAAAATGTCAAACGGAAAAATTGTCGCCATATCATCGCTTTACGGAACAATTTCAAGAAAAGGAAGGCTTGCATATACTGCAAGCAAAGCGGCGCTTGAAGGGTGTGTAAAAACATTGTGCTGCGAACTTGCAGACAAAAACATTCTTGTAAATGCGGTATCTCCGGGGTTTGTTGACACAAAATTAACAAGCAAAAACAACACAAAAGAAAAAATCAAACAACTCGAAGGAAAAATTCCTTTAAAAAGACTTGCAAAAACCGAAGAAATTGCAAATGTAGTATACTTTTTGTGTTCCGAACAAAATACATATATCTCGGGGCAAAATATCGTTGTGGACGGCGGATTGCTTGCGGAAGGAGGACAAGGCTCATGGGAATAGAATTTTATATTGAAGACAAAACTTTTACCGTGGAAGATAATTTTCACGAGATAGCGGAATATACCTTAAAATCTACCCCAAGACCGTATCCTGTGACCGTTAAAAACAATCCGAACGTTTTGGATGAAATTCAAAAACTTTTGGATGAAAACCCGAAAAATCTTTTGTTTGTAGACAAAAAAGTCTATAATCTCTATTTAAAAGACTTGAAAGTTGACAGTTCAAGGGTTTTTAAAGCGGAAGCAAACGAAAAATTTAAAACCTTGAAAAACGGTGTTTTAAAGCTGGTAAAATTCCTTGAAAAAAATGAATTTACAAAAGGCGAAACCCTTGTTGCGGTTGGCGGCGGAGTTATTGAAGATGTTGCCGCATTTGTCGGAGCAAGCTATAAAAGAGGAATTAAATGGACTTTTTATCCAACCACGCTTCTTTCAATGTGCGACAGCTGTATCGGCGGTAAAACGGGAATTAACCATAACAAAGTAAAAAACCAGCTGGCTCTTTTTTCTGCGCCAAGAAGGGTAGTTATCAACACGGAATTTTTAAAAACGCTCACCGACTTTGATATTAAATCAGGCATGGGAGAAATATTAAAGCTCCTTATTTCGGGGGGGGGGTATTTTACGCTTATACCTTGAAAATGTAGAAAATGGCAAGGTAAAAAGTTTTGATTGTTATAAACCCCTTATTTTATCCTCATTAGCCGTCAAAAGAGCGGTTGTGGAAGAAGACGAATTTGAGCTCAATTATAGAAAATGTTTAAATTACGGGCACACAATAGGTCATGCCATAGAAACCCTTTCAAATTATAAAATTCCTCACGGGCAAGCTGTCATAATCGGAATGGTGATTGTAAATAAAATTGCCGAAAAAAGAGGAATTTTAAACGAAGAAGACTATGAGCTTACAAGAAAACTTGCGCTTGAACTTTTGGGAAAAAGCATAATAAGAAAAATTTCCCTGAAAGGTCTTTTAGACCTGTTAAAGAAAGACAAGAAAACCAAAGGTCACACGGTGGATCTTGTTGTTATATCAAAATTGGGCACAACAAAGTTTTTAAAAACGGAAGTTAACGAAGAATTTGTTAAAGAGATAGAAGAAATTATTAAGGAGCAATTTTAATGGAAAAATCACTCCTTGTTGATTTCGGCGCTTCAAGAATAAAAAGCGCAATTCTTGCAGACGATGAAATTTTTGACGTTCAAAGCCACCCTTCAATTTCGCCCTCAAGAACCGATAATTTTAAATTTGAGGTAAAAATCTCCGACATTTTAGAAAAATTTACTTCAATTTTTAAAAACTATCAGGAAAAATATGGGTTTAATTCGGTTTTTATCTGTTCCGAAATGCACGGTTTTGCACTCGTTGATGAAAATAACAATTTTTTAACCGACTATATAAGTTGGAAAGATGAAAGGTGCAAAAACGAGCTTGAGGGGGTTAAAACAATTGATTTAATGAAAGAAGCGCTTGGCGAAACTTTCTTACAAAAAACAGGGCTAAACGTCCGCCCGTGTTACCCTGTTTTTAATCTTTATCATATTTTAAGAAGTTTTGGAATACAAAATGAAACAATAAAAGTAATCTCATTGCCCGAAATATTGTCACTTTCGGGGGGAAAATCAAAAAATACCTCTCATGTAACGATGAGCGCCGGACTTGGCTTTTATAACATCAATACCGAAGATTTCGACGAAGATATTCTTTCTCTTTTTAAAAAGTTTAAGAAAAAGATAATCTTTAATAAGCCCTCTAAAGAGGTTGAAATTGGCGGATATTTTGAATATAAGGGAAAAAATATTCCGATTTATACAGGGGTTGGCGACCACCAGTGTGCGGTTTTAGGCGCAGGAAACACAAAAGAAACAATTTCTCTTAACCTTGGCACGGGTTCACAAATTGGAGTAATTGGGGGAAATGTTAAAAATTCCGAAAAACGCCCGTTTTTTAGCAATGAAACCTTAAGCGTTATAACTCATATTCCCTCGGGCAGATGTCTGAACGCTTTTATAGGCTTTTTATCGGAAATTAACCCGAATAAAGACTTTTTTGAAAGCTTATCAAAAATTTCTTTGGAAGAAATTGAAAATTCAACCCTTGAATTTGATATGGCGCTTTTTTCAAGCGCATGGAACTATTCCTCGGGCGGTTTTATAAAAAATATAGATGAAAATAACTTAACTTTAAAAAATTATCTCTCATCTTTGCTTTTAACATATCTTACACAATATGAAAAAGGGATAAAACTTTTAGACACAAACTCTTATCAAAAAAGAATTATTTTAAGCGGTGGAATTCCGCACAAATTGCCCGTAATTAAAGAATATTTTATAAAAAAAGGATACAAAACCGAAATAACGGATGACGTTTATGAAGAAACCTTAATCGGGCTTAAACTTCTTCAAAAACAGGCGACAAATAAAGCTTTTGTATGATATTATAAAGGGGTCTTTTTTTAATAAAAGGAATTTTTATGATATTTAACAAGCCAAAAGAGAATAATAATGCGGAAAATTTTATCATTTTTAATGATGAAGAAAATAAAGACAAATTAGTTTGCGGAAAATATTCTTGCGGAGAAATTAAGGCTTTATTTCACAGTGTTTACCCTTATAAACTCTATATAGGAAATTTTTGCACAATTGAAAGAGATGTTCTTTTCATTGTAAGTTCGGAACACCCGTATAAAAATTTAACAACGTATCCTATTAAAGTAATGATTTTAAAAGAAGAAAAAGAAGCGTGCTCAAAAGGCGATATCATAGTAAAAGATGACGTTTATATAGGCGCAAACTCGATTATTTTATCGGGGGTTACAATCTCTCAGGGCGCAATAATAAAAGCGGGGAGCATTGTTACCAAAGATATTCCGCCATATGCAATTGTGGGCGGGAACCCTGCCAAGATAATAAAATATCGCTTTGAGCCTGAAATAATTGAAAAATTATTAAAAGTTGATTTTTCAAAATTAACAAAAGAAAAAGTTCAAAAATTAGGAACAAAATTATATACGGAAATAACAAAAGATAACGTTGATAAAATCGTTGAAACGGTTAATCTTTAGCCCGATTTTTTAATTTATTTTTTTTAACCAAAAATGCACCATAATCTGACAATATGGTGCATTTAGTCGTTATGTCCAGTATATCCGGCTTTTTCTCATGTGTCAATTTGTAAGTGTTATAAAAAAACCGGCCCAAAAGTCTTGCTTTTAGCTAAAGCACCATATTGTCAGAAATTGTTGCAAAAATGCTGTTTTAAATTTTAAGCGAGGGGAAATATGAACACGGAAGAAAAATATCTGAACGATTTATACAAATTGGCTGAAGACAACAAAATTGATATAGATAAATCTAAAATGAAAAACTTAAACAGCTATAAAAAAATTTTAAGACTTCATAAGATAATATCAAAATCAAAGATAAATTTTTCAAACATAAAAAAATCAAAAGACAAAAAAACCGTTTTGTGTATAGAGCCAAACGTTGCGCATGATTTTTTGCTTCCGAGTTTTTATAAATATTTTCATGATTTAGGTTACGAAGTCGACTTCCTTTTATCAGAAGATTTTGATAAAAAAAGGTGGGACTTTTTTGAACATATTCCAAAAGAAAATTACAGAAAATTTATAGTCCCCTACGCTGTTTTAAATGCCTATATGTCCCTTGATTGCATTTCGGAATATGACGTTATTATGTTAAACACGGATATTATCTGGGACAAAATGTGGTACAGATTAAATCCTGTGAAAAATTATCTGCACTATTTAAAAAATATTTTTAATATTGTTCCAAAAACTAAAAATAAAGTTTTAGAACTCATTGTTCATGTAAATATGGCAAGAACCGAAGATGAAATAAAGGTTATGCTTGAAAAACATCAGTTTTTAGACGGCAGCCCCATTTTTTCTCTTATCGGATATAAAGGCATTCCGATGTTAAGCGGTCAATATTTCGGAGATGTTAAAATTACGCCAAAATCACAAGATATATGCAAGTTTATCTCTCTTGGGTATGTAATACCGACTCAAAAAAATCATCACTTACTTATAGAGGCGGCAGAAAAACTTGTAGAAAACAATATCAAAAATTTTAAAATTATGGTCTTTGACGGGAAAAAGAGCAACAATGTTTTCAATGTTCCTGAACATTTGGCTGAATATTTTGAAATTTTAGGCGAAATGAAACCGCCTGAATTATTTAACTATATTGAAGAAGCCGACTTCATTACAACCCTGTGGGACAGTCAAAACGATTTTATGCGGGAAACTTTTGGCAGCGGCACCGGAAGCACAATGAATGCGTTCCAACTCGGCTTTCTAAAACCTGGGTTAATGGAAGACTTTTTTGTAAAACCCATGGGCTTTAGTGAGGAAAACGTTATTTCATACAAAGGAAACGACTTATATTCGGCAATGAAAAGAGCAATAGAGATGAGCGCTTCGGAATATGATGTTTTACAAAATAATTTAGCTAAAGAAGCAAAAAGAAGATACAATCAAACAATAAACGACTTAAAGGAAGTTATCTCAAATAATGAAAAGAAAAAATATAAACGTGTAATTATATTTAAAAACGAATTAAAATCATTCTTACAAAAGATATTTTCGACAGGAAACGAAAATAACCATAAACTTATCAGAATTTTAGGCTTTAAAATAAAAATAAAAAAAGAAAAATAGTTAATAATTTCTTTTTTATTTAAGTTTTATGATAAGATTAAAAAGTTGCAGCGGAGAAATTTTATGCAGGAAAATTTGCCTACAATTTTACTTACAGGCGCCACGGGCTACCTTGGCGGATATTTGTTAAACACCTTTTTAAAAGAAGGTTACAACGTTCTTGCAGTTTGCCTGAACCATAGTGAAAAACTCGAATTTATTTCGGGGGGGGGGGGTAGTTGCGCCAAAATTTATCTCGATACAGATAATTTAGAAGATGTTTTTAAAAATAATAAAATTGATTATATAGTTCATACAGCAACTCTGTATGGCAGAAATAATGAAAACTTAAGTAAAATTATACAGGCTAATGTTGAATTCCCCTTAGAAATATTATCTTTAGCCATTAAATACAATGTAAAAGCATTTATTAATACAAGCACAATATTGGTTAATAATATAAGCACTTATGCCATGACAAAGTGGCAGTTTGCCGAGTGGCTTGATTTTTATTCGGATAAAATAAAAGTAATAAATTTAAAACTTGACCATTTTTACGGTCCTAAAGATAAACCGGTAAAATTTGTTGCATGGCTTGTTGAACAGTTTAAGAACAATGCGGAAAAAATTGATTTAACGGAAGGCTCTCAGACGAGGGATTTTGTTTACATTAAAGATTTAGTTAAGGTATATCTTTGTATTTTAAACAATATGGAAAGAATTCCAACGGGAAGAATGAATAATTTTGAAATAGGTTCAGGTCATAAAACATCAATAAAAACCTTTGTAAAACTTCTGAAACGAGAAATGAACAACGAAAAAACAACTCTTAATTTCGGAGCGGTGCCATACAGAAAAAATGAAGTTTTAGATTATGATGTTGATACTACGGCGATAAGTTTGTTAGGCTGGCATCCCGAATATACAATAGAAAAAGGGATAAAAGACCTTGCATTTGAGGAGGAAAAATAATATGAAGTACATGATTTCGGGGGGGGGGGATTTTTAGGCTCAAACATTGCGTCTGAAATATTAAAAAACGGGGATGAATTAATTATTTATGATAATTTATCCAGAATTGGCGGAGAAGATAATCTAAAATGGCTTAAAAGTTTTGGCGATTTTGAGTTTCATAAAGAAAATACAAATAATTACGAAAAAATATCACAAGTTATAAAAAAGACCATGCCTGATGTTATATATCATTTGGCGGGGCAAGTTGCAATGACAACTTCTATTCAAAACCCGAGACTTGATTTTGAAACAAATGTTCTCGGGAGTTTTAATGTTTTGGAGAGTGTAAGGCAGTTTTCTCCCGAAACAACGGTTGTATATTCTTCTACAAATAAAGTATACGGCGATTTTGAGTATC
Source organism: Candidatus Gastranaerophilales bacterium (assembly GCA_947630045.1). Lineage (GTDB taxonomy): Bacteria > Cyanobacteriota > Vampirovibrionia > Gastranaerophilales > Gastranaerophilaceae > Galligastranaerophilus_A. Next base: position 80,245 of record CANRGC010000008.1, read on the forward strand.
TTGATTATGAAGAAACAGACAAAAGATATATATGTAAACAATATCCTAAAGGATTTGATGAAAATGTCCGATTAGATTTTCATTCCCCATACGGATGTTCAAAAGGTGCTGCTGACCAATATATGCTAGATTGGGCAAGAATATTCGGGCTTAAAACTGTTGTATTCAGACATTCTTCCATGTACGGAGCAAGACAGTTCGGAACATACGATCAAGGCTGGATAAGCTGGTTTTGTCAAAAGGCTGTTGAAACCAAATATAATAAAGATACAACTTTTACTATTTCGGGTAACGGCAAACAGGTTAGAGATGTCTTGCACGCAGAAGATATGATTAAACTGTATTTAAGTGTTCCGAAGTTTATTGATAATGCAAAAGGTAAAGTGTTTAATATCGGAGGAGGAATAAATAACAGTTTATCATTGTTAGAATTATTTGATTTTTTAGAGAAAAAACTAAATATAAAATTGAACTATACAAAACTTCCTCCGAGAGAAAGCGACCAAAAAGTTTTTGTTGCCGATATAAAAAAGGCGCAAGATACCTTTAATTGGCTTCCTAAAGTATCTTATGAAGAAGGCATAACCAAAATGCTTGAATGGGTAGAAAAAACCCAAATGGCTAAAATATAATTAATAAAATAAACAATAAATTTTTTTCATGATAATATAATTTTATGTTTAACGATATATACAAAAACAAAAAGGTATTAGTTACGGGACATACGGGTTTTAAGGGAAGCTGGCTTTGTATGTGGCTTAAAATGCTTGGAAGTGAAGTATGCGGCTATTCTCTTGCCCCAAACACAGCCCTTTTTATATAGAGATTAGACATTAAAAATGCCGGAAGTTGTATTTCAGACTGATACTTTAAAGAGCCGGTAATACAAATTTTATAAGGAGAAGAGATGAATTCTGTTTTAAAACAAGATTTAGAAAAAATTTATACGGATATAAAATCCGAAGCGGGAAAATTCAGCGGTTCCAATATATTTATAACGGGCTGCTGCGGGTTTTTAGGATATTATTTCCTGCACTTTTTTAACAAATATAAAGAAAATCTTGGTATCAAATCAATCGTTGCCGTAGATAATTTTCAGGTCGGAAAACCTCATTGGCTTGATGAAATAATTAAAGAAGGCAAAATTGATTTAAAAGAGTTTGATATTATTGACGGAGATTTGTCTTTAATTGAAAGAGATAAGACAAATTCCTTTGTAATTCACATGGCATCAATTGCTTCTCCCGTGTTTTACAGAAAATACCCCATTAAAACAATTGAGGCTAATATATGGGGTTTGAAAAGACTTTTGGATGATTATAAAAACGAAAGTTTGAGAGGGTTTTTATTCTTTTCAAGTTCGGAAGTATACGGTGACCCTGTTCCCGAATATATACCAACACCTGAAACATACAGGGGAAATGTTAATACAATAGGTCCAAGAGCTTGCTATGATGAATCAAAACGTTTCGGAGAAACTATATGCTATGAATATGCTAAAGAATATAATCTGCCGATAATGCTTGCCCGTCCTTTTAATAATTACGGGCCGGGGATGAAACTTCAAGATAAAAGAGTTCCCGCTGATTTCGCCAAGGCTGTTATCAACAATCAGGATATAGTTATTCTCTCTGACGGCAAGCCTACAAGAACTTTTTGCTATATTTCTGACGCAATAACGGGATATTTAAAGGTACTTCTCCACGGAAAATTCGATGTATTTAATATAGGCATAGAAAAACCCGAAATTTCGGTTCTTGAGCTTGCAAATATATATGCAAAAGTTGCAGAAAAATTGCTTAATTATACGGGCAAAGTTCAATATCAAAAATCTGAAGAAAATAATTATCTAACGGATAATCCGAACCGAAGATGCCCGATAATTGATAAGGCTAAGGAAAAGTTAAATTATAACCCTAAAGTTTTTGTAGAAGAAGGGGTAGAAAGATTTCTTCAATATCTTAAAGAGGAGGGTTTAAAATAATGATTACGGTAATAGGTCTTGGCTTTGTTGGTTTAACTACCGCTCTCGGGTTTAGCGAAAAAGGGCTTAAAGTTTACGGTTATGACATTAATAAAGAAAAAACAGCCCTAATTGCAAGCGGAAAAATTCCGTTTTTTGAAAAAGGCTTAGATGAAGTTCTTGCTAAAAATCTTAATAAAAATTTTTTAATTGCCCCATCTCTTGAAGAAGCTGTTAAAAATTCAAAAGTTATTATAATGTGTGTGGGAACTCCATCCGATGATAAAGGAAGGGCAGACTTAACATATATTAAATCTGCGCTTGATTCCATTTTGTCTTCGATTGATAAAAAAGATAAGAAAATTATTATAACCAAATCAACAATTCCGCCTTCCACGACAAGAAATGAAATAATTCCTTACATTGAAAAATCGGGCTTTGAAACAGGTAAGGACATTTTTGTTGCAAATAACCCCGAATTTTTAAGAGAAGGACATGCCTGGGATGACTTTATTAATCCGGACAGAATTGTTATCGGTACGGATGATGAATATACAAAAACAATAATGAGCGAAGTATATTCAAAATTCAGCGTTCCTATCCATTTTGTAACTTTAAACACGGGGGAATTTATAAAATATTTGTCAAACACTTTTTTATCCACCTTAATAAGTTATGCAAATGAAATGTCTATAATCGCCGATTCTATCGGAGGAATTGATATAAAAGCGGCATTTAAAATATTTCATGAAGATAAAAGGTGGTTTGGTAATCCTGCAAATATGCAAACATACGCATATCCGGGGTGCGGTTTTGGCGGTTATTGTCTTCCTAAAGACACACAAGCTCTTGTACAAAAAGCCAAAGAATATAATTATGACGCAAAAATACTCGACGGAGTTTTAAAAGTTAATTCTGAAATTAAACCTCACTGGATAGAGAAAATAAAAAAATCAGTTTCCTCTGATAAAAATATTGCGATTTTAGGGCTTTCTTTTAAACCCGAATCTGATGATATAAGGCAGACTCCCGCTTTAGAAGTTATAAGATTACTGCTTGAAAACGGATACAAAAATATTATTGCTTATGACCCCATATCAAACGATTTGTTTGATAAAACTTATAAACTTCCGTTAAAATATGCAAAATCTTTAGATGAAGCCGTAAATAATTCTGACGCCGTTGTTATTGCAACGGGTTGGAGAGAATTTACGGAAAATAAAAACAAGTTCTGCAAAAAAACTGTTTTTGATTTAAGATATATTCTGTAGAATTATTGAGGATGTTATGAAAGAAAAGTTATTAAGAAATCTGGTAAAAAAGGCAGCTAAAATTTACTACGATAATATTTATGCAAAGAAAAAAGAGTTGAAATATCTTCCGCCGTCAGGCAAGTTGCTTGGAGAAGAGGAACTGTTAAATATGATAGACGCCTCACTTGATATGTGGCTTACCACAGGAAGATTTAATAACCAATTTGAAGAAGAATTTGCAAAATATTTGGGAGTAAAACATTGTTTAACCGTAAATTCGGGTTCCAGCGCAAATTTAGTTGCACTTTCAGCCTTAACTTCTTATAAACTTGGAGACAGACAAGTTAAAAAAGGCGACGAAGTTATTTCCGTTGCCGCAGGTTTTCCTACAACAATTAATCCTATTATAATGCTCGGGCTTGTTCCTGTTTTTGTTGATTGTGAAATCGGAACATGCAATATTGACGTAAGCCGCTTGGAAGAATATATTACCCCTAAAACAAAAGTTATAATGCTGGCTCATACTATGGGTAATGTTTATAATTTGGAAAAAATACAAGAGCTTTGTAAAAAATATAATTTATGGTTAATAGAAGATAATTGCGACGCCTTAGGCGCAAGATATAAAAGCAAATTAACGGGAACAATAGGCGATATAGGTACTTTCAGTTTTTATCCCGCTCATTTTATAACAATGGGCGAAGGCGGTGCGGTTGTTACCAATGACCCGTTACTTAATAAGATTATGAAATCATTTAGAGATTGGGGCAGAGATTGTTGGTGCGAACCGGGGCATGATAATACTTGTAATTGCAGGTTTGAACAACAATTCGGTAAATTGCCTTTCGGCTATGACCATAAATATGTTTATTCTCATTTGGGATATAATCTTAAAATTACCGATTGGCAAGCCTCTATTGGTCTTGCGCAATTGAAAAAAGCCGACTCTTTTATTCAAAAACGCAGAGATAATTTCAATTATTTATATCAAAAATTGTCTGACTTAACAGATTATTTAATTTTACCTGAAATTGATAAAAATGCTCAGCCGTCATGGTTCGGCTTCTTAATTACCCTAAAAGAAAATTGCAGCTTTACTAAGCAAAATATGGTCGAATACCTTGAAAAAAACGGTATAGGAACAAGACAACTTTTTGCGGGTAATATTTTAAGGCAACCTTCTTTTGTAGAAAATAAAATTTCTCTCAGAATTAATAATTCCGAGTTGCTGCAATCAAATGAATTAACGGAAGAACATTTTAAAATGCTTCCTAACACTGATTACATTATGAATCATACCTTCTGGGTAGGCGTATTTCCCGCCCTTAATTCAAAAGATTTGGATAAAACTTCTGAGGTTATTCATAAATTTATTGAGGAAAATAAATAATGAGCACTGTTTTAGAGAAAGGCAGCGCCCTTGTGAATAAGATATACGACAGTATATCGAGAATGGATGTCTTTAATTTTATACGAGGGGTTGCGCTTCTTTGTGTAATCGGCTTCCATACACTCTGTGTAATTCAGCCGACATACCCTGATATTAAAGTTCCATGGATATTTATAACTCCGGCATGGTATGCAATGTGGGCTTTCTTTTTTCTTTCCGGATATTTATTGGGAAAAGGGTTTTTTAACGGAAAATATGAAAAAATTTCAACCTTTTATATCTCAAGAGCAATAAGAATAGTCCCTGTTTATCTTTTCTTTTTATTGGTTCTTTTCCTTTTCTATAAGCCGCTTTGGTTTATAAACAACCTAAAAACGCTCTATTTTCTTTTAACTTTTACATATAACGGGTGGCTAATGCCTTCAATTACAGGGGTTGGCGCAACTTGGTTTATATCTACAATTGTGCAATTATACGCTTTTGCGCCTTTGGTATATAAGTTTGGTTTGGCTAAGGTCGCAAAAGACAGAGAGAGAGAGAAGGGAAAATATCTCACAATTATTTTGTTTGTCCTTATTGCGCTTGGACTTATATGGCGCCTTTTAACAGATTTATTTGACCTTGACTATCTGATATACTCATATTCGCCCGCATTTGCAAACGCAGATTTATTTTTTGGGGGAATGGTTATGAGCGGACTTACTAAAGACAGTTATGATACCCCTTTCAAAAAATATGTAAGAAAGCTTTCCATGTTTGCTTTCCTTGGGCTTATAGTATGCTTCACCGTTCCTGACATTAGAATTTCTTGGTGGATGTATCAATATCTATACCCCACTTTAGCTTTGGTTAGTTTATCGCTTGTCGTTTATTCATATGACACAAAAGACAAAAGAAAGCCCGACAAATTAACCTTTTCAAGCATTGTAAAAAACCCGCTCAGGTTTGTTGAATATATCGGGACAATTTCTTTCACTTTTTATTTATACCATTCAAACTTTCTTGAAACATTTATGAAACTGTTTAAAGACCCCGCATTTCCGATTGTGGTCAAAGACGAATATCTCTATTGGCTGGTTTACATTTCAATGTTTATTGCGGCAACAATCTGGTCCGGAATACTGCAACGCTTGCTTGAAGCGCCGCTAAACTCACTTAGGGCAAAATTTATTCAAAAGCAATAATTAGATAACCTGATTTTAAGGGGGATTTGCATATAAAAGCAATTCCCCCTCAATCATAGCAAAACATTTTATTAAAGTTCAAAATTTTTATAGCTTACATCAATTTCATCCTGTTCTATTCCGAGATATCTTAGCGTGATTTTTTGGTTGCTGTGGTTGAAAATTTTTTGCAGAATAACGGCGTCTTTAAACTGTTGATAATGGTGATACCCGAAAGATTTTCTCATTGTATGCGTTCCGACATTGACGCCTATTCCGACATTTTTACATGCAAGATTTATAAACCTGTAAACCTGACAGCGGTTAATTCTTTTTCCTCTTTTTCCGAGAAACAAAGGCTCATTGGGGTTTCTTTCTTTTATATAGCTGTTTAGCGCCAATTTAAGTTTTTTATTTATCAGAAATTTTTTATGCTTTCCCGTCTTTTTTTCAAAAATTTCAATATGGGTTCTGTTTAATACATCCGAGACGTTAAGGCTTATTATATCTGAAATTCTAAGCCCCGAATTAACCCCCAGAACCCAAATCATTCTGTCCCTTTTGTTGCGGCATTTCAAAAAGTTCTCAATTTGAAGAATTTGAGATTTGTTTTTAATTGGTTCAACTAAATGTTTCATATTTTTGCTCCTTCTTATTTAACAAAGTAAATAAGAGGAGTAAAGAATTAAACTTCTAGACCACGTTCATAAATTTTATCTTTAAGAGATTGATTGTAAGCATAAGGCGAATCAATGTCGTCAATCATTATGGGGGCGTCTTTTTTAATGTCACTTAAAAGCACTTCGCCTCTCATAAGCTCACGGCAAGAAATTTGCCCCTTTTGAAGCGGAATTGCAAGATAAACATCATCATCCGAAATTGACTCACCCGCCTTGAAATCACGCTTTGCATAAACGCCCCTGACTAAAGCGTCAAGATATTTTGTTTCTTTGAAATCTGCGACTTTTTTGTATCCTGCGGGCGCTCCGCATATTTCTTTTACTTTATGATAAGCTTTTATCCACCTGTCTAAATCTTCAGGCAGCGAACAATACGGGCTTACCGCAACATTATTATAATCAATATCAATATGGCGCTCAAAGGTTCTTGCCCCTTTTGCATAAGCAATATACATCGGAATTTCTATATCTTTATTGTATTCATGAGTTGAAAAACCGATTACATGGTTTGGATATCTGTTTTTGAGAAAATCAATTTGATTTAATTCCAATTCATTTTTTTCGGACGGATACTTTGAAATACAATGATTTATAGCTAAAGGAATATTTCTGTTTTCAAAAAACGTTACCAAATCGTCTATATCTTTTAGAGATGAGCCGCCCGTTGAAACAATAACAGGCTTTCTTGTCTTTGCGATTTTTTCTATCAAAACCCAATCATTAATATCAGATGAGGCAATTTTTATAATTTGCACGCCCAAATTAACGCAAGTATCAACAGATTTTTCATCAAACGGGGTGGACATTGTAATACATCCCGATTTTCTTATTGCGTCAATCAAAATGCCGTATTCATCATCCGTCATTTTTGTTGCAAGGGTTTTTTTAATATATCTGATATCATCACGGTTTTTAAAATCTTTATGGATAAAATGATCAACATCTCTGAATTGAAGTTTTATAGCGGCTTTAATGTTGTTAAATCGCACCACTCTTGAAAAATCGGTTATGATTTTTTTGCCCCTTTCTATATCGCCCCAGTGGTTATTTGCAAGTTCAAGCACGAATAAATCTTCAAAAATGTTGTTTTTCATACATAAGCCCCCAAATTTTGCAACAAAATGTATCATTTTGGTGCAATTTTATCTTTGTTAATAATATCATAAAAACCAAATTTTAGTGTGTCATGCTCACTATCTTTATTTATTTGTTAACCGAAAATAAAACGGTGCTTATATACAAAGTGCCTTAATAATGCCGAAAATCAGACCTGAGTTGCACCAAAATGATACAAAATGGGTAAAACTTATGAACGATTTAGAAAAAAAGATGACAGACACGCTTATTGACCTTAAAGAAAATCACTCTGTGTGCGGAATTAAGGCAGAATTTGAAGCGGAAGGAACAAGGCTTGAAGAAGCTTTAAGATTAAAAGAAATTGTAACAAAAGCGGGGCTTGATTTAACAATTAAAATCGGCGGCTGCGAAGCAATAAAAGACATGTTTGACGCAAAAGTTATCGGGGTCGGAACAATCGTTGCACCTATGATTGAAACCGCATATGCAATGAAAAAATTTGTAAATGCGGCAAGGTTTGTATTCTCCCCCCCCCCGAACGAAAACGCTTATAGGACAAGGGGGTGTAAAATTTCTTATCAATATTGAAACAGTAACAGGATTTAAAAATCTTGATGACATTATAAATACAAACGAATTTGCAGAAGTTTCAGGCATAGTGCTTGGCAGAGTCGACATGACAGGCTCAATGGGCTTAACAAGAGAAGATATTAACTCTGATGAAATTTTTGATATAGCAAATAAAATGTCTTTAAAAATGGCTGAATTGAAGAAAGATATGGTAATTGGCGGCGGAGTTTCGGCTCATTCATTACCGTTATTTAAAAAACTTCCTTATCTTTCAAGATTTGAAACAAGAAAAGTCATATTTAATGCCCAAAAAGCACTTGAAGGAAACAAGGCGGAAAGCGGAATATTAAAAGCTGTCGGTTTTGAATTGATGTGGCTTAAAAATAAACGGGATTTTTACGGCGTTATTTTTGAAGAAGACAGACAAAGAATAGAAATGCTTGAAGCAAGGTATAAAAGTTTAATTGAAAAAGCCGGAGGTCTGTACGCTTAAATAAAACTTTCCAATGATGAAATTTCTGTAAAAAAGAAAAGGAGAAGAAATGAATTCATTGGAAAAAAAGATGACAGACACGCTTATTGACCTTAAAGAAAATCACTCTGTGTGCGGAATTAAGGCAGAATTTGAAGCGGAAGGAACAAGGCTTGAAGAAGCTTTAAGATTAAAAGAAATTGTAACAAAAGCGGGGCTTGATTTAACAATTAAAATCGGCGGCTGCGAAGCAATAAAAGACATGTATGACGCAAAAGCAATCGGGGTAAGCACTATTGTTGCGCCGATGATTGAGTCGCCTTATGCTGCAAAAAAGTATATTCAGGCGGTTGACAGAGTTTTTAATGAAGACGAAAGATTAAAAATCAAATTTTTAATAAATATAGAAACAAAATATGGCTTTAATTATTTGGAAGAAATTTTAACAAGCGATTTTTCAAAGAAAATATCCGGAATTGTGCTTGGAAGAACAGACATGACAGGTTCGCTTCATATGTCAAAAGACGATATTAACAGTGAAGTGATTTTAAATTATGCAAAGAAAATTGCAGACTTGACCTTGAAATATAATAAAGAATTTGTAATCGGCGGGGGAGTTTCAGCCGATTCGCTTCCGTTTTTTAACAAAATTCAAAAAAACGCCCTTTCAAGATTTGAAACAAGAAAAGTCATTTTTAATGCGAAAGAGGCACTTAAAAATGAACATATCTCAAAAGGAATTTTAAAAGCTGTCGGATTTGAATTAATGTGGCTAAAAAACAAACGTGAGTTTTATGGTATGATATTTGAAGAAGACAACGAAAGAATTACCGTTTTAAAGAAAAGATATAAAACTTCAATTCAAGAAGCCGGCGGCATTTGTGATTAAAACTTCGGGTGGATTTTTATGCAAACAAACAAAAAAGAAGAAGAAATGAATTCCTTTCAAAAGGATATGTTATCAATTCTGTTTGACTTAAAAGAAAATCACCATATGACAGGTATTAAAGCAGAAATTCAAACGGAATGTATCACAGAAAAAGACATCCTTCTTTTAAAGAATTTAGCTCAAAAAACAAAAACTGATTTAACAATTAAAATCGGCGGCTGTGACGCCATAAAAGACATATATGACACAAAAACAATCGGGGCAAACTCAATTGTTGTGCCTATGGTTGAATCTTGTTATGCGGCAGAAAAATTTATTAAAACGGCAAAGCCGGTTTTAAACACGGGAATAAATAAGGTTAAATTTTTTATAAATATTGAAACAATAAGCGGGTTTAACTGTTTGGAAGAAATTTTAAAAAGCGATTTTTCAAATGAAATCTGCGGGGTTGTTTTTGGCAGAGGAGATATGACAGGTTCGCTTAAAATCTCTAAAGACGAGGTTGACAGTGAAATAATTTTAAACTATGCAAAAAAAATTGAAGATTTAACCTTGAAATATAATAAAGAATTTATAATAGGCGGGGGTGTCACCACAAATTCGCTTTCATTTTTTAAAAAACTGCCGCTTGTTTCAAAATTTGAAACAAGAAAAATAATTTTTGACGCTAAAGCTGCACTGTCAGATAAAAAGGCTGATATTGGAATTATAAAAGCGGTAAAATTTGAGCTTTTATGGCTGGAAAACAAAAAAAATATCTATGGTAAAATTAAAAACGAAGAAGAATTAAGAATAAAAACACTTAAATCAAGGTGTTATAATTCTATAGTTTAAAATATTTTGGGGTTTAAAATGGGAAAAATAAAATTATCAGATTACATTGCAAAAAGATTAAAAGAAAAATATAACGTTGACCGCTTTTTTATGGTATCGGGCGGCGGCGCAATGCACTTAAATGACAGCCTCGGAAGATATATTCCATACACCGCATGTCACCATGAACAGGCATGTTCCATTGCGGCGGAAGGATATGCGAGAGTTAATGAAAAACTTGCCGTCGTTAATATTACAACAGGCCCCGGAGGGTTGAATTGCTTAAACGGAGTTTTTGGCGAATGGACAGACTCTGTTCCCGTGTTATATATTTCAGGACAGGTTAAATTTCAAACGACAATGGCTTCATGCCCGAATATTCCCTTAAGACAGCTTGGCGATCAGGAAGTTGACATAATTTCCGTGGTAAAACCTTTGACTAAATATGCAAAAATGGTAACCGAACCCGATGAAATTAAATATCATATTGATAAGGCAATATATGAAGCCACAACGGGCAGATTTGGACCCGTCTGGCTTGATATTCCGATGAATGTTCAAGCGGCAATTATTGAAGAAGACGACTTGAAGGAATTTGCTCCGCCAAAACCGCCTGTTTATGAACTTAAAATTGATGAAACGATTAATTGTCTTAAAAAGGCAAAACGTCCCGTTATAATAGCAGGTCACGGAATAAGACTTTCCAAACAGAAAGATAATTTTCTTAAGCTCACAGAAAAGCTCAATATTCCGGTATTAACCACTCTTAACGGATATGACGCAATTGAAGAAGAAAACCCCTCATATATAGGAAGAATTGGAACAATCGGTCAAAGAGCGGGCAATTTTGCGCTTCAAAATGCTGATTTACTCTTGTGTCTCGGCACAAGAAACAATATAAGACAGGTTAGCTACAACTGGGAAAATTTTGCGAAGAAGGCTTTTAAAATTGTTGTTGACATTGATAAAGCCGAGCTTGATAAGCCGCTTGTAAAGCCTGATTTAAAAATTCAGGCAGATTTAGCCGAATATATTCCTTCTCTGTTAAATGCCGCAGGTTCCCTTAAAGTCGATGAAAGCTGGCTTAGCTTTTGTCAAAATTTAAGACAAAAATATTCTAAACTTGAACCCGAACAAAAAGAAGATATTATTGAGCCTTATCACTTCACAAAAACGCTGTATGAATGTTTAAAGGGGGATGAAACGGTTGTTCTTGCAAACGGTTCGGCTCTGGTTTGCACTTTTCAAACCGCACAGGTAAAGAAAAATCAAAATTATATAGGGAACTCCGGTAACGCTTCAATGGGATACGGGCTTTGCGCCGCAATAGGAGCAAGTTATCAGGCAAAAAACGTTGTCTGTGTCGAGGGGGATGGCTCAATTATGATGAATATTCAAGAGCTTCAAACGATTTCATACAACAAACTTCCGATTAAACTTTTTATTATAAATAACAACGCTTACTCCTCAATCAGACAAACACAAAGAAACTTCTTTAACGGACATATGACAGGTTCGGGCGTTGACAGCGGAGTCAGTGTTCCCGATTTTGTTGAAGTCGGAAAAGCGTTTGGCATTAAAGCCCGCAAAATTTCTGACCCGAAAACGATGAAAGAAGAAATTATAAAAGTTTTGGAAGAAAAAGGTCCAATCTTGTGCGAAGTTATGGTTGAACAGGAATATAGCTTTATTCCGAAACTTTCTTCAAGAAAACTTGACGACGGAACAATGATTTCAGCTTCGCTTGAAGATATGTATCCGTTTTTAGACAGAAAAGAATTTGAAGCAAATATGCTAGATTAAATTAACAAGACCTGTCGAATGGTCAAGATGACACTTTGCAATATAAAGCTGTTCGTTTTTAACAGCCTGATTAATTATGACGGAATGTTTCAGCAGATAATTTTCCACCCGGATTGTATGTTCTTTTGCAAAGAAATTGTGACAGGTTATATCTTCTTTATGGTCCAAAACAGGGTAAACACACTTTATAATTGAAGAAAAATTTGTGACAGGCTGAGGATAATGTTCCCTTGCATATTTCATAACCCCGCAATCATCATGCCCAAGCAAAATTAAAAGCGGAACCTTTAACTTCATTACCGCATATTCAATGCTCTCAACGACATTTGCGCCTGTTGTCATTCCTGCAACTCTGACCGTAAAAAGTTCACCTATGCCGCAATCAAAAATAATTTCGGGAACAACCCTTGAATCGGAACAAGTTAAAACACAGGCATAAGGCTCTTGGTGAAACGCATATTTCTTAAGCGCCTCACAAGAAATATTTTTAAAATTTGCCCTGCCTTCAACGAAATTCTTGTTGCCGGAAAGAAGCTTTTCAAGCTCATTTTTTGCGATTTTATTCATAAAAAATATTATAGCGGATAAAATGAGAATAAATATTAAAATTTGTAACAAAAACATAAAATTACGAATAACGGATTTTAAAAAAACGTTTAATAAAGTGTGTGTATAAAACGGTGTGGAGATATGGAATGGAATTTGTAATTTTACAGTCATGTTTTTATGAAAGATTTAAAAACTTTCTTTTAAAGTATAGCGGCAATTGTCCCAAAAAGAGCACAACTTACGCAATTGACAGAGTAATAGAAAGTTTAATTGATGTTGGCTGTGATTTTTCCCTTGATTTAAGCGAACCTGATTGTAACATCGACATAGATAAAATCGAAATTGGCGAAGAAGACCTTCTTGTCTGCGATAATCTGTCTAAAATAATTGAAAATATAAATCTGGCGTCATAATTGTAAAAGAATGTAACAGTTTTTCTTACAATATAAAGGTTTCATAGCAAAAGACCGATAAAAAGAGAGGTGTGTGTAAAAGTGGAAAGGGAAGGCTATGAGCACCATTATAATTAATGGAACAAAGTACACATGTTCTGAAGAAAATTTTAAAGCTGTTAAAGAGTATCTTCTTGGATATGATTCTGTTGAGCGAAATGGCATACGAGAATACTCCAATGTTGACCATACTACTATTAATCAAATGGAACAGGAATACGGGCTTGAAGATAGTTTGGAAGACACGGATTTTGACGAAGGTGAAGATGATATAGATTTATCCGGTTCCGACTCTGACACTTCCGTAACTCTATTTATTAACGGTGAAATGTATTCATGTCCTAAAGAGAATTCAGAGGATGTTAAAAACTATCTTTCTGCTTATACGCATGCGACTGTTTTCAACAATAAGATATCAGCATACTACGATGTTAGTTCGTATAATTTAGAGTACATGAAAAGCCTATACGGACTTGAGCAGGAAGATACAGATTCTGACGACAGTTCCGATGATACAAATTCATCAAGTTCCGACTCTGACACTTCCACAATTGCATCTACTGATGATAGCAACGATGACAATACAGACACCGAAGATTCCACTTCAGACTCAGAGTCTTCTTCAAGCAAAAGAACAACTCAAGACCCGACAATCAAATATAAAGAAGATTCTGAATATTATGAAAAAGTTAAAAATATAAAACGAAAAAATTATAATTTGTCTTCAGATAGCAATAAGTCTTCGGCTAAAGATTTTGACAAAGCGGATGAAAAAATAAAAATTGAAGATGAATTTAACAAAAAAACTCCCCACAGCGTAACGGCATTTCTTGACTCCGAGAAATACTCCGAGTTCAGGCACGAAATGAAGCTTTATAACAGTGAAGAAGAAGATTATAAATACAAAGACAATTTAAATAAAGTTATATCGAATATAAACAAATATAACGAAGAGTTGGAACAAGAAATCAGCTCTCTCTGTTCAGATTCAACAAACTTGCTTGAGGAAGGCTCAAAAATTGGTGAATGCCTTGAAAAAACGGCAAACGTTATTGTTGCTTGCGAAACGCTGTCTGAAGGCGTAGGCGGAGATGTTTTAAGCGCAATAAATGCAATAAAATCAAACGCCGAAAACGCTAAGAAAAAAATAGACGACAAAGCAAATAAAGACTGCGGCGAAGTCATGGATAAGGCAAATGAAGACCTTGGCGACATTCTTGACGGAAAATTTGACTTTGAAGATATAACGGAAGTGTCAAGTATTGGCGATATGACAAAGAAAATTCTGGAATACAAAGACACTCTTGAACAATACGCCGAAGTTTGCTGGCCGTATGGCATTGAGATAAACAACGGAAAATATACTCTTGCATATATGATTGGCAAATTAAGAGCGGGAAGCTCTGACGGCAATCTTGCACAAAGTTATCTTGACGAATACGCTAAAAAAGCAAAAACTGACATAGGAAACGGCGTAGTTAAAGACACAGAAACATTAAACAAATTTTATAAAGATATAGACACCCTTGCAGAAAAAGTAGAGGAACAAGGGCTAGACTCGTCTTGTCTTGAAGAGTTAAAGACAAAAGCGAAAGATGACAACCAAAAAGAAGCAGACGATGCGGGCAATGACTATGCAAACGGCGGCGGCAACAACGGTGGCGGCGGCAGTGTCGGTGGCGGCGGAAGCGTTGGCGGCGGTGGCGGAAGCTCGGTTGTTGACGATGTTAAAAACGCAACAGACAGCGCCCAAGAGGCAGCCGATACGGCAGATGCAATAGAAGATAATTCAAGCGAATATGACACTTCAACCGACACTTTAGATGAAGCGGAACAAACCCTAAAAGAAAAAGCTCAAGCCTCAGTCGATGAATATGTGGAAAGTTTGGAAATGCCGACTGAAGGAGCAACGCTGGCAGAAATTCAAGAAGCAATTGATAATGCAAACTTAACCAAAGCGGAATTGAGCGAAGTTTCTTCAGAGGTTGATTTAAGCGGAATAGACAGCGCAATTGAAGCTATGAAAGAAGCCCAACAAGGAATTATAAACAGACTTGCGGAAGAACTTTCACAAAGAGCTCAAGGCGCAGCAACATCAGAAGACAGAGAAGGTATAATGAACGAAATAAACTCTGTCGTGGGCGAAAGCGGTAATTATGATGTTGACATATCGGCTCTGGAAGAAATTTTAAACGAAGTAAAAACCGCTCAGGAAGAATATATAAATCAGCTTGCACAAGATTTTTCAGCAAAACTCGAAACATATGAAACAAGCGAAGAAGCGCTGAATGATTTAAGCCTTGTGGACAACGAAATCAGCCTAAATAGCCATGTTGACACAAGCGCACTTCAAGAAATAAAAACTGTTCTTGAAACAAAAATTCAAGAGCTTCAAGAAAAAGAAGAGCAACAAGCCCTTGTTCAAGAACAAGCGGAAGCACTTAAGGCTCAAGCCCAAAGCGCAACAACAACAGAAGAAAGAGAAGCTGTCTTAAAGGCTGCGACTGATATGGCTGAGGAATTTACCGCCCTTGGCGCAGATATTTCAAGCATAGACGAAGTTTATAAAAATACATTAAATACACAACAGGCATATGTCAACCAAATTGCGCTGGATAAACTTGGAAAATATAAAACATACACATCAACCGAAGAAATTCAAAACGATATAAACGAAATTGACCAAGAAATCCAAAAAAACAATTACGCCGACACAAGCGGACTTTTGACGGCAAAAACCATTCTGGAAGACAAGCTTGCCGAAATGAGCAATGAAAACGAAGAAAATCAGGATGAAACCGAAGGCGACGGCGAAGACACCGAAAATAAAGATGTTTCGGGCGGAATTGAACTTGTTCCCGACAGTGGCGAAACTGACGAAACGGAAAACAAAGGCGGAATTGAGCTTGTTCCGGACAGTGGCGAAACTGACGAAACGGAAAACAAAGGCGGAATTGAGCTTGTTCCGGACGAACAGACTGACGAAACAGGAAACGTTGAAGATACTGAAAACAACGATGTCACGGGCGAAAGCGAGTTTGTTCCGGACGAACAGACTGACGAAACAGGAAACGTTGAAGATACTGAAAACAACGATGTCACGGGCGAAAGCGACTTTGTTCCGGACGAACAGACTGACGAAGCGGAAAATAACACTGTGACCTCAGATGACAGTTCTTGCGGAGATGAAGACGGTCTGAAGCCGGATGTAGTCGAAGATGAGCCGGTTAATCAACAAACAAATCAGGAAAATAAACCCGCCCAAAGCAGTTTCCATTTTATGTTTAGAGGAAACTTCAACACAAGCCAACAAACACCAAGCACGGAAACGCATGATGAAACCGCCAAAACACCTGAAGAAGCTCCCAAGGTTGATGATTTCAAACCGAATAATGATACACAGATTTCGACAGAAACAAAAGATGTATCAAAAGAAGCTTCTCAAGATATTGAAGACGACGATAAAATAGAAATTGAAATTGGCGAATAGACTTTTTTAAGATAATAAAATGGCGCACAAATAAACCGTGCGCCATTTGTATTAGTTTTGCTTGACGATAAAAAAGATTAGCTTATGCTAATCTTTTTACTTTTATTTTTATCCCAAAAATTCTATATATTTTGTGCGTTTCTGTTTTTGTGTGCCCGTAAATTAAAAATTTGAATATATTTTTTAACACCCTGACCAATAAAAATGAAAGCATAATGACGTTTTGTTTAAAATTTAAATAGAAGAGTAATTCAATAATCTTTCTTGGTTCAAGCCCGATTTTAAACATTAAGTTTAACGAAAATTTTAAGTCTTCAGTCAGACACAAGACCTCATTTGCCTGATATCTTAATTTTTTATCTAAAAGCAGCCGGTTTTTTCTAAATATGTTGAAAACGGGGTTATAATCTCTGACGTCACTGTGCAAGAAGGGGTTTTTCTTGGCTGTATGGCTGTAATCTTTTTTAAAACTTTCCAAGCATAATTTTTTGGATGGCATATATATTTTTCCGTTTTCATTAATAATTTTTGCAACGGGAACACTGTGAGGATCAAAAGTAGTACAATAGTATGCGGCATTAGCAAGCACATCGCTTGTTAAATGTTTTGTATTTACAATTGCGGTTGCAATAAAACCCGACTCATTAAGCAAATATTTTCTATCGTTTTTATCAGTATATCCATTTCATTTGATAGTGTCATATATTTCTCCAATCTCTCTATAACCGTCCATAAACGCTTGGTCTGACCACAAATAATCCCATTTGCCAAATCTGCCTATAGTTCTTATCCCTATAGAGTTTAGGTAATCAATAATTACTTTTCTTGATTCATAAATGTCAGAATTAAAGATTATATTGGCATATTCTTCAAATCTGATGTCTGAAAATTCTATATCTTCTCTGTTACAAATTCCCGTTTTTATAACCGCTTCAACCGTATTATCAAGTATTTCCCTCTCCGTCTTATCAAGTTTTGACTTATTTGAAAAATAAATTTCAGCCTGAAGTGAGCTTTTACCGCTTGGAACATTTTTAGGCGTTTTTAAATGAGGGAAATAAATTCGTGAAGCCAAAATTTCTTCATCGTAAATATAATTCCATAAGCCTTTTGTATTAATTATTTTATTAAATCCTATTGATACCATATAACCTTTAGTCCACCTTAACTTTTCTGTCGCCTTTTTTATCGGGGGGGGGGGGTAAATTAAACAAGAGACAATATCAGGTAAAGGCATGCTTGAAATTAACCAATCATAGCTTTCAAC
>CANRGC010000009.1 GCA_947630045.1 Candidatus Gastranaerophilales bacterium
CAAAAGCGAAGCGAACCTGAAGGGTAATGAGCCGACGCCAGTCGAAGCGAATACCCTGAACGGCAAAGGTGTGCGAAGCACGTAGCGGTTGCGTTGAGCAAGCGCAAGTGCGTAGTCCTTACCCGCGGTTGCTCCGCCACAAAAGACAAGGAAATCAATGTTTGACAACTGAATATTATTTTAAACTATGTCGATGTGGCGGAATCGGTATACGCGCACGTTTGAGGGGCGTGTGGAGAAATCCTTGCGGGTTCAAGTCCCGCCATCGACACCAAAAAAGATAGGAAAAAGTCCTATCTTTTTTGTTATCAAGCGGGCTTGAACATAAATTTTTCTCTTGTGAGGAGAGAAAAATTTAAAAGGTTCAGCCGACGAGTCGGCATACCTTCGCTTGTATGACTCGGTTTTCTTGATTTTATTTAACATTGCTCTGGCTTTCTAACCCTCGTCAAAGCTCAGGCAAAGTCCCGAATATCGACATTTTTATCACCTTTATTTATAACAATTCCGCAGGTTTTACATTTCTCTTGTGTTTGTTTTGTGCATGTTTTAAATATTGTTTAATAAATATAATTGTCTGCTTTTATGATATGATAGCCTTATGGCAAAAGCTTTTGAAGAAAATTTAGTAAAATTACTCAGTTCAAATCGTTTAAATTCTTATAAATACGATAATAATGATGACTATTCGATTGTTCTTGAAAGATATTTATACAATATCGAGTTATCAAAATCTTTGTATCCTTTGTTATCTTTTCTTGAAATATCTTTGCGAAATAGAATAAATCAAGCTATTGAAACAGTTGTACAGCATGACTGGTTATTAAAAGAACTTAATCAACGCAATATTTTACTATCAAATGAACATAATAAATTACTTGAAGCCAAACAAAAACTCATAAATAAAAGACATAAAAATATCGGCAAGGATGATTTAATAGCCGAATTATCATTGGGCTTTTGGATTCATCTGTGCACAAAAAGATATAAAACAGTATTGTGGCATAAACAAGGGTTTTTCAGGATAGTATTTGCCGATTACCCCAATTTTTCAGAATTTGATAAACTTAGTAAAATATTTCCCAAATTGCAACTTATGTTGAAATTAAGAAATAGAGTATTTCACCACGAAATAATTATAAATCATTCTTACGGAATAGATAATTGCTATACGGATTTAAGAAAACTTTTAAGTTATATATCCAAGGATAGCATACGGTATCTTGATAGGATTTGCGACTTTAAAGAAGTTTCAATAAAGCAAAAACCTCAGTAACTCAACTTAATGGAAGTCATCTGAGGTTGTACACTATTATTATATACTACAAATAAATATTTGTGAAGTGTCTAGCCTTATTTTGTTACATGGAATTAACTTTTTTCCAAGTTTTATAGTTTAAAAAAATTAAAAATAAATATTAGCCACACTCTAAACCTAAAGCTAAACGCATATTATAATAGACTTGTGTTGCTTCTATTATTGTGTCTATAATATTATTATAAAGTTCCAAAGTCGGGAGTTTTATGATAACAAAAAAGATAGGAAAAAGTCCTATCTTTTTTGTTATCAAGCGGTCTTGAACATAAATTTTTTCCATACAGAAAGGTCCAAAATCTATTTTTTCAATCATACTCAAAGGCTTCTTCTGATAATTTGTGCACTATTATTCATCACCGTCTATTAAATCAATTAATTCGGAAAATTTATACATATTGCCTCTGTTTCCGCTTCCCGTTCTGATTTGTTCAATAATTTGTTTATCAAGCAACTTTTGTAATATTGCATTTGCTGTATTTCTGTTTGCAATATTTGAATATTTACAAAAGGAAGCAACGGTAAATATAGGCATTGCAAATATTGCATCCAATATGCCTGTTATATATTGAGATTTTGTAATTTCCTGTATAATATTTTTTTGTTTATTGTGAAGCTCCAAAACTTCTTTTATTTTTATTCTGTTTTGATTTGCTTGCGCAACTATTGCCTTTAGGAAAAATTCAACCCAATCTTGCCAATTATTATTTTTTGTAATGTCTCTCAATCTGTCATAATATTCTTCTCTGTTTTTTTCTAAGTATTCACTCAGATAAAAAATCGGTTCTGTTAAATAATTCTTTGAATATAAAAATATAGGTATTAAGATTCTTCCTAAACGACCATTTCCGTCTAAAAATGGGTGAATTATCTCAAATTGAGCATGCACTATTGCAAGTTGAACTAATATATCGGAATAATCAGAATTAACAAATTTTTCCCATTCGTCTAAATATTCCATAATTTCATTAGGTGCCGGAGGAATAAAAGAAGCTGTTTCTATTGTTGAGTTTTTGGGACCTATCCAGTTTTGTATTTTTCTAAACTCTCCTCTTGCTTTGCTTTCACCTCTGACATCACTTAACAACACTTTATGAATCTCTCTTATCATATTCAAATGTATAAACGGTTTTTCCTGTAAGAGTTCTATTGCATAAGACATTGCCATTTTATAATTTAAAATTTCTTGAATATCATTATATTTATAACCTGAAAAACACTCTCCCGCTTCATGTTGTAAAACTTCCGTTAATGTTGCCTGTGTACCTTCTATTCGGGAAGACATAGCAGATTCTTTTGCAGTCATTGGCGCTAATAGTAATCTGGGGTTTATTAAATGGTTTAAGGCACCATTATAATTAGAAAGACTTGCGTGAGCTTGTCCTATTAACGGCAAAATTTTAACCAAATCAAGTTCTAACGTCGCTATTTTTTGATGTTTAAAAGGTTTATTTGTCATTATATTCTCCTTTATGAATATTATAACAAAATGAATTTGCTGTCAATATTTTAGATAAACTGATTACAAATTTGTTTTCAATCAATTTATTTATATTTTTGACAACAAACATTTTTGCGCACATTGGAATGGTTACAAATTTATTTGTACTCAAAAATGCTCAATTTTTGACAACAAATATTTTTGTGCACATTATATTTTTTCCGAACGAAAAGGTTCAGCCGACGAGTCGGCATACCTTCGCTTGTATGACTCGGTTTTTTATAATATTCCCTTATTGCGCAAAATATTTTCCAGATTTTTCTCAAATGTTTCTATCGAAGCGTGGTTTTCATATATAGTTCTGGAATTTTTCCCGATTTCAATTAGCTTTTCTTTATTGTCCACACACCAGATAATTTTATTTTTTAGCCCTTCAATATCCTCATTTTTAATAACAAAGCCGTTATATCCGTCTTTAATTAAAAAGGCTTGACCGACTTTATCCGAAACAATACATGGAATTGAAAAAGACATTGCTTCAGACACAACAACGGGAAACGGGTCATCTCTTGAAGGGCAGACAAAAAGATTTGTATTTTTATACAACTCACTTTTATCCTTAAAATAAACTTTCCCTTTAAAGTTTACGAAAGGCAAAGTCGCTGCCGCATTGTATAAATTTTTGGCAAATTCATCTTCAAACATTCCGATTATATCAACCTGAATTTTATCTTTATACTCTTCGGGAAGCAACTTCAGCGCATTAATCAACACGTCTTGGGCTTTTCTTTTGTCAATATTGGTACTAATTGAGGTTATAACAAATTTTTCCGTATCTTCACTCTTGTATATATCTTTATTGTCCCAAATGCCGTATGGCAATATGTTTACATTTTTTGCATATTTTTTAATAAAACTTTCTGCGGCATATTGGCTTACCGAATAAACCTCGTCTTCCTCTCTTAATACGTCCAAAGGTTTATCAATTCCGTTTATTTTAGAAATCTTTTTTATGTTTTCTTCTACATGTATGCTCTCATGAAGCCACCATAAATGTTTTATTTTAAATTTGTTTAATAAAAACACAAATGGCGAGGTTGTCATAGTGTTGCAAATAACAAAATCAAACTTGCGGGCAAAATTTATAAATTCTTTTTGTTGCTTAAAAATATTAATTAATAAAACTTTTACATTCTTCTGTTTTAAATATTCACAAAGCTCGCCGCCTTGCATTGAAAGAACCGTAACATTTTTTCCTTTCTTTTGTAAAAATTCAATCAAAGGCAACAAAACAATGGGCGCACCTGAATAATTAAGCACATGAGAAACAACCAAAACCGAATTTTTTGGCACTTCTTGATTTAAATTATAATATTCAGCTTTTTTTATTTTAAATTTAATTCCAAACAGACAAAAAATTCTGCGTGAATTATCTTCACTATTTTTTATTGAAAATTTTTCTTTAAAAAATTTTTTGATGTCCAATTTTTGCCTCTGTATCATTTTTGGCTAAACATAAAGTGAATTTAAAAGCCTTAGCCAACAAAATAATAAATATTTACATCACTTTTTTATATTTATTCTACATTATCAAAGTTTAAAAGTAAATAAATATGTCCTATTTTTATTATTGGGGTATGAGTATGTCTATTGATAAAAAACTAATCGGACAAAAAATAAAAGAATACAGAAAAAGAAAACGTCTTTCTCAGGCACAATTGGCAGAAAAAATTAACATCTCAGACAAGCATATGGGAAGAATTGAGGCCGGAAAGTATCTTCCCGGAATAGAAAATTTTTTAAATATTATATCTGTATTGGAAATAGATATAAACGATTTTGGCATTTACTCTCCAAAGGTTGAAAATTCAAATTTGGCCCAACTTTTAGAGCTTATTCGTTCTTCTTCCGAAAAGGAAATTTCAGCATATCTTAAAATTTTAAAAGTTTTTAAAGAAATCAGTATTGTATAGCTTTTATGGTAAGTTAAACCTAAAATAAATAACCATAAATGTAAAGGGTTTGTTATAATGGTTATTATCAATAAATAAACCGCAAGAAAGGCATTATGGATATTTTAGACAGGCTTTTAAAATCAAATTTCAGAAGCAAATTTAAGCTCCGCCCCAAAGAGTTTGAATATATCAAAGAAAAAGGTCTTGATAAAATATATTCTCATGCCTGTGATTTTATTCGGAATAGAGTTGCCCCCGCAGAACCAACAAATGACGGCAAACAAACCCCAATGAAAGGTCATCCTGTTTTTATCGCTCAACATGCAACCGCAACCTGTTGCAGAGGTTGCATTGAAAAATGGCACAAATTCCCAAAAGGAAGAGAATTAACCAAAGCCGAACAGGAATATCTAGTTTCTATAATTATGGAATGGATAAAGCGCCAAATTAATTCAAACATTATTAAGTAATTATACTAATTATGTTTAAACTTGTATTTAATGCTATTCTTTAAAAAAAGGAGTATTTTATGACAGATATAAATACTGAAGAACAAAAACGTTTATTTAAGGATTGGTTAAAAAATAATCGAAACATTAGTCAATCAACCCTTACATCATATACGGAAGATATTTTGTCTAAACTAAAAGAGATTATAACTCTTTCAAATAATGAAAAAGTTAAGTCCTTAAATCATAATATATACTCTTATCAAACAAAAGCAGGGTTCGATTATTTTGTAAAAACAATAAAAAGTGACCCGAACTTTGACATTATCAATAAAACGGGGCAAGCTTCAGGCGGTTGGGTTTCAACACCATTAAAACATTACGGGAAATTTTTGGCTGATAATCATAAAACAAATGAATGTTTTAATAAGGATGAGATTAATAATATAAGTTTTCCGCTAAATCAAATTTTATATGGACCTCCGGGGACAGGGAAAACGTATAATACCGTTCTTAAAGCGATGAGTATTATTGATAACACCAAATATAAAGATGTTTCAGATGAAAAATATTCTGAGCTAAAAACAAGATTTGATGAGTTAAAACAAAAAGGACAAATTGAGTTTGTAACATTCCACCAATCATATTCTTATGAAGAATTTGTTGAAGGAATAAAACCTGACTTAAATGCCGATAATTTAGGGTATAAACTCGAAAGCGGAATATTTAAAAATATATGTCATAATTCCGTTAAAAAAGCTACCGATAATTTTGATGAAGTTTATGAAAAATGTATTAATGATTTATCATCTCAATGTATTGAAAATTCAAAGAAACCTCATATTTTAATAATTGATGAAATCAACCGTGGAGATGTTTCAAAAATATTTGGTGAATTGATTACTTTAATTGAGGAAGATAAGCGTATTGGTAATAAATACCAAATGAAAATTACTCTGCCTTATTCAAAAGAAACTTTTGGCGTTCCAAACAATTTATACATTATAGGAACAATGAACACGGCTGACCGTTCTATTGCACTTCTGGATACAGCCTTAAGACGCCGTTTCGATTTTGAAGAAATTATGCCAAGACCTGAATTGCTTAAAGGCAAAGTTGTCGAAGGTATTAACTTGCAAACTTTATTAACAAGAATAAATGAGCGCATTACAGACAAATATGACAGAGATCATCAAATCGGACATTCATATTTAATTAATGTAAATACAAAAGAACAACTGGAAAGAGCTTATAAAAACAAAATACTGCCCTTATTAAACGAATATTTTTATAACGAAACTGAAGTTGTTGCCGAAGTTTTGAATTGCAGCAAAACAGAGTTGAATGAATTCGATTTTATTACTATCTTAACTAAGGCTCAAAATGACAATAAAAAATAATGTTATAGTTGCATACGAACATAATAAGCTCTATAAATGCAACGGGAAGTGTGAAAATTGCACGTCCTGCGATGATGATTATTCTTGTTGTATCAATTTTTGTAATACCGCACATTTTGACGAACTTCGCAATTATTGTTCTTTTTTAAATAAAGATTGCGGCTTTGATTATATTTATAAAGAAGAATGTATAAAATTTGATAAATATACAGGCATTATACAGCTTCAAGACGGTACATATCTTGAGATATTGCCTAAAATTGATAAAAATACAAATCAGGATGACAGTCGAAAAATATTTGAAAACCTTGTATTAGCTTCCCACAATTTAACTAAAGAATATAAACATAATCAAACCACCAATATCGACACAAGAAAAGATAACCATATAATTGAAATTTTTATATCTGTTTTTTGTAAGGATATTTTGAAATTATTAAAAAAGGGAATTAAAAAATCTTACATTAGAAAATTTGAAAATCTAAATAATTACAAAGGTAAATTGAAATTTTCAGAACATATTAAGCACAATATTACATCTCGCAACAAGTTTTTTGTTGAATATAGCGAATTTAGTTTAGATATTCCCGAAAACAGAATTTTAAAATCTGCTTGTTTATATTTGATAAAACAAACAAAAGCGGAAGAAAATAAAAAAGCATTAAGGCGGCTTTTAATTGAACTTGACGATGTTTCTTTGTGTATAAATCTTGATAAAGATTTGCAAGAAAAACAAATAAACAGGCTGCACAGATACTATTCAAGACCATTGCGGTATGCCGAGTTCTTTTTAAGACATGACAATTTTATGCCACACAGAGGCAAAACTGCACTCCCTGCGCTATTGTTCCCGTTAAATAAAATGTTTGAAGATTATATTGAAAACCTGTTTAAACAAAGTAATGTTAATTATCGTGTACAATATAGCCGATATAATCTTATCTTTACGGGCGAGAAAGAATTATTTAATACACAAATGGATTTTGTTATTTCAAAAGGAAATAAAACATTAATTCTTGACGCAAAATGGAAAGAATTGGATGTAAATGATGAAAAATTAGGAATAGACCAGACAGACTTATATCAACTCCACAATTACGCTTCAATTATACGTTCAAAAGAATCGGAAAATGTTTCTATTGCACTGTTATATCCGAAAACATCAAAATTTAATCAGGTTAAAGAATGGACATATTTTGACGGAACTAAAATTTATATTATACCTGTAAATGTCTTAAATAGAGAAGATAATGCCCAATTATCGGATATTGTTCAGAATTTTTAAAATCTCTTGTTGCACAGGTTTCAATTTTCAAAACGATTAATGAAATTATTAAAAAAAAATTAAAAAAAAGGGCGGCTTTTTAAAAGAGAGTTATAACGTAAGTGTTGGAAGTAATAACAAATTTGAAAGGAGCAAGTTATGAAATTTTTAGTTAGAGAAACGCCTGATAATTTCATCAGAACCTTAAATGACGATATCAGCTCTTTGTTAAACAGACATTTTGATACGTATTTTCCGCAAAATATGTATTTTAAAGATACGGAAAAACTTTCAATGCCAATAGAAGTTGCTGACAAAGGCAAAGATTTTGAAATTAGAGCCGAGCTTCCCGGTATTAAAAAAGAAGATTTAGACATTGATATTGAAAAAGATTATTTGAAAATTAAAGCTAAAAAAGTTGATGAAACAAAAGAAGAAGACAAAAACTATAAACATTCCGAATTTGCATACGGCGAATTTTCAAGATATATTCAGCTTCCGGAAGAAATTGATATTGATAAAACCGAAGCAAAACTTGAACAAGGCGTTTTAACGATTTGTGCACCAAAAATAACAGAAAAGAAAGAACAGACAAGAAAACTTCTTGTTAAATAATTGAAATGCCCGCCTTATCTTTAATATGGGCGGGCGTTTTTGTGTCTGATTTTAGAAAATATACAAATCTGTTGAAAACTTAACTTTTTTTGATTGAAGCTGACCCTGATTTGTGGTGGAACCCGCTTTCACACCGAAAGAAGCGTTATTATTAAACAGTTTCGGCATATAATTAACCCCGAATTCCTGTTCAACGTTTTTATTTTTCTCGTTATAGCTTTCCAAAAAATCAAGATAAAAACTGTCGGAAAGGTTTAATCTCGGGTTTATATAAACCTTTTTTGCCCCCAAAGAAGCGTTAGGGTTTACATACCATATCTCATGCCCCGCCTTTAAATCAAAAGTGTCATTTAGCCTATAATGAGCATTAACACTTGTTTTCAGGTTTTTTGTCATATAATTGCTCAATTCTTCTGAAGTGTCGGAAAAAAGGGTTAGCCTTTCCGTTTTAAACATTTCATTTTTTCCGTTTTTTTGAATAAACGTTTCTTCATAAGGCTCAATATTCAAGTTTTGGTTAATTTTTAGCTCAATCGGGGTGTTATTGAGTTTAATGACATCTTTTCCCTCTAAATCAATTTTTTCTTTTTCTTTCGGAACAAATTCCTCAGAATCGCTTTTTTCTTCGTCATCAAAATCATAGCCCGCTTCAAAATATTTTGAATATTCCTCAATTGACATATCATAAAAATTGTCATTTGAATAAACCGGCAAACCAAGCGCCAATAATATAAAAATTATTATAAGTTTTTTCATTTTAAATCAATTCTTCAAGTGCTGCGATTTTCATTTTGTCAGCGTTTGGTTTTTCGCCGGTCCAAATTTCAAACGCTCTTGCCCCTTGATAAATCAACATATCAAGCCCGCATCTGTATTGTTTTTTATATTTAATTGCTTTTTGAATGAGTTCCGTTTTAATAGGATTATAAACTATATCGTATATAATTGTTTCATCCGGCAAATTTTTAACAATCTCATCCGACAGGGGGGAGACACCCTGTCTGAAATTTTTCATCCCGAGAGGCGTCGTATTTACAATAATTGCGGCATCTTTCAAATCAGACATTATTTCATATTGCAAAAGCTTAATTTCAACCTCGGGAAACTTTTCTCTCATAAGGTTTACATTTTCATTAGAGTCTATTACGTTTCTTGAAAAAATGTCTATTTTTTTAACCCCCTTCATCGAAAGTCCGCAAATAACCGCCCTTGAAGCACCGCCTGTGCCGAGAACCACACCCTTTTTGCCTTCCAGATTAACATCTTCAATCGGTTTCATAAAGCCGTAAACGTCTGTATTATAGCCTTTTAGGCTCTTATCATCGTTAATTACAACCGTATTCACAGACCCGACACGGTTTGCAACTTCGTCAACGTCAGATAAAAAAAGTGCAACGGGGACTTTGTGAGGAATTGTGACGTTAAAACCTTTATACCCTTGAGTTTTTAAAAATTTTAATCTCGGAATTAAATCTTCGCTTTCCGTGTCTAATACGTCATAGCTGCCTTCCAATCCGACATCTTTAAGCGCAGCTTCCTGAATGACTTTGCTTAAAGAATGGGAAAGCGGATGTCCGATTAATGCAAGTTTATACATTATTCTTCATCCCCCATGGGTTTGGAAAATTTACAGGTTTTGCTTGAACAAGCAATTTTATTTCCTGTTTTTAAGAATTTCTTCACCAAAAGCTCGCCGCATTCGGGACATTTTTCGCCCGTGGGTTCGTTCCAAACGGCATAATCACAATCGGGATATTTGGAACAGCCATAGAAAGTTTTGCCGTATCTTGAGCGACGTTGAATGAGTTCGCCGTCCCTGTTTTCTTTCTGACATTTCGGACATTTAACTCCTGACGACACGACTATTGATTTTCTTGTTTTGCATTTTTCGTCCAAACACTGATAATATTTTCCGTAAGGTCCGGTTTTTATAACTGTTTTGCCGCCGCATTTTTCACATTTATAATCGGTTTCCTCGTCTTGTGCGGGCGGTTTTGGAATATCGCCATCCAAACTCATCATGGTTTTACACTCGGGATATCCCGAACAGCCGAGAAACTGTTTGCCGAACCTTGATGTTTTGACAACCATTTTCTTGCCGCAATTCGGACAAATTTTGTCTGATTCTATAACAACTTTGCCCATATTGGCTTTTGCCTGTTCAACCGTTTTTTCAAACGGAGAATAGAAATCTTTTAAAACTTTAATGGAATTTGCCTTATTTTCCGCAATTTCATCGAGTTTTAGCTCCATGCCCGCAGTAAATTCGTAATTCATTATGTCTTTAAAATGTTCGCAAAGCTGTTTTGAAACGGTTCTTCCGAGAAGGGTCGGCTTAAGCGCCTTATCAACCTTTTCAACATAACCTCTCTGTTGAATTTTAGTAATAATCGGAGCATAAGTGGAAGGTCTGCCGATTCCGTATTCTTCAAGCTGTTTAACAAGAGAAGCTTCAGAAAACCTCGGCGGAGGTTGAGTAAAGTGTTGTTCCGATATAAGTTTCTTAAAATCAAGCGTTTCGCCTTCTTTTAAGGAAGGAATTTTTTGAATTGCTTCCTCGCTGTTTTCTTCATAAACTTTTAAAAAGCCGTCAAATTCAACTTTTGAAGAACTTGCCCTGAAGGTATAATCAAGCGCCGAAATTTCAACGCCCATGTTTTTGATTTTTGCAGACTCCATTTGAGAAGCCATAAACCTTGTCCAGATAAGCTTATAAAGCTTATACTGTTCGCTTGTAAGATATTTCTTTATAGATTCGGGCGTTCTTGTTATATATGAAGGGCGAATTGCTTCATGGGCGTCTTGAACATTTTTCTTTTTGCCTTTGTTGTAATCGTTTGGCGTTTTTGGATAATATTCGCTGCCAAAGTTATATAAAATAAAATCTTTTGCCGCTGCCACCGCATCATCCGACACCCTGACAGAGTCCGTTCTCATATAAGTAATAAGACCGACGGCGCCTTCTTCCCCGAGTTCAATTCCTTCGTATAACTTTTGTGCAATTTGCATAGTTTTTGAAACGCCATAGCCGAGTTTGGAACTTGCCTCTCTTTGGAGAGTGGAAGTTATAAACGGTGCTTGCGGGTTTCTTTTTGTATCTCTCGGGGTAATTTTTGAAACTTTATATTCCGCTTCTTTTAAGTCTTTTAAGATTTTATCGGCTTCTTCTTTGTTTTTAATTTCAATCTTTTTGTCTTTATATTTAACAAGTTCCGCCTGAAAGTCATATTTATCTTTAGACAAAAGGGCGTCTATACTCCAATATTCAACGGGGACAAACGCTTCAATTTCTTCTTCTCTCTCAACAATCATTCTTAAGGCAACTGATTGAACACGCCCCGCCGACAGATGATAATTTCTCAGTTTATCCCACAAAATGGGGCTTATTTTAAACCCGACAAGTCTGTCAAGAATTTGTCTTGTTTGTTGGGCGCTAACCTTTAACATATCAATTTGTCTAAAGTTTTGAACCGCATTTTTAATGGCATGAGGGGTAATTTCATTAAATTCAATTCTAAAAATTTTATCCTCGGGAACTTTTAAAACCTCTTTTACATGCCATGCAATCGCCTCACCTTCACGGTCAGGGTCGGACGCAAGATAGACTTTTTCCGCCGTTTTTGCAATTTTATTTAAAGTGTCGACTACTTTTTGTTTTTCGGGGATAATTGCAAACGTGGGTTTAAAATCATTTTCAATATCAAAACCAAGCCCTTTTGGGGGAAGATCTCTTATATGCCCGTAGCTTGCTTCGATTATATAATCATTCCCCAAAATCTTTTTTATTGTTTTCGATTTTGCGGGAGACTCAACTATAACAAGGGTTTTACCCGAATTTGCGTTTGTTTTTGTCATTTTAATTTCCCAGTATGTAGTAAATTCCGTTTTTTTGGATAATTAATCCTGAAAGTTCCATCTCTGTTAATTTTACCATAAGTTCATTTATACCAACATCAAGCTTTTGTTTCAACCCCTCAAATGAAATTTCTCCACACGAAATACAATCGTAAATCTGTTTTTCAATTCCAAAAAGTTTCAACTTTGGCTTTTCTTCAAGCTCGATTTTCCAATTCAAGAGGTTTAAAATGTCGTCAGTGTTTGTAACAACGCCTGCACCATTTTTAATCAGATGATAAATTCCCTCACAATTCGGGTTTGTAATAAGCCCCGGAATACACATCAATTCCTTTCCTTGTTCAAGCGCAAATCTTGCGGATATCATTGCGCCCGATTTCATTTTGGCTTCCGCTATTACAACCCCTTTTGAAAGTGCGGTTATAATTCTGTTTCTTTGAGGAAAATTAAAGGGCAATGGCGCATATGAATTCGGATATTCAGAAAATATAACTCCGTTGTTATTTTCAATTGATTGATAAAGTTTAAAATTTTGTTTGGGGTAAATATAATCAAGCCCTGAGCCAATAACTGCTATTGTTTTCAGATTGTTTTCTATTGCCGCAAGGTGTGAAGTCGTGTCAATTCCTGTTGCAAGCCCCGAAACAATTCCGACATCAGTATTTTTAAACCCCGAAATAATTTTTCTTACATTTTGCTTTGCAGACTCTGTTGCGCTTCTTGAGCCGACAACGGCTAAGAGTCTTTCAAAGTTTATCCCTTCCAAGTTTCCTTTATAAAAAAGAACAACGGGAAAATCTTCGATTTCTTTAAGGCTTTTTGGATATTCCTTATCTTCCGTTGTAATGAATTTTATTTCTTTATTTGTAATTTCTTCATAAATTTTGTCGGGGTCTAAACCCGCAATTTCGGTCAAAAAATTTCTTGGAAGCGGAATATTCGGATAAACTTGCGCAAATTCATTCAGGTCATTTTTATCAGTCGCAAAAACTCTTTTTATATCAAAATTGAAAAACTCCAAAATTTTTGCTTTAAAAAGCGGGTTATTAATTAAAATATGTGAAAAAGCAAGATATAGCTTTCTGTTATCAACACCTTCATAAAGTTGAATTTTACCCTGCATTTTTAATCTCTCCCATAATCGCTTTTTTATCAAATGTAAGGGTGTCTTTTAGTTCAAGCGCATGTTTTAAACTTGAAATATATTCTTCCTTGTTTCCTTCTTCTTTTTTTAAAACCGCCAAAAGATAATAATAATCACCGCTGAGTCCGGTGTTATCTTTCATTTCATCCAGCGTATCCGAATATGCGGTCATATCGCCGAGTTTATAGTAAAGCTGACACAAGAGCTTATGAGCTTCTTTATCTTTTTTATTTTTTTCAATTGTCATATTTAACATCAACATAGCTTTGTCGTTTTCGTTTTGCGAATAATAAATTTGACCCAAATTAAAATATGCCCAAGAATAATCGGGAGAAAGCTCAAGAGTTTTTCTGTATTCTTCAATTGCCTCATCCAAAAGTCCTTGTTTGTGATACATATTTGCAAGGTGAAAATGAGCGTAATAGTCATTTTTATTAAGAGAAATAGTTTTTTTAAAACACTTTATGGCATTTTCAATTTCATTTTTTTTTGAATATAAACAACCCAAAACAAAAAAGGAATTTGAGTCATTTTTTTCCATACAGATAACTCTTTTAAGCTGATGTATTGCTTCGTCATTTTTATTCAAACTTTCAAGACAAAGAGCGTAATTATAAATAAAATCACAATCTTCGGGGTTAATTTCGACAGCTTTTTTATAATATTCAAGTGCAATTTCAAATTCTTTTAACTTTTCAAAACAAATGCCTATATTAAAGTAAAGATTGGAGTCTTCTTTAAAAATTTCTGACAAAAATGAAAAATGTTTTATTGCAACTTCATTAAACCCCATATCGGAACACAACATAGCAAATTCACGTCTTGCTTGAAAATTTGCGGGGTCAAATTCTATATTTTTTTTTAACTGTTCAAACCTTTGTATATCACTCATTTACTGGTCAAGATCCAGAGTAGTTGTTTCACCTGATAAATCTATAACATTAACCTGGCTAAAATCGTCATCATCATCTTGGTCCTGATCCATTACAATATTTTCTATTACAAGCTGAGCCATGTCGATTGCAACCTTTTGTCTTGTTTCGGGTGTACATTTTTCCAACATTTGAATTGCCGTTCTGACCGTTTTTTCAAGGTCATACCAACGGTTAACACCCTTTTGAATAACCCCGTCTTCTACGGCACTCATAATGTCTTCAACGTTTTTAAATTCGTGCGATTGAATATTATGTTCAATAATAACTTTAATCAGGTTAAGTGCGACTTGAATTTGTTTGGCATCTTCAGAATTGGCAAGAGTACGCATAGACATTGAAAGCACAGGGTCTTTATCATACCATCTGGAATAATACTCTTTCATTTTTAACCTCTTTTATCCAAATCTATACCTGACGCCCTTGCCGCCTTTGGGAGATTTCCACTCTATAGCTTCCATAGGACAACTAATTCTGCATGTGCCGCACTCTAAGCAATTTTCATAGTGTACATCAGGAATGTCGGAATTTGTTTCAAGCGCATACACA
This sequence comes from Candidatus Gastranaerophilales bacterium, assembly GCA_947630045.1. Lineage (GTDB taxonomy): Bacteria > Cyanobacteriota > Vampirovibrionia > Gastranaerophilales > Gastranaerophilaceae > Galligastranaerophilus_A. Next base: position 14,920 of record CANRGC010000009.1, read on the forward strand.
CCGGCGGGACAAAAATAAATACAGTTTTTATCTTTGCAAACTCTGCATTTATCCTTTATTAAGGCTATATGAGTTTCATTATCGCAAATAAACTTTAAGGTGGCAAGTTTATCTTCAACTGATTGTTTTTTATCGTCTATATCGCCCATTATAACTAAACTATAGCTCCTATTAAACATTTAACAAAACTTATAACATCCTTAATTAATTCTATAAGGCTTCTTTTAAAGAAAAATTCCTTCAAAAAGGTTTTATAGCCTTGTTTTTTACCCTTATTTGAAGCGCTTGTCCACAGCTTGAAAAATTCATCAATTTGTTTCGGATAAAATGAAAAAATTGAGCTCTTTCTTTTAAAGAGGGTCTGAATAACATCTTTATACGTTTTTAAATCTTTTATGACAAAAGTTTTATATAAAGCTTTTTTGTATTCTTTTAAAGTCTTTTTTGAATAATCATTCTTTATAATTGCCATATTGCAAACTTCGCCCGCAATTATTCCGCTTTTTATTCCAAGGTTTGTTCCTTCAAAATGAACGGAATCAACCAGATTGGCTGCGTCCCCCGTTAATAAAACTCCGTTTGAATAAAGTTTCGGAAGCTCGTTATATCCGCCTTCGGGAATTGAATGAGCGGAATATTCAATAACTTCTCCGTCTGACAAAAGATTTTTTACAAACGGTTTTTCTTTAAGCCTTTCTAAATATTCATAAGGCTTAACTTTACAATCTTGTAAAGATTTCATTGAAACCCCAACCCCGATTGTAACCGCATTTTTAAAGGTATACATAAACCCTAAGGCAAACGGAATGTCTTCATTTTCTTTTGCAAGACCGCCGAAAAACTGAAACATTTTGCCTTCATTATCTTGAAGTTGAAATCTTTCATTGATTAATTCACAAGAAAGCCTGATTGTTTCTTTAACTCCCAAAATGGCGTCTTTTGGCTCGGTTTTTTTCTTTAATCCGGTTTTTTCCGAAAGAATAGAGTTAAACCCTTCGGCTAAAACCACAATTTTTGAATAAATTTCTTCGTTTTCGGTTTTAACCCCGACAACATTCCCATCTTTTAATATTAAATCTTCAACTGTCGTATTTTGAATAAAATATACGCCCAGATCCATTGCTTTTTGTGCAAGATAAGTATCAAAAGAATATCTTGTTATTGTTGCGCTGTCAGAGTTTTTTGAATTATATGAAACACAAACAGAGTTTTCATCATTTAAAATAACGTAGTTGTGGCTTTTTAAAAACCTTTCGTAGGGAAGGTTTTGATAATCGTCAGGAAAAAGTTCTTTTAATGACTCAAGATAAACAGCCCCGCCAAACATATTCTTTACGCCAAAATCAGAAGCTTTTTCAATTACAAGAACTTTATTTCCTTTTTTTGCAATTGTTATGGCGCAAGCAATTCCCGAAGGACCTGCGCCAACAACTATTACATCTGTATCTGATTTAATATCCATAATTTAATTATACAATATGCGGGCTGTTTTTTGTCAAATGTTATTGTTTCTTTTATCCCCGATAAGAGAAATTCCGCCGCCTAAAATACCGAGTAATAAAGAGCCCCAAAGCGCCGGCCAGAAACCTTCAATTGTAACTCCGGGGGCGATATATCCCGCAAGCATTAACAAAAGGGCGTTTAAAATAAGCCCGAAAAGACCCAAAGTTAAAAAATTAATCGGCAAGGTAATAAAAGTTAAAAGCGGTCTTAAAAAAACATTAATTAAGCCAATTACCACAGACAATATAAATGCCGCCATAAAGCCCTCTACGGTAATGCCCGGAATAATATAGGCAACAAGCATAACTGCAAGGGTAAATAAAATCCATCTTAAAATCATAAACATTTTTCTTCTCCTTTTTTATGATTTTAATAATTTTGGTCATTTTTTTAAATATACTGTCGGGCAATATTTTGAAGCTATTTAATTTTAACGGCATTTTGTTTTTTTAAATATTCCAAAAGACAATTGGCAAGCTGATCAGGACAGCTTGTGCCCTTGTGATTACAGTCTATTCCTTTAAGTTTTTTTATAACGTCATTAACGTCCATTCCGACACACAAAGAAGCAATGCCGTTTAAATTTCCGTTACAGCCGCCTGTAAAATTTATTTTTTTAATTATGTTGTTTTCAATTTCAACATCAATCATGCTTGAACAAACACCTGATGTTTGATATGTAATTTTATCCATTTTTTCTCCTTACATTTGAGCGTATGCACCAAACAGAGGCATATACAAAGCAAGAGCAAGAAACAGAACTATACCGCCGATTACAACCAACATAAAAGGTTCAACCAATTTTGTGAATGTATCAATGATATCATCCAGTTTCTTATCAATATAAGTTGTACAATTAAATAACATATCGCCCAAACGTCCGGACTGTTCACCGGTTGCAATCATGAAAAGCATCATATTCGGAATTTCACCCGTTGCTTTAAGAGCGGTTGAAAGGTTTGTACCTTGTTGAACTCTTATTGCCGCCGCAGAAATCGTTTCTCTTAAAATAATGTTATCCAAAGTAAGATTTGCAAGGTATAAACAGTTTACAACAGGAATACCCGCATCGTATGCAACCTGTAAGACCGCCATAAAGTTTGAATAGTTTGCATATCTTAAAAGGTCGTTTAAAAGAAATATCTTTAGGGCAATTCTGTCCACAATTCTTTTTGTTACCTCGTTTTTAAAGATAAATATTATGCCTGAAATTGATAATATAATTGCGAGAATTAAAACCCACCAGTAATCACAAATAAAGTGTCCTGCGTTAATACACATTTTTGTAACGATAGGAAGTGTGCCGCCCAAAGACTCGAACATAGATTCAAAAGCCGGAAATACAAACGCCAACATGACGATTACAACGCAAATTGCAAGGATAATGACAAACACAGGATAAACGAGTGCGCCAATAACCTTAGATTTAACGTTTGCCTGTTTTTTAAGCAAATCTAACATACGTTCCAAAGTTACGTCAAGTTCTCCGGAATCTTCTCCGGCTCTTGTTAAACCAACATAAACTCTGCCGAATGCACGTCTGTTTTTTTCCATTGTTTCGGCAAGTGTGGAACCGTTTACAATCTGGTTTTTTAAAACCGAACAAACCTTTTTAATTTTTTTGTTTTCCGCATTTTCTTCCATAAATGCAAGGGTTTCAATAATCGGAATACCTGTTGCGGTTAAAATTTGCAAGGTTGAAGTAAATTCGATTTTATGTTTTAAAGAAATTTCAGGAAGCTCGTTTTTCTTTGCTGTGGCACGTTTCTCTCTTGCCGCAAAATCTGAATCTTCGGCAATCTTAATCGGAACATAGCCCATTTTTCTTATCTGCGCCCTTGCTGCTTGTATATTAAGGGCTTCAACTCTTCCTTTTATCTGGCTTCTGTTGCTTTTCATCGCAACATAATTAAAACTTGGCATTATTCACCCACCAATCCAAGAACTCTTACAAATTCGCTTATAGAAGTGTTTCCTTCCAAAATATGCTTTATGCAAGAGTCTCTTAAAGTTCTCATTCCGGCTTTTGTGGCATGTTCTTCAATTTCAATATCGTGAGCATGCGCCGCAATTAACTTTTTGATTTCTTTTGTAACAACTAAAATTTCTAAAATAGCAAGTCTGCCCATAAAACCTGTTCCGCCGCACTGAGAACAACCTACGGGCCTATATACAACAGACTCGGTAATTTTCTTTATTTTTTCGGGATCAATCGCAATTTTTCTTGCCTCTTCTTCAGAAGGGTGATAGGGCTCTTTGCAATGCGGGCAAAGCCTTTTAACAAGTCTTTGCGCAAGAACGCCGTTTAAGGTTGAAGAAACAAGATAATCTTTTGCGCCCATTTCCATAAGCCTTGTAATTGTAGCGGCAGTTGAGTTTGTGTGAATTGTAGACAATACGAAGTGACCTGTCAATGAAGCTGAAATTGCGGTTTCAAGAGTTTCATAGTCACGAATTTCACCGACAAGTATAATATCGGGGTCTTGTCTTAAAATAGCTCTCATACAACTTGCAAAAGTAATTCCCGCCTTGGGGTTTACTGCAGATTGATTGACCCCGTCAAGCCTGATTTCAATAGGGTCTTCAATTGTTGTAATGTTAACATCCTGAGAATTCAAGGTCTTTAAAAGAGCGTAAAGAGTAGTCGTTTTACCTGAACCTGTCGGACCGGACATTAAAACAATTCCGTTTGGAGCAGATATAAGATATTTGATTTTTTCAATATCGTCGGGAAAAGCGCCCGCAACTTCAATGTTTTCAGTGTAACTTTCCTTAGCCTTCATTGAAGGAGCCAAAATTCTTATAACAATTTTTTCTTTTCCGTTTACGGGAAGGGTATTAATACGGAAGTCATAAGACAGGTTGTTATATTTAATCGTAAAATTACCGTCCTGAGGACGTCTGTGTTCAGCAATATTCATTTTTGCAAGAACTTTATACCTTGAAACAATTTGAGATTCAAGATAAGCGGGAATTTTAACGACTTCAACCAAAGTACCGTCAATACGAAATCTTGTAACGTATCCGTCAAGCCTTGGCTCAATATGAATATCTGACGCCCTTGAATCAATTGCCTGAGTAACAATCATATTCGCATATTTTGCTGCGTCTGATGAAATATCATCAATGTCAGATTGAACCTTTTGCCAGAGGGTTTGTTCACCGCCCGAAGCGTCTGCGGAATTTGAAAACTCTTCAGTCAGGGCTTCAAGAGCTGTTTTTTGTTTTTTAATCGAAAATGAACTCTTGTCTGATTTAAGCTGGCGTTTATAATATTGATCAAGATAATTTTCAAATTCTAAAGAAGTAACCATGAAAATTAATGGTTTTAAGCCCGTCATGCCGATTATTTGGTTAATCGTATCTTTATCTTTGGGGTTAACCATACCGATAGTTAAACTTTTTGAATTATAGGCAAGCGGAATTACTTTGCGGGTTTTAATAAAATCGTCCGAAAGACAGGATACCGAATCGGGAAGCATTGAAAGCTGTTCTTCCGAGGCAAAATCAAGGTGCATTTGGGCCGAAAGCGCATCTTTAAGCTGTTTAATCGTGATATAACCCAATTTAACGAGAGTTGAACCTAAAGGAAAACCGATTTCTTTAGATTTTTTAAGCGCCTCTTGAACCTGATCTTCGGTTAAAAGTCTTTCTTCAACAAGAATTTCACCAATTCTTTTCTTTTCCGGAGATTTTACTTTTGAAATATCCCCCGGCTGAATTTCTTCATCCTCGTTTTTATCATCAATCAAAGAGTCGTTTTCCGAATATTTCTTCATAACTTCAGAAAATAAAAGGTCAAAATCAGAGCTTGAAACCGAAATAAATTCAACATTAAGACCGGCCGTAATTTCTCTTGCATATTCGACAGCAACAGACTTATCGGCGTCATTTGAGATGGCAAGAATTATGGAGTTCTTTTGGATTGCGACAGGAATAAAACGAAAATCAATCATTTTATTCCTGTCGAATTGTCCAATAAGCTCCAGTTTTGTATTATTAATTATTTTTGATAAAAATTCATTGTTCATCGATTATTATTTGAATTAAATTACAGGCTGTCGGTATTGTTAGCTTTGATACTTTCTATTTGGTCTTTTGAATATACGATATGCGGTGTAATCAAAATAACCGTTTCTTCTTTTTCAGTGCTTGAATTTGTTCTTCTGAAGAATGGGCCGACAACGGGAAGGTCACCTAATACAGGTATTTTTTGAACGTTGTTTTGTTCTTGTTCTTGAATCATACCTGCAAGGACAAGCGTTTCGCCGTCTTTAACCCTGACATTTTCAAGTTCAATATTTCTTCTTGATAACAATGTATATTGCGGAAGACTTGTTTTAATTGTCGAATATTGAGGATTTAACTTCATTACGACATATCCGTCAGGAGAGATAAATGGTGTGATTTCAACCTTGATACCTTGGTCTGAACCGATTTCATATGTTGTTTGCGGTATGGCCGAAATACCAATTGCCGAAAATTCTTGTTTAACCGATTTTAAGTAATCTGACGTTAAATCAATTGTTGATTTTTTGCCGTTTGTAACCATTATCTTAGGGCTTGCAAGAACTCTTGCTTTACCGTTTGTAATCAAATAGTTAAGCGACATTACAATCGGTCCCCAACCGTGATATTTTGTGATTGTTCTTGTAACTTCACCTGTTGTATCATCCAGAATATCATACTTTGAACCTTTTAAGAAGGATGGACCGTTCGGGTCTTGACCAAATATTGCATTGCCGTCAGAATCGGTTGTAAAGTTAAATGTTCCAAAAGGAGTCCAAGCTTTCCATTCGGTGTTGAATATCTTTGAACCTGATTCTGATAATTGAATTAAAGAAAGCTCAATATATGCCATTGGTTGTTTTTTATCATGAAGTTTTATGAAACTTTCAACCATTTTAACCTGTTCTCTTGAGCCGCCATATAAAGCAATTGTTCCCATATCGGGGAAATATGCAACAACAAGCGGGTTTGAGGTATATCCGGTTAAACCGTTTTCATCGGCTTTTTCAATTGAACCGTTATTTTCACCGATTACACAAACCGTATAACCGCCGCCGAGTTCAATTTCATCATCAGAGCCTGAAGATCTTGAGTCTTGATTTATGCTGACCCCGTTATTTGCGCCGCCTTCCGATTTATCGGAAAGGATTGTATCACAAATTGTTGCCGCCATTTCTGCGGGTGAAACATGGTTAACGGGAAAGACATTCATCATTGGTTTGGTGTCTAATCTTTCCAATAATTTATAAATTAATTTTTCATCTTCTTCGGTACCAAAAACCATAAGTTCGTTCTTGGAAGCATTTACGGCAACGACAGGAACGGAAGAAACGCCCTGATATTTGCCTGTAAACATACTTTTATTTAAAAAGTTAGCTATTGATTGCGCATTTGCATATTTAACAGGAATGACCGTGAAATTTTGTCTTGCATAACTTAAATCTTTTGCGGCGTCTTTCGTGGCAATTATTAAGTTATTATCCTGTCTTACATATGTAAGTTCCGCAGCGTCCAAAATAAACTCTAAAGCCGTATCGGCGGAAACATCTTTAAGGTCAAGCGTAACCGTGCCGGATACCGAGTTGTGGAAAATTATATTCATTTTTGCTTTGTCTGCAAACATTCTTAAGACTTGTTTTACGTCAGCATCTCGAAGTGAAACCGAAATTTTATCTTTATTGCCGACAACCTGAATGTTGCCTGTCAGTCTTGTTGTATAAGGAACACTAACGGCTTCCGGACTGTTGGCGTCAATAATATATTCTTCGCCGTCTTCCAAATAACGGGTTTCGCCCGAGTCATTACCAACGACGGAAATACCGTCGGCACTTAATGCAAGTTTATTGTTAGCCAAGTCTAAACCTGCCCAAGCGCATTGACCCACAGAAAATGCGAGTGCAACGGTCATTGCCGAGTTTATCAAGTTTTTCTTTGTGAATGTAAACATTTATTGTTAACTCCTGATTATTACTTTCTGTTAATTTCTATACTGTCTGTAGACACGTATTGTCTTGTTCCGTCCGAAACATTAATCATATTTGAAACGGGAATATCGGCGCTTACATCAAAAGATTCTCCGACATAAGCTTTGTATGTATTTGTTGCATTTTTAATGGCAACATAGTCTTTTGTAATCTGGTAAACTGCATAATTGTCAATTTTGTCACCTTTTTGAACAAAATAATCTTTGCCGTCATACCTTAAAATGGCAGAAGGTTTTGAAGGGTCATACATAATGCCTGAAACACCGATTGTAAAAAGTTTTCTTGCTTCCGATGCCTGAGGGTCAACAGCGTCAGCCTCTGGGGGCATTGGCAAGGTAATATCAAGCGCCGCATAACCTTTGTCATTAAACAAAGAAGACGGTACGAAAGGATTTCTTCTTCCCGTCGGAGAAACTTGAACTACAACTTTTTTATCGCTTGTTTTTGCTGCATTTTTATCATTTTTCTTAGAGGAATCTTTGACTTCTTGTGTTTGATTTTTTACATCCGAAACCCCGAGTTCGTTTTGCAATTCTTGTGCTTGTTTTTGTGTTTCTGCAAGATATGCTTCATTTTGCGCTTGAAGCTGTGTTTCCTCATTAGAAGGAAGATTTTCAATATCGGTTGAAGATGAAATTGAATTTCCTAAAAACGTATATATGTAATATCCGCCTGCCAAAACTATAAAAAGAACAAGAGCAACCATAATGGCGGGAGATAAATTACTTTTGTGTTTATTTTCAGGAATAAAGTCGACTTCCGCATTAAAGGAATCATCATTTTGGAAGTTTTGACTTTCATCATAAGTTTGATTTTGAGTATTTATTTTCGGTAAAGAACCGTCTTCTTCCGAAGTTTCAGGCGCTTTTATTTCAAGATTTGCATACGCATTTGGTTGTTTATCATCCAAAAGCCCGAGAAGCTCATCGTCAACAACCCCTGAAAGATTTGCGTTATCAACATTTTCAACCTTTGCATTTTCATCAAAGAGGTCTTTATCCGCATTATAATAATCTTCGTTTTCTTCTTCATAAACCTGATTTGGGTTTATGTCAGATGAAATTTCTTCTTCAGGTAAAGTTATATCCTCATCGTTTTGAACATTCTCAACACTTTCATTTTCAAGAGTATTCTCAAAACTTTCTTGTGGTTCTTCTTCAACGGGAACATTCTCAGACAAAACCGCCTCATTTTTCGGGGTTTTATCTTCAATGATTTCGGATAAATCTGAATCGCTTTCACCTAAAAGCTCATCCCAAGAGATAGCGTCTTGGGTGTCTTCTAATGAAAATTCATTATTCTCTTTTTCTTGGTCTTCACTAAATTGCATTGATTAACCTATAACCTTCAATATTCTTATCCACCTGATATGTCTAAATTACCAAACATATATTTACAGTATCTTACAATTTTTTATGTTTTACACCGGAATTTACAAAAATCAACTATTTGTATTAGTCTTTAATCGTATTCTCCTGTGTATATCATTTCAAAATTTCCAACATAGAGGGTGTCTCCGTCTTTTAAGCCCTTTTGTTTAAGTTCCGTAAATACTCCCATGGAATCAAGAATATTTGTAAGCCTCCTAATTTGTCTTACGTTTTTTATATCCGTAACACTGAGTAACCTTCTTATTTTACCACCATCAACGGAATATGTGTTTTTATTAAGCCGAACAACTTCATAAGCGCTGTCGTCATTATCGTCAAAACCCTTATCCTCACTAATTTTTAGCTCAAATTTGGGCGATGGAATTTCTTCATATTTTTTGTAAACATAGTTTAATAGTTCCCTGATTCCATATCCTGTAACAGCCGACACAACAAAAACATTTTCGTTTATTTTTAGGAACTTTTCCCTTAATTCATGGGCTTTTTCTTCCTCTATGGCATCTTGTTTATTCAGCATGACAATTTGAAATCTTGAAGAGAGTTCATGCGAATATTTTGAAAGCTCATTGTTAATTATTTTAAAGTTTTCAAGCGGGTTTTCAGCCGTCATGTCAACTACATGGATAAAAAACTTGCACCTTTCGACATGCCTTAAAAATTCATACCCCAAGCCGACACCGCTGTGCGCCCCTTCAATAAGCCCCGGAATATCCGCCACAACAAAGTTATCTCCGTCAGGATTTTTAACAACTCCAAGATGAGGAACAAGCGTGGTAAAAGGATAATCGGCTATTTTTGGCTTTGCGGATGAAATTCTTGATATAAAGCTTGATTTTCCCGCATTCGGCATGCCCAAAAGCCCGATGTCTGCAATAAGTTTTAATTCAAGTTCAAGTTCCCTTTCAACGGCGGCTTCCCCCGGTTCCGAAAATTGGGGAGCCCTTGAAGCGGAAGTGGCAAATTTTGCATTCCCTCTGCCCCCTCTGCCGCCTTTTGCAATTAAAACTTTTTTTTCATCAAAGTCCATATCCGCAATAATTTCATTTGTTTTTAAATCACGGACAATTGTTCCCAAAGGAACTTTTATATAAATATCTTTTCCGTTTTTTCCGTATTGATTTTTTATTTTTCCGTTTTCACCGTTTTGCGCCTGAAAAACAGATTTGTAAGTAAAATCAAGAAGAGTTGTCATGTTTTCATCAGCCACAAAATATACGCTTCCGCCGTCTCCGCCGTCTCCGCCGTCAGGACCGCCTTTATCCACGTATTTTTCTCTGTGCCAAGCTACGGCACCATTTCCGCCTGCGCCTGATAAAACTTTTATTTTTACTTTATCAATAAAACTAGCCAACTTATATCCTTTAATTCAATCTAAGTGTACCAAAAGAACGCTTCTTTAACAAGATTTGATTTTTTGGCGATTGAGGGTAAAAATATATATTATGGAAAACATTCTTCTTGTAGATTGTGACAATTTCTTTGTTTCATGCGAACAGATGTTTAACCCCGAATTGGAAGGAAAGGCGGTTTGTGTTCTCGGAAATAATGACGGCTGTGTAATTGCCCGTTCAAACGAAGCAAAAGAAATGGGCATTCCCATGGGGCTTCCTTATTTTATTGCAAAAAAGAAATTCAAAGACGCTATTTATGTTTCAGGAAACAGAAAAAAATATTCCGAAATTTCAAAAAAAATTATGAAAAGACTTTTGGATTTCACCCCGTGTGTTGAAAAATATTCAATAGACGAAGCTTTTTTAGACATAAGAGGAATGGAAAAATTTTATAAAATATCCTCAATTCAAGTTGCAGACAAGATAAGAAAAACAATAAAAGAAGAATTTAAAATAAACGTTTCAATCGGAGTTTCAAAAACAAAAACTCTGTCTAAAATTGCAAGTGAAATTGCAAAATTTAAAGTCAGAAAAAAGATAAAAGACGAATATGAAGGCGTTTTTAAAATTGATGATGAAAACAGAGAAAAAATTTTATCTCAAACCAAAATTGAAGATGTTTGGGGAATAGGAAGAAATTTACACAAATTTTTCAGAAAACACAACGTGAGGCTGGCTTCGGATTTTTGTGAGCTTGATGATGATTTTCTTAAAAGAAATCTGGGCAAAAGGGGGCTTGAATTAAAACAAGAGCTTAAGGGAAACCTTCAATTAAAAGTGATTGATTATTACGTTCCGCCAAAATCGGTTTCAAGAACCTCTACTTTTAAAAAAAGTACAAATTCCAAAACCTATATTTTAAACGAATTAAACGCCCATTTACATGAAGTTTGCAAAGAACTGAGGCAAAATAAACTTTCAGCCGGCGGAATGTCCGTGTTATTAAGATATAAAGATTTTAGGGTTGTTGTAAATAAAATCGACTTTAAAAGCCCAAAATCAAGCGAGTTTGAGCTTTACAAAGAAATGCACAACCTTTTTGAAGAGCTTTACAAAGAAAGCGCCATATATCGCTCATCCGGAGTTATCGTATATAAATTAACACCAACGGAAGACATTCAACAAGGGCTTTTTGAAGATGTTGAGGCGAAGAAAAAAAGAAAACTTTCTGACGCTTGGGATAAAATTGAACAAAAATTCGGATACGGCGCAATTAATATCGGCATTAAGCACGATTAAACGTCTTTTTCTCTGAGTCTGTTTTTTTCGTTTTTCATCGCTATCCACAGGATGTATTTCAAAGGTTTTGCTATTATTATTGCAAAAAGTGAAAAAACGATATCATAAGCTATGTTTGTAAAAATCAGATGAAAATTAGGGCTGTAATGAGAAGAATTAAAAATGCTCAATATAACGGAATATAAAATTCCGCAAAAATGTATTGATAAAACCCCGATTACTGCGGCAAAAAACATATTTTTAACAGTATACCTTCCGGATAAAATTCTTCCCGAAAAAATTATTGCCGCAAAAAACCCGAGAATATAACCAAAAAAGTAGCTCTTTACGTATCCGACTCCGCCCCCGAAAGCAAAAACGGGCCAAAGGAAAAACCCGACAAGAAGATAAATAAGCATAACAAGAAACCCGAACCTTGCCCCTAAAAGACTTGCCGTTAACATAACAACGGGAATTTGAGGAACAAGCTGATACGCCTTTGTTCCGCTGACAAGTCCGTTTCCTTCGTTAATAAGCCAAAAATGAACAATATCAATTTTGGTAAATGTTGCCACAATCAAAAGAACAACGCAAAGAAGTACAACGGCAAGCGTACCCAACGAAAACGGGGTGGCTTCGCCTCTGTATACAAACTCTTTAATTTCACCCGTTAATCTTTTGTTCATTTTTTATCCTTGAATTGAGATATTGTCTTCTTTCTTCTAAAATTTGTCTGTATTTGTCGGAGAAAATATTTTCCGTCCACATTATAATAGCATCTTCGTTATTATCTTGATAGTATTTTTTTCTCATTCCAAGCGACTTAAACCCGAAACTTTCATAGAGGTTTTTTGCCCTTTCGTTAGATTTTCTGACCTCAAGAGTCATAAATTTGATTTTATCTTCATAACACATATCTAATGAAGAAATAATTAAAAGGTGGGCAATTCCTTTTCCTTGAAAATCAGGATGCACGGCAAGATTTGTGACGTGCGCTTCGTCAAAAATGCGCCACACGCCCATATAGCCCACAGCTTTGTTGTTTTCATTCACCGCAACAATATATCTTGCGCAAGAATTTTCAAGCTCTCCCGCAAAAGAATTTCTGCTCCAATGATGTTGCCCGTAACATCTTTCTTCAATTTCCATAATGTCATCAAGATGATAAAGGGCAAGCTTTTCAATATGATAATTTTCCATTTTCAAAAAAATCTTACCATAAATTTTAAATAATTGTTTTTCTGTAAACATAACTTATAAAATATCTTTTTAAAAAGTTCTTTTGTTATAAAATTTTTGTATGATAAAAATTCTTGCGATAGATGACGATGTTTCAATTTTGGAACTTATAAAAATTAACCTCGAACTTCAAGGGTATGTCTGCGAAATTTCGCCTGACCCCGTTAAGGGTTTTGCGATTTTAAAACAGGGGGATTTTTCTCTTGTTATTTTGGACGTTATGATGCCTGATGTTGACGGTTTTTCTCTCGCCATGAAAATTCGCCAAAATAAAGAAACGAAAGACATTCCGATTATTATGTTAACCGCTCTCGGCGCTTTGGATGACAAATTAAAGGGTTTCAACTCGGGTGTGGACGATTATCTTATAAAACCTTTTGAAATTGAAGAATTAAAAGCAAGAGTGCAGGCACTTTTAAACCGAACGGGCAAAGGGCTTGAATCTTCAAGGGTTAAAGAGCTTTTAACAATGGGGGATATAACTTTAATTCCCGAAAGTTATACGATTAAAATTTTAGACAAAGAAACTAAACTGACCCCGATTGAGTTTGAAATTTTAAATGTTTTAATGCAACATCATTCAAACATGGTTTCTTCCAAACAGCTGTTAAAAGAAGTTTGGGGCTATTTGGATGATGAAGATGTTGATACTATCAGGGTGCATATCAGACACCTGAGGGCAAAAATAGATAAAATTTCAACACACAAAAATAAATACATTGAAACTATATACGGTGGCGGATATAGATTAATGCCAAATGGAATTAACTTAAAAACAAACAAAAAATGATAGAAGCGATACTATGTTTTCCCAAAATATAAAAAAACAGTATATATATCTTATTATTGTAATTTTGTGTCTTTTTGCCGTTTATAAAAAACCGATTTTTATTGACGACAACTTAAGCAAAAAAGAAACCGTTCAGGTTGAAAATGTTTCTCCGAAAGAACTTTTTATAGACTCATACAAACTTGTAAAAGAAAATTATTGGGATAAAGAACTTTGTGAAAACAATCTTTCAAGGTGGAAAAAACGATATCTCAACAAAATCAAAGACACCGAAGACGCAAAAATAGCAATAAATTCAATGCTTCAAAGCTTAGATGACCCTTATTCAAAATTTTTGGATGAAGAAGAATTCAGCGAACAAAATACCCATATTAATTCAAGAATTTACGGAATAGGGGTAAATATTGCTTCAGAATCAGGAAAAGTTATTATAATTAATGTCGTAAAAGGCACTCCTGCGGATTTTGCAGGCTTAAAGCCTTTGGATATGATTTTAAAAATTAACAATCAGGAAACAAACGGAAAAAGCCTTTTTCAGGTGGCAAACTATATTAAAGACCCGAAATATGACTCTGTCAGTATGGAAATTTTAAGGGGAAATAAAAAACTTACAAAACAGATTAAAAAAACGGAAATTAAAATTAAAACGGTAAAATCTGACATTATAGACAAACAAATCGGATATATTAAAATTTCAAGCTTTATTTCAAGCGATACTCCGGTTGAATTTATCGACGCAATAAATAAAGTTAAAAACACAGACGCCCTCATTCTTGACTTAAGAGGAAACACGGGGGGTTTGTTTCAAAATGCGGTTTTTGTGGCGGACATTTTCTTAGACGATAAAAATATCGTTTCGGTTCTCGGAAGAAACGGAAAAAGAAGCCTGTATAAGACCCATAAGAAAAATTATTTTTATGATAAGCCTATGGTTGTTCTTGTTGATTTTGAATCGGCTTCAGCCTCAGAAATTGTATCCGGAGCCTTGAAAGACAATAAACGTGCAATTATAGTCGGCACAAGAACATTCGGCAAAGGGCTTGTGCAAAAGATTTTTGAACTTCCGAACCAAACAGGCTTAAATTTAACAATTGCAAGATATTTAACCCCGAATGAAACCGATATTAACAAAAAAGGAATTTCACCCGATTATCTTGTTCAAATAACAAAAGAAGATCAGGAAACCAATAACGACAGACAGTTAAACTTTGCAATCAAAACCCTTCATAATGAAATTGAAAGAAAAAAGCTTGCGAAAAATAATTAACAATAAAAATTAAAAAACCCGCTTTAAAAGGCGGGTTTAATTTAAACTATTTTCCTGCATTTGGTGCAAGGATTGCCACAACATTTTTTCCTTCAAGCATTGGCTGTCTTTCTATAAGGGGCGAAACTTCTTCCATATCAGACAAAAACTTTTTTGCAAGATCGAATGCAAGTTTATTGTGCTGAATTTCACGCCCTCTCAGCATTACAACAAGTTTTACTTTGTCTTGCTGTGCCAAAAATTTCTTTGCGCTTTTTAATCTGACTTCATAATCATGGGTGTCAATTTTATAGCGCATTTTAACTTCTTTAACCTCAACGGCATGCTGTTTTTTTCTTGCTTCTTTTGCACGCTTTTCGGTTTCATATTTATATTTGCCCCAATCAATAATTTTAGCAACCGGCGGTGACTGATTGGGCGAAACAACAACTAAATCAAGTCCTCTTTCTTGCGCCATAATAAGCGCTTTTGGGGTTGGAACCGTTCCATGGTTCATTCCGGTTTCATCAATTAACCTTACTTCACGGGCTCTTATCGCCTCGTTTAAAAGCTCTTTTGCTTTTGCGTCTTCTCTTGCTATGATTTTTCTCCTTTAAATAACTACAAAACCAAGTTTAACATGTATTTTTTTCAAGGGCAATAGAAATATATAAGCGTTTAAGCTAAATAGATTAGAATTTCAGCTCAAAACAATTTTTTATTAATTGAAAAATGCAAACAAAAAGAGGCAAGGAAAAAACCTTACCTCTTTTTTTATATCGTTTAATTAAAATACGATAGTGATTTCTTCATTCGGATTTAATGATGAAGAATTTGAAAGTGAAGGAACAAGTACATAAACGAGTTCATCACCAACTTCATAAATTACACCGAATGTGCCTGAAACGCAAGTTTTAACAATGTCATAAGTTCCTTTGAGAACTGTTACAACAGAGTTACCCAAGCTTGCAGCACCACGGCCGGGGTGTAAAGTGAAGGTTTCAACCAATGTGTTTGAAAGTTCGTCACCGACTTCTTCAAGTCCGTTTCCTGTAACGTTAGCAATTGCAGCGCCTGATCTTCCGACAACACCAACTGTACGGCCGGCGATTGTAAGAGGAGCACCGACTAATCTTGCTAAGATGTTAGGATTTTTAAGGTCATCAACTGAAGCTGAAGCAACTTGTTTCGGCAAGTCTTTTTTGCAGTCGTCATTTTTGATGTATTTGAATTGAACTTTAATATATCCGGGTTCTTTAATTCCGGGTCTTTGAACAGCAACAACTTCGCCTCTAACGATTGAACCTTCGGGGAATGTTGTTCCGTCAACTACAACTGATTCTGTTGTTTTAGCTGTGAACCAGTCGCCGATATTTGATGTTTTAGCTGACAATCTGTCTAAAAGTTTAACTTTAACGGTAGTAACACCGGCGCCGATACCGCTTAAGTCACCGGCAGCAGCTGAACCGTTTTGTAATGATGCATAATTTTTTCTTAATGAAGCAATGAGGTAAGCAACTTGTTCTTTTGAAAGATATTCATTTTCAAGAACACCTTTTGTGTTAGGAACAGCGTCCAACAAACCTGAAGCAATTACTTCATCCGTGCAACCGTATGCCCAAGTCGGGATATATTTCATAGCTTCGCCTTTGTATACGGGTGCTCCTGTTCCGTGGTCAACATTGATTAATTTTGCAACCGTAGCAAAAACTTCAGCTTTTGTAATCGGTTGATCCGGTTTGAATACGCCTGAAGGATATCCGATCATGATATCTTTTTCAGTAACTTTATATATCCAGTCTTTTGCCCAATAAGCATCGGTAATGTCGGAATAAGGTTTATAGTTAGCTGGTGCTTCAACATTTAAACCTTCAGCCAACATGGTAGCAACTTCTGAACGAAGTGTAGGTGCTTTTGGGTTGAATGATGTTGTTTGACCGGATTTTAATTGGCTGTCTTTAATAAGGTCTAATACATCTTTAGCCCATGATTTAACATAAACGTTGTCTTTGTTTCCTACGGTAATTTTGTTTTTGGATTTCAAGATTTTACCGCCTGTGATATAGCTTGAATTAGCATCAACAAGGGTTTGAGCTTGAGATTTAAACAATGTAGGATGCGCATAAGCTTCTGTTTTTGTTTCGTCACAGCATTTAGCCATAGCGACTGAAGAAATAGCGCAGAATGCAACCGTTGCTGCAAGAAGTTTTTTCATAACTTTCATTTTTTCTCCTATCCTATTCCAATAAAGTCTACACACTTTATTTATCTACCTAATGTCTGTCCTATAACAATATTAAAAAATGCGCAAAATGTCAACCATGAAAAACGAAATTTATCCGATTTTAAAAGGTTCTGTTATTGCTCAATCGTGGAGTTAGAGTTACGTTTATAAGATTGCCGTTCCTTTTAACGGTCAAGTTTAAAGTGTCCGTCATTGATTTTGCATTCAAAATTGTTGCATACTCTTTGAGCGGAATTTTATTTAAGGGAACACCGTTAACTTCGGTTATAACATCGCCCGCCATAAGCCCTTTTTTCAAGGCGTCATATTTAACCGTGGTAAGAACAATTCCCGTTTCTCTGCCTTTTGGAGCTTTAATTTTTCCGCCTTCATACGTATAAGTATCAAAATCAAAACCCAAACCGTATAAAAGTCTTCCTTTAATTGCTCCTTTTATTGCTTCCATGATTTTTTGTTCGTCGTACGGTTCAACATTTTTGGGCGCCATTCCGTATGCGGAATAATAAACCGTTAAATCAAGTCTTGTGCTTTCATCAAGCGGAGTTAATTTAAAAACATAATTATAAGTGTATATTCCCCTTTTTGTATGCCGCTGTTCAGCTGCCTGAAAGGTGTTTGAAGAATATGACTCACCATGATTAACTACACCGCCTCTTGTCAAAATATATTTCGAAATTCCCGCTTTAAGGGCATTTTCATCCATTCCGTCAAAAACTTCGGTTGTTGTTGCATAAGCTAAATTTGAACTTATAAATAATATAAGGGCTAAAAATATTTTTTTCATTTTATTTCCTCGTATACTCTTTTAATTTCTTTAATATCCTGCCACATCTGCCATTTCGGCGAGCCCTTTTCTCTTGAATCGTTCCTTAAAAGATAAGAAGGGTGATAAATGGGCATCATTTTTGAACCATACGGACCTTCAAACCAGTTGCCTCTGGCTTTTGTAATGCCATAGGGCAAATTAAGCATGCTCTTTAGTGCAACATTACCGCACAATAGTATTATTTTCGGTCTTAAAATGTCAAGTTGAGCATCTAAAAATTCTCTGCACGCTTCCTTCTCCGAAGGCTCAGGATCACGGTTTTCAGGCGGTCTGCATTTAATTGTGTTCATTATATAAATATCTTTTTTTCTTGAAAGCCCGACTGAATTTAAAATTTTATCAAGAAGCTGCCCTGCCCTTCCCACAAAGGGTAAGCCTTCCTTATCTTCATAATATCCCGGAGCTTCACCGATTAAAACGAGTTTATTGTTTGGAACACCGTCAGAAAAAACAACATTTGTACGAGTTTTTGAAAGCGGACACTTTTGACAGCATTCACACTTTTCTTTTACTTTGTTTAAATGTTCTTCAAAGTTCATATTTTATCGCCTTTTTGCTTAATTTTATCACAGTTTTAAATTTTCACTTGTAAAGTTTTGTTTGCAGATAGCTTGTTTTTTAATTTAAGTGTTAGAATGAAGTTATGCCCAAGATAATTATAGATACGGAAAAATGTAAAAGCTGCGGAATATGTATGGAGTTTTGCCCCAAAGGGCTCATTAAATATGCCAATCAAGCGAACTCCGGCGGAAATATTCCTGCCGCTTTTGTTGATGTTGAAAACAAATGCACCGGTTGTGCAATTTGTGCAATTTCATGCCCTGAAATTGCAATCAAAGAGGTTTTAAGATAATGGCTGAAAAAGTTTTAATGAAGGGAAATATTGCTATAGCAAAAGCCGCAATTGACGCCGGTCTTGACTGTTATTTCGCATATCCTATTACCCCTCAAAACGAAATTGGCGAATTTATGAGCAAGACCATGCCCGAATTAAATAAAACATATATAAACGCCGAATCTGAACTTGCGGCAATTAATATGGTAATCGGGGCATGCTCCACGGGAAAAAAAGCGATGACAAGTTCATCTTCCTGTGCCATAGCTCTTATGCAAGAAGCAATTTCAGCCATGGCGACGGCGGAAATTCCGGGAGTTATAATTTCCGTTATGCGCTCAGGTCCGGGGTTGGGGCATATTATCGCTTCTCAGGGTGATTATTTCCAAGCAACAAAAGGGGGCGGAAACGGAGACTATCATACAATCGTTCTTGCGCCTTCCACAATTGACGAAGCGGTTGAATTTACCCACAGGGTGTTTTACCTTTCGAGAAAATATAAAAACCCTGCAATGCTTTTAGCTGACGGCTTTCTGGGGCAAATGATGGAGCCTGTTGAATTAAAAAAATATGACTTTGGAGAGGTTGACTCATCAGATTGGGAACTTGACGGGGTTGGAGAGAATGAAAACAAACGCCCGCCGAGAAAGCTTGTTTCGCTTCATATGGGGGGCGATGACCTCATTGTTTTGAACAATAAACTTCAAAAAAAATATAAAGAAATTGAAGAAAAAGAAGTTTTATATGAAGAATTTATGATGAATGATGCCGAAATTATGATTACGGCGTTTGGAACGGTTGCAAGAGTAGCGAAAAGCGCAATTTTAACATTAAGACAAAATGGAGTTAAAATTGGCATGATAAGACCGATAACCCTTTGGCCCTTCCCTTCCGAAGTTGTTAAAAAATATTCAAAACAGGTTAAAAGCATACTTGATGTTGAAATGAACGAAGGTCAAATGGCGCTTGATGTTAAAGCTTCAGTTGAAACTCCCGTCAAAATTGAGATTTTATCAAAACTCGGCGGAGATGTCATAAGGGCACGTGATATTGTCAACAAAGTTATGGAAATGAATTATGTCGGAATTATGTAATCAGGAAAAAACAGTCTTTTCAAGACCCAAAACAATTAAAGAAGATTACGATTACACCTTTTGCGCAGGCTGCGGACACGGGGTGGTTTTAAGGCTTGTTGCGGAATGTATTGACGAGCTTAACCTTCAAAAAGATACTATAGCCGTTGCCTCTGTCGGATGTTCAATTTGCCTTGAAAAATATTATGACCTTGATGTTGTGGGTTCATCTCACGGGCGTGCGCCTTGTGTTGCAACGGGCGTTAAACGTGCAAAACCGAACAAAATTGTTTTTACTTATCAGGGAGACGGGGACGCCGCCACAATCGGCATGAATGAAACAATTCATACCGCATGTCGTGGAGAAAATCTTACAACAATTTGCATAAATAACACAAACTTTGGTATGACCGGCGGACAAGCAAGCGCAACAAGCATTATCGGGCAAAAAACCGCAACAACACCCTTGGGAAGAGACCCGAAACTTTTCGGCTATCCTTTAAAAATAGCCGAAATGGTTGCTATGTGTGAAGGAAGCTGTTATGTTGCAAGGTGCGGAGTTTTTAATCCGAAAAGCATAATTCAGACAAAAGCCGCAATCAAAAAAGCTTTTGAAAACCAGATAGCAAAAAAGGGGTTCAGCTTTGTCGAAGTCTTATGCGCATGCCCGACAGGCTGGAAAATGAGCCCTGTTGAATCAATGAAGTTTATAGAAAACGAAATAACAAAAACTCACAAACTCGGGGTCTTTAAGGATACTTAAAATGACGGATAAACAGACAAATATAATAGTTTCAGGCTTTGGCGGACAGGGAGTTTTGTTTTTAGGCACAATACTTTCTCATGCTGCCATTATCGAAAGAAAAAACACCACTTGGATACCAAGCTATGGCGCCGAGATGAGGGGCGGCAGCGCAAACTGTTATGTTGTCATTTCAAAAGAAGAAATCGCCTCTCCCATTTTTGATGAGGCAGATTTGGGAATATTCTTATCAAAACAGGCAATGGAAAAGTTTGAAGACCATATTGCAACAGGGGGCTTAATTATTGCCGATTCTTCAAGAGTGGGCGACATACAAACGAGAAGCGATATAGAATATTGTGAAAAACCTTTTAATACCCTTGTTTTGGAGCAAAATAAAAATTTGCTTTTAAATATTGTTGTTCTGGGTTTTGTTATTAAAAAAACAGGCATTTTATCAAAAGAAAACGTTCTTGTTGCCTTAAAAAAAGTTTCCGAAATGAAAAAACCCGAATTTATCGACTTAAACGTTAAATCTTTTGAATTCGGATATTCTCTTATATAAAAAAAACAGGCGCCATATAAGCACCTGTTTTTTTAAGTACAGAAATTTGAAAGATTGTTATATTTATGCGTTGTTTGTAGTTTTGTTGTTGTTTGAAGAGAAAAGTTTATTTCCGATGTAAGTTAATACACCGAGTCCTGCTGCAACTCCCGTTGCAACTAAAGCTTTTTTACCTGTTGATTTTTTTGCTACATTTGAAACAATTTTACCAATTCTTTTGAAAAGCCCGCCGCCTGAGGTCCAGCCGTTTTTTATTTCCTTAAGTCCGTTTGAAATAACCTGAGTGTTTCCGTTTTTCAAAGCATTGTAACCGACGGTTAAAGCTCCTGCTGCAACTGCGCCTGTCGCTATTCCGGTAACAATTCCCGCCCCTGATGCAACTTGTGCGCTTTTTGAAACGCCTGTTCCCGTAACTTCAGCAATTAATTCGTCTTTTGAAGACCCGTTACACATAAGACCAAACACAGGTAATGAAGATGTAAAGCCGGCTTCAAATGAAGATACACCTTTTTGTGAAGCGTCATTTACGAGAGATGAACCTGTTGCTGAGATATATTTTTCCTGTAACAAAGTTTTTATTTCATTTTCTGAATAATTTTGATAATAGGGGTTTGATTGCATATCATTATAAAGTTCATTATATTTTGCCATTGCATCATCGGTTCTGCCTTCTTTTAAAAGATAGTCGATTGTCTGGCATTGTTGCGCAAAACTTGAAGATGAAGCTGCGCTTTTATTTGCATATGATGTTGATGTTGCTCCGATATCATAGCTGTCTGCTATATTATCTTTTACAACTTCCTTGTTAACGCCGTTATAAAGACCATTTGCCCCGTAAGTGCCATATCCCGCAAGACCGTTAAGTCCCGAATATTGGCTGTTAATTGCTGCTAAACTCATACAAACTTCCTTCCAAAATATCTGTAACTTATCCTTGTACCATGATAAAAACTTTTTCTTTGCGCAAATTGCCTGATTTTACATGTTTTGCTTAACAATTTTTAACAAATAGAATAAATATTTGTTACAAAGTATTCATCTTGAAACTTTTGAGCTATTCTATAGATAGAGAGTTTTTTATTTGGGGGTTGATTTTACGCATATGTTCAATATAAATAATTTTTTACAAAAAGTTTCAAAAGTAAAAGCGTCCGATGTTCATTTAACCGTTGGCAAACGCCCCTCTTTAAGAGTATCTGGACAGGTTATTAAGCTTGATGAACCGCCTTTGGTTGAAGAAGATTTTGATGAAATTATAAAAACTGTTTTGCCGAAAGATTTTTCTCTAAAACTTAAAAACACGACAGATTTAGACTTTACATATGAATTAAAGGGAGTTTCAAGATACAGGGTTAACTATTGCAAAGATTTGGGTATGCCAAAATTGACCATGAGGCTCATTCCTTATGAAGTTCCGACTTTTGATGAACTTATGCTCCCCCCTTCAATTCAACACTTTGCCGATTTTAATAACGGAATTCTTTTAATCACCGGTCCGACAGGTTCGGGAAAATCAACAACAATTGCTTCAATTCTTGAAAACATTAACAAAACAAAGAAAAAACATATTATTACGATTGAAGACCCGATAGAATTTTTGTATACGGATAAAAACTGTCTTATAACACAAAGAGGCTTGGGGCTTGACGTTGAAGATTTCCCAAGCGGAATAAAATATGCTTTAAGACAAGACCCCGACATTATTGTTATCGGTGAAATCAGAGATACCGAAACCGTTGAAGCCGCAATTCAGGCAGCCGAAACGGGACACCTTGTTTTATCCACCCTTCATACAAATTCTGCCGTTCAAACAATTAACAGAATTATAGGGCTTTTTGAAACAGACCAAAAAGAATTTATTATGAAAAGGCTTTCCACAACGCTAAGGGGAACAATTGCCCAAAAGCTCGTAAGAAAAAAAACAGGCGGACTTGCTCCTGCGCTTGAATTAATGGCAACAACGTCCGCTATTGCAGACTATATTGCAAAAGGAAAGCAATATGAAATTGATGAAATTTTAACAAAATCAAATTCACAAACTCTATGCACAATGAATACCTCGCTTTTCAATTTATACAACCTTGATATTATAGACAAAGAGGTTGCCATTGAGGCAAGCAACAACCCGACGGAACTCTATCAGATGATGAGAGGAATTTATCACGGATACGTTGATACGGGAACATCTAATAACTTGATATAAAAAAGGAGATAACACTATGGCGCCATTTCCGGAAGCAGAAGATATGACAATTAAAAGGCTTTATGTAGCCCTCAAAAGAAGCGATATGCAGCTTCTTCAAATGGGTGCGCATAAATTGCACGAAAAATATCATACCGGACACAAGTTTGAACTTCTGGAAGATTTGAAACAGATATTGCTTTACGTTGAGGAACAGTCTATTCCAAACGACATAAAAGACCTTTTAACAAGAACAATAAACGATATTTTAAACGGTGAGGCGCCGAAAAATTTAAATCAAAATGAAAACTTCGACAACTCGTTTGAAACTATTGGAAATGAAAATGTTGAAGGAAAACAGAATAATTTGTTTGACCTGAAATCAGCCGAAAATAACAGTCAGGTTGAAGAAAACCAAAACAATATTTATCAAAACTTTAATTCCGAAAATGAAGCGGAAATAAAAGAGGCTCAGCCGTTTATTGACGTAATTTACCCTGAAAAAACCTCTGTTCCTCAAAATTTACAATTTAATGAAAACATTCAAAATGTTTATAACCCGACGACGGAAATCAACAATGAACCCGTTTTTGAAAAAGAGGAAGAAAAAATCGAAAATAAAGATTTTGAACCGGCTTATCATCAGGAACAGTTTGAATTTTCAAAACCGGAAGAACAAATTCAAGAAGAAATTAAAAATGAAAATCAGGCGGAAGAAACTCGGGAAGATAATCAAATTGAGGCTGAACCGGTTATTTTTGAAGAAAATAAGCTTCAAGAAGAAATAAAAAATGAGCCTGAACAAGACTTTCAACCTCAAGAACAAAATAATATGGAAATTCAAAACGAATATCAACCACAAGAGGTTTCTCAACCGATACAAAATGAAAATTCTTTTGAAAATCATATTGAAGAAAAAATTGAAACACCGGAAGAAACCCAAAAAATTATTTTGGAAGAAAAAACCTCAACGCTTGGAAATGTTGCCGTATTTTATGATGACAAAGCAAGTTTTATTGACTATGCTCAAAATAAGCTTTACAGAAGCGAACTTGACTATATAACTTTAAATAAAGAGGCAAGCCCCAGCGAAACCGTTTCTTCGGTTAAAGCCTTGCTTGATATTCAAACGGATGAAATAAGCGAAATATTAAAAATGCTCAACACAATTAAAGGGCAAGTTTATTTTGTTACTTCATCAAAAAGCGAAAACATAATTAAAACCTTTATTGAACACTATATAAATTTTGAAATTCCTCTCGTGTGCGAAGGTCAGGAAGGTCAAAAAGTCGTAAGAATAATTCCGCTTTTTGGTCTTACAAACGTATTTATCTGCCCGAAATGTTACAAAAGAGAATACTTCGGCGGGGTGCACAACAAAATTTTAACAATGCAGTGCAAAGATTGCGGGCATGCTATGTATCCTGATGTTTATGAAGCCGAAAATTATCAAACAAACGCAAACCCGTACTATTTCCTGAAAGGGATAAATTCAATGGCAAACGCAGATGTTTGGATATTAATAAATCCGCCAATGGAAAACAACAGGGCGCTTATTTTTGAATTTCTAAAGACTTCGTTTGAAGTCAGCAAGCCCAAAAAGGTTTATATTTTATCAAAAGAAACCACAAAAAAAGAGTATTACAGACAAATTTTTCAAGAGCTGAACCCTTCTTGCAATATAAAATGCGATTTTATAACCCAAGATTCACTCTGCGAAGATTTCATTAACAGTGAAATGTCCACGTTAAAGGTTAATATTTAGATGGAAACCTATACAACAGACGCAATAAACATAAAAACCTACCCTTTAAGCGAAAATGACAACATTGTCGTTATGTTTTCAAAAGAAAAGGGGCTTATAAGAGGAATTGCAAAAGGTGTAAAGCGCCCCAAAAGCAAACTTGGCGCAAGAATGCAAACTCTTGTTTGCAATACGCTTATGTTAAATAAGAAACAAAACCTTGATATTATAAAAGAAGCAAGCGCACTAAACCCTTTTAACAAATTGAGATATGACCTTGAAAAGTTAACAATGGCTCTTTACATTGTTGAAATAATAAATACCTTCTGTGCGGCTGAGAACCTTGACGAAGACCAAAACAAGGTTATTTACGAGCTTTTATATAAAACTTTGAACAATATACAAAACTCAAAAAATAACACCGAAGTTGTTTTAAGCGCAATAAAATTTCAGCTTAAATTTATGAATGAAGCCGGTTTCGGCCTTGAGCTTCAAAGGTGTTTGGTCTGTTCCAAAGAAACGAATGACGATGTTTTATTATCTCTTAAAACGGGCGGAATTGTCTGTATACAGTGCGCATTTGAACATGTTCAATATATTAAACTTAACCGCAAAATAAAAGATTTTCTTAACACCCTGTCAAAGGCAAAAATTGACGAGCCCACAAGATATGATAATTTGGTTAACGAAAAAGTGGCAGAAACTTGCTTTAATCTTTTAAAGAAGTATATTGAAGTAATATCAAACAAAAAAAGCAAAACTTTCAAAGTAATGGAAGCGACGAAAGTAAGCTGACGGAAAGAAAACAATGAATAAAATTATAAAAACACTTCTCATAACAGTTTTTTGTCTTTGTTTTTGTTTAAACACAGATGCCAAAATGTCTAAGGAAGCAAATAAACTCTATACGGAAGCCCTTCAATTTGAAAACAACAACCAAATAGAAGGCGCAATTGATTTAATTGAAAAGGCTTTAAACAATTCTAAAGACGATCTTACTTTGACCGTTAAGCTTGCGGGCTTATACGCAAGAAAGGGAGATTTGGACAATGCCGTAAAATTTTATAAAAAAGCGATTGAAATTAATCCGGAAGACGCCTTTTTATATATAAGCCTCGGCAATATTTATCAGCAAAAATCAGACTTTGAAAATGCCTTTCAAACATATATGCAGGCGCAAAATATAGTTCCTGAATATATATATAATTATATGAACCTTGCAAACTCAAAATTTTACGGGGAAAAATATAAAGAAGCAATTCCTTATTATTTGGAATTTTTGAAAACTTATCCTTATAATACGGAAGCAAGAAAACTTCTTGCAAACAGTTATCTAAACCTTAAAGATTATAAAAACGCCGTTTTGGAATATGAAGAAGCCCTTTCAAAAAACTCTGAAACTTTTTCCGAATATTCGGAACTCGGGCTTGCTTATTTAAGAAATAAACAGTATACAAAAGCAAAAGACTCTTTTGAAAAGGCAATTGAGCTTAATTCAAAAGATTATTTTTCATACGGAAATCTTGCCGTTGTTCAATCTATTTTAAAAGAAAATGAGCTTGCTTATAACAACTATCAAAAAGCTTTCAGCTTAAACCCCGATTTAAACGATTTAAAACTTGATTACGGAAATCTTCTTGTTGAAATGGGCAAAAACGATGAAGCCGTTAACGCTTATAAAGACTATATCAAAGCAAAGCCCGACGATAAAACCGCCTATATGAATTTGGGAATGCTCTATCAAAAAACGAATAAAACAAATAGCGCAATTGAGGTTTTAAAAGAAGGGGTAAAAATTTCAAGCGATTTTGATATTGCAAACGAACTCGGGAAAAGTTATTTTCAAAAGGGTGATTTTGCAAACTCTTTAAGCGTATATGAAACCGAACTTTTAAAAGACCCGAAAAACTTAAGAGCCGTTTATAACAAAGGGCTTTGCTTGGAAGCGCTAAAAGAATATAAATCGGCTGACGCCATTTACAGAAAACTTTCATATTATGACAGTCTTGATTTAAAAGATTACGATTTAAAGCCCACGGACATTTCAAACAGCATATATTCAAACTCCATATCATGGGCAAATTCGCTTTTAAAAGAAAAAGATTATAAAAAAGCAAAACAAATTTATACTTCCGCAATGGAAGAAAACCCCGAAAACAAAGAGGCTTATATCGGGCTTGCAAAAACATATGAAGAACTCGGGGTTAAAAACAAAACTGTTGAAAACTATGAAAAGGCGCTTGAAGTTTCTCCCGAGGATAAAAATGTTTATATTGAATACGGAAATTCTCTGAGCAATATGAATGAAAATGAAGCTGCACAGGAAGTTTATAAAAAAGCGTATGAAATTGACAGCGAAGATTTATCCTTGCTTGAGCTTCTTGCAGACACTTACACCAAAACGGGTAAATATAAAGAAGCTCTTGAGCTTTATGAACAAAGGCTAAATGGCGGAAGCGCAGATGACAACCTTTATCTTAAAATCGGCTCAATGTATAAATATTTAAATGACGACGAGCTTGCCGTTCAAAACTATGAAAAAGCTCTTGAAATAAACCCGAATAACGAAAATGCTTATTTTAACATAGGTCTTTCTTATTTCGATGAAGAAAAATATGACAAGGCGCTTTCATGTTTCAAAAAAATTATAGCCATTAACCCGAATTATGCTTATGCATACTGGGGAATGGCAAAATGTTACGAAAAACAAAATTCAAAAAATGATGCCATTTATAACTATGAAAAGTTCATTGAAATTTCCGATAACGAAGAATTAAAAACTCAGGCAAAATCTAAAGTTGATAACCTTTATAAGAGTTTGGCGGAATAGATGAAAAAGTTTTTTAAGGTTTTTATATTTTTTATCTGTATGTTTTTTATGACCGCATGCGACAATGAACATGCCATGATTGGTTTTTCAAGAACTCCCTTTAAAAAAGAAACGGGATATAATCCCGCCAACACTTTTAGTGCGGGCGATAAAATTTATTTTGCAATATATAACCCCAAAGGTTTTAAAACAAAGCTTTTAAAATTACAGGTTTTTAAAAAAACTGATAACAACTCAGAATTTGGCGGATACGAATATTTATATAACAGAACGCTTGAATTAACAAATAAAAATGCTTACACAGACTATGTAGTTATTAACACGAAGGGTCATTTTGTATTTCAGGTTTTTGATTACACAGACTTTCAAAAGCCCGTAGTTTTAGGGATTATAAAAGTTGAATAAATTTAAAAACTTTGTTGAAGATATAATTTTATCTGTTAAAAACAGGCTTTTTTCTTCAAAATATATAATCAAGGGAAAATGCAGACAATGCGGCGAATGTTGCCGAAATATTCTGTTTTCAAACGAAAACGGATATGTAAAAGATGAAGAAACTTTTAAATTAATGCAAAAAAAGCATTTAATCTATCGCTTTTTCAGCCCGAACGGAAAAGTTACAAAAGAGGGCGATGAGCTTGAAGGGGCGATTTTGTTTAAATGTAAACATTTAAAAAATAACAGGTGCAAAATTTATTTGTTCAGACCGATTTTTTGCAGAGATTACCCCGCCGCAAACCCGAAATTTATTGAAATGGGGGGAACAACGCTTGATAATTGCGGCTTTTCTTTTGGGGTGGACAAAAGTTTTAAAAATTACTTAAAATAATTTGAAATTAAAGATCTTCCGGCACTTTAATTTTGTTCAGCTCTCTGTCGCTTTCTTTCTTTTGTCTTTTGCCTATTTTATCAGGGTTCTTTACGGTTAATTTATCAAACTTCATATCAAGATTGTCCGTGCCGAGAAGAAAAAGAAAATCAAAATACATATTTTGTCTTATTGTGTCATAAGAAAAGACAATTTTAATATCCTCAGGGCCTGCAACCGCATAAAACCTGTTTTCCGTTAAAATATCTTTATCGGTGTTATCTTTCAGAGGCGAAAGGGTTCCTTTATAACCGAGAGAAAGAAATTTGTTGCAAATAATGCTTTCATCAAACGCAATTGTTTGGCGACCATATCTGTATTCGTCAAATTTATACGGCGACCTTCCGTGAACTCCGCCCATTGTGTATGTTATGTTTGAGTTCCAACGTTTTACTTTTGATGTAATGCTGGGACCAAATCTGAAAAATGCGGGGGTATCGCCGGTTTCTGTGTATAAGGTTGCCATAACCTGACCCAATGCGCTTACATCAAGAAACATATCCTGTTCCTTTGAGCCAAAAGTTCTCAAGCTCTTTGAAAGTTCACCCTGATAACGATATCTGAACCCGTCACGCATATTATCTTCCTGATGTTCTCTTTCGTAATCGGCAACGTAACCGCCTGTAATTCTGTGTCTGTAAACTGCGTTTCCAAGCTCTCTTACGGGATAAGAGTCATCAAAAACAAGTTCTGCCAAATATCCGGCACGGTTGCCGCCGTTAAACCATTCATTTTTATAAACGTGTCTTGCCAAGTCTAATTTTAATGTATTGGTTACTTTATATTCACCGTCAAAAATCAGGTTATTGGTGTTTGTTGCCCAACCGACTTCCGTTCTTGTTTTTTTAGATTTCAATTGACCTATCAAGCCCAGCCCGAATTCACTTTCGCCGTATACCAAGGCGGGCATTGCTCTGAATGTAAATGTTTTTGGCAATTTAAAAGTATAGCCCAAGCCCAAATATGCGCCAAGACCTTTAATTGAGCCGAATTCTATAGGATAATTTGCTTCCGTATACGTAAGCTCTTTATCGGAAAAAATTTCAATCGAAGGTACATTTAAGACTTTTCTTTTTCCGTAATAAATGTCTACGTTTTTCATAATCATAGAGTCGTGGTCTTTTTCGGGGCGTATTTCTATTTCTTTTGTTTTAAATTTATAGGGCTTGCTTCTTTCTTTTTTTAATTCAAAATCAACAAGCCTTGTATCGTTTATTGCACGTCCGTATGCCGAAAAGCCCGTTGAATAAAGTTCCATTTCAATTTTTTTATTTAATTCGACATTTCCGTTCAGGTTTTCAATCTTGTCGGAATATGCATACCCTTCTTTTGCGTTAATTGTTAAGGTGCCGATTTTTGTGGAAGGCTCATCCATAAGGGCGTTTTCTTCGTTAAGGTCAATGAGCATATATTCGCCGTCAACCGTGGCATTACCCTTTAAAAGAGAAACGTTGCCCAAAAGTTTTATGGTGTTATTGTCTTTGTTATATATTGCCTTGTCTGCATAGGCTTTTGCGCCTGAGGGGGTAATTATTTCAACTTTTTCTCTTGCCTCAAGTTCGTTCCTCTCGTCGAAATATTCCATTTCATTGCAGTTTATAATAAGGTCTTCTTCTTTGTTGACTTTATTTTCCGCTTCTTCTTCGGCCTTTTCTTTTGCAAGCTTTTTTTCATCAATAATTTCGCCAATGCTTTTTATATGCACTTCAGGCTTATTAAGATTAATATTTGTTTTGTAATAATCACCGCCCAAAGAATTATTTACGGGAACAAAAACACCCGTTTGAGCGTTCTTATCTTCAATTTCATCGCTTGGAACGATTTCATATGCCCTTACCGTATCAATTGCATAAGCACATGAAAAAGAACCCAAAAACAACGCCGAGGCTAATAAAAAGTTTATAAAATTTTTATTCACTATTCTATTCATAACTTCTCATTACAATTTTACCACTTAAAGCAATACATGGAAAATACTTAAATTGGAGCATATTTTGAAGGATTTACGGGTCTTCCGTTTTCACGCACTTCAAAATGAAGGTGCGGACCGGTTGAATAACCCGTAGAGCCGACGTTTGCAATTATTTGACCTTTATAAACTGAAACTCCGTTTGAAACTCTGTAACTTGAAAGGTGGGCATAAAGAGTGGTTACGGGAACTCCGTTAACTTTACCATGGTCAATAATAACAACCTTGCCGTATCCGCCATACCAGCCCGTATAAATGACTTTACCCGAGTTTGCCGCTTTTACGGGTGAACCCATGGGCATTCCCAAATCTACACCCGTGTGAGTAATTTTTCTTTTAAATATAGGGTGCATTCTTGTTCCGAAAGGCGAGGTTACGGGCCCTGAAACCGGTCTTAAGAAACCGCCCGTTACTTTTGTTATGGTGGATGAAGATTTTTTAGTGGTTTTGTTAATTAAATCGCCTAATTGCGCTGATTGTTTTGCGAGTTCTCTTTCAGATTTTTCCCAATATTTAATATTGTTTTGAAGGTTATATATCAGTCTTTCGTTTTGTTCTATGGCGCTTTGAATGTTTTTTTGCTGTTTATCCATCGTTTTTATGGATGAAGCAAGATATTCTTTTTGTCTTTCCATTTGCTGTTTTAACATGCGAATTGTTGCGGCTCTGGTTTTTGCATTTTGAATATTTTTCTTATCAATATTCATAACAAGATTTTCGTAATAAATTCTGTCCAAAAAGTCGTTTACGTCACCTGCCGAAAAAAGAAATTCGACATACCCCGAGCGCCTTGATTTATAAATTTGGACTATTCTTTTATTTGTGTTCGCCTGATGTTCGTTATATTCCGCTATTTGTTTATCAAGTTCTGTTTTTAATCTGTCGAGTTCGTTTTTGGCATCTTCATATTTAGCCTTGTTAACGCTTAAGTTTGTTTGGGTTTTTTCAAGTTGTTTTTGATTTTTATAGAGTCTTCCCGATTCAATTTTTTCTCTTAGCTTAAGTTTGTTTATCTGTTTTTTGGCATGAACTCTCTGTTGTTCAATTTGGGCTTTATCCGCAGCAAAAGAAGGTGTCGTTTCGACATTCAAAAAAAGCGCTGAGATAAGCAATATTAAAAGTATTTTTATCTTTTTCACCATAAAATTTATCTTGCAAGAAGAGGAACAAGAATTGTTGCTCCGATAAGCCAGAAAGTAACTGTGATAACTAAAACTCCGACAATTATTTTTCTGTTTTCTCTGAAAAATTCCATTTTTATTTTCCCAAAAGTAAAATGTTTACAGTCAATATTGTAACAGCAAAAAACCTTTTTTTGCAAATTTTAAGAAAGCTTTTTTACTTAATTTTACACCCGCTGTCTTCCATATCGACTTTTTCGTCAAAGTCGTTATCTATCTTGTCATAACAAGATTTTCCCGACTCATATCCTTCCGAATTGGGATAATATTTTAAATAGACATCATTAATTGAGTTATAAAGCTTGTCGAAATATCCGTTATAAAAAGAAGTCAGCTCTTTATTTTTAATTAAGACTATATTTTCATCATTCTTCCAAAATCCGCTGTATGAAAAGTTAACGCTTCCCAAAATCAAAGTGTTATCATCAATTGAAATTGTTTTTTCGTGGTTTTTGCCGCCGAAATTTTCAACCTTTGCTTTTATTCCTTCTTTTCTCATAAGTTCAATTTTGCTTGCAAATTTTTTTGCACTCGTTGCGTCAAAAACAATTTTTATATCCACCCCTCTTTTTTTGGCGGAAATTAAATCGTCAATCATTTTGTTGTATGTAAGCACAAAAACGCTGAGCCTGATTGATTTTTTGGCATTATTTATTTCGGGGGCAATAATTTTCTTATATACATTCCCGACGGGCGAAAATGCGGTTTTAACTTTGACATCTTCCCCCAAATCTATCAAACTCGTTGAAAAATCTTGTTTTTCGTTTTTAAATTTTCCCGCATACATTTGGTTAAATTCATTTTTATAAGCCTTAGCAAAATTAACATCTCTTACAACAATAATTGAGTTTGAGTTATACCCGCCGCAGCCCGTTTTTGAGATATTCATGGAGCCTGTAAAAACAAGAGTGTCGTCTATTATAAAAAATTTATTGTGCATAATTTTTTGAGAAACATCATAGACAATATTTGCCTGCCCTTTTAGTTTATTGTTGTCTTCGTAAGTCGGGGTTTTTGTGTCGTTGGAATCGGAAACTCCTCTTATTTCAACTCCCCTTTTTCGGGCATTTATAAGCGCATTTATAATTTCATCCTGTCCGTCAAACCCGTAAACCGCAAAGTCTATCGAATTTTTACTTGAGTTAATTTCTTTGATTAAAAGTTTACAAACATCCGTCCTTGAAGCTTTTGAAGGAAGGTCAAACGCTGTCGGGTTATTTATATAAAGCGCCAATTTGCCTCTTTTTAAAAATGAAGGATATGAAAACTTTTTGAACGGATAGAGTTTTAAGTTTTTATGCCGAGGTACCGTAAAATTGTTATTATCATAAGTGTTGTCAAATTTTTCATCACTGTCTGTGTCTATTATTTCAGTTTTATCTTCATATTTTGAATATAAAAAATCGTCTTCGCTTTTTTTGCAATCTGCGAGAACAAAGAAAAAAATAAAAAGAAAAACAACTGCCAAAATATACAAAAAATTTTTCATTATTTCATTATATTTATATTTTTTAAAAAATACTTGAATATTAAAAATGTTTACGTTAGCATAAAAATTGCTATGAACAAAAAATAAGGAAAAAGGAAGATGAATCCCGTTATAAGCGAATTAGAAAAAGAATATACTCAAAAAGAAATGCCTTCTATGAACCCCGGCGACACGGTTAAAGTGTTTGTCCGCATTATTGAAGGAAACAAAGAACGTATTCAGGCGTTCGAAGGAACAGTTATTAAAAAACACGGTTCAGGAATAAACAAAACCGTTACGGTTAGAAAAGTTTTCCAAGGAATTGGCGTTGAACGTGTTTTTGCAATTTATTCACCGAGAATTGAAAAAATTCAAGTTTTAAGAAAAGGTGATGTAAGACGTTCAAAACTCTATTATTTAAGAGAACGTTCAGGCAAAGCTACACGTATTAGAGAAAAAATGGATAAAAGATAATTTATTTTAATTTTAAATTTGAAAAGCGCCGGATAGTTTTATCTTTGGCGCTTTTTAATTAAGAAAGGATAAAAAAAATGAATAATCATATCCACTGGTTTCCGGGACATATTGCAAAGGCAAAAAGTCAACTGAAAGAAAAGCTCAAACAGGTTGATATAATTCTTGAAGTTATAGATTCAAGAATTCCTTATTCATCTTCTTATCCTGATATAGAAACTTTAATCGGAAATAAATTAAAAATTATTTTAATGAATAAATCTGACCTTGCAGACACTAAAAAAACAAAAATCTGGAAAGAAAAGCTTGAAAAAAAATATAATTGCCCCTGTATTTTGACCACGACAAAAAACGGTAAAGACACAAAAATTATTGTTGATAAAATTTTAAAGGAAGCTTCGCCTGTTTTTGAAAAATTAAAAGAAAAAGGTCTTTTATCACGCCCGATAAGAACAATGGTGGTGGGAATGCCAAATGTCGGAAAATCAAGTATGATAAACAAACTAACCAAAACAAGCAAAACAAAAACAGGTGCAAAAGCGGGAGTTACAAGAATTCAACAGTGGGTCAGAGTAAATGAAAAAATTGAACTTTTAGACACCCCCGGAATTATTCCAAGCACTCAAGATGACCAAACCAAAATTGTAAGGCTTGCCATGGTAAATTCAATTTCCGAAAATGCTTATGATAACGAATATGTGGCTTGTGAACTTTTAAAAATTCTTGATAAATATTATAAAAAAGAAACAATGGAATATTACAATCTTGAAGGCGAAATTACGGTTGAAAACATTGCCAAAAAAAGAAACTGGATAGTAAAAGGTCAACTGCCCGACGTTGAAAGGGCTTCTCAGTTCATCTTAACAAATTTCAGAGAAGGAAAAATAGGAAACTTTACGCTTGATGAGCCGAATGATTTTTGATTTTGATTTGTTTGAAAAAAATAATTCAAGAACCCTTTTTAATGACGGTTATGAATATATTTTGGGCTGTGACGAAGCGGGCAGAGGTCCTGCGGCAGGTCCTTTATTTGTTTCATGCGTTTGTTTTAAAAGTTATGACAATTTATATGAAACAATGGAAGAGTTAAACGATTCCAAAAAATTAAGCGAAAAAACCAGAGAAAAATTGTTTCCCGTAATTAAAGAAAACTCAATTTATTCAATTCAAAAAATTGAAATTGAAACGATAGAAAAAATGAACATTCTAAACGCCTCGTTATACGGAATGAAGCTTGCTTCAATTGAAGTTATTAAAAAATTAAAAACCGAAAATGTTCTTGTTTTGGCGGACGGAAACAAACAAATAAAAGATTTTCAATTTCCCCAAAAGGCAATAATTAAAGGCGACTCAACCTCTGCTGCCATTGCTGCGGCAAGCATTTTATCAAAAGTTTCAAGAGATAATTTTATGATTGAACTCGATAAAAAATATCCGAAATATAATTTTAAAAAAAATAAGGGCTATCTTACAAAAGAACATATTGAAGCCATTAAAAAGTTTGGAATTAGTGATATCCACAGAAAAAGTTTTTTGAAAAATATCTTATAGGGCGATTTTTAGCCGTTTTTATTTTTAATAGCCTTCGCCGATTGTATCAATGGCTTCAACTCTTATATCCGTGATTAATTCCGAATAAGAAATAACAACAATTGTCGGTATATGTCTTTCAAGCATTTGATATAAAGGAAGCCTTATTCTTGGCGAACATAAAATTACCGGCTGAACCCCGACGGCCTGATGAGCTTTCATTAAAGTGTTTGCGGTTGTTTCAATCAGCTCTTGAACTTGCATCGGGTTTAACAGAAACATTGTGCCAAGCTCGGTTCTCTGACAGGAATCATCAAGGGTTTTTTCCCATTCACTCGACAGAGTAAGAGCATATAAAACCTTGTCTTTGTTGCAGTTTTGCAAACAAATCTGACGCCCCAAAGCGGCTCTTAACCTTTCCGATAAAATATCCGGCTCTTTTGAAAACCTTGCATAGTCGCAAAGTCTTTCAAAAATGAAGATAATATCTTTAATGGAAACTTTTTCTCTGATGAGGTTAACGAAAATTTTTCTCAGGTCACTTGTTGAAATAATCGTCGGAACAAGGTCATTTACAAGAGTCGGGTCTTGAGATTTAACAAGTTCCATAAGTTTCAAAACGTCTGTTTTTGTCATAACTTCATCAACATATTTTCTGACACAGTCTTGAAGGTGAGTTACAATAACGTCAACGGCGTCAACCGCAACAATTTTAGACCCCCTGTCAACATATTGCGGGTCTATCCAATAAGCCTGTGATTGATAGGTTGGGTCTACCGAAACAATAACGTTGTCCGGAACTTTTTTGCCAGAAGCTTCCCACTGGTCTGCAATTACCATAAACTTTGAAGGGTAAACAACGCCCGTCGCAACGGTATTGCCCCTTATTGCAATCAAATATTCATTATCTTTTATGGCAGATGAGTCCATAATTCTTATGTTTGGAATAATATACCCGAGTTCATCCGTTACCCTTTGGCGAAGTGCGGCAATTTTTGCAAGAAGTTGACCGTCTTGATCGGGGTCGGCAATAATTAAAAGTCCGGAACCGACTTGCAAACTCAAAACGTCAACCCCCAAACGCTCATACATTTTGTTGGGGTTAACCAAATCTTGCATATTTTTTCTGACAGCGTCCAATTGCCCGAGTTGCGCCTGAACATCCTGATTAACAAGAACTGAAATTGCGCCAAAAATCAACGCCGCCGCAAAAATCAGAAACGGCCACCATGGCAGCCCCGTTATTCCGCTTGTCAGCGCAATAAAAAGCAAAAATCCGCAAGCAAGAAACATAGCCTGAGGTTTAGATAAAATCTGAAAAGTGACATCTTTTCCCAAAGATGTACTGGTACCTGTTGAACGGGTCATCACGATACCGGAAGCAATTGACATTAAAAGCGAAGGCAATTGAGATGAAAGTCCGTCACCGATTGTTAATACCGTATATTTATTAACGGCGTCCGCTATGGGCATTTGGTTCATTGCAACACCGATAATCAAGCCGCCTATAATATTAATAACCGCAATAATAATGCCCGCTATCGTGTCTCCCTTTACAAACTTCATTGCACCATCCATTGAACCGTAGAGAGAAGATTCTCTTTGAAGGTCTTCACGTCGTTTTACCGCTTCTTCGGGAGAAATAAGCCCTTGGTTAAAATCGGCGTCAATAGTCATTTGTTTACCCGGCATAGCATCAAGTGCAAATCTGGCGGAAACTTCCGCAATACGTTCGGCACCTTTTGTAATTACCATAAATTGAACAACGGTTATAATCAAAAATATAACGCCGCCAACAACCATATTTCCGCCCGTAACGAAATTTCCGAACGCATGGACAACTTCGCCCGCATCCCCTTTTGCAAGAATTAATCTTGTTGAAGCAATTGACAAAACAAGCCTGAACATTGTACCAATCAGGATAATTGAAGGAAAAGAAGCAAGTTCCAGAGGCTTTTGAACGTATAAAGAAAACATCAAAAGAACAACCCCGAGGGTAATATTCAGTGAAATTGAAAAGTTAATAACCCAGTTTGGAACCTCAATAAGCAATATTAAAATAAGGGCAATAACAAAAAATGCAAGCCCGATTTCACTTAAAGGATTATTCGCAACGTTCATTTTAGGTTGAGCCATTTAACTATTCGCCCCCCTGATAAATGCCGAAAGCGTTTTGAACAATAGCAAGCTGGGTTGAAAAATTAGCGTCTATTACCCCGTTTGTTGCAATCACGGTACAGCTTCCCCTGTCTATAAGTTCATCTCCCACAATGTTTATTTTAACATCAACAGCGTTTTCAGACAAAATTTCAGGCAATGAAACCTTTGCAAAATCAACATCTTCGGGGTTAACTTTAACGGTGACTTTTTCTTCACCGCTGTTTAATTCGCCAAAAACTTCGCTCATAACCGCCTTTAACACTTCATTGGAAGACTCTGCTTCTTTTTTAATGATTTTTTTTGCCACTTCAAGAGCAATTTCAAGCACATGAGGCTCTATCTCTTTATAAACTTCCTGTTTTGCACCGACAAAATCTTCAAGAGAAGTCTTTAACATGTCAATTTCGTTTTGCGCTTCCAACAGTCCGCTTTTATAGCCTTCTTTTGCCGCTATCTCTCTGATTGAAAGGGCTTCTTCCTGTGCACGTGAAACAAGGGTTCTTTCGTCAATTCTTCTGAAACCCCTTCTTCTTTCGCCCCTTCTTCTTTCAAATCTTTCTTTAAATTCAAGCTCTGATACGTCTATTTTTTCATATTCTTCAAGTTTAATTTGGGCTTTTGTTTTTTGATTTTCGGATAAATTGTTTTCTTCGCCGGAAGAAACATTCTCAGCTTGAATTTGGGCTTCTTTTTCCTTCTTTTCCAAAGCCATTTGTTTTAAGGGGTTAACTTTTTTCTTAACTCCGCCCTTAATTATATTTTTTGAACCCGAAGAAGCCTTTTGCCCGACGGGTTCCTGTTCTTTTTCCTTGTTAACTTTCTTTTTAATTATCATTTTTATGAAAGCTTTTCTTCCAAATATTTACAAATGACATTTCCCACTCTGGATGGAATTTTTGCCAATTCTTTTGTATATGGTGCCATAACAAACTGTTTAATGTTTGGTCTTTCATTCTCTATAATATTTGAAATTTCATTTTTATCCTTAGTTTTAACAATTTTAAACAATTTAGCGTAAACTCTATCCATGGAAACCACCTTTGGTTCAGGCAGAACCTCTTTAATTTCAGATAAACACCTGATTGTAATACCTTTGTCTATTTTTTGCTCCAAATTAGGCATCTTAATATATTGTAATAAAACCTGAGCTTCAGATTGGTTGAATTTGCTGATTATGTTTTGGGCTTTCTGTTCGGGAAGTTTTTTGATTAAAAGCGCAAGTGAAGCCAGTTTTAAAATTTTTGCATCAGAAAGGTCCTCGCCCAAATGTTCCTGATCATATTCCTGCTGGCTCATAGCGTCGATACTCGACTGGCTCATCGTATTTTCGGCAAGCGCCTCGTCAATTTTGCCCTTCTTTTTTAAATCGTCTATTGCGTTTCTAAAACAATTTTTTACCTGATTTTCAATAACGGTAATAACTTGTTCCTGAGGCAGATTTCTGCTTATTGCCTGTTTTGCGATTTCAAAAACAGTAAAAGCAACTTTTTGTAAAACGCTTTCCCTTAAATCTAAGGGAATTCCGCCATTTATAAGGTCAACCGATTTATGAAAAGTCCACTCTCCGATAAATTGGGTTATAATGCTTGCCTGTTGGGCATTAAGGTCATATTTAACATCCTTTACAAGGGCGTCACCGCACAGAAGACAAAATTTATGGACAATTTCAACTATAAATTTTTTGTCTTCGTCTTGTATATTTGGCGGAACAACCTGACTTGCTTCCATAGCAAGATTTTTAGCAAAAGCTCTCGGGTCAAAACCCTCTATAACTCTTGCCTCGGGCTGTGCATTATCCTGTTTTTGTTCTTTAGCCGGCGGCATTTTTATATCCCCTAAGAAAGATTATACAACATTAACCCGCTTCTATCCAGCTTTTTAATTTTTCAATGGCTTCAATATCATCAACCCCCGAATAGTCCATTGCAAGTTCGGATATGGCATCATCAATTTCTTCATCTTTATTATCCTTAGCGGGGGGGTTTTGTGCTTGCATTGCAGCCTGTTGCGCCTGAATTTTTTGAAGATTTTGTTGTTCTATTAAGTTTTGAGCCATTGCAGCCTGTCTTTGAATTAATTCCTGAGCCTTGGAATTAACATCTTGAAGCTGTCTTTCCTGTTCTTCCGCTTTTTCTCTTAATTCGTTCAGTTCATTATTATGTTTGTCTTGTTCAGATTTAACTTTATCCGTAATAAATTTAAGCCCGCCTGCCAGTACAACAAACATAACAAGCCATAAAACCCACCACGGATTTCCCGATTCTTCGGGGTTTGGAAGTTTGCTTGCGCTGTCGGGCGCTAAAATTGAGCTTCCCGATTCAACAAAAGCAATCGAAACATTGTCGGGGCTGACCAACGGGCTTGCCGCATGAGCAATAAGGTTTTTTAAATCGTTAATTGTCATACTCATTGGAATTGCAGATTGGTCAAGCGAAACGGCAATTGAAATTTCTTGAATTACCCCTTCTCTTGTATATTCGTTAACCTGAGTTTTTGTAACCCCGTATTGAGTTTCATGCGCTTGTCTTACATACTTTCTGTCTTGAGAAGAATTTTGTCCCGAAGTCGGAACACCGTATGGCAAATAAACGCTTACGGCATTTATTGCGGAATTGTTGTCAGCCGATGTATCGCCCAATTTTTCGGTGAAGCCTTGTTCGGATACTGCCGCTTTTGAACTCGGGTCATAGATTATGCTTGTTTTTTCAACGGGTGCCTGAGTTAAAAATGTTGAAACCGTAACTACATATTTTCCGCTTCCGACAAGTTTATCAAGCTGGGCTGAAACTTTTTGCTGCATATATTTATCGTTTTCTTCGATTTTTGCAAGTGCGTCATTTGCTCCGCCGATTATGCTTGCATAGACCACCCCGTTTGTATCGGTAATCGAAATGTCTTCCGCTTTTAAACCTTGAACTGCGCCCATAAGAAGGTTTGTTATGGCTTTAACCTTCATAGCGTCAAGCCTGTCCCCGACATCTAATTGAACTTGAACGGTTGCCGTTATGGGTTTTTGGTTTGCCGCAAACAAAGATTGTTCGGGCATTGAAACAAAAACCTGTGCATTTTTAATCGGGGGTATTTTTCTTATGAGTCTGGCAAGTTCCCCGTTCATAGCCCTTATAAGACGAATTCTTTTATCTTCTTTTGTAGATGTAAAATCGCCTTTATCAAAAATTTCTAAACCGGTGTGTTCCTCAACAAGACCGGATTCGACAATTTTTACAATTGCCTGATCTTTTTGGTCTTCCGTTATTTTGTCGTCTTTTGATAAAACAATAGCCGTTTTTGAACCGTCGGCAGCTCTCCTTGTTTTAATGTTATATCTTGCAAGAAGGGCTTGAACCTCAATTGCAACGCCGGGTTTATCCGTTGAAATAAGCGTAACGTTTTCGCTTATGATTGGAGATTTTTGAACAGCAACACCGTCCGCACTCTTACCGGAAGAACCGAAAGCAACCGCACAAACGGCAATAATAAGAATGAGAACTATGGCAACTGCCCCTGCTATAACCCCGTAAAATACGGGTTTGTTTTCCATTAATTTGTGAAAATCCATTGCAATTTATTTCTTTTTACTGATGATGTCAGATATGATTATTATACATTGTTTTAAACTCAAGAGAATAACTATATTGAAATTTGCATAACTTTTTCATACGTTTGGATGACTTTTCCCAAAGCTGTAGTTGCAATATTTAATTGAATTTCAGATTTTTGCATTGCCGCCATAACATCGTGGATATCGGCTTTATCAAGCATTAAATCTTGCACTAACTGATCCGGAGCATTCAAATCGGTATTTAACTGTTCGACCATTCCGCCCATAACATCCTTAAAGTCAGGTGTTTCCGGCTGTTCTATACTTTTAAATCGAACAGGACCGTTGAACGTTGAAATTTTACTCGGTTCAATTCTTTCGTTTAAATTAATTCTCGGTGAAATACCGTCGACCATAGTTTTACCCTCTTTTTTATAAGTACATGCTTAAAATGGAATTAACGTAATTTTGTGTTTCTTTATAAGGGGGAACCCCGTTATATTTGCTTACCGCATTTGGACCCGCATTATATGCCGCAAGCGCCAATATTTTATTCCCGTGAAATCTGTCAAGAAGGCTTTTTAAATAGCGAACTCCGCCTTCTATATTATCTTTCGGGTCCATGGGGTCTTTAACTCCAAGCCCTTCTGCCGTTTTTGGCATTAGCTGCATTAAGCCCATTGCCCCTACTTTAGATTTTGCATTC
Source organism: Candidatus Gastranaerophilales bacterium (assembly GCA_947630045.1). Lineage (GTDB taxonomy): Bacteria > Cyanobacteriota > Vampirovibrionia > Gastranaerophilales > Gastranaerophilaceae > Galligastranaerophilus_A. The sequence continues at coordinate 56,630 of CANRGC010000009.1, forward strand.
GGGTTAAAGCCTGATTCCTGTTGGATAAGAGCGCAAACGAGTTTTGAATCAACATTATATTTTGAACATGCATTGTCAATCATACCCATTATTTCAGCCTTAACATCTTTTGTTTTAACTTTCGCCCCGACGGAAAGTGAGCCAAAAGGAATGTTCGGAGGCGGATCAAGTTTGAAAACGCTGTTATTATCCAAAATTTCATCCGCCGATGTTTTTAAAACTTCGTTAAAAGGTTTTGAGCCAAACTCCTCTTTTTGTTCCGTTTGCTGAGGTTTTTGACCGTAGAGCGTTTCAATGTAAGCGTCCAATTGTCTTGCACGTGTCATTGCAGCCTGTTCGCCTGATGAATTTATGTAATTTTGGATGGTTGGATTAAACATAAATCAATCATTAACTCCCCAAAAGACATTATCGTCCTTCAGTTTATTTAACTTCATTAAAAACCCTTTAATATCATCTAAATTAATGATTTTTAATTTTTGGTCACAAAAATAGTCCAAATTATGTAACGAAAAATTAACAAAAATGGACGAGATTGTTTGAAAAAATGTTTAAAGAAAAATTTTAATACTATAATTATGCTTGAGGACAAAATGGCAAAAGAAGAAAAAATTGCAATATACCCTGGTAGCTTCGACCCCATAACAAAAGGTCATTTAGACATTTTGCAAAGAGCAAGCGCCATGTTTGACAAGGTTATTATTGCGGTTTTGAAAAACAGCAGAAAAACGTCATTTATTCCTGTAAAAGACAGAGTTGAACTGATAAAAAAATCGGTTCAGGGAATTGAAAATGTTGATGTTGCATATTTTGAAGGTTTAACCGTAGATTATGCAAGAAAAACAGGAGCAAAGTTCTTAATAAGGGGGTTAAGAGCGGTTTCCGATTTTGAATATGAAATGCAGCTTTCACAGGCAAATATGTCGGTTGCACCGGAAATCGGAACAGTGTTTTTAATCACAAAACCTGAATATAACTTCATTTCATCGGGAATTGTTAAAGAACTCGCTCAATATGGAGAAGACATCTCAAAATTTGTTCCACAAAGCGTAGCAGAATATTTTAAACAATCATAAGAAAGGTATGAGCATAAAATGGTACAAGAAGGAATCCAGATATTTGCATTAAGCCAAAAGCTTGAAGAATTGTATGATGAAGGTTTTCACATCATTCCCAATCATTTAATGATTGTAAAAAGTAAAGAATTGGCAAAAATCGTAGATTCTCTTGCAAATTCTATTGATGACGACATTAACATTGCAAAACGCATTTTAAGAAACAAAGAAGAAATTATTGAAGACGCCAAAATTAAGGCAGAGCGAATTATTCAAGACGCCGAAAATGAAAGAAGAAGAATTTTGGATGAGTCTTCTTTAAGACGTGAAATGGAAGAACAGGCAAAAGCCTTCAGAGAAAAAGTTATTCAAGAGTGCGAAACCATTAAAATGAAAGCTTTCGGCGAAGCGGAAGGCATAAGAATAGCTTCAAACGAAGACGCACTTAAAATGAAAGACGGCGCTCAGGCTTATGCTCAACAAATATTATTAAAACTTGAACAAGACTTAAACAGTCTGTTTCAGGTGGTTAAAAACGGACAACAATATATAAACGAGCTTCGCAATTTAAACGACGAAAATGAAGCAAAATATTCAAGAGAAAATCAAAGAAGATAACTTTTTTATAAATTAAAAAAGTTGCAAACGCTTATTTAATAATATAAAATGGCAAATAAAAAGAAGGGTTTACAAACATGAAAAAAATTATCGCAATACTTGGAGTTTCTCTGTTATTAACGGGTTGTACCGCTCTTGATGACATTCAACAAACCGTAAATGACGTTGCAAAAAACGCAAGGGAAGATATTCAAGGCACACAAAACGAAAACAGCGTTACAAAACAGTCTGGAGTAAAAACACTGAATGACGAAATGAACAGACTTAACGCAATGAAAAACGCTGAATTAAAGGCAATCAACAAACAAATTTCCGAAAAAGAAGGTAAAATCGCAAAAATTTTAATCGACACAAAACTTTCCGCTTCACAAAAGAAAGCAAAAACAAGCGTTCTTCAAAAAGATATTCAAACGCTTAAGGCACAAAAAGAAAATGTAGAAGAAAAATACAGAAACGAATTTAGAAATTTCGGATATTAACTTTGAGGGCAAATTTGCCCTCAAAAAACCCGAATGAATTATTTTATTCAAATCTTAAACCGTTTTACTTTTGATTTTGAAGGTGGAATTATTATGCTCAATTTTTTACAAAAACCCATTTTTAACTCATCCAAATTAAATGAAATTTTCCCGAAATTTTTACAAATCTATGGCATTAAAGATGTCACCGACGACAGAAAAAAATATCTTACCGATTGCATTAATAAATACGGTTATCTTCCGTATCCTCATTTTAAAACGCTTGAAGAATTGACGGACGGAGAAATTGTTTTTTGTTTAACAAAAATTTTGGAAAAAGAAGATGTTTATGAAAATTCAAAATTAAAAGATTTTGACAATTCTTCCGTATTATCGAGAAGAAAAATCAAAAATTCAAACTGGTTTAAAAAAGAAGGGCATAATATAAAACTGATTTCCTTGTCTGCGCTTGGCGACGGAAATGTTTCCGAAAAGTGCGGAACTTTTATTCAGTGGATAGCCCAAATTATCTGCCTTCCGAAAGGAAACAAGGGCTTTAACATTTTGGCGGACACTATCTATCTTCTTCCTTTTCACCCGAGAGAATTCGGCTGTGCCTATCTTCCCACTTCATCAGACATAAGCCCCAAAATGGAAGATGAAAAACTGTCAAAATTTTTAGGGTTAAACAAAAAAGAACAGCTTCAATTCTTTATTACGCTTGCCCAGCTTATGGGTCACCCCGTTATTTATGACATTTTGCCCCAAACGGGAAGATTTTCAAAAATTGTTCTTTCAAACCCTTATGTTGCAAGGTGGAACGACATTAAGGCGCTTATTGAACAGTATACTTCGGAATTAAAAAAAATATGCGATAAAATAAGGCTTTTAAATGAATATGAAATTTCCGCCGTTAATTCAACCGAAGAAAAATATATAAAGGAATTAAACGGCACAAAAGTTGAATATACTGAAAATGAAAAAGAAGTTTATATCGAAATTGAAAAAACAATGGAAAAAATTAAAATTGATATAAACAATCAAATGTCAAAAAAAGCTTATCAGGAAGAACTTTCAAAAAAAGCCGCAAAACTCATTGAAAAAGTAAACGGCAAAAAAATTAAATGCGAAGAAGATATTGTAAATCAGTCTGAAATTGTATCTTCGCTTATTAAAGAGGGGCTTTGGACAATATGCGGCGGGGCATGGTGTTCGGCAAACGTTCCCGTTTTTGATAAAATGCACGACGGGGCAGATTATCCCATATATAAACACTATGACATCCAAAATAAAGACGTTACAAAGTTTGCAAACCTTGACTGTCAAACTCCTTATTATTTTGTTTATCTTGAAAACGGTAAATTTAACGAAAAAGTTATTGATTTTTATCTTAAATATACGTCAAATCTTCAAAAAGAATATAATTTTGACGGCTTCAGGGTAGACCATATTGACCATGTTGTTGACAATCTTTCGGAAAAAAATAAAACACCGGTAAGTTACAGAATTCCGAGAAAAGTTTTGGGAAGGGTAAATACTAACTTAAAGAAAAATGTTCCTTATTTCGGAACGCTTGCAGAGTATATGCTGTGGGATAATTATCTTGACGAATATCATAAAGATATGAATTTTGACCTTCTCTGGGGGAATGACATTGTCTTTCAGTCTGCAAAAACACCGAAACAAATGGTTTTGGATAACAAAGAACTTGAAGAATATAACGTTAAAAAATCAAAACAAAACCCGCTTTCAATTTTAAAAACTTATAATAATCAAGACGGAGAATTTGAAGCAATAGACAGATATCCTGGGCAATTGGGCGAAAACGGGGCGTTATTCAAATGGTTTAAATGTAAGTTTATTGTCGGCGGAGAATACGCAAACCGCCCCACCCTTTATATTGACGGGGACGAAAGCTTTACGGATAAAGGAATTGAATATGTCATCGGAAACGAAGTTTCAATGAAAAGAAACAAAAACTTCGGATTTTATGAAAAATTTAACGCAATTAACTATTTTGCGCAAAATTCAAAAGTTTTATCTTTCGGCAAAGCTTCTATGATTAAAAATGAAGAAAACGGGCTTTGCGCCTTTGAAATCAATTCAAAGTTCGGTTCTTTTCTTGTTATAGCAAATTATAAAAACCCGAGTGAAAAAACGGAAATCAAAAATCAAGACGGAACATCATATATAGACTTTGTTTACGGCGAAACAATTTATGAAAGCAAAATAGAATTTGAAGGAAGAAAATTAAAATCATATTTTGAATTTTCTTATGATGAAAACGGAAAATGCTTCCTCGAAGAAAAAGGGCTTGAAAAAATGATTGAAAATGAAATTGTTATGCATGAACTAAAGCCTGCGGAATTTAAAATTTTTGGATATGAAAATTAATTTTTTAATAAAAATTATTTTTTAAAAAATAACCAAAGCCCATGGAAATTGGCGCTTTACAAAAAATTTGTTCTTGTTAGAATGGTTATATAAATATAAGAATGATTTTAAATGTCCTTTAAAGGGGCATTTTTAATTGTCAAGAAAATAAAAGGAGAAGGCTCAAATGGGCATTAAAGGTAAAAACGACAGAATGGTTGTTCTTGCTTGCGAAGATTGCAAAGAAAGAAATTATACAACTACAAAAAACAAAAAAACTTTAAAAGAAAGAATGGAAATTAAAAAATATTGCTCAAGATGCAATAAACATACCGTTCACAAAGAAACTAAATAACGTAATTACTCAATTTTGAGTAAGGGTAAAAGACGAAATTTTCGTCAAACCTGCGTCCTTAGTTCAGTTGGTAGAACGTCGGTCTCCAAAACCGGATGTCGAGGGTTCGAGTCCTTCAGGGCGCGAATTTAAAACAGGAAGAAAAATGACAAACTTAAAACAAAAAACAAACGAAAAAACATCCTTCAAGGAAGGCTTAATCACTTATTTTAAAGGGGTTAAGTCCGAATGGGGTAAAGTTACTTGGCCTGAAAAAAATCAAATCGTTGCGGAAACGGGAATTGTCGTTTTTGTTGTAAGTGCATTCACAATTGCTGTCTATCTTATGGACATATTGTTTAAATGGATTTTAGGGCTGATTAAATAAAAATTACAAAGAGTTTGGAAAATAAGGTAAATTATGGCAAAAAAAGAAGAAAACATTCAGGAAGAAAAAGTTCAAGACGAGCTTCTGGGCACAAAAGAAGACAAGTCTGAAGTAAAAGACAAAAGCCAAAAAAAACGTTGGTACGTTGTTCATACTTATTCAGGACATGAAAACAAGGTTAAAGTTAACCTTGAAAAACGTATCGAATATATGAACATGGGCGAAAAAATCTTCAGGGTTGAAGTTCCGCAAAAAACAATAACTCAGGTTAAAGGCGGAAAGAAATCTGAAAAAGAAGAAAAAATCTTCCCCGGATATGTTCTTGTTGAAATGATTATGGATGATGATTCATGGTATGTCGTAAGGCACACGGCGGGAGTTACAAAATTTGTCGGTTCATCTAAAAAGCCGATTCCCGCAAAAGATTCGGAAATCAAAAAAATCATTCACAGAGGCGCTTCACAAGTTCAAAAAATTGAGCTTGATGTTAAAGTCGGTGATAAGGTCAGAATTATTTCAGGCCCGTTTGCTGAATTTATCGGCGATATAGCTGAAGTTTACCCTGACAAGTCTAAATTAAGGGCAATGGTTTCAATCTTCGGACGTGAAACCCCCGTTGAACTTGAATATAAACAAATTCAAAAAGTATAAACTTTTCAAAAATAACCGTGGAAGGGCAAAAATCATTCGTCATTTGATTTTAGAAGCCTGCTAATACCACAAGATAAGGAGATAAAAATGGCACCATCAAACAAAAAAGTCACAGGGAAAATCAAGCTTCAAATTGAAGCGGGAAAAGCCAATCCTTCACCGCCCGTTGGTCCTGCATTAGGACAAAAAGGTGTAAACATTATGGATTTTTGCAAACAGTTTAATGAAAAAACCGCTTCAATGGCAGGTTATATCATTCCTGTTGTAATTGATGTATACGAAGACAGAAGTTTCACTTTTGTTACAAAATCACCTCCGGCTGCAGTTTTAATTAAAAAAGCAATCAATTTGCCGAAGGGTTCTGCTCAACCGAACAAGACAAAAGTGGGCAAAATTACTAAAGCGCAATTGGAAGAAATTGCAAAAACAAAAATGGAAGATCTTAACGCAACAACCATGGAATCTGCCGTTAAAATGATTGCGGGTTCTGCAAGAGCTATGGGCGTTACTGTTGAAGAATAATGACGGGAGACATGACAGTCGTTAACACCGCAAGAATTGGAGAAAAAAATGTCAAAATTAACTAAAAAACAAAAGAAAATACAAGAACTCATGGAAGGCTTTGTTCAGCCCGCAAGTGCATCTTCTGCGATTGATATGCTGCAAAAAGTTGCATCTGAAACCGCAAAATTTGATGAAACGGTTGAATGCCACATGAGATTAGGTATTGAAGTAAAACATGCTGACCAGCAAGTAAGGTCAACAACCGTTCTTCCCGCAGGTTTGGGCAAAACGGTCAGAGTTTGCGTTATTGCAAAAGCTGATAAAGCGCAACTCGCTAAAGAAGCGGGAGCCGATGAAGCGGGCGCTGAAGAAGTTATTGATAAAATCGCAGGCGGCTGGTTTGAATTTGATACCTTGATTGCAACGCCTGATATGATGGCTCACTTGGGTAAATTAGGTCGTGTTTTGGGTCCTAAAGGTTTAATGCCGAACCCGAAAACAGGAACCGTTACACCTGATGTTGCAAAGGCAGTCAAAGACGCTAAAGCCGGTAAAGTTGAATTCAGAGCCGACAAACAAGGTATGATTCACGTTCCGTTGGGAAAAATTAAATTTTCAAAAGAAGATTTAATGAAAAACTATTCAACTTTGGCTGATGCCGTTATTAAAGCAAGACCGGCAAGCGCAAAAGGAACATATATTAAATCTTGCTATCTTTCTACAACAATGGGTCCCGGAATTAAACTTGACCCTAAAAACATCTCACTTGAAATTAAAGACTATATTGAATAATTAATGTTTGGAAAAATCAAAAATTCAATAATTGAAAGTACGGAGTATAAGCAATTTTGCTCCGTACTTTCTTCTTATTTTGATTGGTTTTATGAGAAATTTTTCTTTGGAATATTAAGCCATTTTGAAAAAAAATTTGTTAAATATCTTATTGTGGGCTTTATAAACACGATAATTTCATACGCAATCTATGCAATTATCGTGACAATAACCCTGCGCCCTTCTTTTTCGCTTGGAATATCATATTTAATAAGCATATTTATAAACTTTCAAACCACAGGGAAGATTGTTTTTAATAACAGCAAAAATTCACTTATTATAAAGTTTTTTCTTTCATACCTTACAACTTTTATAATAAACAGATACCTTTTAGACACTATGGTCTTTAATTTAAAAATGGATAAATATTTGTCGCAAGCGCTTCTTGTGTTTCCCGTGGCTTTAATTTCTTTTGCAATCTTAAAACACTTTGTTTTTGTCGAAAAAAAATAATTATTCTGACAAAAGGCGAAAATTCAATTCAAATAAACGGGATAGAGCTTGAAGATTTCAAGAATAAAATCAAAAAAACAAATTGTTCAAATTTACATGAGCTTATTGATTTTTGTCTGAATTTGGAATGATTTTACAGCCCCAGTTGAGATATAAAGTTTTTTGTAATTGACTCTTCGTAACCTGTCGGAAATTTGCATGAAACAACGAGTTTTGATGTTATATTTTCTTTCTTTTGAATTTTATCTACCATATTTTCTTTGTTTTTTGATTTATAGATTGCAACCGTGCCTTTTGCTTTAAAGAAAGGAACCATTTTAACATTGGCTTCAAAATCAGCGTAAGGCACATAATAGCTTCCCGCCTTTATTTTACCGATTTTCGTAATCTCAATGTTTTCAATTGGCATCATCGGCGAATTAACATATTTTCCCGAAAATTCTTCGAGTTTTGGCTCAATTATTCCTTTTTCAAAATCTTTTTCAGACAAAACATCGTTTGAATTAAGGTCTAAGATTGTTATTCTTTGTTTTTTCGGAAGATAGTATGCGTTTAGTTTTCTGTAACCAAAAAAGTTTAAAGAGCGTGAAAGGGCATAATCAGCGGAAATTCCGGATAAATTCCCGAAATCGTGTTCTTCTTCAACAAGAACCGCTCTTGCAGGTTGAGTATAAGAATCATATTTATCTTTAATATAATCAAAAATTCCAAAAGCAAAACCGGCAACAATGAGCCCTATGAATATAATCAGGTGAAAAAACTTCTTCAGACATCCCATTTTATAAACCCTCTTGTCTAAACTTTTATTCTATTTTATTATTAAAATATGGAATTTCAAAACCTTTTAGAATTTGAAAAAAACAATTCTTCAAACATTCCTTTTATTCTGGAACAGTATATCAGCTTTAAGTCGAAATATAAAGATTTTATTATTCTTTACAGAGTGGGCGACTTTTATGAAACATATTTTGAAGACGCTCTTGAATTTTCAAAAATATGCGACATTCTTTTAACAAAAAGAAAATTTAAAGCCGGTGAAATTCCGATGGCGGGTGTTCCGCACAAAACCGCTGAAAATTATATAGAAAAGCTTATAAAAAACGGCAAGAAAATTGTTGTTGTTGAACAGACGGAAGATAAAGATGAAAACGGGCGCTTGATAAGAAAAGTGTCTAAGATTTATACGGAAGGGTGTCTTGTCGAATCAAAGTTTTTAGACGCAAATGAAAACAATTTTCTCTCTTCCGTCTATAAAAAGGGCGATATTTATGAATTTGCATACACCGATGTTTCAGTCGGCGAAATTTTTCGAACTTGCGGCAATTTAAATGAAATTAAATGCGAACTTACAAGAATTTCCCCCAAAGAGCTGTTAATTCCAAAAGATATGAAGCTTGAGGCTGATATTTATAAAAATTATAAAACGGAAAAATTAAATAAGTCTTTCTATGAAGGACAGGAAGAAAACAAAGCCGCTCTGGCAATTTTAAACTATGCCAAATTTGTTTTAAGAGAATTTATTCCCAAATTTGAAGAAATTAAAGATTATAAAATTCAAACTCACCTTCTTTTAGATTTTATGACAAGAAAAAATCTTGAAATTACCAAAAATTCATATAACAACAAAAAAGAAGGCTCTCTTTTTTGGGCGCTTGATTATACAAAAACACCAATGGGAAAAAGGCTTTTGTCTTTATTAATTTCAAGCCCGCTTTATAATTTGGCGGAAATTGAAAAAAGACAAGAGGCAATCGAAACCCTTCTTAAAAACAAAAAAGCCCGCAAAAAATTAGACGAAATTTTATCAAACATCAAAGATGTTTTAAGAATATCTTCAAGAATGTCAAATTTAACTATAAGCCCGATAGAATTTTTTATTTTAAAAGAAAGTTTAAAAGTTCTTAATGAAATTGAAAAAATTAAAAAAGAATTAAAAAGCGGCTGGCTTAAAGAAAACAATGAAGATGAAAGTCTTTTGGAAGATTTTTATGACATTTTGGACAGAACTCTTTCGGATAATATAGATGACATTAAATCGGGCAACTATTTTAAAAATGGCGCAAACACTGAGCTTGACCTTTTATCTGACGAGCTTAACTGTCATCTTAACGAAATAAAACAATATGAAACAACCCTTAGGGAAAATTCAAAAGAAGCTTCTTTGTCGATAATAAAAAAAGGCGGAAGTTATTATATAGAAGCAAAATCTAAAAAACCGCCATATGAAAGCGACTTAAGGGTTGTGCAAAATTTAAAAAACTCAACAAGATACACCACAAACAGGCTCATTTTGCTTGAAGAAAAAATAATGGCGCTTGAAAATAAAATAGACGAAAAAAAAGCCTATATTTTTGAAAATTTAAGAAAATATTCAAAAGAATTAACGGAAGACATTAGAAAATATTCAAAAACGGTAGCTGTTTTAGATGTTTTGTGTTCATTAGCGCATGTAATTGAAAAAAACAATTTAACAAAACCGGAAATAAAAAATAATTCAAACATTACAATTAAAAACTTAAGACACCTTCCTGCGGAAAAAATTCTTAACTCTTTTGAGCCTTTAAATTTAGGCTTTGAAAAATCTTATTTTATAATTTTAACGGGCAAAAACGGAAGCGGAAAGTCTACTCTTTTAAAAGCGCTTGCTTCAATTATTATTCTTGCCCAATCAGGCTTTTATGTTCCCGCTCAATCGGCAAAATTACCCCTTGTGGATAAACTTTTTACCTGTCTTAGCGTTTCGGACGAATTTGTTAATAAAAAGTCGACTCACCAAATGCAAATGAACAAGGTGGCATATATATTAAGAGAAATGACTGATGATAGTGTGATTTTGCTTGATGAAATCGGAAAACACACCTTTTATAAAGACGGAATTTCTTTATTTTACGCAATTACAAAATATCTCACGGAAAAAAGCAAGGCAAAAACAATTTTAACAACTCATTTTCTTGATTTGAAAAACCTCTTTTTTGATATGGAAGATAAAGTTTCGTTTATAAAAATCGACAACTCAAAAAATCAAAGAGAGCTTGTCTTTGGAATAACCGACACAAGCAGCGGAATAGAGGCTGCAAAAAATGAAGGGGTTTTTAATGAAATTATTGAAAATTCAAAAAAGTGTTATAGTGTCCTCTGATTTACCTAATTAAAGGTTTTGGGGGTTTTGCCGAGATAAACATTATGATATCATTAAAATTATCCCCTCAAATAAGGCAAAATTATGGCACCAACAGAAACCGAAGAAGATATAGATTTAAAAAAGGTAGGTCTTGAACTAATGTTTATGACCCCCGAAAAGTGTGCTTCCTCAGAGGGAATAACGGCGGTTGAGCTTTCAAAACAACTTAATATTGATGTCGAAATTGTTAAAAAGAAGTTGAAAATATTGCTTGAGCACAATATAGTAAGGGTTATAGGAATTAACCCCAAACTTTGGAAGTTTGATGAATACAATTTTCAAAGAATGGACGAAAACGATGAAGTTTATTTGCTTCTTTGTTCCTTTGACGATGTTGATTTTGACAGATATTTTGAATATTGATGAAAACTTTTGAACTAGAGATTGAAAAGAATATATACGAGGGTCTTGGGCTTTCTCACTTTGAAAACAAGGCGGTCTTTGTAAAAGGGGCAATTGAAAAAGAAGTTGTCCTTTTAAACTTAAAAAATGAGAAAAAAAATTTCATTAACGCAGAAATTGTTGAAATTATAAAGCCTTCAGATAAAAGAATAAAGCCGGTTTGTCCAATGTCAAAACCTTGCGGGGCTTGTGATTTAGCTTTTATTGAATATGATTACCTTTGCGGTTTAAAAGAAAAAATGGTAAAGGAAATTTTTCAAAATTTCAAAAATTTGAAGTTTTTGCCCGTTATAAAAAGCCCCGAAACTAAAGAATACAGGTGTAAAGCGCAATATCCGGTTTCACAGACAAAAAACTCCAAAAGAATTTTAATCGGTTATTATAAAGAAAAAACCCATGAAGTTGTAAACATAAAATATTGCCCAATTCAGCCAAAAATCATAGATGAAGTTATTGATTTTGTGAGGAACAACTTTCGCCTTTCAATCTATGATGAAAAAACCCATAAGGGGCTTCTAAGGCACGTTAACACAAGGTTTTCAAAACATTCAAATGAAATTCTGTTAACTCTTGTTTTAAACGATGAGAAAATTGAATTTGAAAAACACAAAAAAGAAATTGAAAAATTTTCAGACGAATTGTGTGAAAAATTTATAGATATAAAAGGTGTTCTGGTCAATTTTAACCCCAACAAAACAAATAAAATTACAACTGATGAAACAATTTTAATCAAGGGGCGTGATTTTATTTTTGAAAAACTTTCAAATTCAATTTATAAAATAGGCTCAAATTCTTTTTTTCAAATTAACCCGAAATGTGCAGAGCTGCTCTTTGAAGCGGCTAAAAAATTAATTACAAAAAAGGGAGATATTCTTGACCTTTACGGCGGGGTTGGCACAATTGGAATTTATATGAAAGATTTGGCGAAAAAAATTATCCTTGTCGAAGAAAACAAGGAAGCGACAGCTCTTGCAAAAGAAAATTTTGAATTAAATAAAATTTCAAATTATGAAATTTTTGAAACATGTACAAAAGACAAAATTAAAGAATTTATAAAAGAAAACAGAACTTTTGAAAATATAATTATTGACCCGCCAAGAAAAGGAAGCGACTCTGAAACTTTAGATGCCGTTTCAAAAATGACAAATTCAATCATATATATAAGCTGTAACCCGATGACATTAAAAAGAGACTCTGAAATTTTAATTCAAAAAGGGTTTCGATTTGTTTCCGTTCAGCCATGCGACATGTTTCCCTATACTCACCATATTGAATGCGTTGCGCATTTTATAAAGGAGGGTGAATGAAAAAGTTTTATATTAAATCTTTAGGCTGCAAAACCAATCAGATTGAAGGGCAGATAATTGCCGAATCTCTGATAAATTTGGGCTTTATCGAAACAAAAAATAAACTTGAAGCCGAAATTTATATTCTGAATTCCTGTACGGTAACGGAACATTCAGACAATCAGGCAAGTTATTTAATTAAACAAATTAAAGCCCAAAAGCCTGATATTAAAGTTATTTTAACCGGTTGCAGCGCCCAAACTAAAGACAGGGAAACCTTTGGTGCAGATTTGATTTTAGGGAACAGAGAAAAACTTGATATTGAAAAATATATAAACGAACTTTTTAAAGACGAAAAAAAAGCCTATGTCGACGACATTTTCAGCCAAAGTGAATATAACAACAAATTTATATATAAAACCTCATCAACCCGTCCGCCCGTTAAAATTCAAGACGGCTGCAACAACAGGTGCGCCTTTTGTCTTATTCCTTATGCAAGGGGAAACTCAAGGTCTAATTCAATTGAAAACGTAATTAAACAGATAAATATACACACCCAAAATAACAGGAAAGAAATTGTTTTAACCGGAATTCATATCGGTCAATGGGGCCTAGAATTTAACAAAAGTCCGGTTGATCTTTTAAAAGAAATTGAAAAAACCGACATTTTAAGATATAGGCTGGGTTCTTTATATGTAAACGAAATTGATGATGAATTGTTTGATTTTTTAAGAAATTCAAAAAAATTCTGCCCTCATTTTCATCTTTCGCTTCAAAGCTTGTGCGACAAAACTTTATCCGATATGAAAAGAAATTACACAAAAAAAGACTCTCTTTTTATAATAGATAAAATTCACAAAAGTTTTGACCTTCCTTTTATCGGCTGCGACATAATTACCGGTTTTCCAAACGAAAGCGAAGAAGATTTTCTTGAAACAAAAAACGCTTTAATTGAGGCAAAAGTCAGCTATATTCACTCGTTTCCCTATTCAAAAAGAAAAGGAACTTTGGCTTATTCAATGAAAGGTCAGGTTTTAGAACATATTAAAAAACAAAGAACAAAAGAGCTGATTGAAGTTTGCAAAGTTTTGCACAAAAATTTTCTTGATTTAAACAAAAATAAAACAAGAACCGTTCTTTATGAAAGAAAAAATAAAGACGGATTTTATCAGGGCGTGACCGAAAATTATATAAAAGTTTTGAAAAAATCGCCGAACAATCTGCAAAATTCAATCGAAAGGGTCAATTTATCCGAGTTTGACTGTTTATATTAACTTTTATTAACAAATATATAATTTTTAAATAAAAAAAGTCAATTTTTTCATACAAAAAAACTTTATTAAAATATAAGAGATTAAAACGAGGAATAAAGAGAAATGACCGTTGCTGAAGATAGAATTTTAAATTCGGAAAACTTTTTTATTACGGATACAATCATTAAAGAATATGACCAATCAAAAGCCGCTTTATTACTGGCTTCAAAACCGCCGAAGAAAAAAATATACAAAAGCATGAATAAAATGCTTCAAGAATGTTTCTTTGTCGGCTCGCTTAAATACGGAAACAATTTTATAGCATAGCTAAAACATAAAATATAAAATGAGATAAGAGGGTTTTTAAAACCCTCTTTTTTATATGTCGTCTTTATCTTCAAACCCCGGAGATCTTGACGGCAAAGTTTGATATCCGGCGTTCGATAAAACCGATTTTCTTATATATTTATCGGTATATCCGCCCTTTACAAACATTTTTTTAATAACGGTTTCTCTGTCTACAAGAGGGTGATTTATTTTTTCAAGTTCGGGGTTTTTCTCGACAAATGCCGTCCAAGCTGCGGCTTCAAGCGTCCAGCAATATGTTTCTTCATTTATTGAATTTAATTCATCCTGATGAATTGCCTCATGCGTCAAAACAGCCGCAAGCGCTTCTTTTGGGGCATCGGAATGTTTTTGATTTACAAAGATATAGAGTTTGTTTTTGTTTTTCCACCCGAGAGCGTCAAAATCTTGATATGCGGGGTTTAATTCACCCAAATTTCTAAATTGAATTTCAACGGGTCTGCCTGTTAAGTTGTCTCCTAAAATTGCACGTCTTGAATAATCGCTCAAACCGCCCTTCATGGCTTCAAGCGCCTCAATCAGCCTGTCATTTTTTGTGACCTTTTTATAGAGCCTGTAAGTTGCATTATCAATATAAGGGTCATCGTTAGGAAAGCCCGTATTTTCAGAAATTGCAAACGAAGGCATGATTGTTATAAGCCCCATAAAACCAAGTGCTATCCATTTTTTCAGCTTCACTTTTAATTCCTCATTTTTAAATCTTACACAAAGGACATTCTGACACATGTAACCAAAAAGTAAAGCGAATTATTGCATAAGCGCAATTGTATTTTTCAACAGTTCTGTATAGCCTGATATAATGCTTTTTGCAAGGTCCATTTGAAGTTTTGCCTCTTGGTAATATGAAATGTTAGTTTTAAAATCAACGTTTGAAAGCTCAATAAGCCCGCTTCTGACTTCTCCCGTACCTATAACGGGGCGCCCCGAAGCTTCCGTTTCAACAAACATCCCGTCTTTATATTGAAAAAGTTCCTGAGGGTTATGAAAATTCATTATTGCAAGCTTAAACAAAGGCGAAGATTCCTGACCGTTATTTGCTTTGCCGTATAAAATTCCGTCACCTTTAATTTCAAATTCGTCATATTTTCCCAAAAACTTGCCGTTATCGGGGTCTTTCCACAGTTTAATTTCGGTTGTCGGAATATTTATTGCGCCGCCCTCGGATAAAACTCTGTTATATTCTTCTTTTCCGAGAGTTTTTGTGCCGGACATTATTTCGCCCTTTTCGTTCATAATATATCCTTGCACTGTTGAACCGTCAGCTGCTTTGTATACGCCGTTTTCGTCGAATTTAAATTCGCCGAGTCTTGTATATGCAATATTTCCCTGTTCGTTTCTTACAACAAAATAACCCTGCCCTTCAAGGAAAACATTCTCGTTTGAAGTCCCCGGAATTGCCTTGCCTTGGTCAGTGTTTTTTAAATATCCGTCGCAGCAAACGCTGTCCAAAAAGGTTTTAAATGTAACTTTATTTTCCCTGTATCCCGGAGTGTATATGTTTGCAAGGTTTTCAGTAACGGCATTCATCCAGTTCATACTTGCCTTTTGGGTGTTCATTGCATTAACGTATGCATCATTCATGAGATTTTTCTCCACTTCTATTGTTTTGCCTGTTGGGGTTTCTGTAAGGCTTATAGCTTATATTTGAATATGCTATGCTCTGTTCGTCAAAACGGACTTTAAGATAATCAATATTATTCTTTAAATAATTTTCAACCTCTTTGTCACGGGGAAAAAATGAAGCGTCAATTTTTCCTTCTTTTGAAATTTTTAAAACAACCGTCACTTTATTATCAAAATCAAGGCGAAGCGCTTTGTTATTTTCCGCAGACTTGACAAGAAGATTTGATAAAGTCTTTGAAACTTCCATTGTTTTATAATTAGAAGCGTCTATAACGCTTGTTTCATCGTTCATTTGAAGATTTATATTTTTTGAGTCGGCTGAAATGTTTAAGAAAAACATTGCGTCGTTATCTTCAATTGTTTTTGTATCGAAACTGAACTGTTCAAAATCTACGGGCTCAACTTCACTGTCAAATTCTATAGTCGGATTCAAAGGCACACTTTGAACAAGAAATGACAAATCAATCGGGTTATTAAGAAGCTTGTCGATTTCATCTTTAAATTTTGTTTCGCCGGTATTTAAAGGCTCGCTTCCTTTGTATACATCGGCTATAGCGCTGCCTTTTAACTCTTTATTTTCATTGACGTTCATCATTTTCTTCTGTTTCTTTTCTTTCTTGTTGTCTTGCAAAATGTTTTTGAGAGCCGACTTCGTTTAATAGTTTCATTTCGGTCATTTTTTCTTCATAGAGATATTCTTCTTTTTTATGGTCTTTATGTTTTTCTAAAACGCTTACTCTTTGCTCTTTTTCTCTTAAAACATCCATTTCATGCTTCAGTTTTTCTTCGGCTTCTTTCTTTTGAACAAGCAATTCTTCGCCTATTTCATAGAGATGTTTTAAAAATTTATCAAACCCGTCATACATTCTCGGGTCGGATTTTCTCATGTTTATTCTTGTAGAGGTAATATTTCGGTTATTCTCATCGATTTTTTTTTCGATTTCAATAACAGCATTTTGAGCCTCACGGACAACTTTTATCTGCTCTTCTTTTTCTTTAATTCTTATTTCTAAAAATTTTTGAAGTCTGTATCTAAAGGGCATGGAAGTTGTCTTTTCAGTAAGCTATACAATAATATTGTACGGACATTTTATAATTTTTGTTTAATGAAAACAGAGGAAAAGTCAAAAAAATCATCCGTTTAAACGACAAAAAAACCGCCCGAGATATTTCAGGCGGTTTTTTAAAAGTTTGTTTTAATTATGCGACAACTTTGTCAACAATAACTTTAAATGCTTCAGGTTCATTTGCTGCAAGCTCTGCAAGCATTTTTCTGTTAACTTGAATGTCAGCTTTTTTAAGAAGATTCATAAATTTTGAATAAGATAAGCCGTATTCTCTGACAGCTGCGTTAATTCTAACTATCCAGAGGCTTCTCATTTGTCTTTTTACAACTCTTCTGTCACGATAAGCATATTTTAAAGCCTTCATAACAGCTTGGTTTGCAACTTTAAAAATTCTGCTTCTTGCACCGATAAAGCCTTTTGCAAGTTTTAAAATCTTTTTATGTCTTTTTCTTGAAACATTTCCACGTTTTACTCTCATTTTTCACCTTCCTATCTTGAATATTTCATGTACGGTAACTCTTTTGTGATTAAATCTAAGTTTTTATCACAAACTTCAACCATCCCCGTAATTCTGTTTTTTCTTGCAGGGGATTTATGAGCAAGAAGGTGTCCTTTTCCGGCTTGACGTCTTTGGATTTTACCCGTTGCCGTCACTTTGTAGCGTTTAGCCGCTGATCTGTGCGTTTTCATTTTAGGCATTTTGTTTTCTCCTTATTTTTTGCTCTTGCGGTATACCCATAAAACCGCTTCAAGCAATTTGTACATGGATAATTTTATATGGTGAAAAAAAAATTTCAAGGTGGTATAATCGCTTGTATTAAAAATTAAAAAAGGGAGCCTAAAATGGATTTTAAAAACTTGAAAGATTATCAAACGATTGTTCTTGGCGGAATTATCGGCTTGAGCATTATTTTATCAACTTTAATTTTCAGTGCGGGTGTTACAAAATATCAAAAACTCCAAAACCAGACAATTAATGTCACGGGCTCTGCCAGCAAAGAAATAACCTCTGATTTCGGAGTTTTATCAATCGGGTATTCTTCACAGGCAAACAACCTTCAAGAAGGTTATAAAAAAATGAATTCCGATAAAGATAAAATTATAAAATTTATGAAAGACAACAACATTGAAGAAAAAAATATCAGTTTTAACCAAATTTCAAGCTATGAAGTTTATAAAAGGTTTGGAAGCTATACCTCAAATGAAATTGATTTTTATAAATTAAACGCCGATGTTAAAATTTCAAATAACAGCACGGATGTTATAGATACTCTTTCCAAAAAAATCGGAGAGCTTATCAATGAAGGTGTGCAGGTAACTTACACAAATGTCGAATATTTTGCGACTGATTTAGACAAATATAAAGTTGAAATGGTTGGGGAAGCAACAAAAAATGCAAAAGAAAGAGCAAAATCTATGGTTTCATCAACCGGCGGAAAAATAGGCGCTTTGACATCGGCGAAAACGGGCGTTTTTCAGATAGTTCCCGTTAATTCAACGGAAGTTTCGGATATGGGAATAAATGACACCACTTCAATTAAGAAAAAAATTGTTGCGGTGGTAAATGCAACTTTCAGCGTAAAATAACAATTTCCCTAATTGTCTAATTAAATAGTTCAAATATTTTATAAAAAATAAAATATCGTTTTTGAAAAAGGATTTACCTGATGAAAAGATATTTTATTTTTTTTATTTTGCTTATTCTTATAACCCCTTCTTTTGCCCAAGAAACTTCAAAATATCCAAACTATGGAAACATCTGGCTCGGGGACGACAAATTTGAAAAAATAAACAGAAAAGTTTTTAATTTTAATCTTGGCTTGAATAAATATGCAATAAAACCGGCTTCAATTCTCTGGTCATCCATAATGCCAAAATATGGAATTGAAAGAATGAAATATATGTATTCAAACATTTTATATCCGAAAACCCTTATAAGCACAATTTGTCAGGGCGATATAAAGGCGGCAGGAAAAGCGACGGCAAGGTTTGTAACAAATTCAACCTTGGGTATCGGTGGAATGTTTGACCCCGCTAAACGGTTTTTAAAACTTGAGCCTGTGAATGAAGACATGGAACAGGTTTTTGCAAAAATGAAAATAAAACAGGGTCCGTATCTTGTTGTTCCGATTTTAACTTCAACCACACCGAGAGGACTTGCGGGTTTTGCCTTTGATACCGCCTTAAACCCGACTTCATACATAGGAAGTCCGGTTATTGCTGCGGTTAAAGCCGGCTTCACTTTAAATAACCTTACCGTTTCTCAAAAACTTATTAAAACGGTTTCGACAGGCTACATTGACCCTTATGAAATTGCAAGAAAAGCTTACGGGCTTAAAAACGCAATTTTGGATGCAAATTTAGACAGAAGCGAAGAAATAGAAAAACAAAGCGCACTTCACATTACAAAAGAGGAAGAAAATTTTTACAAGGTAAGCGATAATGAACAAACACCAAGCCTTTTAAGCGAAACAATCAAAGGTTCTGCGACGACGGATGAAGTTTTATACGAAGACGAATTAATTCCCGATATTATTCTTGAAAACTTTAATTCTCAACACCCTGTCATAGACTCTATGAGAACCGTTCTTTTTGAAGTTGAAGGGGTGGATAAATCAATGTGGGGCGATTTATCCGTTTGGAACAGAAGCTTTCAAAACAAAATTAAAACATCTTCCGTCCAAATAACCGAAAACAGAGAAAAATTCCAATACAGCTATATTTTGCAAAAAGATAAAAACGCCCCTCTGGCAATTCTTTTCCCTTCGGTTGGAGAGGGCGTAAACTCACACCATTCAATTCATTTTGCAAAACTTTTTTATGATGAAGGATATTCCGTTTTAATGGAACCAAGCGCTTTTCATTACAGCTTTTATAAAAGCATGGACGAAAATTACAGACCCGGAATTCCCGAAAATGACGCAAAACAAATAAGGTGTGCCACTTCAAAAATTATAAACACGCTTGAAGGAAAATACGGCTGTAAATTTTCAAACAAGGTGGTTTTGGGAACATCTTTCGGAGCAATGTCCGCTCTTTTTCTTGGAGATTTAGAATCAAAAGAAAACATATTAAACATATCAAAATTTATTTCGATTAATCCGCCGATTGAACTTTTATATGCAATAAACGAAATTGATTTGAACAGTGAAAATTTTGAAAAAAACAACCTTGAAAACAAAACGACTCTTGCCGCCGCAAAAGTTTTAAATGCCCTGAATATGAAAGATGAGGGAAAAACTTTTGAAACTCTTCCTTTTGATTTAGATGAGGCAAAATTAATAACCGGTTTTGTTTTGCACCAAAAATTGTCAGACCTTTTATATGCAATTGAAGGAGAAAAAGAGCCCGTAAAATCTGATTTCTATAAAAAAATGGAAAACACAAACTATAAAGATTACGCAAAAGATTATCTGATTTCAAATGAAATAAAAAACTTTGAAGAATTACAAAAAAAATCAAGCCTTTATGCGCTGAAAGACTATCTTGCGAAAAATTCAAACTATATAATTTACCATTCTCTTGACGATTATCTCGTTAATCGTGAACAATTAAAAAAGTTAAAAACAATATCAAAAAGAAAAATGAGAATAATAGATAAAGGCGCTCACCTCGGGTTTTTATACAGAAGCGAATTTTTAAACGATCTTAAAAAAGAAATTTCCATGAAAGAAAAAATCGGTATATAAAATTAAGATTTTATTATAAAATCAGCAATATGGAAGTTTTTTTTGCAGACAAAAACAAAATTTCAAAAAACGCCGTTTTGCCTTTCTTAAAAGAAGAATTTAACTCTTTAAAAAGAAGGGAAGAATATGCGCTTTCAAGATATTTGCTTGATTTTGCGCTCAAAAATTTTTATAATATTAAATCTTATTCAATTGAAGTTAAAAATAAAAAGCCTTTTTTAAAAGACGAAAACCTTTATTTTTCTATTTCTCATTCAAAAGATATTGCGCTTATTGCTTTTGATGAAAGTGAAACGGGGGTTGATGTTGAACTTATGAAAAACAGAGATTTTTCAAAGTTTTCAAAACGTTTTTCTAAAAAATTTGACAATAAAAAAGATTTTTATAAATTTTGGACCGAGCTTGAATCAAAAATAAAACTTCAAAAGAAAGTGTGTTTTTTTAAAAACTTTGAAATTTATGATTATTTTGTTTCGGTTGCTTCAAAAAACAGAATTGAAAATTTAACAGTATACGAAATGGAGAAAGATGAATGTTTAAAAAAATTACCGCCTTTATCTTAGTTTTAGCCGCTTTTTTGATTGTTCAAAACAAAAGCTACGCTTTCTTTTTCAAAAAAAAGACAAATGTTCAAACAGAAAAAAGAAACTTGAGTTTTGTTCCCGTTAACGAAGCTTCGGGCAATATTATTTGGGTTGGAACTTTTCAATTGGTTTGGAATGACCTTGAAGATGAAATCGTTAAAGCGCCCGTTGAGTTTATAAATTATAAATCTGAATTAGCTGAAAAATTGAACAAAAAAGGCTTTTTAAGCACCGATATTTCCGAAAATTCATATTATAAAAATCACGGATATATGACGGACAAATTTAAAAAAGAAATTGAAAAAAGCATTGAAAAAAAATTTAATGAAAAAAGTGATATCTTAGACAGTTTAAACTGGAGCCCCGAAAACTATCTTTTATATGCGATGTTAAAAAAAGATTTTGAATATCCGACTGAATTTGCAATTTTAAATAATTCCGATTTCACGGGCGAAAAGGTTAAATATTTCGGAATGAGAGAAAATGCAAAACAGGCTCAAAGAAATAATGTTGAGGTTCTTTTTTATAACTCAAAAGATGACTATGCGGCTAAGCTGATTACAAAAACCGACGATGAGGTTATTTTATACAGAACGAATGATGATAAATCTTTGGAAGAATATTTTAAAGATTTAAATAAAAAAACAGAAAAATATGAAGGCTCAAAAATTTTTGAGGAAGAAGACAGCTTAAAAGTTCCGTTTATAAAGTTTGATGAAATATTCAGCTATAACGAATTAAGGGGCAAAAAAATCAAGGGGTCTGATTATGTAATTGATTCAGCCATTCAAACCGCAAAATTCAAACTTGACAATAAAGGCGGAAGCTTAAAAAGTGAAGCTGCAATTGCAACCTGTAAAGCAATGCCGATTATTAGCGGAAGAAAATTTGAATTTAATAAGCCTTTTATCTTGTTTTTAATTGAAAAAAATAAGAAAGTTCCTTATTTTATAACAAAATTCAATAACGCTTCCCTTTTTGAAAAACCTTAAAGCGGAAGAATAAAAATCATAATTGAAATAAACATAACAAAAAGAACTCCGAAAACTATCATATAAAAAAGCCTGTCGTTATCTGTTCGGGGTTCTTTTTTATTTTCTTTTTCGGGTTTTTCTTTCCTTTTTTTCTTATGATTTTCTTTTTGAGCGGTCTTTTTATTTTTTGAAGGCGTTTCTCTTTTTTTCTTTTTAAAATCAGCTTTTATAACTTTTTCATCCTTAATATCAGAAGCTGAATTTAATGTTTCATCACTGTTTTCTTTTTCATCTTGAATGTTTTCATCAGTTTCATTTTGAGCCCTTTTTAAAATTTCTTCGGCAACATCAGGCGTGTCTTGTCTTATTTCCTGATATTTTTCTTTAAATTTATACTTTTTTCCCGTCATTAAAATATCAATATCAAAATGAGAATTTATAATTTTTTTGTTAGCCCAATTGTTTTTAATTGCATAATTAATTGAAAGCTCAAACCCTCTTTTTAAACACTCTAAAGCCTCGCTCCCGCTTAGTTTGCCGTCATCATGCGCCGCTTGGTTTCCCTTTGCTTTTATAAAATATAAATCATCTATAAACTCTTTATCTGTAGGGTTTTCACCCAAAATGTCTTTTAAAGTGGCAAGCATTTCATCAAAAGTTTCTTCGTTTGTTCTTCTTACCCCGAGAGTTTTTTTACAAATAATTTCGGCAAATTTTCTTGCCTGAATGGCAGCCTGTTCAAAATATCCGTCACGATAAAGCTTTTCCGCTTCATTCATAATATTAAAAAGCTTTGAGTCTTTATTTTTGAGAAATTCAAAATTTGAAGTCATAAAATAATTATACAATTTTTATTAAACTTTAAAAGACAAATTTTTTGTGTTATTTTTTTCTTATGTTTACAGGCTTGATTGAAGATATAGGAAAAATTTCGGACATATCCGAAATAAAAAACGGCAAGTTGCTTGTTGTTGAAACATCCATAAATACGGACGAGATTAAAATCGGCGATTCCGTATCAATAAACGGCGCATGCCAGACGGTTATTAAAAAATCAAACAAATGTCTTGTCTTTGAAGCAATGAAAGAAACTTTATCCAGAACAAATTTTTCTTTCCTTAAAAAGGGCGATTTTGTTAACCTTGAAAGGGCTATGCTTATAAATTCAAGGCTGGACGGGCATATTGTTTCGGGGCATATTGATTCTTGCGAAAAAATTTTAAACATTAAAAATGACGGCTTATCGGAAATTTTTGAAATCGGCGGAAGCGTTGATTTAGTTGTTGAAAAGGGTTCAATTTCCATAAACGGAATAAGCCTTACCGTATCAAAAGTTTTAAAAAATTCTTTTGAGGTATCAATTTTACCGCACACTTTAAACAATACAAATCTTAAATATTTAAAAGAAAATGACTTTGTAAACATTGAATATGACATGATAGGGAAATATATTAAAAAATTTGTTGAACAAAAGAAAGACTCTAAAATCACAAGAGAATTTCTTATTGAAAACGGCTTTTAAGGAAGGACAAAAGATGTTTAACACAATAAAAGAAGCAATTGAAGATTTTAAAATCGGCAAACCCGTTATTGTTGCGGACGATGAAGACAGAGAAAACGAAGGAGATTTAATTCTTCCGGCTTCTTTCACAACACCTGAATGGATAAATTTTATGGCAACAAATTGCAGAGGGCTTATCTGTCATGCCATTACAAAAGAAATAGCGGATAAAATCGGAATTTCGCCCATGGTGGAAAATAATACCGATATCAAAGGAACAAACTTTACGCAAAGCGTGGATGCCGACCCCAAATATGGTGTTACAACAGGAATTTCAGCCTTTGACAGAGCAAAGACCATTCAGGTTATTATTGATAAAAATTCAAACGAAAAAGATTTAAGACGCCCCGGACACATCTTCCCTTTAATTGCAAAGGAAGGCGGTGTTTTAAAACGTGCGGGACACACCGAAACGGCGGTTGATTTAGCAAGACTTGCGGGGCTTATTCCTTCCGGCGTTATTTGTGAAATTATGAACGAAGACGGCACAATGGCGAGAAGGGATGACTTATTTGAATTTGCAAAAACACATAATATTAAGCTTATAACGGTTGCCGATTTAATTGAATACCGTCTGGGCTTTGAAAGACACGTTAAAAGAATGGTTCAAACTCCGCTTCCAACCGAATTTGGAGATTTTGAAATATACGGATATCTTGATGAATTAACAGGCGTTGAACATGTTGCTCTTGTTAAAGAAGATAATTCAGACAAAACCCCGCTTGTAAGAATGCACTCAGAGTGTTTAACGGGGGATATTTTTCACAGCCTGAAATGCGATTGCAACCAACAGCTTACAGACTCCCTTAAAATGATTTCAGATTACGGAAAGGGCGCTCTTGTTTATATAAGAGATCATGAAGGGAGAGGAATCGGGCTTATAAACAAGCTTAAAGCTTACAGATTGCAAGATATGGGACAAGACACAATCGACGCCAACATTTCTTTAGGGTTTAAATCAGATTTAAGAAACTACGGAACAGGCGCTCAAATTCTTGTAGATTTAGGCTATAAGGAATTTAACCTGATTACAAACAACCCTAAAAAAATTGTTGCTCTTAAGGGTTACGGGCTTAATGTAAAAGAAAGAATAGGAATAAGCCCTAAAATCAATAAATTTAACGAAAGATACATTCAAACAAAAATAAAAAGGATGTCGCATATGTATATAGATGTAAATAAAGAAGCAACCAAATGTTAATTGGTAATTTATTTATGATATAATATGCCTAAGATTTTTGGGGAAATAGTTTTTATGTACAATACGGAAGTTTTATCCGAAAAATATTTCAAAATTTTCATGGGCGCTTATAACGATTTTCGTGTAAACTGCAAAGAAAGTTATAAATTTGAGCTTGACCCGCTTACGTATGATGAATTTTTGGAAAATTATAACAAGGGAATTATAAAGTGTATTGTTCTTCTTGAAGATTCTATTCCCACAGCCTTTCTCGCATATTCAGAGGCTCAGGAAGGGGCAATTGAACTTTATGTAATTCACTGTTTGGGTCATGAAAATTTGGGCGAAAAGAGAAAATTATTGCTGAAAGCCTTTTTAAGAGAAACGGAAAATTCACGTGAAACAAAGCTTGTAAGCTATCCAATGCTTGGCTTGCAGGAAGAATTTAAATATGACATAAAAGATTTCGGATTTGATTTCGTAAATCTTGCAGTTTTAGATTTTCCTATAACAGACAAAAAAGAAACAAGAACTCTTGAAAAAATCAGATTTACCGATTTGCCCATAGGATACAAGATTGTTCCTTACAGAGAGCTTTTCAGAGATGAATTAAAAGACTGTATTTTTAAATCTTTCAAAAATACGTCAGATATAAATTTTGACCCGAGATTTAAAACAAATGAAGGGGTTTTAGATATTACAAACAAAATAACGGATGGCATTTACGGAAGATTTTTGTCTTCCGCCTCAAGAATTTTGTGTTTTGAAAATGAAGTTGTGGGCTTTTGCCTTGCAAATCTGACGGGGCTTCATATTGCAAACATTCCGCTTGTGGGAATTGTTCCCGAACACAGAGGGCTGGGGCTTTCTGAAGTTATGTTGAAACAAACGGTGGAAGAAATTATAAAATCTAACAAACAAGGTTTAATTGAAGTTGACACATTAAATGTAAGCACGGACTATGACAATGCGCCCGCAGTTAAAATGTATCAACAAATGGGCTTTAGGGTTTCATATACCTATCCGCAAGCCTTTTTGCCCGTAAAGACTGGATATTAAAGAGGTTAAAAAATGAAAGTATTAATAACTGACAAAATTAATGAAGCGGCAGTAAAAATTGTTCAGGAAGTTGCCGAGGTTGATAATCTTCCCACAATGGAAGAAGATGAGCTTGTGAAAATTATAGGACAGTATAATGCCCTTCTTGTTCGTTCACAAACAAAAGTAACCGCAAAAATTATCGAAGCGGCAAACAATATGAAAATAATAGGACGTGCAGGCGTCGGAGTTGACAATATTGACCTTGATGCCGCAACAAAAAAGGGAATTATCGTTGTAAATTCACCTGACGGAAACACTAATGCCGCAGCGGAACACACCGTTGCAATGTTAATGGCAATGAACAGAAATATTCCCGCTGCCGACGCTTCCGTTAAACAGGGTTTGTGGGAAAGGTCTAAATTTACCGGCGTTGAGGTTTTTGGCAAAACTCTGGGCGTTATAGGGTTTGGGAAAATCGGACAACATGTTGCCCAAATTGCGCTTGCAATGGGAATGAAGCTTGTTGTAAACGACCCTTACACAACAAAAGAATACGTTGAAAAATTCGGCGGAAAATATATAGAACATCTTGACGATTTTTGGAGTATACCTGATTTTATTACAATTCACACTCCAAAAACAAAAGAGACAACCTCTTTAATCAACAAAAATACAATAAACAGAATGAAAAAAGGGGTTAGAATTATAAACTGCGCAAGAGGCGGAATAATTGACGAACAGGCTTTGTTTGAAGCAATCGAATCCGGTCAGGTTAAGTCTGCCGCAATTGACGTTTATGAAGATGAAAAAAACGTTCAAAATTCTCCGCTTTTAAAATTGGGAAACAAAATTGTCTTGACCCCGCATTTGGGAGCAAGCACAAGTGAAGCTCAAATTAATGTTGCGCTTGACGTTGCAAGTCAGGTCAATGACGTTTTATCGGGCAGGGACGCAACCAGCGCCGTTAATATTCCTTCCTTGAAACCAAACAAACTGGAACCTGTTAAAGAATATATGTCAATTTCAGAATCAATTGCAAAAATTGCTTCTCAAACAATGGAAGGAAATTTAAGGGGAATTGAAATTGTCGTTAGAGGAAATCTTGCAAACCTTGACGTTTCACCTCTTGAAGTTGCCGTTTTAAAGGGAATTTTATCCGCAAACCTTGTCGGGGTTAACTATGTAAACGCTCCGTTTATTGCAAAACAAAGAGGAATTAATGTTGTTGTTCAAAAATCTGAACAGTCAACCGATTACATAGGTTCAATTTCCGTTAAATTGACAACTGATAAAGAGGACGTTGAAGTTGCAGGTGCGCTTATTGCTCCTTCAGTTGAGAGAATAGTAAAGCTAAATAAATATATAACTTCAATTGAGCCTGATAAATATATGTTAATCGTGCCGCACACAAATAAACCCAACATGATTGGTCAGGTGGCTTCCGTTTTGGGTCAGGACGGAGTTAACATTTCAAAAATGCAAGTTGCACAAAAACACGACAAAGATGATGATATAAGCCTTATGATTATAAATACTGACGGCATTGTTGAAAATTCAACTCTTGATAAAATTTCAAAAATCGAAGGGGTTATATCTTCAAAATTTATAAAACTCTAGTTATTTAAAAAAAAGGTCTTAAATTAAGACCTTTTTTCTTTTAATTTAGCCTTTATAACCCTTTCATGACCGCTTAAATCTTTTATGACTTTTATGTCGAAAAAGCCGTTTTTAATCAAAATTTCTTTTATAAAGTCCGCTTGGTTATACATAATTTCAAAAAGAATTGTGCCGTTTTTATTTAAATAATAAGGGGCGCTCTCAACTATTTTTTCATAAAAATAAACCCCTTTTTCATCATTTGTATAAAGCGCAATATCCGGTTCAAAAAGAACTTCCCTTTGAATTGTTTTCTTCATTTTAACCGGAATATAAGGCGGGTTTGAAATAATGAGGTCAAACTTTTCATTCAAACTTGAAAAAATATCCGATTTTATAAAAGAAATGTTTTCAAGGTTTAATTTTTTTGCGTTTTTTCGGGCAATTTCAAGCGCCAAATCAGAAATATCAACCCCCGTAACATCAAGAGTCGGGTTTCTTTTTTTCAGCATACAGGCTATTATTCCGCTTCCCGTTCCGATATCAAGAACTTTTGCCTTTAAAAAAGCTTCCTCAAGCCCGCTTAAAACAAGAAGCTCCGTTTCGGGACGGGGAATTAAAACATTTTCATCGACATAAAAAATTTCCCCCATAAAAAAGGCTTGGCACAAAACATATTGAATGGGCTTTTTTGTTTCAATTCTTTTTTTTATATAAGGCAAAATTGTGTCGTCATCAAAATTTTCGACAAAAAGAAGCTCTTCTTTTGTTTTTTTTAAAACAAGCTCCAAAATAAGCTCTAATTCGGCTATGGCTTCGCTTTTTTCAATTCCTGAATTTATAAGAAGATTTAAAAATTCATTCTTCTTCATTAGAATTTTCTCCGCCGTCAATAATTTCCATTATCCAATTTCTAAGCTCAAGCCTTGTTGCTTCTTTTGTGTCTTTCATTTGAAGCCCGTGGGCTTTTGTGATTTTTTCATAATAAAAAAGTTGTTTTTTGGTTGGTTTTAATTTGCTTAGCTTAAAATCGTTGGCACGTTTTCTCTGTTCTTTTTGATAGGCTTTTTGTTTTTCTATTAAAGGTTTCATTGCCTCTTTTTGTTTAAGTTCATACAAAACTTCATTTATAAAGGTTTTTAAATCTTTTATAAAATCTTCATCTTCAAAAAGCGGAATAACAAACTCAAAATGGGGATTATTCATTTGAAAATAATAATTTTCGTCTTCAATAAATTTATCTATAATGTCATAAACACAAAGCGTTTGATTTTTTTTAACAAAAGACTTTAAAAAGCTTAAAAGCATTGCTTTTTGCCTTTGGGTTAAATTTAAAAAAATTGTGTTTTTTATATTAAACATCTTCATACCCGAGCATTTTTAGTGCATTTTTATCTTTTTGCCAATTTTTCTTTACTTTAACAAAAAGCTCAAGAAAAACTTTTTTTTCAATTATTTCTTCAATCTCACGCCTTGATTCAATTCCGATTTTTTTTAGCATAGAGCCCATTTTGCCGATTAAAATTCCTTTTTGGCTGTCAGTGGAAACAAAAATTGTGGCTTTTATTTTGTCAATCTTATCTTCAGACGTATATTCATCAACCATAACCGCAACGGAATGGGGAATTTCATCTTTTGTGTTTAAAATAATTTTTTCCCTTATAACTTCAGACGTTATCATTCTCATGTTTTGGTCTGTTATAACATCTTCGGGGTAAAGCTTAATTCCGAAAGGAAGACTTTCTTTAATTAACTCAAGAAGCTTGTTTATATTTTTCCCCGTTTTGGATGATATGGAAACTATCGGCAAATTAACGTCAAAAAGGGTTTTATATGAACAGAGGTTTGCTTCTTTTTTTATTTTATCTTCCGCAAGGTCAATTTTGTTTGCAACAATAATAATCGGCTTTTTTGTTTTTTTTAAAAAATTATCGGCTATCCAAACGTCGCCCTTGCCTTTAGGGGTTGTGGAATCGACAAGAAACAAAATAACATCGACATCATCAAGCGCTTTTTTTGTTTGTTCAAAAAGAAATTCGCCCAGTTCGTTTAAGGGTTTATGAACCCCCGGAGTGTCAACGAAAATAATTTGAGCCTCGGCGTCAGTATAAATTCCTTTAATTTGTTTTCTTGTCGTCTGTGCAACCGGAGTAGTTATGGCAATTTTTTGACCTGTTATATAGTTTAAAAGGGTTGATTTTCCCGCATTAGGTCTTGCCACCAGACAGACATACCCACATTTATAATTTTGATTGTTAAGTTTTGCCAAATCGTTTATTTTCATAGTATAATTTTACTATGAAATCCAAACTTTTTGGAATAATTTAAGGACTTTTAAGGATGAGAAAAATATTCATAACACTGTTTGCCGTTTTTGTGCTGTTTTTTGGGTGCCAAAGCATAATGGCGGTTGACAACGACTATAAAAACAGTTTGTTAAAAATTCAAATTGATGAAATTGACCAATCAGATTACAATATTGAACTTTACACACAGAAAATTTATACAGAGCCTGTTAAAATAATCAAAAAGTCTGATACCATTTATTATTTTCTTTTGCCCGAAACAAGCCATTCGATAACATCTGTACCTGTAGTCGGAGCAATCAAAAACGTTTTTGTTAAATCTTATCCTTATGCGGGGCAAGATATGAATAACGGCTATACAAAAGTTGCAATCGTAACTTCAAGACCCGTTAACCTTACAACATCTTTAAGAACGCTTGACCCGAGCATTTCTCCTAAACTTGACCCCTCAAGGCTTGCAAGGCTGGATAACGTTTTTGAAAGATATTCTCAAAGGCTTGCTCAAAATAACATTCAAAGCCCGCTAAATGAATTCAGAAAAACAGCCTCGGCTTCAACTCCCGTTATGAAAAGCAATGTAAACGTTCCTTCGGGCGAAAAGATTGCTTCTTCACAAAATTCGCAGGCAAAATCTTTAGAAGATTATCAAAATAAAGTTAATAAACAACAAACAGCTCAAAAACAACAGACACAAGTTAAAAAGACCAATCCTAAACTTGTAACTTCACAAACGGCACCTGTTAAAAATGTATCATCGCAAAAACAGACGGCAAAAGCGCCTGTTAAGCCTCAACCTAAGGCAACACCCGCTTCCAAGCCCGTTCAGGTTGCTTCAAAACCTGCTACAAAGCCTGTACAAACTGCAAAACCTGTTACAAAACCGGTTCAGGTTGCTTCCAAACCTGTACAAACCTCAAAACATGCTACAAAACCGGTTCAGGTTGCTTCAAAGCCTGCTACAAAGCCTGTACAAGCCGCACCAAAACAAGCTGTTTCTTCGAATATGCCTGAAAAAATTGCAAAAGCGGAAACAAAGCCTATACAAGCCTCAAAACCCGTTCAGGTTGCTTCAAAGCCTGCTGCAAAGCCTGTTTCTGCTGATGTTCCCGCTGATATTGAGCCTTCAGTTCAGCCGATTAAAGAAACAAAAGAGCCCCTTAAAGTTAATAAAAACTTAGAAAAAATAAAAGAAATAGAAAAACAGATTGTAAATTCAAAGCCTATAGATGTTGAATTCAGCCAATCTGATGACAAAGCAAAGGTTGTTGATGAAACTGCAACCGCTCAAGATGAACAGCCTCAGCCGGTCAGTGTTGAACAAACTCCAAATGTTCCCGAGGCTCCTATAGCTCCTGCGCAAAATAACAATCAAGCTCTGCTTATGTTAATTAGCGCTTCGGCCGTTTTGCTTCTTTTGTTAGCAAACATCATAAGGAAAAAGAACCTTGCCAAAGCAAATGTTGAAGCAACGCATGCTCAAAACCCCGAAGATGTTCAAAATATGCTTCAAAGAGCGATTATAAAACCGCATAAGCCCGAAAATCAGGCTTATGTTGCCGATGTTCAACCTCAACAAGCCGATGTTCAACCTCAACAAGCTATGGAACAAGAGGTTTCAATTCCAAGCCCCGTTCAAAATATACAAGAATATCAAAATAATGAAATCGTTCAAAATCAGCCCGTTTATAACGAAGTTGTTGAAAAAGAACCTTTATATGATGAAACATCAAACAATATCGAACAGCAAAAAATTGACGCATTCAATTCATATATGGAAACAATTGAAGATAATCATGAAGAACCCGTTCAAATCACCTCGCAAACGCCTGATGATGTTGTTATTGAACAGCTTTATACTCCGATTTCTAGCCCCGCTTATATGGAAGATAATGAGCCGGCTTCTTATGAAGAGCCAATTCCTCAAGAGGTTGGTGCATATCAGGAAGATGATGATGTTGCAACAATTGTGTCATCTTCAAAACTGACCGAAACAAGAGGGCTTTACCTTGCAAAATTTGAAGGCGCAACCTCACTTGTAGGCTATATTCAAGATGACATCTATGTTTTATATAATTTTGGCGATGTTGAGCTTAAAGAAACCGAGATAGAATCCAGCTTAGCGCAAGAAAATGATACGGACAGCATTTATATAGTAAAAACCGGCGGAAAGAAACTTATGGTTAAATCAACACCGTATGAAATGAGTCTTGAAATGGTTATGTAGCAATTTTTTTGTGAATATTTGTAAAAAATGAGGTCTTTTTAATAAAGGGCCTCATTTTTTTGCCGTAAAGAATAATGTAGAAAGTCAGGTATTGCCTTATGAATGAAACAAAAAACACAGATTATAAAATTTTGACGGAAACGATGTTTGCTGAAAAATTTTGCGAAGATAACTTTAAAAATATAGAATATATAACCGAAAAACAGCCGTCTGTTGTGCCATTAAGACTTAATCCCGATGAAATAAGGCGTGCATACAAATATCAAAAGGCAATGCTTGATTATATGCTTGTGCAATATCAAAATTCAATTGGTACAAAAGACGAAAAACAAATGGAAAAGCTCTATAATGACTCTGTCATTGATTTTAACGATTTTGTGAAAAAGTATGAAGATGAGCTTTTTGAATAGAGTGTGGTGTAAAAACCCTTTATAGTATGAAAAAAATAACTTTTGAAAGGCAGGAATTTTCCTGCCTTTTTTGTTTGAATGATAAAAATTTTTATTATATTATAGGTTTATAAAATGGGCGGGTGGCGAAATGGTAGACGCGTCGGTTTCAGGAGCCGGTGTGGTAAAACACATGAGGGTTCGAGTCCCTTCTCGCCCACCACTAAGTTATTTTACGTATTTGTTGAGTTTAAAGTGCGAGTGCGGGACGCAACCATAAAGGTTGCCCTCTCCTCAAAAGCAAGGTAACTTGCTTTTTTGTCGGCAGAGCTTGTAGGGTAGGCTTTAGCCTACCGATTGCTTTCTATGCAGCAACATTTCATTAAGTGCACGAGAGAAAAGTTTTTAGCTTGTAGGGTAGGCTTTAGTCTACCCTGTGTGATTGTCACCCTGAACTTGTTTCAGGGTCTTACCGGTGTAGGCTTGTAGGGTAGGCTTTAGCCTACCGATTATTGCTTAAACATGGTGGACTAAAGTCCACCCTACGTGCTCACTGCGTTCGCTTCGTCCGTCAGAATTTCCGCTTTGTAAATATTTTGTAATAAATGGCTTTGGATGTTAAAGTTTTTGGGTTAAAAACCCGTTTTTTAGATTAATTTTTATCGTGGTTTTTTAAAGTTTTAAGGATAGTAGAAAAATGGTTATAGATAGGTTTAAAAGCGTAATGCTTTTTGCTTTTATGCTTAGTTTCGCTTTTTCTTCCTCTGCGTTTTGCGAAGAAGTAATTAATGATAGTGATAAAAGTTATTCTCTTGTTGAAGTAGATAAACAAGGGGAAAATACTATAACTAAATATGAATATGATAAAGAAACAGGAAAGTTAACGCCTAAATATTATGAAGTAAAACTGAAAAAAACCACGTATGGTGAAGGTGATAGTGAAAAGAAATTTTCATGGAAGAAAGATGAAAAAGGAAATAAGGTTTTCTATGAAATAACGGAAGAAGGGTCTGAAACTGAGAGTGAAACTGTTATTAAGGCAAAATATAATGCTCATAGCGGTGAAGCTAAGACTGAAAGGGTCAAGGTTGAAAGTGGGCAAACTCAAGAAAAAGTCACAGGTGATTTTGTTGGAAGCTATTATGCCTATGGCGGGGCGATATATAATAATAATGGCATAATCGGTGATATAACAGGCAATTTTATAGGAAACTATGCAAAATCAGAAAGCTATTCTGCCTATGGCGGGGCAATTTATAATAATAAGGGCACAATTGGGGATATAAAAGGTAATTTTATTGGAAATTATATAGAATTAAAAAGCGGTTCTGCCTCTGGCGGGGCGATATATAACGGTGGCTCAATCGGGAATATAACAGGTGATTTTATAGGGAACTATTCAAAATCACAAAATAGTTATGCCGAAGGCGGGGCTATATATAACTATGGCGAAATCGACGATATCACAGGTGATTTTATAGGGAACTATACAAAGTCAGAATCAAATGGGGCTGCTGCCGAAGGCGGGGCGATATATAATAGTGGCACAATCGGAGATATCACAGGCAATTTTATTGGAAATTATACAGAAGACAGAAATTGTGCCTTTGGCGGGGCGATATATAATAGCTATGGCACAATTGGGGATATAAAAGGTGATTTTGTCGGAAACTATGCAGAAGGCAGCGGTCTTGCCGCAGGCGGGGCAATATATAATTATGCTAGTGGTTCAGGCTCAACAGCAACGATTGGAGATATAACAGGTAACTTTATAGGGAACTACGCAAAGTCAGAAAATGGTTATGCTCAAGGCGGGGCGATATATAATTATACTGGAGATTCAAATTCAACAGCAAAAATTGGGGATATAACAGGTAATTTTATAGGAAATTATGTGAAATCCACTGGCGATTATGCTGCCTATGGCGGAGCGATACGAAATTCTGCACATAGCTCAAGTTCAGCAGCAACGATTGGAGATATAACAGGTGATTTTATAGGAAACTATGCAAAGTCAGAAAACAGTTCTGCCTATGGCGGGGCGATATGTAATTATGTGAATGATTCACGCTCAACAATAACAATTGGAGATATTAAAGGCGATTTCATTGGAAACTACGCAAAGTCAGAAAAAAGTTATGCCTATGGCGGAGCTATATATAATTACAATGGCAAAACCGGAAACATAACAGGTGATTTTGTCGGAAACTATGCAAAATCAGAAATCGGTTCTTCCTATGGCGGGGCAATATATAATTATGAAGGCACAATTGGGGATATCACAGGTGATTTTATTCAAAACTATGCAAAATCAGATGAAAACAAGGCTTTTGGCGGGGCTATTCGCAATGGCGGCACAATAGGTGATATAACGGGTAATTTTATAGGGAATTACGCGAAATCTACAAGTGGTGATGCCTCTGGCGGGGCGATAGATAACGGTTATGAAAGCACTATTGGTAATATTACAGGTGATTTTATAGGGAATTACACCGAAGGATATAGTAATACCTATGGCGGAGCTATATATAATTACAATGGCAAAACCGGAAACATAACAGGTGATTTTATCGGAAACTATGTTGAATCTACAAGCGGTAATGCCGACGGTGGAGCGATATATAATTACACAAGTAGCTATAGTACAAAAACAATAATTGGCAATATAATCGGTAATTTTATAGGAAACTATGTTGAATCTACAAGCGGTAATGCCGACGGTGGAGCGATATATAATTACGCATATAACTCAAGTTCAACATCAAAAATCGGCGATATAACAGGGAATTTTATAGGGAATTACGCGAAATCTACAAGTGGTGATGCCTATGGCGGGGCGATAGATAATAAAAACGGCACAATTGGGGATATAACAGGTGACTTTGTAGGAAATTATGCCGAAGGTGGCAATTCTGTCAAAGGCGGGGCGATATATAACATTGGCACAATCGGGGATATAAGAGGTGATTTTGTTGGAAATTATGCGAAATCAGAAAATAGTGCTGCCTATGGTGGGGCTATATATAATTACTATGGTAAAATTGGGAATATAACGGGCGATTTTATTGGGAATTATACAATATCAAAAAACAGTTTTGCCGATTGTGGGGCGATATATAACAATGGCTCAATCGGGGATATCAAAGGTGATTTTATTGGGAATTATACTAAATCAGAAAATAGTTATGCCGAAGGTGGAGCGATAAATAACGGTAGCACAATAGGTGATATAACAGGTGATTTTATCGGAAATTATGCAGAAGGAAATAATAATGTCTATGGCGGGGCGATATATAATAATAGTTCCTATGGCACAATCGGCAAGAAAGATGAAGAAGGGAAATTAACAGGCGGGTTAATTAATTCAAGCTTCTATAATAACTATGCAAAAACGTCTTCTGAAAATAGTTCAAATGCAAG
>CANRGC010000010.1 GCA_947630045.1 Candidatus Gastranaerophilales bacterium
GCGCGCCTGGAGGGATTCGAACCCCCGACCTTTTGGTTCGTAGCCAAACACTCTATCCAGCTGAGCTACAGGCGCAATGTTATTCAGTTTTAAATTTTTGCTTTCACCTCAGCCGGATAGAGTTTTAATATATATTTTCGTTGAAATTTTGCTCTCGCAAAATGTTCAACAGCCAGCTGAGCTACAGGCGCAATGTTATTCAGTTTTAAATTTTTGCTTTCACCTCAGCCGGATAGAGTTTTAATATATATTTTCGTTGAAATTTTGCTCTCGCAAAATGTTCAACAGCCAGCTGAGCTAAGGGCACAAACATTTTAGACAAAATAAAAGTCTATAAAAGTTCAAGACAATTTTACATTATAAAAGGAAATAATCAACTTATTTTTTATTCTCTTTAATAAATTTCTCTGTTCCCGAAACAATAGACTGCCAAAATGCAGTTTCGGTGACCTTGCCCGCTCTTTTGGAAATTTCCGCCGCCAGTTTCTTATAATTCAAATCATTTGGCTCAATTTCAATTGCCTCTTTAATATATAAAAGCGCCTCATCAAAGCTGTTCAATTCAAGATAAGAACAAGCCGCCTGTGCATAATATTTTGCGGGAAGCGGGTTTAGCTGAAGGGCTGTTTCAATGTTTTTCAAAGCTTCCGAATAATTTTTTGTCGTATTCAAAACAAGTCCCTTAAAATAATATCCTTCCGCATTGTTTTTATCCAGATTTAACAACTCGTTAAGCGAAGACAGTGCCTTTTCATATTCTTTTTTTCTATAAAAAATTCTTGCCTTTGAATTAAGAAAAGCGGGCATATTTTGATATTTGGAATATTTATCCATAATGGCAAAAGCGCCTTCATAATCTTCCATATCAATTAAAAGGTCAACATATTCACATGCCGTATGTATAGAGTCCGGAAAATTTGAAAGGTGTTTTTCAAAAAATTCTTTTGCTTTTTGATTGAGTTTTAAATCTCTGTAAATATTTCCCAATGTATCAATCAAGGTAAGGTCATCTCTAACTTGAGGTTTAGCTTCGTAAAGGGTTTCAAGCATGTTTTTAGCGTTAACAATTTGCCCTTTTCTGTAGGCCAAAAGCCCGTTTAAAATTTCCGCCTCATAATAAAGCGGGGATGTTTTGTCTATTAAACTTAAGTTAAAAAGCGCATTATCATAATCTTTTTGCTTTTCAAAAACCCAAGCCAATAAAAGATAGCTTTTATCAATTGATGTTTGTTCCACACCGTTTTTTATATATAAAGTAATTGAATTTTTAATGGTGGCAACAGCCTCATCAAACCAGTTAACATCCATATAGGTTTTTGCAAGCTCAAAATAAAACTCGGGAATATTACCCTTGCAAGACTTAATAGCAAAATGCAGATTATCAATCGCAGGAAAAAATTCTCTTCTTTTAATTTGAATTAGCGCCTTATAATAATATGAAAGAGGGTCTTTTTTAATTTTTAATATTTCATTAAAAAGGGTTTCCGCCCTCTCATAATTTTCTTCTTCATAATAAATTAAACCCAAATCAAATTTTGCGTCGGTAAAATTGGGTGACTTTTCAACAACTTTTTCAAGAATTTCCTTTCTTCCCTCGGTTTTTAAAAGCGAAATAATATACATTATCTGAAAATCTTCTCTTAAATCCAGAGAAAGTTTTTCATATTCGGAAAAAATTGTATCAATTTTTTTAAGTTTTAATAAAACGGTAAAATATCTGACATAATCAATGGCTTTGCCGCTATTTTGACAAGCGGTTTGAGCAATGTTTAGCGCCTTATTATATTCACAAAGCTCAAAATATATATCATAGAGAGAGTTTCTGCTGTGTTCATGGTTATTATCAAGCTCAAGAACATGTTCATATTGTTCAATGGCACGGTCATAATTTTTCAAAATATAATGCAAATCGCCAATTTGAGAAGAAACTTCTATAAAAGTCGGCTCATCGACATCGTCGGTCAAAACCTTATACAAAACCTCAATTGCTTCTTTATAAAGTTTCCGGTTTTTTAAATCAAAAGATTGCTTAATATATTTCAAAGATTCTGAGTTTGTCATAATCGAAATTATATTTTATAAGTAAAATATTTGCAAAAAAATTAACAACTTGCAAAAGAAACAACAATAATGTTATTATCAAAAGAACAGAATATCGGATAAAAGTATGACTGAAGATAAATACACCAACATTATCAGAGAAGTTTTCAGACAAAATCTCAAAAAAAAGCCGAAATTATCAAAAAGAACGGCGGAAGGTTTTAACTTAGCGGCTTGTTTCCTGCCGGTTTTATACAATCTCATTTATAAAAGGTTTTTACTTGCTGTCTGTTTTGTAATATTAACATGTATTCCTCATATTGTAGATCGCTTAGTTTCGTCAGAAGTATATCTTGCAATCGTATGGACGGTAGGCGTTATTTCTTTGATTTTGGCAATTTATTCAGGAAAAACAGGCAACAAAGACGCCTATGACGCCAGAAATTATGACGATGAATTTGACTTTTTAAAAAGTCAGCAAGGCTGGTTTTATATTGCGCTCCTCGCCCTTATCGCCCATATTATAGTTTTTCCCATGCAAGTTAACGGACACTTTAATACATCAAGAATGATTGCCCTTGCAGACGCCAAACAAGAGCTTAAAGAAGCAATTGTAAAAGGTGAGGAAAACGAAGACATTGTCGGCTCAAGCGCCGTCGGCGATAATATACCGTCATTTTTTGCACAATATATTGACGGCTCATTTGACGGAACAAGTAAAATAACAAGCAAAAAAGGCTATGTATACGATATTGAAGGATATGAATATGACTGTCTTACAAGAGAAGCTACATCATATCATGAAAGTAAAACCGCATGTGCTAAAGTAAAAATCGACATAAACGGAAATAAAGGTCCAAACGCAAAAGCTAACAGCGAAAATGCCGATGCTATCTCCGCAATAGCACAGAACACAAAGCGTTTGAACGATATCTTTGTTTTATATATATACAGCGATGATTTAGCCCCAAAGGAAGGCTCAATAGAGCAATACGCATTTAAAAAGTTTGAAAGGAAGTAAAATGTTTGAAAAGATTAAACAGGAACTCGTGGAATTTCGTAACTTTGCAGTAAAAGGCAACGTGGTTGATATGGCTGTCGGTATTATTATCGGCGCAAGCTTTGGCGGAATTGTTAATTCACTTGTTAAAGACATAATTATGCCCCCTTTGGGCTGGATCTTGGGAAAAGTTGATTTTACAAACCTTTATCTTGTGCTCCCGACTTCGCTCAATCCGGCTGAAATTCAGTCTTATCCAACATTAGAAGCGGCAAAAGAAGCCGGTGCCGTCACAATCAGTTATGGTTTATTTATAAACCAAATAATTAATTTTCTTATTGTTGCATTTGCAATTTTTCTTCTTATTAAAGGGATAAATAAGCTTCAAAAGGCTACCGCAAAAGACGCTGCAGATGCTGAAACCGCAGAACCGACAACAAAACCATGCCCGAGATGTACAACGGAAATTCCGATTAAAGCAACGAAATGTCCTCATTGCACTGCTGACATATAGATTTTTTATAGTAAAATAAAAACATAAGAAAATAATTTTCTTATGTTTTGCCGATGTAGCTCAGTTGGTAGAGCAACTGATTCGTAATCAGTAGGTCGTGCGTTCAAGTCGCATCATCGGCATTTTAGAGAAAAAAAGAACGGTTTTTAGCCGTTCTTTTTTTATAAACCGGATAATCTTACTTCTCAATAGAGTCTGTTTCGGTTTGAAGTCCCTCTGCGGGCAATTCTTCTTCTTCAGGCAATTCCTTATTTAAAAACAAATAATCAAGCTCATCTGTCGTATACCCCAGTTTTTCGCCGATTAAATCAATTAATGGATTTCCTCTGAAATATTCGTTTGCATATTCAAATTCAATTAACTGTTTTGGGTCTGTAATTTGAGCTTTCACCATATCGGGGGTTATTCCTTTTGCCTTGTATAGTGCAAGGAAAACCTCTCTTTTTGTTAATGAGAGCATCGCAATGCGTTCTTTTTCCGCCTGTTTCTTTTCATCTTCCGTTAAACCCCACGCAACAAGCGCCGAGGTTGTTTCTTTAATTTCATAGCCCAAGTTGTGATTATATCTCACAATAAATTCAAGCCTTTTTTCTTCATCATACGGCTTATTTAACTTTGCTTTAATTTCCATAGTTTAATTATTCTCCTTCTTTTATATACCCTTTAACTTCCCACTGAATTGTGTTTATTCCGTCTATGGAATATCCGTATACATCAAAAGATGTTGTTTTAAAATTAAAAGGCTCATTGGTGTGCGCCCCAAATACTCCGCTTCTGTAACTTCCCGTTACCCCTCTTGAGTTAGCACACAAATAATTTGTATCTTTCATTTCTTTTAAAAGATTTACCGTATAGACAGTGTCAGAATTTGTAGTAAGCCTTCCCCACTGTTCACAATATCCGTCAGACCAAATTCTATAACCTGAAGTACCATTAGTATATGTTTCCTTTACATATGCCTTGCATTCGGTTTTTGAAATTTTATTGTTTAATTCCTCTAAAACTTCGCCACAATCAATGGCTTCAATGTTTTCCAAGGCGTTTGCAACTTTGAAATACAATTGCGCTTTATCAGATTTTAAACCTGATAAGTCTGCAACTATTCCCGATAAATCAGGGTTTGTTGTTAAGCCTGCAAGGTTATTTGTCGGAAGCGAATTTGCGCCCGATATTACTTGTCCTATATCTTGTCCTAAAAGCGAAGTATCATGCCAAGGTACAATTACGGCATTCCCGTTATAATTCCCAATTGCGATAGGATATTCCGTTGTGCCGTTTGAAAAAGTTAATGACTTTCCGTTACCGATAACGGGAACTTTGCCCGAACTTACGGGCGAAAAACTTAATTTTAAAGGCGCTCTAAAAGTTTGTTCATCTTCATTAACAATCCAATATTCGGAATAATCAGTGTCAGAAAGTTTTCCACTTTCTTTAACAACCTTAAGCCCTTCTCCGTATTTTGTTTCTTCCCCGTTTACAATCTTTAAAAGTTCGCTGTAGGCGCTCTCATAAATATCAGCTTTAAGCGTACTTCCCGCCTTTATCCATGAAGGGTGATTTGGTTTAAAATCAAAATAGATAGGGGTAAACATAGGCAAAGTGTCATTGGTTGATGATGTAAGCTCAATAGCTTCACTTCTTGCTTTTTTAGTTGATGTATTTCCCACAACCATATATACAATAACTCCGACAGAGGGCGGTTGAACTGTTTTATTTGCCCCATATATCGGGTTGCTTTGTGAAGCTAAAGTTGTGCTGATTTCACTTTTATTATTTGCAACGGAAGCGCTTCCGCCCGCAACTTGAATTGATGCCCAAGTGTATGCGTCAGTTACTTTGTGGTCATGGTCAGGCAGCCCCGCTTCGATATATTTACCCGCATTTTTGTTGTTTTGGAAAAAGTAATCATTCCTTGGCAATAATATTCTTTCTTGTGCGGTGTCTATCCCGTAATACCAAGCAACGCCCGTATCTTGATAGATTTTGTCGACTTTTTCTTTATCTTTGATGTCATAGAACCTGTGACCGTTTAGATTTTTTGTTATCTCAACAGATTTAACACCTTGCCAGAAGATTTCATCACCAATTTCTATATAACTTTGATTTAAGTTAATTTCACCGTTGGTAAAAGGTCTGTTAAAATCAAGTCCCAAGCTTGGAGTAAAAGAAGCTGCTTTATACGTATCTTCTTGAGTTTGAGAAGTTATATCAATTTCTTTAGTAATGTAGTTTACCCATTCATCTTTAGAAATACTTTCTGATATATTAGCCACGTCAACACTATATATTGCTTTTGCAATGTTTGTACTATCTTCTTCATTGATACTTTTATACTTATAGCTTATTTTTATTAAATATTCTTTTTCTAATTCAAGGGTATTTGTTGAAGTTATACTATTTGCAATATTCCAGCTTGTTGAATTACCCGAAACATAAAATGCAAGAGTTCTTGTTTGTAAAAAATTTAAAACAATACCATATTTTTGTACCGAAGCACCCGAGCCAAATATCGCTAAACTGCTTGAGACACTTGAAGGGGTTTTAATTTTTAATACGATTTCCCAATTTTTTTGTGCACTTTCAAGTTCAAATGTTTTGTTTATTGAAGCATAGTTATTTGTGCTAAAG
This sequence comes from Candidatus Gastranaerophilales bacterium, assembly GCA_947630045.1. Taxonomy (GTDB): domain Bacteria; phylum Cyanobacteriota; class Vampirovibrionia; order Gastranaerophilales; family Gastranaerophilaceae; genus Galligastranaerophilus_A. Next base: position 6,183 of record CANRGC010000010.1, read on the forward strand.
TTTGAAAGTATACCTTCTTTATCGGTAACTTCAGCGATTGTTTCAACGTTTGATGAAATATACAGATTTTCTTTTGTATTATTTTCATCTTTGAATTCATCTATACATTTTTCATAAAAATCAGGGTAACCGTAGCGCCCGTCTTGTGCTTCTTTGTATACGAATTCCCCTAATCTCTCTAAACCCTCTTTTTCCTCAAAAGCTAAGATATGGTCTTTTTGAATGAGGTCAAAGAGGTTTGAACCGCCTGAATTATTAAAATCAACCGCAGCCCAAAACTCACTGTTTTCAAGGTTGTTCCCTTTATTTTCATCTTTTAAGCTTTCAAAAATTATTTTTTTGCCGTCAAGAACTCCTAAAACCCATTCTCCCAATTCAAATTTTTCTTCGTGGTTATACTTTCTTATACCGCAGCCTGCAATTCCTTCTTCAATACGGTTCATATTTTCAGCATTTACAGGCGTTCCGAGATTTTTAACCTCTCCGAAACTTTCAATCAGTTTTGTTGAGCCGTCATCATTTTTTTCAAATTCATATGTTTTTTGGCGTTCAACATCCTGATCTTCCCAGTGTTTTTTTACATAAGCCATATATAAAACTCCTTTCTTTCCAGTTCTCATTTTAACTTGGGCGAATTTCGGCACTTAATTTCAAGTCAAAGCGCTTTATACACCTTTATTTTGGAGTTATTTTTTGTTGTTTAGAATTATAAAAATTGAAGGCAAAAAGAAAAGGGTAATCATGATTGAAGTTAAAAGCCCGAAAATTATTGAAATTCCAAGCGTTGAAAACATCGGGTCATTTTTAAGCCACAAAGGAAGCATTCCCCCGATTGTTGTAAGACAAGTTAATAAAATCGGCTCTACTCTTGATTTTGTAACCTCTATAACATGATTTTTTTCATAAGAATTAAGCTCGCATGCAAGAATAACGCCATTATTTGTACAAATTCCGACAAGGCATATATACCCCAAAAATGTAATAAAACCAAAGTCTGAATTTGTAAAAAATAATCCGAAATTTGCGCCCGTTAACGCCAATAGAGCGCAAAAGGCTATTACCGTCGGTTTTATGATGTCATTGAAGTAAGCAATTAAAATTAAAAGTATAATACCGTATGCAACGGGAATTTTTTCCGTTACCGATTTATTTCCCTTTTTAGATTTTTCAAGAATTCCGCCGAGTTCATAATTTAAACCCGTGATTGAATCCAGTTTTGATTTAAATTTCAAAACAAGGTCGTTTGCGCTCACGTTTTCATTATTCCATGCCTGTAAAGTTAAAACGTAGGCATTGTTTCTTCTGTAAATTTTTGGGTGGACGAATTCTATTTGGACATTTGCAATTTGATTTAGAGGAATAACAGAATTTTTTTCTTTTGAATAAAAGGAAAGCCTTTTTAAATCAAGGTTTTTATCTTCCTGTCCTTTTAAAATAACGGGAATTTTTAAATCATCTCTGTAATAATAGGTTAAAACTTTACCGTTAAGACAGGTGTTTAAAAAGTCATACAAAAAATCGGGGCGAACACCCGCCATTATTGCAAGCCGGTTATTGACCCGTGCTTTATATTCGGGAATTAAATCTCCCCAGTTGTTTTTAACAAGATATATTCCCTTTTCTTTTGCAAGTTCGGATGAAACAACATCCGCATATTTAAAAAGAAGGTCAATGTTGTTGTTTATTATTCTGATTTCAATAGGGGCGTCAACGGGCGGTCCTAAGGGAATTTTTCTGACAACTCCCTGAGCGTTCGGAATGTTTTTATCTATAAATTTTTTAACCTCGTTAATGTTGTTTGGAACCGTTTTGGAATTTTTTACACTGACAATAATTACGGCATTTTCAACGCAATCAGCGTCGGGACTTGCCGATAAGACATATCTTGGCGCAGACGTTCCTATAAAACTCGCAAAGTTTACAACATCTTTCATTGATTGTAAATAATTTTCCGCCTTTTTAACCGCACTGTCGGTTTCTTCGAAGCTCACCCCGTTTTTTAAAGACAGCTTTATTTCAAACATATTCCTGTCAGAATCGGGGAAAAATATTTTCGGCACAAAAGAAAAAAGAATAAGTGACACTAAAAAGGCGGATATTCCTGATATTATAACCGTTTTTGGATGATTAAGAAAATGTTCGATTTTGTTTTTCAAAAATGTCGTAAGAAAAAGTTCTTTTTTGTTTTCAGTGTTATCTTTATCAAAAACATAAATCAAAAAAGGAAGAAGGGTCACGGAATAAAACCACGAAAATGCCAAAGTTATAAAAACCACTTTAAACAGGCTTGATGTATACTCGCTCACGGTGCTTTTTGCAATAAAAACAGGCAAGAAAGAAAGAGAAGTTGTCAAGCTTACAACAAAAAGCGGGGTTTGAAATTTTTGTGCAACATTTATAATGCGCTCTTTAAAATTTGTTTTATCAAAAGAACGCAGACACCCTTGGGCAACAACAATCGAATTATCAACGAGAATACCGAGAGAAATAATCAAAGCCGAAAGCGAAATTTTATCCAGCCCGATATTTAAAATGTTCATAACAACAAAAACCGAACAAACCGTGACAAGAATAATTCCCCCTGTTATTAACCCGATTTTTAAATTTAATATCGCCATAACGATTAAAATTACCGCAACAATACTTTCATAAAGGCTTGACGTAAATTTATCGGTAAGTTTTTTAACATATTCGCTTTGAAGGGCTACAATATCAACGTTTACTTCGGGGAATTTCTCTTTTAAGCGTTTAACGTTTCTTTTAATTTCTTTGCCCCAATTTAGTATATTTCCGTCCTTTTGAAGAGAAATTCCAACAATAAGTGCGTCTTTGCCGTTTATTCTTGTCGTCGTTTTTTTGGGTTTTTGTGTTGTTTTTTGAATATCAAAAATATCCCCCATATTTACGGGTCTTGAGTTCAAATCTAAAGGAATATTTTTTATGTCATCCACGCTTTTTATATCACTTTTTATATCCACGGGAATTATATTTGAATTTGTTTCAAGAAAAGCATGGTTTTTTATTAAATTGACGGAATTTATATAGTTTTGAAGATAATCAGGAGTAAGTTTTAAATTTGTAAAAAGGGGGTTTTTAAAATAAACATATAAAACTTCTTTTTGAAGCCCGAAAATTTCAACTTTTCCTCTCGTTTTAAGCTTTAGAAGCTCGTCTTTTATTTTTCTTGAATAATCATAAAGTTCTTCATAGTCAGCGCCTTCTTTGGAAACGCCGATAAGTGCCCCGAATACATCGCCGAATTCATCGTTCACAACGGGGTTTAAACCCGAAGGGATATCATTTTTGGAAAGTTCCGTTTTTCTTCTTAATCTGTCCCAAATCGGCTGAAGGTCAGAAACATTTTCATACAGGTGAGCGTATACGACACTTTTTTCCATAAAAGACTTTTCAACTATATCTTCAATTTCTTCCATGGAAAGAAGATTGTATTCAATCGGTCGTGAAATATATTTATCAACGCTGTTTGCGCCATAACCTTCCGCACTTGTAGAAACGGTTGCCGTTCTTATTTTAAAACCGGGGTCTTCATTTCTGTTTAAATTTGCAAAAGCTGCTATTCCCCAAATTGTAAAAATCAAAGTTATAACAATTAAAAGAATACTGTTTTTTATAAAAAATTTGCATAAGTTTATCATATAAATTTTACTTTAATTCCGTCCATAACTTTATTTGTGCCCTCGGTCACAATTGTTTCCCCGCCGTTGAGCCCGCTTACAATCAAAATTTTATCTTTTATAATTTCTCCTGTTTGAACTTCTTTTTTAGTTAATATGCCTGTATTTTCAGATGTTTTATTTAAAATATAAACAAATTTTTTGTCTTTCTCGGAAACAACCGCCAAAAGGGGAATATAAATCTTTTTATTTTCTTTTACCTCGCCAATCAAGGCAGTTATGCTCATTCCGTCCAAAAGTTCATTTTTATCATCCTTAACGGAAACTCTTATTTCATACGAACCTTTATCAAGGCTTGAATTTATTTTGCTTTTAATTTTTCCTTCATAGGTTTTATTCAAGCTTGTGTCGCTTTTAATCAAGACTTTTTCGCCGACTTCAATATTGTTTATATCAAATTCGGAAACAAAAATTCTTGCTTCAAGCCCGTTCAGCCCCTGAAAATAAAAAACGTTTTCGCCCGCCTCGGCATATTGATAGGGGTCTTTATATGCTTTTATTACATAACCGTCATAGGGGGCAAAAATTTTTGTATAGCCTTCTTGTTTTAGAGCGATTTTAAGATTGTCTTTTGAGATTTCTATATTGTTTATGCTTGATTTTAAATCAGTTTGAGCCGCTTCCCAATCGTTATATGAAATTCCGCCGGCTTTATAGAGTTTTGAAATTCTTTCAAAATAGCTTTTTGCACGACTGTTTTTAACGGCGGCGTCTTGAAGTTCAAGTTTTGCCTTTTGAACGTCCAAATCATATTTCTCACTGTCAAGTCTTGCAAGAAGCTCGCCTTTCTTTGCAAAATCGCCGTCAGTTACATATCTTGAAGTCATAATTCCTGACAAATTAAAACTTAAATAAACGTCAGAGCTTCTTTTTATATAGCCTTGAAAAGTTTTGTTTAAAGTTTCGTTTTGGATATCAACCTTTTCAACCCTGACAAAGGGAATATTTTCTTCATTTGTTCTCATGCAGCCTGAAAGCAAAAAAATACACGCAATAAAAAGAAACGCTTTTTTCATAGAAATTAATTATATTCAGGCAAACAAAATATGCTATTAGCCTTTTATTCTAGCCACAAGGCGATTTTTAATATTTAACTTCAAATTTAAAATACGAAAAAAAGGAGAAAACAAAATGAATGAAGAAACAAAAATATTATGGAAACAGTTGGGGGTAATTCTTCTCGGGAGTTTTTTGGGAAGCCTTATAGGAAGCTGCGCCTTTCATTGCATGCATGGACACTGTAATCACCATATGCATATTCACCACCACAAAATGTTTCATGGCGGACACAATTTAAAAAAATTCGACGAATTTTTTGAAAGAAAAATAAGCCCGTATGAAAACGAATTTATTGAAGAAGAATATATAATTATTCCGAAGAAAACAATCGAAAAAGACGATATGGAAGCTCCTTCGCCTTTTGACGGTCCGAGACCGAACAAGAAAAGATAATATTTTCGGCTTATTCACTCCAATTCGGATAATAATATATTACAATTTTTTCTCTGTCAGAAATTGTGCAATGACCCCCCTTAATTATGTTTGTTAAAGAACCTGTGGGGGGTAAAATTGTAAGCGCCCATTTTAACGGAAGAACGAAATAGCCCCTGTTTTGACCGTCTTTATGATATTCGCCCATTATTTTATTTGGGCTTATATTTGGAATTTCAAAATCATCAAGATAAATAGAATAAGGAATGCCGTTCATTCCGCTTTTTATAATATATTTAACGGTTCCTTTTATTATGTCGTTTTTATTTAAAATTGTTTCGCCGTTATATTTCACGGTTTCAAGAACAGTGAATTTTAACTTTTCTCCTTCGTAGAGATATTTGTCTTTTGTTGAAATCTTTTCTTTCGGCGAAAGATAAACAGGAACTCTGACAACATCTTCATAGTTATAATTCCTGTTAATTACGGGCGGTTTTTGATTTTCCGCATCAAGTTCATTTACAATAAAATCTTCGAGCGCATATGCGGGCGAAAAAACAAACACAAATAAGAATAAAAGAAAAAATCTAATCATATTTAATCACCTTAATTGAGTGTGTTCTGATTTTTTCCTTGAGTTTTTGCCTGTTTTCTATGGAATTTAAAAGGAAATTTTGATAGTAAGGGTTGTCTTGATATTCGTTGTTTACAAGGTATTGAGGGTAAGATATCGCTATTTTTTCATAAATATACATTAATCTTTTTGAAGTTAAATTGTGCCCCGATACAAATTCTTGTTTTGCTTGCGGATAAGTTTTATTTATAAAAGTAATAAGCCCGATTGGATTGTATCCCGCTTTAACCATATAATCTACCGCCCTTTTATCGGCTAAGATTTCAAACTTTTTGGGCGCAAGTTTAATTTGAACCATGGAAGCAAAACTTCCAAGTCCGCCTTGAAAGGTTCTGTCTGCGTTTGAAATTTGTTCTGCAAGCATGGCTGCAATTTCATCATCATTTTCAAGAGAAAAGATATATTTATCATAAAAAACAATCTGGCGCTTTGTTAACGTCGAAACGCCTTTAATAAGCTTGTCTTTAGGGTCATATAAAAAAGTAATGTGGTTATCAATTTTGTTTGCGTTTAAAATTTCAAAACCTATACTGTTAATTCTCTTTTGAATTTCCATTCCGTTTTGATAATAACTTTCGGGGTTATCGTCGAGAGAAAATGCAGGCATGGAACATAAAAGAAAAAACAAAATTAAAATCTTTTTCAACATAAATAAAACTCCTAAAATTTATTCTACAACAAACTTTCTTTTTTCGGCAAATAAAAGAATGTTGATGAAATATCGACAATCATTAAATATATTTTGGTTTTTAGGCAGCTGTTCAAATTTGAAATAATTGAAAAATAATATATAATAAAAGGATATTTTGTTTATTAAAAGTTAAAGGAGAGATTTTATGACACAATGCCCACAGTGCAACACCCAGCTTCCTGATACCGCAACCCAATGTTATAATTGCGGAAAACAGCTCAAAGAAGTTGAAAACAGATTTTTAAACCAAATAGACATCCAAAACAACACAAACATGAAAGCTGTTGCAAGCCTTGGAAAATATACCGTATATGAACATCAACAAGACTTGAGTTGTGACGGAAATTGCATTGAAGCTTATTTTGAAAAAGAAATGAATGTCAAAAAAAGACAGCTTTTAATCAGGCTGGATAACAATGGCGCAAAAGTTCAATCGGGCGCTATGCAGTGGATGTTCGGAGATGTTGTAAGCGAAACGGGGCTTGGCTCAGGAGTTAAAGCTGTGGGCAACCTTATAAAAGGCGCAGTGGCTAGCATGGTTACAAGTGAATCTGCCGTAAAACCGATATATAAAGGCGTTGGGCTTGTTATGCTTGAGCCGACATTTAAAAATATCATTCTTGAAGATGTTGCCTCATGGGGCGAAAAGGGCGTTGTTCTTGACGACGGAATATTTCTGACATGTGACGCTCAACTGAAAGAAAAAGTTGTTGTTTCAGGAAAAAATATTTCTTCTCTGGTTGGCGGAAAAGGTTTATTTAATCTTTGCTTGCAAGGCACAGGGATTGCAGCGTTGGAATCACCCGTTCCAAGACAGGAACTTATAGAATTTGAATTGCACAATGACACCTTAAAAATAGACGGAAGTATGGCTGTTATGTGGTCAAAATCTTTGGATTTCACCGTGGAACGCTCCTCAAAAACGCTTATTGGCTCAATGTTTAACAAAGAAGGTCTTGTTAACGTATACAGGGGCACGGGAAAAGTCTTAATGGCACCAACCATTGCAAGAACACTTATGAATGAAGGGATAAATACTCCCGCAAAAGCTTCAAAAGGCATTATGGATAAATTCCAAACATCATTATCAAATTAATAAATAACGATTTATAAAATCGGGCATATAACTCTTTTGTTACATGCCCGATTTTTTATTATTAAACCGTTCTATATATTTATAACCTTACCGCTTTTACATAAGTATCAACAACGGTATATGCCGATTTTGTCATTCCTGCTTCAAGGCGGGCTTCATCACCCTTCATAAGTAAAAATAACGGACAAATTAAAACACTTAAAACGATAGATAAAGTCATTTTGTCGTCAGGTCTTGCGGAAACAGAGCCTGAAAGCGGAACATAGGTTCCGTCAACTGCGGTTGTGTGGAAATCATTAACTGTAACTTCACCGCTTCTTCCAATCATTCCTTTGTCTTTTGCAAAGCTTATGTTAGCGGTAACAGGCGTTCCCGATTTAATAAGAACATTTCCGCTATTGTCTTTAATATCGGAAACAACGGCAAAATCAACCGTGCCGCCGCTTACAATATCCCTTGTTGAAATTGTTTGCACGCACCTGATTGTAATCGGAGTATGCGCAGGAAGCAAAGATTTACCGCCGGAAGCGTCAGAAATTTTCATTGAAGGATATTTATATCCTGCTTCAACCTTATTCATATCGGTAGTCTTTAAAAATTCATGCAATGTCATTTCACCTTCCGTATTTGCAACGGCTTGAAGCGGACATAACATCATAGACACCATTGTGGCGATTAAAAATTGCGCAATAATTTTAGTAAATTTCATCATTTTTCCCTTTCATATTTATTAAATAATTAAGTATAGCTACAATAACAATTCCAAACAAAATACCTGCAATAAATCTTGTAACATTGCCTGTATTCAGGCGCTTTCCAAGCCCGTAATTTATGAAAACATCAAGTATTGATAAAAACGCAAATAAAATAAACATTTTTAAGTTTATTTTAAACCTGTTAAAAACAGCCAGCGCCGATGAAGCGGCGCACCCGAGATAAACACCCGTGCAGCGGCAGCAAAGCGCCATGGGATAGCCTAATATCCAAAATGTACGGTCAGGCTGTTGATGACAGGAAAACATAAAGACAGAAGTTATTTTTCCTGACAGGTCATAAAATTTTAAATGAGCCAGAACGGGCGGAAAAAGACTGCCCAGAACAAAGAAAACACTGTATAAAAACAGAAGTGAGAAAAATATTTTCTTTATTATAGCTCTTGCATTTTTCATTAAAATTCCGCCGCCAGATTTATCAAATTAAAGAAATAGTTGCTATTCTACACCAATAATAAATAACATATGTTCTATTTTTCTTCCGTTTTTTCTTTGACAGGCTCATCTTTTTTCGGCTCATCGTAATTTGGAATAGGAGCCTCAAGCACTTTTTGAGTTTTTTCTTCAACCTTTTTAGCGCCGCTGTTTAATTTTTTTGCGGTAAATCTTTTTGTCTTGTTTGCGCCTTTTTTAATTGCTTTTCCGGTTTTATTAGCCCCTTTTTTAATTGCATCACCTGTTTTATCAGCGCCTTTTTTCAAAACTTCTCCCGTTTTATCGGCGCCCTTCTTTAAAGCTTCGCCGGTTTTATCCGCAAAAGCGTCAAGATTTGACTCTTTTTTTTCTTCAAAAGTTTGAATAGGGCTTGCTTCATCTGCAAACACGGCGCCTGAGATAAAGAGCCCGAAAATTGATACAAAAATAACAGCTAAAATATTTTTCATTTTTTCTCCTTAATTTAATCCTGTATAAATTACAAGCGCAAAAACAACGGGCACTACAAACCTTAAAAGAAAGTCTAAAACTTTTCCGAATAAGTCTGTGCCAAACGCTTCTTTTGCAATATTTCTCGAATACCAGCCGCCGATTAAACAAATCAAAAGTGTTCCAAACGGTAAAAGAAAGTTTGATGTTATATAGTCAAGAAAATCAAAAAATGTCTTATCAAAAATTTTAAAATCTGCTAAAAGCCCGAAAGATAAAGCCGAAGGAACGGCAAAAAGTGCCGTGATTGCAGAAATTATAACAACCGCTTTTTTTCTTTTTATTTTGTAATGGTCAACAAGACAACAAACGGAAGTTTCAAGAAGGCTTATTCCCGAAGTTATAGCGGCAAAAAGCAACAAAAGGAAAAATATAACCGCAACCGGAATTGCAAAAGGCATATTTACAAAAATCTGCGGAAGTGAAATAAACACAAGCGTTGCGCCCGCCGTCGGCTCAATTCCGTTTGAGAAAACAATCGGGAAAATTACAACACCGGCTAAAATTGCAATTAAAGTGTCAAAGAAAATTAATGTATATGCAGATTTTTTAATGTTTGTTTCAGGCTTTAAATAACTGCCGTATGTCATCATGGCGCCCATTCCGATACTTAATGTAAAAAGCGCTTGTCCGAGCGCACAAAGAACCATATCAGCCGTAAATTTCTCAAAATTCGGGTTAAACATAAATTCTAAGCCCTCTTTTGCGTTTGGCAAAGTTACGGCATAAATCGCAAGTGCAACAAGCATAAAAGCAAACAAGGGCATCATTATGTTATTTGCTTTTTCAATTCCAGAGTTTATTCCCCTGTAAGGAAAAATTGCCGTAACAATTAAAAATAACAGCGTAAGCAAACAAGGGACATATGGGTTGGAATTTAAAGCTGAAAAATAAACCGAAAAATCCGAAGGGATGTTATTTGTCAAAAAGAGCCATATATAATTCAGTATCCAGCCGCCCACAACAAAATAAAAACAGGGAATTAAGATTGCCGTCAATATTGAAGCAAAACCGAAAATCTTTAATTTGGGGCTGATTGCTTCATAGACGGAAACCGGATCTTTTTTATAAATTTTACCCATTGCAAGTTCCAAACACAGTGGTATAGCGCATATAAAGGCAATTATAATAAGGTATAAAACCAAAAATACCGCCCCGCCGTTTTTTCCCATAATGTAAGGAAAGCGCCAAATATTACCCAGACCGACTGCCCCGCCGATTGAAGCGAGCATAAAACTTAAATGAGATGTCCATTCAGGTCTTGTTTTGTTCATTTTTTAAAAATAGCACATGTATCTTTTTTTTGGCAAGAAATAATTAATATCTTTAAAAAGTTAAAAACATAGTGTAAAATAGAAGTAAGAGCATTCTATCAGGAGAAAAATGAAGTCAGCAAAAGAGAAACTTGTAGAAACAAAAATCTTGGAAAGGGTTTCTAAATATCCCCAGTGCAAACCCTTAATCGAATTTTTGTTCAATGATGAAGAACTGCATGAAATGCAAGATTATTCAAATGTCGTGTCTATTAAAAGACTGGGCTTTAATGACCACGGACCCGTTCATATGCGACAGGTCACAAGCAATGCCATAAAAATGATGGAAATGCTTCATCAAGCCGGAATTAAGACCTCTCTTGAAAAAGAAGAAACGGGAACCTTTGAAGACAGTCTTTGTGCGGTTGTTCTTGCCGCAATGACTCATGACCTCGGCATGATGATTGGCAGAGAAGACCATGAAGACCTTTCCGTTGTTTTTGCGCTTCAGCTTTTAGACAGGGCTTTAACGTCAATTTTGAAAAACGACATAAGAAAAAAAGTTATAATAAAATCTCTTGCAACGGAAGCAATTGCGGGGCATATGGCTCACAGAAAAATTCATTCCCTTGAAGCGGGGATAATTTTGATTGCTGACGGCTGTGATATGACAAAAGGAAGGGCAAGAATTCCTCTTGCAATGCACAATGCGCCGAGGGCGGGAGACATTCATATTTATTCCGCAAATGCAATTACCAGAGTCGGAATTAATATGGGCGAAAATAAACCAATCAGAATTGATGTTGAAATGTCCTCTGAAGTCGGTTTCTTCCAGATTGAAGAAGTCTTGCTTCCAAAGGTTAATTCAAGCACCGCAAAAGAATATATTGAAATTTATGCCGGCGTAACAGGGCAAGAATCTAAAAGATATTTATAAAATTATATAAATTTTTGTAAATCGTAGCCGTTTTTAACAAAAAAGCGGACGATTTTTTATTTTTTTACCAATTTTTTATTTTTTTTTATAAAAAAAACCGATTTTTTTCCAATTTTTTTTAATTTTCAGATAAATTTGAAATCATTTTTCGGATAGTTTACATTTCTTTAAATGATATTTTTCTTTGACATAAGTAATAAATAGAAATAATATTATTTCTGTAATAAATCTGAGAGAATAAATTATGTACGCCGAAGAAATTAAAAAAACTATTGAAAAAAATAATATTGAATTTATTAAACTTGAGTTTTGCGATATTAACGGAACAATGAAAAACCTTTCCGTGCCTTGCGAACAAATTGATAAGGTTTTAAACAATGAAATAATGCTGGACGGTTCTTCAATTAAAGGTTTTAGAAGCATTGAAACCTCTGATATGTATTTTTACCCCGATTTAAATACATTTACGGTATTGCCTTGGCGTTCTGACGATGAAACAAAAGTTGCAAGATTTATTTGCGATATTCATAATGCGGACGGCACGCCGTTTGAGGGCTGCCCGAGGTGTAACCTCAAAAAAATGATTGAAAAAGCGAAAAAACTCGGTTATACAATGAATGTCGGACCGGAAGCAGAATTTTTCATTTTCCATAAAGATGAAAACGGCACTCCGACACTTGATACAAGCGATAAGGCGGGCTATTATGACGCTTCCCCCAGAGATAAGGGCGAAAACTTAAGAAGGAAAATAGTTAAAACCCTTAAACAAATGGGCTTTGAGATTGAAGCAAGCCACCATGAAGTTGCCGCAGGTCAACATGAAATTGATTTTAAATATGCTGATGCTCTTACCACTGCGGACAATATTGCAACATTCAGATATGTTGTTAAGGCAATAGCCGAAGAAGCCGGAATGTATGCGACTTTTATGCCAAAACCGATTTTTGGAATAAACGGTTCAGGCATGCACTGCAATATTTCGCTTTTTAAAAACGGAAAAAATATGTTTTACGCTCCGGATAGAGCATATCAGCTTTCAAAAGAAGCTCTTTACAGTATTGGCGGGCTTTTAAAACACGTTAAATCGTTTACCGCAATAACAAACCCTATAGTAAACAGCTATAAGCGCCTTGTGGTTGGTTATGAAGCGCCCGTATATCTTGCATGGAGCCTTGCAAACAGAAGCGCACTCATAAGAGTGCCCGCAAAAAGAAAAGACGCAACAAGAGTTGAGTTGCGTTCGCCTGACCCCTCTTGCAACCCTTATTTAGCATTGGCAGTTATTCTGGGAGCAATAATTGACGGGGTTGAAAACCATATTGAACCGCCGCTTCAAGTCGAAGAAAACATATACGAAATGACCCCCAAAGAATTAAAAAGAGCAAAGATTGAATCCCTTCCTTCGAGCCTTGAAGAAGCGGTTTATCTGTTAAAAAAGAATGAAATTATAAAAGAAGCTTTAGGAGAACACATTTTTAACGAGTTCGTAACCACTAAAACAAAAGAGTGCGAAATATTCAAAACAAGAATTTCACCTCTTGAAATTGAAATGTATCTGGATATGCATTAACGTACAAAACAAAATAAGGAAAAAATTATGGCAGAAAGTTTAGAAAAGACAGAGCCTTCAGTTGTGTTACAAAAAATAGATACACCTGAAGAAAAACGAAGAAAAAACAGAATTAAAAAAGTGGCAATTTTTACGCTGACACTTTTAATAACTCTTGCCGCAGGGGTGTTTTTGGCAAACAAACCTTCGCTTGTTCAAAATGAAAACAGCGTAATTAGCGGGCTTGACAATACCGATATTGTTTTTATGATTGTTTCCGCAATACTTGTAATGCTTATGACACCTGCGCTTGCGCTTTTTTACGGCGGAATGGTAAGAAAGAAAAATGTCCTTGGAACAATAATGCAAAGCTTTACCGCTCTCGGCGTTGTTTCAATTATCTGGTTTGTATACGGATACAGTCTTGTTTTCGGACCTGATGTCGGACATTTAATCGGAAACTTCGACTTTTTAATGTTAAAATCGGTTTCGCTTGCCCCGTCTGACATTGCACCGACAATTCCTCATCAGCTTTTTGCCGCATTTCAGATGATGTTTGCTTGTCTTACACCGGCTCTTATAACGGGGGCGTTTGCCGAAAGATTTAAATTCAAAAGTTTTATAATTTTTCTCATCCTTTGGACAACATTCATTTATTGTCCGCTTGCCCACTGGGTTTGGGGAAACGGCGGCTGGATAAAAAATATGGGCGGGCTTGATTTTGCAGGCGGGCTTGTCATCCACATAGCTTCCGGAGCGGCAGCACTGGCATGTTGTTTGGTTCTCGGCTCAAGAAAGGGCTATCAAAAAGAAAACATGCCGCCTCACAACTTAACTTTAACATTTATCGGGCTAATGTTCCTTTGGGTGGGTTGGTTCGGTTTTAACGCCGGAAGCGCACTTTGTGCGGGCACTCTTGCCACAACGGCATTTATAAACACTCAAATCGGGGCAACGGCGGGACTTCTGGCATGGATAGGCGTTGAATATCTTCACAGAGGCAAAGCTACGGTTTTGGGCGGAATGTCAGGAACTCTTGCCGGTCTGGTCGGAATAACTCCCGCATGCGGCTTTGTAAATTCAACATCCGCAATTGCAATCGGGCTTATAGCAGGCATGGTATGCTACATTCTAACCACCTTTAAAGGGAAATTTAAATATGACGACTCGCTTGATGTTATAGGAATTCACGGAACGGGCGGAATTGTAGGCTCAATTTTAACGGGCGTTTTTGCAAGCGTCCTTGTTAACCCCGCAGGCGCCGACGGTCTTGCATACGGAGCGGTTCACCTTTTTAACGTACAGGTTATATCAACTCTTGCAAGCATATTCTTTGCATTCTTCGGAACTTTAATTCTTCTTTTGATTATCAAAAAACTTTTCGGCATAAGAGTTTCGGAATTTGAAGAAATGCAAGGCTTAGACATTTCTCAACACGGTGAAAACGCTTACAGATTACAGATATAAGGAAAAAATTAAATGAAAAAAATTGAAGCAATTATAAAACCTTACAAAATTGAAGAAATAAAAAACTCACTTGTTGAAATCGGAGTTGTCGGAATGACGGTAACTTACGTCGAAGGTTTCGGCTCTCAGGGCGGACACAAGGAAATTTACAGAACCTCGGAAATTGCGGTAAGTTTTATTCCGAAAATAAAAATTGAAGTTGTTATAGACGACGATAAGCTTGACGAAACAATTGACGCCATTATAAAACACGCAAAAACAGGCACGATAGGCGACGGCAAAATTTTTGTCTATAACATTGAAAACGCAATAAGGATAAGAACAATGGAAGAAGGGTCAATCGCAATTCAATGAAAAAGTTCCTTTTGATAACAGCTCTCCTTTTATCAGCGGCAAAAACGTATGCAATTGAAGAAATTTTGCCCGATATAGAAGAAAAAAAGGATGAAGCGCCCATAGTTTTTTCTCTTGAAGCAATAAAAGAATCAGATTATCTTTTGGGCGATTTATTCGGCGCAAGAGAAGCACTTAAAGAAAAGGGAATTGATATTCAAAGCTCATATATAATTGATTCTTTTTTAATGTCAAACAGAGAAACAAAATCTAAAAAAGGAACATATCAGGGTCTTTTTAATGCAAGTATAGAGTTTGACACCGAAAAAATGAACCTTTATAAAGGCGGAAAACTTTATCTTTTATATCAGGTTGCAAACACGGGTGTTAACTCAATGAATTTCTTAAATTCCTTTTCAGACATAAATTCATATGACCCAATGCGCTCGATTAACCAAATTTCGGAATTATATTATGAACACAGTTTTAAAGACGATTTATTTAATTTGAAAGTGGGTAAACAAGACGCCAATATGGACTTTCAAGCGCTTGATACCGGCTTCAACTTTTTAAATTTATCATTTTCTTTTATACCCAATACGCCAATGCCTTTGTTCCCAAGTCAACAAATGGGGGCAAGGGCAAGGCTTAAATTAAAAAATGACTTTTACATTCAAAACGGTTTCTATGACGGAAATTTAGATATCGGAAGCAACCCGAAAAGTTTTTTTACGGGGAAAAATAAATATTTTGACATTATAGAAGGCTATAAATTAACGAATTTTGACGGAAAAGAAGGCAAATATTTTTTAGGCGGCTGGATTAAAACAAACAAAAATTATGACTTTGAAACAAACGAATTAAAAAGAAATAATTTTGGCGGATATCTGGGCTTTGAACAAAAAATAACCGAAAAATACGAGGACGGTTCGGGCGGGGCTAATATTTTCGGACAATTTGGCTATGCAAGAGAAGGAATAAACGATGTTCCCTATTATGGCGGAATTGGCGCCGTTTATAAAGGAATAGGCAAAAAAAGAAAAGAAGATTCAATCGGACTTGCTTTTAATTGGCACCAATTTGATAAAACTTTAAAACATTTGGAAAATAAAACGGCTGAAAAAGTGGTTGAGGTTTTTTATAAAATAAAAGTCACAAATTTTCTCTATATTCAGCCTGATATTCAGTATATAATCAAACCCGACGGAACAGACAAAAATGCTCTTGCTTTCGGGGTGAGAACTTATATAAGTTTTTAAATAAAAGTTTTTTAAAAAATGAAATTTTATGTTTAAAAAAAACTTCTTTTGTGCTAGGTTATACTTGCTATGCACGAAATAACAAGTTTAATTAATTTAGAGTTGAGCGGAAAAAGCGTTAATAAAAAAGACACGCTGACACGCTTAAAACCGCTTTTAAATAAAGACACAATCGCCCTTGCACAAGTTGACCCCATTGTCGGCGATATTGAATATAACTTCAATAAGGCGAAAGTTTATATCGAATGGGCAAACGAATTAAAACTCGGAGCAATCGTTTTTCCTGAACTTTTTTTAATCGGATACCCCGTTTTTGATATGATAGACAGGTTTCCGAACATTGTTGAAAAAAATGTCGAATATTTGGAAAAACTTGCGAAAATAACCGGAAAAACAAAAGTTATAATCGGTTTTTGCGAATTTAACAGGTTTTATGTCGGAAAAAGATATTTTAACTCGGTTGCGGTGTTAGCGGATAAAAAAATTGAAAAGATAATAAGAAAAACCCTTTTGCCCGTATATTCGGAATTTAACGACGCAAGATATTTTCAATCTGCCGAATTTAACCCGAAAGACAGAATTATTGAAATCGGAACAAACAAGGCGGGAATTGTAATTTGTGAAGAAAACTGGGCGGATAAAGACTTTTTTGACACTCCCGTTTACGGGTTTGACCCGATTGATGAAATAGTCAAAACGCAAAAACCCGACATCATTATAAACTGTTCTTCATCCCCGACAAGAGCAAAAAAAGAGCAGCTTTTAAACAACATGCTCTCTTTTGTTTCAAAAAAACATGCAACCCCGATTGTTTACGTAAATCAGGTCGGTGCGGTTGACAACATCAGTTTTTCAGGTTCTTCAAGGTGTTACGATTCAAAAGGAAAAATCATTGCAAGGGCAAAATCTTTTGAGGAACAATTTTTCCTCGTGCAGATGCCTTCAAAAAAACCTTCCAGAGGGAATGTTAACCATATTTTCTCCCTTCCTTCGGGGCTGGAACAGAGCCTGAACGAACAAAAGGCTTTTTCACTCGATTATGAACCCGATTTAGAAAGAACATATTTAACAATAACAAACTCCATAAGAGATTACTTTAATAAAAACGGCTTTAAGCGTGCGGTATTAGGAGTTTCAGGCGGGCTTGATTCTTCCGTTTGTGCGGTTTTATTGACAGATTCTCTCGGGTGTGAAAACGTTTATGCCGTTTCCATGCCGTCTAAAATAACAAGCAACGAGAGCAGAAATGACGCTAAAGAGCTTTGCAAAAACCTCGGAGTTAACTATTTTGAAATACCCATAAAAGATATGGTTGAAACCTCAGCTATGACATTTGGCAAAGTTTTTGACGAAGTCGAAAAAAGTTGGGAAGGAAGATATAAAAACCCGCTCACAATGGATAACATTCAAGCAAGAAGCAGAGCGATGATTCTTTGGGGAATTTCAAACGAATTTTCATCAACCATACCGATTGCAACAAGCGATAAATCGGAAGCGTATATGGGCTATGCAACAATAAACGGCGATATGTCGGGCGGTTTTGCGCCTATTGGAGATGTCACAAAAACAAAGCTTTTTGCTCTTGCAAGGTGGTTAAATTCAAACAGAATAAAAAAAGATGTAATTCCGAGAGCCATAATTGAAAAACGCCCCGGAGCCGAGCTTGCAATTGACCCGAAAACGGGTAAACCGCTTTTGGCAGAAGACGCACTTATGCCGTACGAATTTTTGGATGAGATTATCTGGAGAGTTGAAAATCTTCACCAAACAAAAGAAGAAATGCTAAAAGAATGGTTTTTGTATGAACAAAAAAATCCGATTACGAACAAACAAAAATCAGAGTGGATAGATAAATTCTTTAAACGTGTACAGACGGCACTGTTTAAGTGGTCTTTAATGCCGCCTTCTCCAATCGTTGACGCACGTTCAATCAACAAAGCGGAATATAATCAGCCTATTACTTCAAAATTAAAATTTTATTAATGTAAATAAATTGTACAAGGTTTTATATTGTGTGTATAATTTAAATATCACTATTTTTAATTTAACAGACAGGAATTATGACAAAAAAATATAAGCACGTTTTATTATTTCTTCTTGCTGCGTTTATTATTCAAGCGCAAAACCCTGTTTGTGCTTTTCCTCACTTCCATTTTAAGAAGAAAGTTAAACAGCAACAGGAAGAAAAAATTCCCGAAAATCTGCCTGAAAGTTCCCCAATTCAATCAGAAAGTGAAATTTTACCCGAAACGGATAACACCTCAAGTGAAGATGAAAGCCTGACGGAACAAGGGTTCATGCCTGATGACGAAAACGTTTCATATATAAATCAGCTTGAAATTCTCGGAAACAACATGCTTGATGTCAGTTTTATACAGGAAACAATAACCTCTAAAGAAGGTCATATCTATAGCAGACAGGCAATTACAAAAGATTTAAACAACCTTTATGCAACTGGTTATTTTACACAAAACCTTAGAGCCGTGCCGATTAAACTTGATGACGGCAACGTTCGCTTAAGAATTATTGTCGAAGAAAATCAACCTGTAACAGGCTTTACGATTGAAGGAAACAATTCCGTTCCCACAAGCGATATAGAACAAATTTTAGAACCTCTTGAAGGAAAACCGCAAAATATTGTCGAATTAAACATGGCAATTGAAAGAATTCAGGAATTATACGCTTCTAGAGGATATATTCTTTCAAGAGTAACTTCCTTAACTGATGACCCCGACGGAATAATCAATATTCAAATTACGGAAGGCACAATCGGCGACATAAAAGTTGTCGGCAACTATAAAACAAAAGATTTTATCGTTAAAAGAAATATTTTATCTTCCCCCGGAGAAGTTTATAACGAAAATGTTATGAGAACTGATATTATGCGCCTTATGGGAACGCAGGCGTTTAAAGATGTTCAGCGTGATATTGTTATGAATGAAGAAACGGGGCTTTATGATGTCACAATAAACCTTGAAGAACAAAGAACGGGTAAGATTTCTTTAGGTGTCGGTATTGATTCATCTTCGGGCTTCTTCGGTTCTGTCGGTTTTGGTGAAAACAATTTTAGAGGTTTGGGTCAAAAAATCAACCTTAACGTTATGGCGGGCACAGGTATCCTTATGGATGACAACAGTGTTGTAAGACGTGCCAACTGGCAGGCTGAATTAAGCTTTTTAGAGCCTTACTTCAAAAAAGAAGGTCAATCGTTAGGGTTTCATGCTTTTGTAAGAAGTTTCGGAAGTTATCAAGTTCCGCTTGCAATTGAAAAACGCTATGGCGGCGACATTACCTTGGCAAGAGTTTTTGAAAAATATCCCGCTTTAACGGGAAGCATTTCAATCGGGGCGGAAGATATTAACCTGAGCGAAGGCGATGAAACAAAAATAACCAGACTTTTTGCAATGCACGGGCTTTCAATGGAACAAAGAAAGAAACAACTTGAAGGCGGCTTTTATCTTCGTGCAATTCCCGCCATTACTTTTGACACGAGAGATAACCCCACCAACCCGAGACATGGTTTAATTGCAAGAATAAGCTTAGAAGAAGCGCTCAGCCTCTCGGGCGCAAGTTCATACGGCAAAATGGACGGTGTTGTTAAAAAGTTTGTTCCCGCCGGAAAAAAATCTTCATTTGTCTTGACCGCTCGTGCAGGCGGCACACTGAACGGAAATTTGCCTGAGTTTGCAATGTATACTTTGGGCGGACCCTATTCAATCAGAGGTTTCAACTTGTCGGAAGTCGGCATGGGTGACGGATACATGATGGGCAGTGTTGAATACAGAACTCCTATTCCTTTTATAGACAGGCTGACATCAAACTCATTTATCAACAACGTAAGACTGGCAGCCTTTGTTGACGGCGGCAAAGTGTTCTCAACCTCTTTAACAGACCGCTTGTATGACAGACCCGGTTATGCCATTACTGCGGGC
The DNA here is from genome assembly GCA_947630045.1 of Candidatus Gastranaerophilales bacterium. Lineage (GTDB taxonomy): Bacteria > Cyanobacteriota > Vampirovibrionia > Gastranaerophilales > Gastranaerophilaceae > Galligastranaerophilus_A. The sequence continues at coordinate 26,157 of CANRGC010000010.1, forward strand.
GCCGGAATTAGAATTTTCATCCCCGGTCTCGGTCCAATCAGCTTAGATTACGGCTATCCTTTGACAAATACAAAGGGTTCAAGAAGCAACGGTTTCTTCACCTTTGGCATGGGCGATATGCTCTAGTTTAATTTTAACCGCAAAATTTTTTATTTTTGCATTTTATTACCTTTGGTACAAAAAAGGTATTAAAATGCAGATATCATCGGTTTCATTATCATACCCTTACATCAATTATTCAAATTTAAATTTTAAAGGCTCGTCTAAAAAGCCAATAACGGATAAAAAGTATGAAAAAGCGGTGAAATATTTTAACAAAGAAGAAGAAAAAGATAAAACCGGTTTTCTTCATCGTTTAACTTATTATAACCTTAAAAAATTGGACGGTATTCAAAAAGGAATTGAAGTTTTTGACGGGCTTTCAATGAAGGATATAAACTTTTTGTCTAACGGCACTTTTATACTTTTAAACAGAGGATGTAAAAATAATTGCACTCATTGCGCATATTCGGCGGGAAGTTTTAACAGAAAAGACGGCAAATTGAATAAAATGTCTTTTGAAGACTATCAAAGCTTAATTCAGGGGGCAAACGAACTTGAAAAAAGATTAAACGGAAAGGCACACGTTTTTGATGACCTTACACTATTTTTAGACTCAGACTGTATAGATATTGAGATTGAAGACAAAAACGGGAAAAAATATGACATTATAGATTGCATAAAAGAGGCAGGCAAAGAAAAATTCGGAATGCCAAGAACAGTTTTGTTAGACACATCGGGCTGGCCTGTTAACAATAAAAAATCTCAACAGCGTGCGGAAAAAATTGTTTCATATCTTCTTGAAGATGACGGTTCAAAAAAAGTTCGCCAATTTAATATTTCAATTAACCCGTATCATGGAATTTATGCCAAGGCAAAAGAGCTTGAAAGCGAAGGAAAACAATCAAAAGCCGAAAAACTGAAAGAGCTGTATGCAAAAAGAATGGCAAATGTTCTTTTTACTTTTTCGCCCGCACTTGAAACAAAAAACAAAATCAATATAATTCAGCGCTATGTAAACGGAAAGTATACGGAAAGAGATGATTTGCATGAATTGTATGAAATTCAAGATAAAGTTAAAAACGAACTTGAAAAAATGTATGATGAGGACTTAAATTCTTCTCAAAAAATAGTAAAAACAGAGGCTGATAAACAGAAATATATGGCAAAATGGGAAGGAAAACTCAATATATCCCCGAAAGATAATGCAATTTCACCATTTGGCAGAGCGGAAAAACTTTTTGATAAAAAACACAGCACCTCAAATACAAGAAAACTCAAAGCTGCGTTTCACGCAATAATTCACGATTATAGCTATTTTTATAAAGTGATTAACACAAACGGAAAGGTCTATATGCTTGAAAAAGATATAGCAATTCCGACAAACGTATCTTTAAACTTTGAAAACAAAGACAAAAAGACAAGACCTGTGAGCATTGAAACCAAACGTTACAAGTTTAATTATAAAGGCTGATTAAACCTTTTCTTTTGATTTTTTCTTTATAAACTTTTTAAAGAATTTTTTAATTTTGCCAAAGAAAGTCTTGCTTTCGGCTTCTTCTTTCGCAAGCTGTTCCTGATATGCCTTCAATTCTTCCAAGGTGGAAACTCCTTCCGGCATGTTTTCAGGAATAGAAGCGACAAACTGTTCGGCTTGAGCGTATTCTTCCTCTGTTACAAGCCATTTGAAAGATTTTAAAAGCCCAAGAGGTTTATTTACGTCACCACGTAAAATTAATTGGAATTTAGTGGCGCTCAGGTCAGATTTTTTCTTTGAAAAGCTTGGAATTCTGTTCATTTCTTCTTCGGAAATCGCTTCGCAGAAGAAAGAGAATGTTTTTGCCATTACAACATTAAGCCCCGGAGTTGCCTTTACAATATTTACCGGATTTAAGTTTGTAAGAGGTCCAAGCATTGATTCAACCATAGAGCCTAAACGTCCTCTGACATGGGCGTCAAGCGTGTTGCCTAAAATATCCATCTCGCCGCCGATTTTAAGACAGAGCGCATTTCCTTGCATTGTAATCGGGTCTATTTTTGCAATTCCCGTTTTGTTGAAATAAATAGTGCCTAAAAGTTCTTTAAATCTTGAAGTGTCAACGGAAACCGCCGATGTAATAACAGAGCCGAAAGCACTGTTAAAGAAGGTTGATTCTCTGAGGTTTTCAGACAGGAATATATTTTCAACCTTGCTGAAAGGCCCTGCCTGACCGTCTTTTATCTTGAAGTTAAAGACACCGTCAAGGCTTTTAACCTGTTGTTCATATTCAAGACCTTGCAATTTTATGTCAGTATCAAACGAAAGTTCGCCCGAGAGCGTGTCTTTCATGTTTGCAAGAACAACAAGCGCCTCATCAACATCCATTGACTCGCCACGAACTTTAACGGCCATGTTGTAATCAAGAATGTTTATGTCGGCTTTACCGTTAACTTTTCCTTTAAACACGTCGGTTTGAAGGTTGTTTATACTTAAAACATTTTTATAAAGCTTGATATCGCCTTTTGTGTTTTTAGGTTCAATATTGCCTGATTTCAAGTTTTTAATATCAAAGTTACCGCTTGCAATAACGGCGGGAATATCGGCCGGCGCCTTTGGCGTAGGATCAGCCGGAATCATGGATAAAAGATTGTTGCTTACAACCATAAGCTTATCCGCATCAAGATTATTTGAAGTTATTTTTAAGTTTCTGAGCCAAATTAAAGGAATTTTAGATAAATCTAAATCAGAGGTGAGTTTTAAATCTGACTCATTTAAGATTAGCCCGTCTGTGGCGAGTTTTGCCTGTTTTCCGTTCATAGTCGCAGACATTTGGTTTGCATTAAGCTTCAGGTCAGGAATTACGATATTTTTAGCAATTATATGTCCTTTAGTTCTTGGCGAATTAAGGTTTCCAAAAACATTAATATTTGTGTTTAAATCAATGTTTGAATTCGGGAAACCCGCAAGAGAAAACGACAAGGGCTTAGACGTGAGTTTTAAAAGGTTAATGGAAGGGTTAGCCCTGTCTAAGTTTGCAATTGTGCCGGTCAGCTTTATAATTTCATCCATGCCTGAAAGATTTAAGTCATAGTCTTCCGTTAAATCTTTTGAATAAGTTCTTGAATAAAGCCCCGAGTTTTTAATTTTTATTCTGTTTCCTTTAAAATCAGCAAGAAACTGAATTATGGATTGTCCGTTCAAAATTCTTTTTATATGAACGGGTGTAATATAATTGTTTGAGTTAGAAGCAATTTGAACCCTTGCGGTCTGTTTTCTTTCGTTTCCCGCAAAATTACCTATGAAAGAAATTACCCCTTTTGAGTCAATAAACGGTGCAGCGGAAGGTCCGAGAAGGGTTTTTAATTCATTTGCATAAAAATTGCCGTCAAACTTAAAGTCTATCTCGGGAGAGATGGAACAATCAAGAATGCTGCCTTTTGCCGTAAGAACACTGTTTGAATTAAGTCTGAATTGTGTCGGTTTTAATTCAAGATTGTCGTCAAGATATGAAACTTCAATTAAGTCGTCTTTAACAGAAGCTTTTATATAAGGTTGTGAAACTTGGAACCCTTGATTTTTAACCTTTACCGAAAGTTTTTTATCATAGTTTCCCGAAATATCAAATTTTTTGTTTGATAAAATCAATGTCTGTAATTTGTCGGTCAAAATAAAGTTATCAAGAGAAACATCAAAATCGGATACAAATTTCTTTAATTTGCCCTTAACTGTCGCTTTTGTTGAAACATCTCCGCTTGTTATATTAATTTGATTTTTAATTTCCTGAGGCGCAAAACCTCTGTATAGTGCGGGAACAGGAATTTTCGAAGCACTGAGGCTAACATCGGTATTTGTGTCTTTATCAATAAAAGCGCTCAATTTAATAAGTCCGTCATTAATTTTTAAGCTTCCGTCGCTTATTTTCAAACAGTTGTCAAACAAAACATCAAGGTTAACGTCAGAAATGCTTAAGTTTGCGTTTTTATTTATTATTGCGCCGTTTTTGACTTTTATTGAACCGTTTGAGTCAAATTTTCTTGAATTTGTTTTTATGGTGGCGTCCGCAATAAAATATCCCCTGCCTTCAATTTGAGCAAGGTTATTTTTAATTCCCAAAGAATCTAAAAGCTCTTTGGATAAAACGATTAAATCATTAAAATATACTCCGTTTGAAAAAATATTCAAATTAAAGTGAGGATATTTCGAAAGCTTAACTTTGCCGTTAACATTCAGCTTTTGATTTTCTTTGATTGCAAGCGATGTATCAATGAAGAAATTTTTTCCGCTGAGTTTTGTTTTAAAATAGCTCTTTGGAATTTGACAGTTGCCAACCTTGAGGGTTAAATTTTCAAGGTTCAAAAAGCCGCTCATTTTATTTTCTCTGAGTTTGATTTTTCCTTCAATATCCCCTTTCAGCCCGTATTTTTTATAAATATCAACAGGGTTTACAAGTTGAACTTCCATTCTTGCTTCGGGGTCGTCTTCTTCATCAAGTTCGCCTTTTTCGGGAATATAAGTATCAAGCGCAAGATTAACCGATACATGTTTATCTTTGTTTAAATAAAGTCCGCCTTCGGTTTTAACTTTAACGCTTTTGCCGTTAAAATAACCGATTTTTGCCCTGTCACCTTCAAAAAGAAGGTAATCTTTAGAGGCAAGGTCAGCTATATAAAATCTGTAATATCTGATATCAATGTTTGGAACGTTAATTCTTATCCAATTTAAAATAGGCGGGGCTTCAGTTTCAACAACAACGGTGTCTTCGCTTTTATTTTTTTCTATATCGCTCAAGACTTTTTCAATTGTCTTAACAAATTTAAACTCGTTTTTGTTTACAATTTCTATGTCAACAACGGGTTTATAAACAAGAAGTTTATCCACCTTAACATTTAACAATAAAAGCTGAGGAAGGGAAATTCCGCCCTTTAAATAGGGAACTGCGGCAACGGTTGAATTATCGGGAAGCGAAACAACAATATCCGTTGCTTCAATTCCTGCGCTAAGATAAGGGGTTGTGTAAATTTTTACATTTCCTATATCAAGATTTAAATCGGTTGTTTCTTTAACCGTTTTTTTAAGTATGTCAACATAGGGAGAAATATCAATTCTCGGAACGAGATATAGAAACAGAAAATATGCCGTCAAAACCACAAACAATAAGAAAAATAAGGAAATTTTCAACCACTTTTTCATTTAATACCCCCCAAAGCTTGATAATTCATTTTACTTCAAAAGACAAATTGTTGCAAAAATAAAAGACAAAAGAATTAATAAACTCGGGCGGGTTTAAATTTTTAACAATTATTTTATTATTGTTTTATCAAGAAGGAGAAGAAATGGTTATAGAAAGACTTGCGGGGGTATACCTCATTATTTGTTCTGTTTTTATTTTGTTTTGCACTCTAACAATGCTATAGATAAAATATCTTTTTTAATTTGAAATTTTAAATCTTCAAAAGAGTTAAATTTAATCTCATCCCTGATTTTAGATATAAATTCCACTTTTAAAATTTCGCCGTAAATGTCTTGATTAAAGTCTAAAATATGAACCTCAAGAGTTTCCGTCAGTGTTTTATCAATTGTGGGGCGAATTCCAAAATTAATAAGCGCTTTATATTTTTTTTCTTTATAAGTTGCACACCCGAAATAAACCCCGTATTTAGGTTTAATTATCAAATTGTCCCAGATGATATTTGCCGTTTTATAGCCCAGTTTTGAGGCAATTTGGTTTCCCTTGACAACTGTTCCTTTCACGGAAAAATTTCTGTCAAGAAACAAATTGGCTTCTTTTATGTCGCCTGACAAGATAAGTTTTTTTATTTTTGTGCTTGAAACGCTTTTATTGTTAAATTTAACTTCATTAATGGCGATATATTTAAACTTTCCCTTATAATTCTTTAAAAATTCGCTGTTTCCGATTTTGTTTTTTCCGAAAGTGTGGTTGTATCCCGTTAAAATAAATTTCGGGGCAAAGTGTTTAATAATGACATTTTCAAGATAATCTTTTGCGCTCATATCTTTAAATTCTTCAAAGTCTAAAATGTAAAGATAATCAACGCCCAAATTTCTTATAAGTTCAATTTTGTCATCGGTTTCGCAAATATATTTAACGTTTTTTCCAAAATAAGAAGCCGGCGACTTTTCAAAAGTAATTACACCTGATTTTATGTTATTCAGATGAGCCAATTCCACCGCATTTGAAATAAGTTTTTTGTGTGCAAAGTGAACCCCGTCAAAAAAGCCAAGTGCCAAAGAAAGGTTTTTATTTTCGGTTAATTTATGAAATATTCTCATTTTGTTTGCCGTTAGATGATTTTGAAGGTGTGCGTTTTTGTTTGTGAGTTTTTTTCTGTAAAGACTGCGGGTCATTTTTCTGTTGAAGTCTTCTTACCGAAAAAACGTCAGGCATGGCTTGAATATTGGTTATAATTTTTTTCAGGGTTTCAATATCCGAAAGCTCAATTCCAAGGTCAACTATACCAAATTTTTTATTTTTTGAATAACTTGAAGCATAAGACAAATTTGTGTTTGTGTCGGCAATTTTTACAAGAATGTCTTTTAAAAGCCCCGCTCTTTCCTGAGCTTCAATTCTGACATGCGCAACATAAGTTCCTTCCGAAACTTTATCAGCCCAGCGGATATCCATCATTCTGTTGGGGTCAATATCAAATAACGATTTGCAATCAAGTCTGTGAACGGAAACGCCCTTTGATTTTGTAACAACGCCGACTATGGGTTCCCCCGGAATAGGCGAACAACACTTGGCAAGCGACCACATTAAACCTTCAAGCCCGATTATATCGTTTTGTTTAGAGGCTTTCTTCTTTTTAATCGTTTCATTTTCGTGGTTTATTTCTTTTATGTCTTGTTTTACAGGCTTTTTAATCTTGTTTAAAACTTTTAAAAGAGTTGTTTCGCCGTATCCGATAGCGGCAAAAAGGTCATCTGACGTTTTATAATTCATCTCTTTTGCAACTCTGTCAAGCTCACCCGATTTTAAAAGTTCTTCAAAAACCGCCTTTGTAAGTTCGCTTTCAAGGTTGGAACGCCCGAGTTCAAGATTGTCTTCACGTTTATATTTTTTAAACCAGCCTCTTATCTTATTTGCGGTGTTTTTTGTCGCAACAAAATCAAGCCAGTCAAGCTTGGGCATACACTGTTTTTGGGTTAAAATTTCAACAATATCGCCGTTTTGAAGCTTTGTATCAAGCTGGACAATTCTTCCGTTAACAAGCGCACCTACCGTTCTGTGTCCAATTTCCGTATGAATTCTGTATGCAAAATCGACGGGGGTTGAACCGTAAGGAAGGTCTATGACATCGCCCGCCGGAGTAAAAGCAAAAACCTGATCCGAAAAAAGGTCTAATTTGACGGATTCCACAAATTCTTTAGCGTCAGTTTCGTCTTTTGAAATTTCAATTAATTTTCTCATCCAGTTAAATTTGATATCGTTTGAGGTTTGAGCCTTAACGGAACCCGATTCTTTATATCTCCAATGCGCAGCAAGACCATATTCCGCAACTTCATGCATTTCTTGAGTTCTTATTTGAATTTCAAAAGGTTTGTTTTTCAGCCCGATAACAGAGGTGTGCAAAGAGCGATACATATTTCCCTTTGGCATTGCAATATAGTCTTTAAAACGCCCCGGTATGGGTTTAAACTGAGAATGGATAATTCCCAAAGCGTTATAACAATCTTTTTCGTCTTTTACGATAACCCTGATTGCAACAATGTCATAAAGCTGGTCAAACGAAACATTTAAGCGTTTCATCTTGTTATAAATTGAATAATAATGTTTTGCCCTTCCGTAAATGGTTGCTTCAACCCCGTTTTCATCAAGATGTTTTTTTGTCATTTCAATCAAAGAATTAACAAGAGCCGCTCTTTGTGTTTTTGTCTGGGCAACAAGTTTTGCAATCTGATAATATTTTTCGGGGTCAATATATCTTAAAGACAAGTCTTCAAGCTCCGCTTTGATTTTTCCGATACCCAGTCTGTTTGCAAGCGGGGCGAAAATATCAAGGGTTTCCTGAGCAATTCTTTTTTGCTTGTTTGAAGCCATATAATTCAAGGTGCGCATATTATGAAGGCGGTCTGCGAGTTTAAGGAAAATTATTCTGACATCTTCAGCCATAGCGATAAACATTCTTCTGAAGTTTTCCGCCTGTCTTTCTTCTTTTGATTTAAACTGATACTTTCCGAGTTTTGTAACCCCTTGAACAAGCTTTAAAACATCTTTACCGAAATTTTCGACAATTTCTTCGGGTTTTGTATCGGTATCTTCCAAAATATCGTGCAAAAATGCGGCTATGATAGTATGCGTATCCATTCTGAGTTCCGCTAAAATTTTTGCAACTTCAATCGGGTGAATAATATACGGTTCTTCGGAAATTCTGTATTGCCCCTCATGAAGCTTCGCCGCAAAAAGGTATGCTGCCTCGATTTGGGAAATATCTTCAGGACGCCTGTTTTGAGACATCAAAATTTGTTTTACTTCAAGAAAATGTGTTAAATGTGTCATTAAATGATATTATGCCTTATAATACGTATGAAAATTTTACAACTTTTTTAACTATTTTTCTATATATCATTGAAAGTATTTTTATGAGCGAAATTATTGAAAATCTAAAGTCCGAGTTAGAAAAAAATCAGCCCTTTACAATAAAAATAAAAGTTGTTGCCAAAGCAAAACAGAACGGCATTGAATTTTTTACGGATGAAATTATTAAAGTTAAGATAAATAAACCCGCAGTTGACGGAAAGGCAAATAAGGCAATAATTGATTATTTTTCAAATCTTTTAAATCTTCCAAAAACAAATATAACAATAACAAGAGGGGAAAAAAGTTCATTAAAAGACTTGCGAATTATTCCAAAAAGCCGTATAATTTAATCAAATTTAAGAAGGATGAGTTGGTATGAAAATTTCAAAAAAGTTACGAATTGTTAACATAGTATATCCATGCTGACAATTTATTCTTTTTTCGTGTATTTCTACTAAATGTGAAGACTATTATAGTTTGAAGGCGAATACCAGTGGCATCAGACAAAGAACTTCAAAGGGAAGCTACAAGCCCTATTTCTCAAAACAACAACGATATCAATAAAAATATATCCAACCCTATGGGAACAATTCTTTCAAACCCTATTATTACGGGAGCGCCCATAGGCTCAAGAACTTCTGCAAATAAGCTTTATTCAACCGGCTCTGCAAGAGGACATATTGCAAAACAGGTAAATATCGGCTTTCAGGAAGTTATGCGTCTTGTAAACGATGCCTTTTTAATTAAAAATGATACCGGACAACTTTTCTATGCCTTAAATAACATTATGGTAAATAAACTTCAGGTTTCATTTACCGCAATGGGGCTTTATAACAAACATTCAAACAGTGTAAATATCAAGCTTATAGACAAAATCGGCTCAACATACACAACAAAAGTAATTATGACCGACGAAACAAACCCTGTCGTAAAAGCAATTAAAACCAAAAAGAACGTAACCACTCAAGACACGGGCTTTTTAAGTTCATGGTATCAATCTCATGCTTCAACCGCAATCATTCCTTTAATGGCAATAGATGAGTGCATTGGGGTGTATATTGTCGGAAATTATCATATCGGTGCAACTATCGAATTTTGCCAGCTTCTGGCAAACTCTCTTGCGCTTTTTGCCCAAACAAAAAATCTTATTGAACTTGCCGAAACAAACTCTGATACCGACTCGCTTACGGGTCTTGCAAACCACAAACATTTTCAGGAAGAACTTTCAAGACAAATTCAAAACTCTGAAAATAAAAATGAATCTCTTTCCGTTGTTATTGCAGACATTGCAAACATTTCAAGAATAAACAGAGATTTAGGTCACGCAAAAGGCGATGAAATAATTAAAACCGTTGCTCAAAAAATTAAAAAGAATATCAGAAACACTGATTTTGCGGGCAGATACGGCGGAGATGAAATTGCAATTATTATGCCTTCCACCTCTTTGGATGAAGCAAAATATATGGCGGAATACATTTCATACGTTTTGTCGTGTTCATATATTGATGATGTCGGCCCGATTAAAGTCAGCATGGGCATTTCATCTTATCCCAAATCATCGGAAAACCAAGAAAAACTCCTTGTTCTTGCAGAACAGGCAATGTATATTTCAAAATCAAAGTCACAAGAAACAGGAAATTGCAAAGTTATAACAAGCGAAGATTACAATTTCTGGGACGATGAAGCGCTTAAATGTTTTGCGGAAGTTTTAACCAAAAAACACGCACAAATCGGCGTTCAATTTGAAGACGAGCTTATAAACAAGTTCCATAACGAAAAAATTATTTCGAACTCACACCTTCTTGATGTTGTAACATCGCTTGCAAACACAATTGATGCGAAAGACACCTACACAAAAGGTCATTCTACATTTGTTTCAAGATATTCGGAAGCGCTTGCAAGGGCAATAGGTCTGCCTGAAAACGAAGTTCAAAGAATAAGATTGGGCGCAATGCTTCATGATATCGGAAAAATAGGCATTCCGGAAAATGTTTTAAGAAAACCTTCAAAGTTAACCGATGAAGAATGGGAAATAATGAAGCAGCACCCCGTAATCGGTGCGGACAAGGTGTTAGCGCCAAATGAATCTTTAAGAGATTTAATTCCCATGGTTAAATATCACCACGAACATTATGACGGTTCGGGTTATCCCATGGGGCTTAAAGGGGAAGAAATTCCGTTATCGGCAAGAATTGTCGCCATAGCAGACGCTTATCATGCTCTTGTATCCGACAGACCCTACAGAAAAGGTATGGGCGTTGAAAAAGCTTGCGAAATTTTGAAAATGGGCGCCGACGTTCAATGGGACAGAGAGCTTGTAAGACAATTCGTAATCATCGCTCCGAGCCTTTCCACAAGCGCTTAGTCTTTTTTGTTGAAGTTGAATTGAATGCTGTTTATTTGCATTAAATATTTTTTCAATTCGCCAATATTTGCATTCTCTTGAATTAAATCTTTTTTTGAATGCTTTCCCGCCCCGTCAAGCGTTTTTTGAAACTCAGATTTTTCGCCCCTTAAAATATGGACGAGATGATCCAAATTTCTCGCATTGTGAGAGGAATATTGATTTAAAATTTCGCTTTCCGTTTTTCCCGCACCGAATTTATATAAAAATCTTGCAGTTTGAATATCGGCTTGAGAAAGATTTATTCTGCCATATTGATGAGGAGTATACATAATATCTTCAATGTAAGGGGAATGCCCGAGCCCGATTGAGTGTCCGACTTCATGTAAAATAGTATGGTAAACCTCGTTTTCATCCATATACTGTTTATGAATAATTCCGTCGGAAAGCCCGATGCTGACTTCGGCGGAATAAAACCTTCCGTAATTGTCATAATTAAATTGACAACACCCGAGAGATTTCCTGTCCACCCTTTTCCATTCAACATTAATATGGGAATCATTTAAATTTGAAACAATATAAAAAGTGACCATGCCCGAAAGCGCTGATTGCCATGTATTAAATGCGTTTATTACCATGGAACGATACTTGTAAGAGTCGGCTTCGCTCATTGATTTATACCAGCGAAAAGGCGCAATATAAACGCATAAAGGCATAAGTTCTTTAGGCCAGCCCGAAAGATAACCGTTTTTTGCTATACATTGTTGAAGATATGTTTTAGTTTGCATATAATAGAAATTATAACATATTATGGTAAGAGATAAAAAACCATAGGGGAGAAGAATTTATGAATATGATGCAAATTATGCAGCAGGCGCAAAAAATTCAAAAGAAAGTAAAAGAAGTTCAGGAAGAACTTGAAAAAATGGACGTTAAAGGGACTTCAAACGGAGATGCGGTTGAAGTTGTTTTAAACGGACAGGGAAAATTTAAAAGCATTAAGCTTACAAAAAATGCTATTAACCCTGAAAATCCTGATGGCGTTGACGATGAAACGGTTGAAATGCTTGAAGATTTAATCACACAGGCAATGACAAACGCTGCACAGGCTTCGGCAAAAGAGGCGGAAGTAAAATTAAAAGCCGCAACGGGCGGTATTAACATTCCGGGGCTCTTTTAATGGAATATACAAAACCGCTTGCAAAACTGATTGAATATTTTCAGAAATTGCCTTCAATCGGCCCAAAAACGGCTCAAAGGCTTGCTTTACATATTTTAAAAATGGACGTGTTTGATGTGGAAAACTTTGCAAATTCAATGATTGAAGCAAAGACCACAATTAAATATTGTTCAAATTGTTTTAACATTTCATCGACAGACCCTTGTGAAATCTGTTCTTCGACATCAAGAAACAGAGAAGTTATCTGTGTGGTGTCGGAAGCAAAAGACCTCATTGCAATTGAAAAAACCAATGAATACAAAGGTCTGTATCACGTTTTGGGCGGTTTAATTTCCCCTATTGACGGCATTGGTCCGGAAGACATTAAAGTAAAAGAGCTTTTAACAAGAGTAAACGAAAATGATATAAAAGAAATAATTCTTGCTCTAAACCCTTCCGTTGAAGGCGAAGCAACCGCACTTTATCTGTCAAAGCTGTTAAAACCTTTTGGTGTAAAAGTTTCAAGAATAGCGTACGGCATTCCTTTAGGTTCAGAGCTTGAATACACTGACGAGTTAACTCTGATTAGAGCGCTTGAAACAAGAACGGAAATTTAAGCGTAATAGTTAAGCTTTTTATTTTTAAGCGCCTCAGCTTCAGCTTTTGCGGCCTTTGCTTTGACTTCCGCCTGTTCTTTTTCAAGTTGAAGTTGTAATTCCTTTTGAGCAAGAGCTTTCATATCACCGGAACCTGATTTTGCCAAATCTTGAATGCCCTGATTTGCCCTAATTGCTGCCATTTCGGCGTTATTGGAATTTATAATTGCAGATTGTCTTGCAAGAGACGATGTAATATAAGACATTTTTCACCTCACGTTAAGATAAAACATGTAAATATGATTTGTTGTTAGTTTTTCTTAGATTTTCCCGCAATTTCAGAGTCCAATCTCAAAAATACGGGGTGAATTTCTTCTTTTGAAATTAATTTGCCTGTTTTTAACATATAGTCTTCAATTTCAAAATATTTTTTATTTATATCGGTTTTTAATTGAAGCGCCATATCTTTGGCAATGTTGGGGCAGAAGGGCTCAATTAAAAGCGCAACTTTTATCATAAGATTTAAAACCGAATATAACACTTTTCCGCACTCATCAAGCTTTCCTTCTTTAGCAAGCGCCCATGGGGCTTTTTCGCTGACAAATTTATTTGCTTCATCTGCAAGAGAAACAATTTTGCTTGCGGCAAGGGTTATATCCATTTTGTCAAAAAGGTCTAAAACCTCTTTAATTACGGTGTTTGTTTCCTTAACAAGGCTGTCATTAATAAATTCTTCTTTAATTTCACCGTCAAAATATTTAACAAGCATATTCAACGAACGGTTTAAAAGGTTTCCTATATTGTTTGCAAGGTCAGCATTAACCTTTTCTTTAAAATCATCATCGGAATAATTTCCGTCTTTTCCGCCTATTGCGGATGTCGCCATAAAATATCTCAAAGAGTCGGGTTTATCAAGACTGAAGGCTTCCATAACGCTCTTTGGCGAAACAACGTTTCCCGTAGATTTAGACATTTTATTTTTATCAATCATTATCCACCCGTGAGCGTAAATTCCCTTTGGAAGCTCAACTCCGAGCGCCATTAAAATTCCCGTCCAATAAATCGAGTGAAATTTTAAAATGTCTTTACCGATAATATGATAATTTACGGGCCAAAAATCAATAAAGTTTTGACCGTGATTTCCGTTAACGTCATATCCCAGAGCCGTTATATAGTTTGAAAGCGCATCTATCCAAACATAAATTACCTGTGTCGGGTCTGATTTAACTTCAATTCCCCATTCTACATTTGTTTTTGCCCTTGAAACAGAGATGTCTTCGATATCTTCAAGCTGGTTCAAAACTTCTTGAACCCTAAAATCGGGCTGGATAAAATTGGGGTTATTTTTAATATGTTCTTTAATTTTTTCTTTATATTTGCTAAGTTTAAAGAAATAATTTTCTTCTTCCACAACATCCGGTTTTTTTTGATGAATTGGGCAACAGCCGGCTTCATCCAAATCTTTTTCCGCCAAAAAACACTCACAGCCGGAACAATAAAGCCCTTTATATTTGTGTTTATAAATGTCTCCGTTTTCTAAAAGTTTTTCAAAAATATCCTGAACCGTTTTTTTATGATAAGAGTCTGTTGTTCTTATAAATTTTGAATAGTCGATATCTAAAAGCTTCCAGTTTTCAATAAATGCCGAGGCATTCTTATCGCAAAGCTCTTTTGGGGTTATATTGAGAGATTTTGCCGTTTTTTGAATTTTTATGCCGTGTTCGTCAGTGCCGGTTAACATAAAAGTTTTATCCGCACGTTTTTTGTAGTGTCTTGATAAAACATCCGTTAAAATCTTTTCATAGGCATGCCCGATATGAGGTTCGCCGTTAACATAATCAATAGCGGTTGTAATTGAATATTTTTCCATAAAATTGCTCCAAATAAAGAAATTATATACCAACGAAAAAATACACGCAAATTTTATTTTTTACACGTTTTGTAATTTTAAATCAAATCTAAAGGAGAGGAAATGAGAATAGCGCCTTTATCCAATAACATAACAAATTCATATGGGTTATACGGTAAAAACGTTTCAAAACCTTTATCTTTTGGCGAAATTGACAGCAAAGAACCGGTATTAACCGCCACTTTTAAACGCATGGAAGCCGAGGATACCTTTCTGCAAGAAAGAAAAAACATAGAAATTGACGAATTTAAAAAATCTGTAGATGAAATATACAAAGATTCTCTAAGCAATACAAAGCCAATCAGAAAAAATCTTGATAACGCTCTAAAATGGGGTAAAAAGTTTAATTACAAAGGTTATAAAGTAATTTGCGAAATGGACAACGGAAAAGTGGCAAGCCTTGTTTTCAGAAAACCCGACAAAGAAACCAAAATTCCATGCAACGTGGCCTATGTTAACCCTGAAACCCTTTCTGTTGTCGCAGAATATGACTCAACATCAAAAGAAGGTGAGGCGCCGTATACTTCATTTATTTATAAAGATATTGAGGAAGATGTTGAATCAGCCCAATCTGTTGAAAACGGGAAATTGATTTCAACTTCATACAGAGAAAAAAATACAAATACTGAAGCGCTCATATTATATGAACCAAACGGCTATACCTATGTTGAAAGAAGAATGTCGGACGGTGGAGCAAAAACAATTGTTCTTAAAGTTTCAAATGCAATAGGCGCAAAATCGGCAGAATACATAGAATATAACGGCAAAACAGAAAAAAAATATGTTTACGACAGACAAAATAACGTCTGGAAAGCGAAAGGAATAAAGTATGAAAATTAGTCCTGTTTCCTGTCAAATTACATCCAATACAAGTTCCGTAAGATATAATCAAAATTTCTCCAAACCGATTTCTTTTGGCGAATATGAATCAGGAAAAGACTCGTATAGCTATCTTAAAAAAATGAACTCAAAAATTAACGCCGAAATAGAACCCATAGCAAAAAAAGCCGAAAAGCTGACAAAAAAAGAGGGTAAAAAATTTGTAAACGAGGCACTAAAAGCATTATCTAAAGGCGCATGCGAAGGTTTTAAAAATTATAAAACAAATTTGAACAACAAAAAAGACTCACCAAAACTCGTGTTTGACGAAATTGATAAAAACACCGGATACCCGATATCGATTAAACTTATAGAAGAACGCAACGGATTAAACCTTGCAAGAATGTACGAATTCAAAAAAACATCGCCTGAAAAAAACGGCTTTGATTATTTAAAAGTGACGGAATATAAAGGTGATTTAGAAATTGAACACTTTTTAGACTCAAACGGCGCATATTGCAGCTATAAGGAAACAAACATTTATACGGGCGACAGACTCAGAATTACAAAACTCAGAAATAATGAGGGTTTTAACTTTACTGAAGAAAAAACCGATATATCAGAACAGTCACCCGCAAAAACCTTAAAAGAAGGGTATATTTACACGGATAAATCTGCACCTTACAATTCAACTTACAGGGTTTTAACGGAAGAAGGGTTTAAAAAATTTGTAAAAAAACCAAACTCAATTTGGCAGGAAAACATTATGTATGTCGGCTAGAGCCTGTATTTACCGATAATTTTATTTACCGATACAGAACTTATCAAAAATTCCGTTTAAAATTTCATCGTTTACAACCTCGCCCGTTATTTCCCCGAGAGAAATCAAGGCTGATTTAACGTCTATTAAAATTAAATCTTGTAATTCGCATGCTCTTGAAGCAGATATGGCATTATTAAGGAAACAGGACGCATTTTTTAAGCTTTCCTGTTGTCTTTGGTTTGTTGTAAAATCAGTGTTTTCAACATTTGTGCCCATGACTTCTTTAAAGATAATTTCTTTTAATTTGTTTATGTTTTCGCCTGTTTTTGAGCTGACAAGAAGCGCACCCGTTGTGTTTTTAGCCGATAAATTTATATCAGACTTTGTTGAAACTAAAATTCCCCTTTTTTCTTTGCAAAGTTCAAAAATTTCCTCATCTTTCGGGGTAATTCCAACCGAACCGTCAAAAAGCATAAGAACGATATCGGCTTCTTCAATTGCGCTTTTTGCCTGATTAATACCGATTTTTTCAACCTTATCAATATCTTCGTTTTCTCTTATGCCCGCAGTATCAATCAAAGTGGCACAAACTCCGTCAATTTCAAAACTTTCGGTTATTATATCTCTTGTTGTTCCCGCAATATCAGTCACAATGGCACGTTCAAGGTTTAACAGCGCATTAAAAAGTGAAGATTTTCCGACATTCGGTCTTCCGACAACCGCTATTTTAATTCCTTCTCGCATAATATTGTGAGAATTTGCGTTTGATAAAATTTGGTCGATTTCATCTTTTATTTTTCCCAGAGTTTCAATTAAATATTCATAAGAAACTTCCGCAACATCTTCGGGAAAATCAACCGAAGCGGTAATTCTTGAGGCAATTTCAAGAATTTTTTCTCTTATTTCATTTATTTTTATTGAAAGCGCACCTGAAAGGTTTGAAGCGTTTTTAAGGGCAGACTTTGCCGTTTTTGAATTAATTAAATCTAAAACGGCTTCCGCCTCAGACAAGTCAAGTTTGCCGTTTAAAAAAGCTCGTTTTGTAAACTCGCCCCTGTCGGCAAGTCTTGCGCCGAGGCTTATAATTATATTTAAAATTTTCTTTATAACAACGGGTGAGCCATGGGTTTGAAATTCAACAACATCTTCTCCGGTATAGCTTTTTGGGTTTTTAAAATATAAAACAATCGCTTCGTCAATTTTTTCATTGTTATGAATAACCCAGCCGTGATTAATTTTTCCTTCAACAATTTTTTTATTAAAAATCTTTTGCGCAATTTCATACGCACATTCGCCCGATATTCTCACAATGCCTATTCCGCCAAAAGAAAGCGGGGTTGATATTGCACAAATTGTTTCAAAAAAGTTACTCATAATTGTAAATATTATCATGTTTATATTAAAATCAACAGTGACACTTTTTAAATCATGGGGAAATTATAGACAATGGATTTTACCGCATTAACAATAGAATTTTTAAAAGCAATTGCAAATTTGGTCGGAAACTGGGGAGTTGCAATTATTATCTTGACTTTAATTATAAGGTTTGCGCTCTGGCCCGCTAACGTTTCTCAGCAAAAATCAATGAAGGCTATGCAAACAATTCAACCGAAATTAAAAATGATTCAGGACAGATATAAATCAAACCCTGAAATGATGCAACAAAAAATGATGGAATTTTACAAAGACAACAAAATCAACCCGATGGCGGGCTGTTTGCCAATGTTAATTCAACTTCCGATTTTTATTTTGTTGTATTCCGCCCTGATGAGTCCGGCTTTTATCGAACAGGCGGGAAATGCTGATTTTCTCTTTATTAAAAGGCTTGACGCCACAATAAGAAGCAATGCGGGGCTTTCCAATGACGGTCAGTTTCAGGTTGACAAATTCGTAAGACTTCAAAGCGCAAAGAGCATAAAAATTTATTTAAAAGACGGACAGGTTAAAGAGGCAAAAGTTAAAGACCCTCAAAAGGCAATTAATGTTATAGGAGAAGTTATTCCCAATGACCCTATAAATTTGGAATTTAAAATTAATAATGTTGATGAAGAATTCCCAATTCAAAACGCAATAGAAAAAGCGGAAGTCCAAGTTTCAAACCCGCAAACAAGAGAAACCGAACAGATTACATTTAAAAGAAACGGTGATGTTCTCTCGGCTGAAGTGCCGACTTTGCAAGCGGCTCAAACCATACACTATGATGTAATATTTTTACTCGTTCTTTTTGTCTTGACAATGGTTTTAATGCAAAAAGTAATGATGGCAACTCAAAAAAAGGAAAATCAAGACCCTTCACAGGCTGCAATTCAAAAGTCAATGACAACGGTAATGCCCGTAATGATTACTCTGACTTTCCTTTTTGTGCCTATCCCTGCGGGCGTTTTATTATATCTGGTAACTTCAAATATTTTTCAGATAATTCAAACGGTTATAATAAATAAACAAATGGAAGCTGAAGAAAATAACAAAAAACAGGCTAAAGACGCCGTTATTGAAGGAAATATAATAGAAGAAAAGAAATAAGGTGAGATTATGACAAACATTTATGAAGGAAAACTTGTTGCAAAAGAAACTGACAGATTTTGCATAGTTATTTCAAGATTTAATGATTTTATAGGTTCAAAACTCTTATCGGGCGCTCTTGACACTTTTTTAAGACACGGCGTTAAACAAGAAAATATTGATGTTGTATGGGTTCCGGGGGCTTTTGAAATTCCTCTTTTATGCAAAAAAGTTGCAAAAAAAGGTTACAGTGCAATTGTTGCACTCGGGGCAATCATAAAGGGTTCAACTCCTCATTTTGACTATGTTTCAGCTGAGCTTTCAAAAGGAATTGCCAGCGTTTCTCTCTCTGAAAACATTCCCGTAATGTTTGGTGTTTTAACAACGGATAACATTGAACAGGCAATTGAAAGAGCGGGAACAAAAGCCGGAAATAAAGGCGCTGACGCCGCAAAAGCAGCGATTGAAGTTGTAAATCTTATAAATACGCTTTAGACAATCTTTTAATATTAAATAAAACAGGGAATTTTTCTCCCTGTTTTTTGTTTTTTCTTGATATGAAGCTGTTATAAGCGTTTGAAGATAAATTTTTCCCGCCGTTGTCACAACAATGTAAACTTTTCTTAACTGGAATATATTTTTACTAAAGTTACACTTGTTTTATCACGATAAATATAGAGTGTAAATGAAAGAAGGAGTTTGCCCCATGACTTCAATTAACGGTGATAGCAGCTTTAATTATGCTGCGCTAAATCTTAGAAGCAAATCGCAACTTGGCGGAAGACCAATTAAAAGTAAAGAGGAAAATCTTTTCGACGGTCTTAGTTTAAATGAATTAAAGACCATTGATAAAGATGAAGACGGCTTAGTTACATATAGAGAGTTTGAAGCCGTTGCAAAAAAAGGACATTACAACGGAAGCTATCTTAAGAGTGTTTTTGAAAAATTAATGAAAGCTTTCGATTCTTCGGCAAAAGTTGTAGAAAAAGCTAAATTCGATAAAACCGCCTCATATAAATCAAATTCAAAAGGAATTGTTACGGAATATTCATCAAACGGGATTAGAGCTACTGAAATAAAAACAGACTCTAAGGGGCAATTCACTTCGATGAAAGTCGGGCATGCAAAATATAGTGCAACAAAAACAGAAAAACTTGATAACGGCACAACAAGAACAATCTTAAGCGCAAAAGACGGTTCCAAAGTTCAGATTGATACCGATAAAGACGGAAACTACACTTTTAAAACGTACGATAAAAACAAAACTGCAACAAGCGAAGTTAAATTTAATAAAAACGGAACGATTAACTATACAGCAACATTTAAAAACGGGCGTGTCGCAACAAAAATTATGCACTCAACAGGCAATGTAAGAGAATATGAGCGTGACGAAAAAGGCAACCTTTTAAAATCAGTTGATAAAAATAAATCAGGAAAAAAAGTAAGCGAACAAACTTATGTAAAAATAGACGGTGCTAATCAGTATGCAACAAAAACCACCTTCGACACTAAAACCGGCAAAAAGGAAAGCACATATAAATATGACTATTCTAACTTAAAAAACGGCACAGGAACGGTTAAGATAACAAGAACAGATTCAAAAGGCAAAGGTGAAATTACAACAAAAACAATGAAAGACGGGAGTGTAACAAAAATAGTTACAAAAGATAAAAAGGGCAATGTTGTTAAAAACAGTGAATATAAAAATGGGAATATAACCAAAGAAGTTAAAACTTCAAACGGTAAAAAAACCGAAATCAAATATGACAATTCACGCAACACCAAAGAACAAGTTGAAACTTCAAAAGACAAAAACAATAAAACAGTAAAAGCAAAAACCGTTAATTTTTACAATTCAAAAACGGGCGTAATTACAAAAGCCGAATATACAAAACAGGTTGACGGCAAAAAATCTCAAACATCAACAAGAAAATATGACAGCAAAGGTGTTATAAAAAGCAAAGATATAACAAACTATGAAAGTGACGGCAAAACCGTTAAAAGTAAAAAATCTATTACTTATAAAAATGGTGTTGCATCAAGCGCCGTTCAATATAATAAAGAGGGCGGATATGAAAAATATAAATATGAAATTAAATATGATAAAAACGGAAAAGAAAAATCAAAAACAACAAAAATTTATTACGGCGGAAAATGGATAAACAAAACAGACAATTACAAATGGGATACAAAAACCCATAAATGGGTTAAAAAAGCTGTGAAAAAATCAACATCATATGGCGGATACAACAGTTATTCATACAATAATTATTCGTATAATAACTCATATAACAATAACTATTCATCCAATAATTCCAATAACAAAAATAATAACACGTCAAGCACATCATACAGTTCGTATGACAAATATATCGGCGTATTGAATGACCCTGCCATAAGCAGCTCACAAAGAAGTAAAACTGAAAGTGATTTTAAAGCTAACGGCGGACACTCGTTTAAAGACACAAACGGAAAAACACATTATACATATGACCCGACGTTACAGTATAATCAACAGTACAGTCAGTTTCAAAACAAAAAGAAATAATAAAGTTGAAAAACAATAAAAGACAACGGGAGAAACCGTAAAACTTAATAACAATCGAGGGGGCAAGACCCCCTCTTTTTAATTACATTTTTTTATCTACAACGGGTGCCAAAACTTTTAATTTTTTATAAAGTTCTGCAAACTGTTCGGGATAAAGCGATTGCGCCCCGTCACAAAGCGCACATTCAGGCTTATTGTGTACCTCAATCATAAGACCGTCAGCGCCTGCCGCAATTGAAGCCATTGACATCGGGGCAACTTTATCTCTCAAACCCGTTCCGTGGGAAGGGTCAACAATAATGGGAAGGTGGCTAAGCTTTTTCACAACGGGAATTGCGCACAAATCAAGAGTGTTTCTCGTTGCAACTTCAAAAGTTCTTATCCCTCTTTCACAAAGAATAACTTCTCTGTTTCCGCCCGAAAGAATATATTCGGCAGCCATAAGCCATTCGTTAATTGTCGCCGAAAGCCCTCTTTTAAGTACAACCGGCTTATCTATTTTGCTTAACTCTTTTAAAAGGTTAAAGTTCTGCATATTTCTTGCGCCAACCTGCAAGATGTCGACATAATCTAAAAACATGGGAATTTGGCTGATTTCCATGACTTCGGAAGTTACTGCAAGGTGATTTCTGTCAGCCGCTTTTCTAATCATTTTCAAACCTTCTTCGCCAAGCCCCTGAAAGGCATAGGGTGAAGTTCTCGGCTTAAAAGCGCCGCCTCTCATAATTTTAACGCCAAATTGAGCCATTTTTTCGGCGCATTCCTCAATCTGATCTTCATTTTCGATTGTACAGGGTCCCGCTATCATTCCCGCATAATCACCGCCGAATTTCTCGCCGTTAACTTCAATTATGGTATCTTCTTCCTTAAAAAGATGAGAAACAAGCTTATAGCTTGATGAAATTTTAATAACTTCTTTAACGCCGTCTAAAAGTTCAAAATCTCTCGGGTCAACCGGACTTTCCCCGACAGCGCCGATAATTGTGTGAGATTCCCCTTTTGATAAATGAGCGTCACGCCCCTTTGATTTTACGAAACTTACAACCTTTTCTATATTTTCTTCACTCGCCCCATGGCGCATAACGATAATCATTTTTCATATTCTCCTTTAGCTTTAGCAATTCTAACATAAAGAAAACGGTTGTGATAGAATAATTCTATGCCGCATTTTTTAATCTCAAAAAATTCAATAGAAAACAACAAAATTATTATCAATGACAAAGAGCTTCTTTGTCATATTGTTCAATCTTTAAGGGTGAAAGCGGGCGAAGTTGTTAAATTTATCGACGAAAACGAGAATGTTTATTTTTCCGAAATTGAAAGCATATCAAAAAAAGAAATCATGGCAAAAATATTAAAATCTGAAAAGTCTGAAAGAAGGCTCAATTTTAATCTTTGTGTTTTAATTTCCGTTTTAAAACAGGAAGCTATGCACCTTGCAATAGAAAATGCGGTTCAGCTCGGGGCAAAAGAAATTTATACGGTATATTCCGATAACGCCTCGGTTAAGAAAGATTTGATTTTAAACAAAGCCGAAAAGTGGCAAAAAATCGGCACGGAAAGTTTCAAACAGTGCGAAAGAGCGGATATGCCCAAAGTTTTTGACATTTTAAAATTTGATGAAATTTTTTCAAAATTCAAAAAAGAAAATATTCTTGTTTTTGCGGAAAAATATGACGAATTTTCCGTCAAAGAAGCGTGTTTAAATTTGGATAAAAACGAAAAAATTCTTGCCGTCTTTGGTCCTGAGGGCGGTTTTTCAGAAAAAGAGTTTGAATATTTTAAAAACGAAAATATAAAGCTTGTCACTCTCGGAAAATTAATTTTAAAAGCGCCAAATGCAATTACGGCAGGGCTTTTTGGAGTTATTCAAAATGTTTGATGAGATAATTGAAAAAATAAAACCTTACATAAAAAACAAAGAAGCATACCTTGTGGGCGGATATATGAGAGATATGCTCCTTAAAAAAACTTCGCCTGACAGAGATATCACAATTAAAACAGAAAATCTGAAAGAACTCTGCATAAAAATTGCCGATGAAAATAATGGCGCTTTTGTAGAGCTGGACAGCAAAAACGAGATTTACAGAGTTGTTTTTGATAAAGACTATATTGATTTTGCAAGGCTTTTGGAAAACGACGTCACTAAAGACTCAAACAGACGTGATTTTACGATTAATTCCATTATGTATGACATAAATAACGATAAAATTGTTGATATAAATAATGGAATTGAAGACTTTAAAAACAAAATAATAAGAACAAAAACCTTAGAAAATTTATCGGATGATTACCTGAGAATGCTTAGAGCGTTCAGATTTCAAGCTATGCTTGGTTTTGAAATTGACCCTTCAATTTTGGATTTTATAAAAGAAAACGCAAAAAAAATAAATAACGTTGCAAAAGAGCGAATTCATCAGGAATTAATTAAAACTTTTGAAGGGAAATTTTTAAAAAAAGCAATTTTAAATATGGATAACTCAGGAATGCTTGAGGTGATTTTCCCCTGTTTCACCGAAATTAAAAAAATTCCTTCAAATTCTCATCATCATCTTTGCCTTTTTCATCATTTAATTGAAACTGTCGAAAATATCAGAATTGACAAGCCCGAACTTAAACTTGCGGCGTTTTTACACGACATTGCAAAACCCGAAACGTGGACAATTGAACAAGATACGGGACGCCACAGGTTTATTGGTCACGATGAGGTCGGAAGCAAAAAAGTTGTTCCCCTTTTAAAAAGTTTAAAATTTTCAAATAAAGAAATCGACTACATTTCAAAAATGATAAAATATCATATTTACCCTTCTTCCTTAATGGCTCAGGCTGATAAAACGGAAAAAGCTTACGTTAAATTTGTCAGAAAAATCGGAGATGACACCCCCGATTTAATTGAACTTGCCAGAGCAGACAGGCTTTCAGCCAGAGGGGAAGCCGTCAGTGAAGAAATGGTTAAAACAAACCTGAAAAATCTTGAAATTTTATATCAAAAATATCTGGAAATTTCTCCGAAATTAAAGTCATTGCCTAAATTAACGGACGGATATGAAATTATGAAAATTTTAAACTTGAAACCTTCAAAAAGGCTCGGCGAAATTATCGACGAAATAAAAGAACTTCAATTTGAAGGTGTTTTAAACACAAAAGAAGACGTTATTTCTTATCTTTTAAAATTAAACGGGTAAGGTCATATCCGAAAGCTCGTTTTTAATTTCTTCAACCGAAACATGAACTATATCGTCGCCGGATTTTTCCTGAAGATAAACGTCAACAATACCGGATTGGGCAATAAACCTTTTACACAAAATGCAAATCATTGTATGCCCGTATATATACATGGAAGAACCCTTACACCTGTCTTGACCCGCCTGTATTATGGCGTTTTGTTCCGCATGAATTGAGCGGCAGGTTTCATATCTTGTGCCGGATTGAATGTTATTTTTCATTCTGTAGCAATATCCAAGCTCATAACAAGAAATTACTTTTGAAGGAGTGCCGTTATATCCCGTTGCCTTAATTTTTTTATCATCCCCGACAATTACCGCACCAACATGCGCCCTTAGACAATTAGAGCGGGAAGCGCACGTTTTTGCAATTTCCATAAAATATTCATCCCACGGTTTAATCATAAAAAAGCTTTCTTAAGATATTATAAAAAGTAAAATAGCATATAAAATTTTTTTTATCAATTTTTGGTTTATCTATTGCAAAATATGTTAAAAAACATTAAAATAAGTTAGTAAACCAATTATTATCGGCAATAGATTTTGTTAGGTAGCGGTTTAAATTTTACACTTTAATCTTAAGGAGAGCCTAAGAATGTACCAAGATGAAACCCTTCACTGTGAAGATTGCGGTAAAGAATTTGTTTTTACTTCCGGTGAACAGGAATTTTACGCTGAAAAAGGTTTGGTAAACAAACCAAAACGCTGCCCCGAATGCAGACAGCAAAGACGCCAAAAAAACAGAAGAAAAATGCATGACGCTGTTTGTTCAGAATGCGGAGCACCGACAAAAGTTCCGTTTAGACCCATTGAAGGGAAGGAAATCTATTGCAAAGAGTGTTTCCAAAAAAGACAACAAGCTTAATAAAAACGAAGCGGGGCAAAAACCCCGCTTTTTAACATCTTAATTATCTCGGCTTATAAACAATTCCGCCCGATTTTACATAATTTTTTAAAACCTGAGCCCCAAGTTCGGCTGAAATTTCAGAATAAACTTCAATTCCCCGTTTTTTAAATTCTTCTTTCCAATCAGGTTTAAACCCTTCATCAAAACCGGTAATTCTTTCAACCTCACATGAAGGAGTTGAAAAATAAACTCTTTTAATTCCTGACCACATAATGGCACCAAGGCACATAATACAAGGTTCGCTTGTTATATAAATTGAAAGGTCAAATTCTGAAAGGTTATATGCGCCAAGCTTTTTTTGCGCCTCTTTAATAACGTTCATTTCGGCATGGTTATTGGAACAGTTGTCTTTAACAACCGTGTTTTGGGCTTTTGCGATAATATTATAATTTTTATCATAAATTGCCGCCAAAAAAGGACCCATACCGTTTTTGAGGTTGGAATTCAGCTCATGTTGAAGATTTTCAATTATTTCAATGTCTTTTTCAATCATTTTTTCATTATAACAAAAAACCCGCCGTTTTAAAATTGGCGGGTTTATTTTTTAAATTTGATTTTTTAAGCCATAGCGCCTTTAACGATTTTTGAGAAGCTGTCAGCCTTTAAGCTTGCTCCGCCAACAAGTGCGCCGTCTATATCAGACTGAGCCATTTGTTCTTCAATGGTTTCGGGTTTAACGGAACCGCCGTATAAAATTCTGATTGAATTTGCGGCAGCTTCACCCTTCAAGCTTTTTACGGTTTCTCTAATCATTTTAATAACTCTGTTAGCTTCGATTGAATCACAAGTTTTGCCCGTGCCGATTGCCCAGATAGGTTCATAAGCTATAACCGATTTTGCAACATCTTCGCTTGAAATGCCGTCAAGCGCTTTTGTAATTTGAGAAGCAATATGTTTGTCGGTTATACCCTGTTCCCTTTGTTCCAAAGTTTCGCCGCAGCATATAATCGGCAGTAAACCGTTTGCCAAAATAGCTTTTGCTTTTTTATTAATCATTTCGTCAGATTCGCTGAAATATTGTCTTCTTTCGGAGTGTCCGATAATTATATAAGACATATCAAAATCTTTTAACATATTAATTGCAATTTCGCCCGTATAAGCGCCTTTTTCTTCATAGAAACAATTTTGAGCGGCAAGTTTAATTTTTCCGCAAGCGCATTTTTTTAATTCTTCATCCACAGCGTATAAAGATGTAAAAACAGGAGCAACAACAACTTCAGGCAATAAATCTTTTTCAATATCTTTTAATTCAGCTTTTAAGCCTTGAATTAATTCAACACTCTGCGCACAGTTATTGTGCATTTTCCAGTTTCCCGCAATAATAGGTTTTCTAGACATAATTTTTATACTCCTTCTTTAAATTAATATCCTTTTATAGTATTTATACTAACATAAACAGAAAAAAAGAAAGAGTAAAGGTTTATGGCGGAAATTTGGCACCCTTTTTGGCAGCATGGTCTTTGCGAACCCATTTTTGAAATTGACCATACAAAAGACGAATTTTTATATACAAAAGACGGAAAAGAAATAATTGACGGAATTTCATCGTGGTGGGTAAACACACTCGGTCATAATAACCCTTATATAAAAGCGCATGTTAAAGAAGAAATTGACAAAATGCAACAAATTATCTTTGCCGGCTTTACCCACAAACCCGCAATTGATGTCGCTCAAAAATTAAGCGGGTTTTTGCCCGAAAAACTTAATTATGTTTTTTATTCGGACTCAGGCTCAATTTGTGTTGAAGTTGCGCTCAAAATGGCGGTTGGATATTATTTTAATAAATTCAAAAAAAATAAATCAAAAATTGTTGCCTTTGAACATTCATATCACGGAGATACATTCGGGGGAATGGCTTCAGGCGGCGAGTCTGTTTTTAACTATCCTTACAGAAAAATGCTTTTTGAAGTTTTAAGAATACCTTACCCTTCAGCCGGAAATGAAGAAAAAACAATTGAAGAATACAGAAAACTTTTAAAAAACCGCTCCGGCGAAATTGGCGCAATTGTTTTAGAACCGCTTGTTTTGGGTTCGGGCGGAATGCTTTTTTATAAACCGTTTGTTTTAGATGAACTTTACAAGCTTTCAAAAGAATATGATGTAATGTTTGTTCTTGACGAAGTAATGACAGGCTTTGGAAGGTGCGGGACGATGTTTGCTTTTGAACAGTCAAACATAGTTCCTGATATTATCTGTCTTTCAAAAGGCTTAACGGGCGGAACTTTGCCCCTTGCCGCCACTTTATGCACAAAAGAAATTTTTGAAGCATATTATTCAAAAGATAAATCAAAAATGTTTTTTCATTCTTCAAGCTATTCCGCTAATCCTGTTTGTCTTAGCGCCGCAAGCGCCAACCTTGATTTATGGGCTGATAAAAAACCGCTTGAAGACGTTAAAAGAATTAACAACTATTATAAAAAACAACAGTCAAGCTTTAAAAACGCAAGAATTTTGGGAGACATTTTTACTTTTGAAGTTGAGGGCAAAAATAACGACTACACGGCGCCAATCGGGGTCAAGATGTATGACTTTTTCCTAAGAAACGGCGTTTTATTAAGACCTTTGGGAAATACGGTTTATGTTATGCCGCCATATTGCATAAAAGAAAAGAGTTTAGATAAAATTTTTGATTTATTAAAACAAGTTTACAATTTGAAATAAAATCAAAATTACATATCCAAACTTCCATTCGGGCAATTTACAATTGCAAGCAAGATTTTTATTATGATGTTGTGCATATTCACATCTCTCACTCGTAAACTGTACTTTTTCCGAGATTTTTCTCGGTTTTTTTTGTTTAAAATCAGGCAAATATAGATTATATAAAAAATCATTTATTTTTTAAAAGAGTTGAAATTATAATCAAAAACCTTTAAAATAAAAGAAGTTAGAAAAATACAAGTTTTTGAGGAGTTTTACTTATGTTTAAAAAATCGTCATTCCCTTGGGGGGGGGGGGTAAATTAAACCCGAAAAACGTTATTCCCCAATCAAATTTAACAACTAATGCCCTTAACTGCCAAGGGAATTCATCCTTCGGCTTTCGCATTACGGGGCTAAAGCCCGTCAGAATTTCCGCTTTCACTTTAGCGGAAATACTTATAACGCTTGCAATTATCGGTATTGTTGCCGCACTTACAATTCCGTCTGTTATAAGCAACGCCCAGCAACAAGAATATAAGACGGGTTTAAAAAAGGCGGTGAGTGTTTTAAATCAAGCGATTGCAACCAATTTGGCGCTTGACGGAGACACACCGTATACAACAAAAGATGACTTATTAGATTTTCTTTCAAGACATATGTCCGTTATAAAAAAAGTTGACGCTACAACGCTTAAAAAAACCGAAGATGGAGAAGCAAACTCAAACACCAATAATGCATTTTACACAACAGACGGTATGCGTTTTGAAGCAAAGACTTGGGGTAGCAAGAATTCATTATATAGAGGCTTCACTTTTTATGACCCGCCCGAATCTGAAAAAGACGCAAAATTTCACGATTCTGCAACCTGCGGAGCTGAGGGCAGTGCATGGAAATGCGGTTCATACGGGCTTGCGACAAATCCGAACAATACAAAGTGTGCTCCATGTATAGTTTTGGTTGACGTTAACGGAGATAAAAAACCTTCAAAATTAGCTGAAAACGCCACCGATGTCGAAAATTCTTACGTCTGGGCAAAGCCTGATGACGGCTATTTGACAGACATCTTTAATCTTATGATAACGGAATCAAGAGTTATACCGTATGGAACAGTCGCTCAAAAAGCAATGTATGAGGAAAGGTAATCTGATTTTAATTTTATAATTCAAAGGGAATTTCAGCCCGGCCCCTTTTGTTTAACCAAATAAGGGCAGTTGATCTTCTTTTTCACACATTTAAAGCCTCAAAGGTAACTTTGAGGCCTGTTTTTTTTAAATATATTATTCCATATTTTGTTTAATCGGGTTTTTAAATTTGGTTGTTGTACCCTGAAATAAAAGCTCAAGTTCGCCCGTCGGGCCGTTTCTTTGCTTTGCTATAATAATTTTTGCCTTATTTTTTACATTCGGATTATCTTTTTCGTAATATTCTTCTCTGTAGATAAACATTACAATATCGGCGTCTTGTTCTATTGCGCCCGATTCTCTAAGGTCAGAGAGCATTGGGCGTTTATCCGTTCTTTCTTCAACTTTACGTGACAATTGAGAAAGGGCGATAATCGGAACATTTAATTCTCTTGCAAGAGATTTTAAGCCTCTTGAAATTGCGGAAATCTGTTGTATTCTGTCTGACGAACTTCTGTCATCAATTAATTGAAGGTAATCAATTATAACCATTCCAAGGTCAGGTCTTTGCATTTTTAATCTTCTGCACTTTGCTCTGATATCAGAAACGCTGACACCCGCCGTATCATCAATATATAAGGGGCTTACGTGCAATTTGTCCATACATTCGGCGATTTTTTGCCAGTCATTGGGCGCAATTTCACCCGTTCTAACCTTTTGAGCGTCAATTTCAGCTTCGGAGCATAAAATTCTTTGAACAAGCTGAACCTTAGACATTTCAAGAGAAAAAATTGCAACGGGAATTTTGTGTCTTATCGCAATATTTTGCCCGATATTTAAGGCAAAAGCGGTTTTTCCCATGGAAGGACGTGCGGCAAGGATAATAAGGTCTGACTTTTGAAAACCCGCCGTCAATATGTCTAAATCATAGAAGTCGGAAGGAACGCCCGTGTATGTTCCTTTGTTATTAAACCTGTATTCAAGTTGTTCAACCGTTTCCGGCAAAATTGAAGACAAGGTTTCAAGCTGACCCGTTGCCTTGCTTTGAGAAATTTCAAAAATCATTTTTTCCGCATACTCAAGCGAAGTTGCAGACTCGGGGTTTTTGAAAGATTCTTCAATTATAAGGCTGCCTGCGTTTATAAGCTCTCTTTTAAGAGAATTTTCCTTTATTATATTTGCGTAATATTCAATATTTGAAGTTAAAATTGTGTCAATGACAAGGTCATTTAAATATTCCCTTCCGCCGACGGAATCAAGCTGATTTTTTGAATTAAAATATTCCGCAATCGAAAGACTGTCTATGGGTTTATTTTGGTTAAACATAAACAGCATTGCTTCATAAATTAATTTGTTTCTCGGGCTGTAGAATGAAGAAGGTTTTAAAATTTCAACAACTCTGTTCATTGCTTCAGACGGGTTAATTAAAATTGCACCGAGAACCGCTTCTTCAGCTTCAATGCTGTGAGGCGGCAGCTTTGCGCTATATTTCTCCATTCCCTTAGTTTGACTTGCCATATAACTCCTTACACAAAAAAGTATAATTAAAGCCGAATAAAAATAAAAGAATATGTAACAATTTAATACGAAAGTTGGAGAAAAATCTAACTAAAGTCTGATTTAAAAATTCTTAACAAAAGTATATTATAAAGCTTGTAAATCACAAATCCCCAATAAAATGCAATTTATATCTAACTGGTGATGGCAATACAGTGGAGCTTGAGAAATCAGCTCCTTTTTTTATTTTAAAAGCAATTTTTGTTTTCAAACCCTAAATTTTATTGTATAATCAGATTTGTATCAGTTTTTGGAGTTTATTTATGCACGGCATTATCTTAGCAGGCGGTTCCGGTTCAAGGCTTTGGCCTTTATCAAGAGAGCTTTATCCAAAACAGCTTTTAAAAATTAACACGGAAAAAAGCTTGCTTGAAGGAACTTATTTAAGGCTTTTGAGCTTTATTGACGAAGATAAAATTATAAATATAACCAACCAAAAACACTTGTCGGATGTTAAATCTCAACTTGATGAAATTTCAAAAAAGGTCATTTTGTTGTCGGAGCCGACATCTAAAAACACTGCGCCTGCGGTTTCGGTTTGTGTGAAATATATTTTGGACAAAAAAGGAGACGACCTTGTTCTTGTTGTTCCGTCAGACCATTTAATCAAAAATGACAAGCTTTTCAGAGATACTGTCAAAATAGGCGAAAAATTTGCAAAGGAAGGAAATATCGTAACCTTCGGAATTACCCCCACAAGCCCGCAAACAGGTTTTGGATATATTAAAACGGGAAAAGATTATAAAAATCAGAAAAAAGAAAAAATTGCATTTCAAGCGGCGGAATTTAAAGAAAAGCCCGATGAAAAAACGGCAAAAAAATATTTTAAATCGGGGAAATATTTCTGGAATTCCGGCATTTTTCTTTTTAAGGCGAGTGTTTTTATGGAAGCCTTAAAAACTTATGCGCCTGATATATATAACATTTCATGCGAATTTAATTTCAAAAAAGACAGCACGATTGACTTTATGAAGTTTGACAAAATGCCTTCCATTTCAATTGATTATGCCGTTATGGAACATGCCAAAAATGTTATCGTTGTGCCTTTGCAATCTGATTGGAACGATCTTGGCTGTTGGGAATCTATTTACGATATCAATAAAAAAGATAAAAGCGGAAACGTAAATATCGGAAATGTTATTGCAAATGATTGCAAAAACTCGATGTTATATTCTTCTGAGCGCCTTATTGCGGGAATCGGGCTCAATGACATTTTGCTTGTTGAAACGGCGGATGCAATTCTTGTTTGCAATAAAAACAAAACTCAAGATGTTAAAATAGTTTATGACCAACTAAAAAAGATGAATAACGAAGCGCACAGGGTTCACACGACGGTTTATCGCCCGTGGGGTTATTACACTGTTTTAAATCAGGGTGACGGATATTTAACGAAAATGATTTGCGTTTCGCCGAGAGGACAGTTGAGCTTGCAATCGCACAACTTCCGCTCCGAACACTGGGTTGTCTTGAACGGCACTGCAAGAGTAACGCTGGATGATAAAACATTCATCTTAAAACCGGGGTCAAGCATTGATATTCCCGTTAAAATTAAGCATTCACTTGCTAACCCTTATCAAAACGAATTAAAAATCATTGAAGTTCAAAAGGGCGACAAGCTTTTTGAAGAAGACATTATAAGATATAAAGATATTTATGGCAGAGTTAAGGCTTAAGTCTTAAAATTTCTTTTACAACGGCGTCAGAACAGGCGTCATAGACACTTTTCAGAGAATTATAAAAGCTTTCATCCGAAAGAACCGATTTCAAATCGGCTTTGCAGAGCATTTTTGTCATTTTAAACGTTTCTAAATTTTTTACACCTCTTGCAACAGTTTTAATTTTTTCTTCTGCATTATGCCCCATGCCCTCATTATTTCCGATTTCATCCGAATATTTTGCTTTGTTTATAATTTCAAGATAGTGGTGATTTTTAATTATGTCATAAATTTTTGTCTGTTCATCTTCTGAAAAATTTAATTTTTTTGCCGCAATAAGTGCGCTGTTTGCGGAATTTAGGGGATGAGAATTGTCTTTTTTTCCTTCTTTTTTTTCAATATCATGAAAAAGGGCGCAGAAAGTTGAAATTTTCTTGTCGTTTTTACTTAAGGATTGAAAGTCAGGGTCATTAACCAAATTTTGAGTAACTTTTAAAATATGCTTATCGAGCGTGAAACAATGAATTCCGTTCTGTTTTCTTCCGATTGTTTTTTCGAAACAGTTGAGAGGGCTGAAAAAGTTATTCAAATCTTTTTCAAAGCGCCTGTTGCCGCTTACTTTGATTTTGCCGTCATTTAAAGAAATTTGTGTGTTATTAAAATCAACATTTTTTATGCTTTTTTGAATATTATATAGACCTTTTATTGATTTTTTTATTTGCCCGCCGGAAAGTTCTTTTGAATTTATGCGCTTTTTACTTGTAAATTCAACAAAATCAAACGGATATATATGGGCGATTTTTTCATTTTTTATACTATAGCAAAACTTTTGCCCTTCGGGCTTATATTCTGAAGGCAAATAATAAAAATTTTTAAAATTTTCCGTTCTTGAAATCATTTTTATAATGTTTTAAAACTTCTGAAATTTTATTTTTGATAATTAAAAAAGTGATTTTAAAAAGCTTACAATAAGAAAAATTACCGGCGCAACAACCAAAGAAGGCAGTAAATTCATCGTTTTTATGTCTTTAATTTTCAAAACGGAAAGACTTGTGCTTAAAATTAAAATTCCGCCTATAATTGAAAGTTCGACAAAAAGACTGTCAGATATAAAGTTTTTTGCATAAAGGCTTAAAAAATATATTGAGCCTTGCCACAAAAACAAAACAAGAGCGCTCCATATAATTCCTATTCCAAACGCACATGACAGAATAATCGAGGTTATAAAATCGAGAGTTGCGTTGGTAAAAAGAAAAATATTGTTGTGAAAAAGCGCTGACTGTACAGGACCCAAAATGGAAAGAGTTCCTATACAAAAAAGTAAAATTGCAGTTTGGAGCCCTTTTAAACAGGCTTCATCACCAATTTTAGAAGTCAATTTTTTAAACTTGCCCTCAATGTCGAAAATTGTTCCGAAAACTGTGCCTATGGCGATTGCAATAATAAAAAGAACGGGAATTTCACTTTTTGAAACGGAAGATGAAAAAATATTTATGCCGATAGCCATGGAACAAAGCCCGACAGAGATAAGAAGGGCTTCTTTTGTTTTATCGTTAAGAAATTTTTTAAACAAACTTCCGATTAAAGAGCCCGTGACAATAGCTGCGGTATTAACAATAGTGCCAATCATACCGTAATATTACATTTTTTTAAATCAACTTGCAAGAATGTAAAAAAAATAATACTATAAAATAAGTTTGTTAGTAAACGGGAGATTTAAAATGCTTGAAGCCTTTAAATATATGTTTAAGAGCAAAAACTTTTTGGCAAACTATCTTATTTGCAGCTTTTTATCGGTCTTTACCTTGCTTTATAACAGTTTGAGCAACGGAATAGCGACAAATCGAAATGAACAAATTTCGCCTTTTCTGATTGTTTTATTTCTTATTTGTGCGCTGGCTTCAATTGTTATAAGCGGTTATTTGGCATCCGTTGTAAAATATATAATGGAATATAGGGAAGATTGCGAATTTAAATTGCCGAGTTTTTGCCCTAAAAATTTAATTGACGGGCTAAAAATATTTGTTTCATCACTTTTATTGCTTGTTATATGCGTCCTTGTATGTATCATACCGTTTCTTTTCTCACATTATCTTCAAGAAACTTTTGAGTTTCCGGACACAGTTGATTTGCTTGCCTTTATACCGATTGGGGTATTTTTAATTTATATAATATTAAGAAGCATTGCCCTTTTTGTAATTTTTGCAAAAACTTCGGATATTTTTTCTTTTGTAAGATTTATAAAAGCGGAAAAAATTATAAAGGCATCAGGTTCTTCTTATATAAAAGGTGTTTTCTCGGTTTTTGGCGTAAATATTCTTTACATTTTGGTATCCTTAATCATAACCATAATGGGGCTTTATATAACCGGACTTTTAACGCTGGCTAATATTCATACAAAAATTTTAATTATTCTTTCATTTATCCTGTGCGCTTTTATTGTGGCATACGTTACTTTTGTAAATGCTTACATTTTTGCAAAAGCGGTTAATAATAACGCTATAGAACAAGAGGGAATATTATGAAATTTTCAATTTTTATAATATCTGTTTTTGCAACGTATTTAATAATAAATAATTTTTATATTGAAGGCGCTCTTTTATTTTTGCTTGGCATTCCCGCCGTTTTCTTTGCAAAAAATATTTTACTCAAACAAAAAATAGCCCTTACTAAACTAAAAGTAAATAAGGCAAAAGAAGATTTTAAAAACGATATTGAATTTAAACCGTTTATAAATGTAAACACGTCTTGTTCTGAAATTTTAGAATTAATTCCCGGAATATCAAGACCAAGAGCCAAAGAAATAAGAACAAGGGCGCTTGAGAGAAAATATATTAAAGATTTCACCGAGTTTGCAAATTTAACCGGACTTGAAATTGAATTATATGAGCTTGTAAAAAAGATAATAACTTTTTAGACCAAAAATCATTACTTTTATTTTGGCGGCGCTGATATCAACGCCGCTTTTACCTTGTCAAGTAAATTTTTATCGTTCCCCCTTTTTAAAAAAACTTGCAAAGGGTAGGCAAGTAGCCTCATAATAAAAACGTATGCAAGGTGTTTTTATAAAAATTACAAACATATTAAATGGTCAGTTTTAAAAAAGGTTAGAAATTAATATAAAGGAAATCGGCTATGACAGAAACAAAATGTGCGGTAAAGATTAAAACTTATGATGAATTTGTTGAACAACTGACAAAATTAAAAGATTCGGATGATGTCACAATGCTCTCATTTTACAAGTATTGCTGGGAATACAAAGAAGAAAACGAAGATTTAGACCTTACTCAGGTTTATAGAGATTTAATCGAAGAAGTTTTTGAAGAATACGGACTTAAGCCTTTTAAGATAAATGAAAATTTAGACATAATACTTAAATTTAAAAGAAAAGCCGAGGCAATTGTTCAAATTAAACCCCGCAAACTT
Organism: Candidatus Gastranaerophilales bacterium; assembly: GCA_947630045.1. GTDB lineage: Bacteria > Cyanobacteriota > Vampirovibrionia > Gastranaerophilales > Gastranaerophilaceae > Galligastranaerophilus_A. Next base: position 61,887 of record CANRGC010000010.1, read on the forward strand.
GAAGTGTTGGTTTATAAACGATAATTGGCGAAATTGTACGCAATATAACAATAAAAGCTTTATGAAGTTGTTTTTTTTAAAAATAGCTTCATTTTTCTTTACATAATCTTAATTTTTTCAAACATAGTGCCGATATTAACTAATGGAAAAGAAGAAAGTGGTGTGAATATGATTGGAAAGTTGAGATTGGATCTCAACGGGGGGATTCAGCCTGCTCATGAAGAAGCGGGAGAATTAGCTTCGTCTGACGAAGAAACCTCCGCTGAGAAGAAAGTTGCCGAAACAAAACAACGTGAAGAGGAAGACAGCTACCAAGAGTATAGCGAAGAAGATTTTTCGGAAAGTTTTGTCAACGATGTTTCGTCTTCAAAAGAAAGTGACGAAAAAGACTTAGACAAAAAAGAGTTTAAGGAAGTCTTAGGCAAGACAAAAGGGGCGCTTGACGCCGTTAATAAGGTAGGATATGACAACTTTTTTAACAAAGTTGACATAGATAATGATGACACCATTTCAAACTATGAATTAAATCTTTTAAATTCAAACGGGCAAACGGGTTCTGTCAGTTATAACAACATAATGGAAGCCGTTGACTCGATGAGCATATCCGACACACGCATATCTTCCGGAATTAAAAATGCTAAGCCTATTATCGCTGTGAGCGCTATAGAAAAAAGAAATGCTTCGGCTCAAGAAAACAAAGAAACAAAAGAGGTTAAAGATGTTGGTGTTGGTTCACCTGAAAAAGAAGTTAAAGCAAAAGAAAACAATACAGCGGATATTCAAAATAATGAAGCCGCTAAAACAGGCAACATAAATAAAGAAAGAACAACGAGTTCTCCAAAAATGGCTTCATATAAGCCGGTTTCAGCTTCAAACAATATAAATAACGGTGAAGCCGGAAATAATGAAGGAATAAGTACAATAAGTGCGCTAAATGTACAGGTTGAAAAATTAAATCAGGAAAAAGAAGAAACTAAAGAAGATTTAAACGAAAATAACGAAAAGTATAACGATACACAAAATGAAAAGGAAGCTGAAATTTCAAATATAGATTCAGAAATTTCAAGCTCAAAAGAAGATTTAGGTCAGGCTCAAAATGATGAACAATCTGTTCAGAATGAAGTAAATGTTGCGCAAGATGAAGTTGAAAGTGCGCAAGAAAAGGTTCGACAAGATAAAGAAAGCGTTGATGAGAACGAAGCGAATGTAAATGAAGCAAATCAAAATGTTCAAAGTTCAAATCAAAATGCTGATGTTAAAAATGAAGCAAATCAAAATGCGATAAATGAAGAAAACGCCGCTCAAGGAGATGTTAACAGCGCAAATGCGGATTTATCGAGTGCGATAAATGATACGGCTGCCGCTCAGTCAACATCAAATAAGGCTTCAGATAATCTTGCTGCCGCAGAAGGTGAAACGGCAACGGCTTTCAATGTTTTTAACCAAAAACAGGCGGAAGTCGAAGAAGCACAGAGAGAATATGATGCAGCTCAAGCAGCTCAAAACGACAAAAACTGGTGGGATCAGTTTTGCGACTGGGTCGGCAACCTTTGGAACAGTCTTACTGACGCAATTCAAGGGCGTGACGCAAGTGAAAGAGAGCTTGAAGAAAAGAAACGGGAAGAATATGAAAAAAGAATAATAAGCGAAGAAGCTGAAGAAGCACTAAATGAAAAAAGAGAAGAACAGGAAACGGCACAAGATGTTGCGGACAGTGCTTCGGTTGTTCTTGCAAGAAAAACGGGCGAAAGAGAAGTGAGCGATCAGGAATATGCTGACGCACTTTTAGACCTTGCAAGCTCAATAGATGCTAAAGATAAAGCTGAAGGTGAATATTCATCGGCGCTTGAAGAATATATGAGCGCAAATGACTATAAAGTGAATGCGGAAGGAAATCTTACTGATAAAAACGGACAGCTTGTTGATATTAAAACCGTTGTCGGTGAACTTGAAGATTTTCTTGAGATAAAAAATGCAACAAAAACAGAAAAAGAGTCTTCATATAATCAGGTTTTAGATACAACAACGGAAGTCATAAAAGGTGACGAATCAAAAATTTCAAGCCTTAGCAGTGAAATTGAAAATCTTCAAACAAAAATTCAAGAGGAAAATGAAAAAATTGCTCTTGAAGAAGAAATGATAAATCAGCTTGAAATGGAAAGAGCTGAGGCTGAGGCGGAAAAAGAGGGTGCGGGCTTCTTTGACCATGTATTTGCAGCATTTGGCGCAAGTTACAACGGAAGCAAGAATGCAGTTAATGAAAAAAGGAAACTTCTTGAAGAAGCTCTTTGTTCCGGAGATGACAGCAAAATTCAGGAAGTTTACAAAAAATTAAACGAAGATAAAGAAGTTATTGTTGATGAAAAAGGCAATATAGTTGACACTTCGGACATGTCTGAAGAAGAACTCGAAAAATATACGACAACAACTGTTGGTGAACTTTCAGACAAAGAATTAAAAAGCTATACGCAAAATGAGGCAAAAACAGCTTATGAATCAGAAAAGATAACAAATTTACTTAAAAATGACGGTTTTGTATATAACGGGGAAACAGTTTCTTTTGAAGACATTCAAAGACTTTTAGAAATGCAAGCCGATAAAATGATGAGTGACCTTGATGACAAAACAAAACAACAAGGTTGGATAAGTCAGGGAATAGGCTGTATAAATAACGCTCTTGGTTTTGGTACATCAGAAAATGAATCAAGGGTGCAAATTCAAACATATAAAGAAATGGTTCAAGACCTTAAAAATTGCAAAGACCCCGCACAGTTTGCTTCAAAGTATAAGGCGCTGACGGGAAATAACTTCGATGTTTCCGCAATAACTTCACTTCTTGCATACGGTGAGGTTAAAAATTCAGACAACGGAACAGAAAAAACTAAAAACACAAAGACGGATACAAAGGCAAATTCAAATGCAATAGATTTAACGGAAACGGTTGACGGTATTGTTAAAAATGTAAATGACAATGCAGACGGCGACTCGGATGTTCTTTTACAAACAAAAGACTCTAAGGCAAATGAATCAATTCAAGACTATGTTGAAACGCAAAAAGCACTGACGGATACCGTAATAGGCATAGCAGTTGCGGCTGTAGTGGCAGTTACAGTACCGTTTACGGGCGGCGCTTCCCTTCTTCTTGGTGCCGGTATAGGTGCAGCTCTTAATGTCGGGTTAAATATGTCAAACAGCTTATATGATTCTGACGGCAACGGCACAACCGACTTCAACTATAGTTTACAACAAGGATTAAAAGATATGGCACACGGCGCCATTAACGGGCTTACCAGCGCTCCCGGCGGAAGTTTATTGTCAAGCAAGATAGGCACAAAAATTACTGAAACTCTCGGGAAAAACATTGTTAAAGACACGGCAGAAATAACATTCAAACAAGCTGCAAAAAATGCTGCAAGAAAAATAACATCAAAAGTCGCCGGCAAAATGGCAGAAGGTGCAATTAGCGATGGTTTAAGCTCAATGGGCGAATATGCATTTGATTCAATGGTAGAAGGCGGCGCAAGTTTCAATTTTGGAGAAATGTTTGCCGAAGCCGGACAGAGCGCTCTTATGGGCGGCGTGACAAATGTTAAGAATAAAGGCGTGACAAGCGTTGGAAAGATGGCTGCAAAGAAAGTTGAAAATAAAGTGCTTAAAAAGACCATAGATAAATCGGTTGAAGGCGTAAATAAATTTGCAAACAAATTTGGAGACATGATGGGCGAAAACTCAGTTAATGAGGAAAACAAAAAAAGCCTTAAAGAAGCCGACAAAAAAGCGGTTCAGGAGTTCAAAGAAAGTGAGCCTAAAGATTATAAACTAATGAAACCGATAAATGACTCGGGTTATTCGGGTTATACTTTCACGGATGATGTTGCAAAAAAAGCAAATCAACTTGCACAAGATTTCGAAGACGAATCAATTAACAGTAGTGAAAAAAAATGGATAATAAACCAACTCGGACCTAATAATGCGGGAAAATTCATCAGAATCTATAAAACGCTCAAAAACACAGAGTTGAGCAAAAATGATATCGTCACAATTGTTAAAAACAATCCGAATTGCTCTACTGCAGAGCTTGTCGATAAAGCCACAAAAAGTCTTATGGAAGATAAAACTTCAGCCCACAAAGGATATATACCGGATAATGCAAAAAGCCCACCCAAAGCAGCTTAGAAAACAGATGAAATATAAAGTTGTTTTAGCTTGAAACTTTGTAAAATATAGTTTCAATTAAAAATAATATTTAAAAAACACCCTTTATTAAGGGTGTTTTATTATTTATGGCGGGGACGACGGGGATCGAACCCGCGACCTCATGCGTGACAGGCATGCGCTCTAACCAATCTGAGCTACGCCCCCATACCCCTTTATCTTAGCTTAAAAATAAGATTTTTCAATATAAAATTTTAAAATAAGAAAAAAATGAAAACAATTTTAATTTTTATGACAAACAATCAAAATTTATAATATTCGACTGAAGGAATTAAAAAACACCCTTTATTAAGGGTGTTTTTATTAAATTTAATGGCGGGGACGACGGGGATCGAACCCGCGACCTCATGCGTGACAGGCATGCGCTCTAACCAATCTGAGCTACGCC